>NZ_JADMLB010000009.1 GCF_015482765.1 Halodesulfovibrio sp.
TCCCGCCTGTTATCGCCTTGTTACAACGGAATATCCATGAAAGGAGAATCGCCATAAGAGGGTTAGTCCCAATTTGAGGCCACGTGGCAGAAATTAATCCCAAAATGCAGGCGAGCGTGACCTTTGGGACAGACGTACCTTTGGTTAATTCCTGAATAACCGGTTCACGAACTCTTCTGCGCCAGAAGCGAGTAAACCAATTTGTTTTATGCGGTGTAGAGGATACCATTTGCATAGTATGCTCTTTTTTCAGCCGTGGAAACATGCTAAACTTCGAAGTGCATCTCACTTTTTACTACGGGGAATAAGGCTATGCAGCATGTACAAACTATTTGGCTTACAGGCGCAACCAGTGGAATTGGTGAAGCTTTAGTGACAAAATTTCTGGCTGAAGGGAAACGGGTCGCTCTTACTGCTCGGAACGATCAAAAGTTGTCTGAGATTGCTTCCCGGCATCAAGCCGGAGAAAATTTAATGTATGTAGCCGCAGATGTTCGGAATGAAGATGTGCTTGCTGATGCCTACGACAAAATTAAGGCCGAGTGGGGTGTTCCCGATTTGGTTATGGCAAATGCCGGAACACACATAAACATGACAGCCAATGAAATCTCTATGGAAGCATGTAGGCATTTGTTTGAGATAAATCTTTACGGTGCTGTTAATACGTTACTCCTGCCGTTGCCTGATATGATTGAACGTGGAAGTGGGCATCTTGTAGGAGTTGGGTCGCTATCATCATACAGGGGACTTCCCTGGGCAGCGGCATACGGTGCAACAAAAGCGGGTCTTAATAACTTTCTGCAAAGTCTCAGGTTTGATGTTGAGACCTATGGGGTGACTGTTACTGCGGTGAACCCGGGATTTGTTGAAACACAGCTCACAAGTTTAAATCCTTTCCCCATGCCTATGATTGTGAGTGCAGAGCGGGCAGCAGAGTATATTTGGAAAGGGCTTTCTCACAAGAAGATGGAAGTACACTTTCCTCCACTTTTTTCATGGGCGTGCAAGTTTATGCGAATATTGCCATACCCGATATATCACCAAATTATCCGCCGCGTAACCGGAAGCGCTAACAGGAGAGGCTGATGGATAAAATTATTTGGCCACTATGTGCAATGATGTTGGTTGGATGTTCGAATATTTCTCCGAGCGAAAATGCTGTGGGAGGGGCTCCTTTTGTCCTTGAACAATTCTTTTCAGGAGAATTAAAGGCGCATGGTGTGATTTTAGGGTTCAGTGGTAAAGTTCGCCGCTCGTTTAATGCCGTTATGCATGGTGAATGGCATGAAGAAGCTGGAGTGACGCATGGCATACTTACAGAGCAGTTCATTTTTGATGACGGCGAAAAGCTAGAAAGGCGTTGGGAATTCAAGAAAATTGGTGAGAATCAATTCGAAGGAACAGCAGCTGATGTAGAAGGTCTCGCAAAACTTGAAGTATCCGGCAACGCTTTGAGGATGGACTACGCCTTGCTTGTACCTGTTAAAGATAAGACAATACCTTTGCAGGTAGAGGATTGGCTTTGGTTGATGGAGCCAAATGTTGTGGTGAACAAAAGTATTATGCGTAAATGGGGTTTTAAAGTTGGCGAGATTATCACGACAATTGTTCGTGAATAAGGAAAAGCAATGCTGCTCTTCAACAACTTGTTTATTTAAAAAGCATAAAATACCCCCTTGTCAAAAAATAGGTTCCCCAGTACCTCTTGCAAGAACTCAATCAGGGAGATTGTATGGGTGGGTTTGAACTTATTACTATTGCGATTGCTCTTGCTATGGACGCGTTCGCAGTTGCGATTGCAACAGGTGTTGCATTAAAAAAGGTAACCTCTCGTCAGACATTCAGGCTGGCTTGGCACTTTGGCCTGTTTCAGGCTCTTATGCCCATTCTGGGTTGGTATATGGGCAGTACAGTCCGTTCATCAATAGAGGCATATGATCATTGGATTGCTTTTGTTCTTCTTGGGTACATTGGCGCGAAAATGATTCGTGAAGCTTTTGAAGAAGATGAGGATTCGCAAGGAGACCCTACAAAAGGAATGACCCTAGTTGTCCTTTCAGTAGCAACAAGTATTGATGCTCTGGCAGTGGGATTAAGTCTTTCCATGCTGGGACTCTCTATCTGGTGGCCTGCTCTTGTAATTGGTATTGTTGCGTTGCTATTTACTGCAGCGGGACTACATTTTGGAAAGACCTTTTCTAGGGCTACAAGTGTCAGTAAGTATGCTGAATTGCTAGGTGGAGTTGTCTTGATAGGAATTGGAATAAAGATATTATGGGAACATGGGGTATTTACATAGTTTCTATGTTCATACGAATTACCATCTTGCTGTAAAAAAGCGACTTTAGAGAGTACTCTCTGAAGTCGTTTTTTTACGTCTTGTGAAATTGCATGATGAGAAGGTTATGTGTGGCTTCTGTTAAAAAAATAGACATCAATACCTGCTGCCTTTAAACAGGTGTCTATTTTTTAGACAGTTCTATTCTTCTGATATGTTGAGAAGTTTTGTTACAAGTAGATATCTGACTAAAATAGTACGAATTAATACAGTTGGTCTTTAATTTGCTGCATAACAAGAAGGAAATTGAGTGATTGTAAAAATTTTATACAGGCAGATATAAATATAATAACTCCATAATAATTATTTGAATATATTCTTTTTATTTGTTGGTCGCACTACGTCTTGGAGAGAAGTTATGGGTAAACGCATTGTTTTTGCAGTAATGCTCTTGTTGTTTGTGGTGGGAGATTTATATGCAGAGGAGAGAGAAGCTGATCCGTTAACAGGGTATTTGCAAATAGCCGCTGAAAACAATGGTGAATTGCAGGCTGCGTTCAGTAAGTGGCGGGCAGCAGTTCAAAAAGCACCTCAGGTGTCGACGCTTCCGGATCCACAGCTGAGTTTTGGAGTTTATATTGTCCCTGTGGAAACTCGAGTCGGTCCCCAAAGAATGAGTTACGGACTCACTCAAAAATTTCCTTGGCTCGGTAAGCTCGATGCCAAAGAGAACGTCGCTTTACGAGAAGCCGATGTTTTGAAGGCACGAGCTGACAGCATTAAAACTAGAATTTTCCGAGATGTTAAAGTTTCCTACTATGAATTGTTATATGTAACGCGCGCAATCCAACTGACAAGTGATCAAATTGAATTATTAGAATTCATGGAAGCAACAATTCGTGCTCGATATTCAGCAGGCAACGCGTTGTATGCAGATGTCCTACAAACACAAGTAGAGCTTGATTCAGCGCGGAATAGAAAAGCTTCTCTGAAGGATATGGTGTTACCACTTCAAGCTCGGGTAAATGCTGCTATGGGGCGTGCGGTTGATGATGTTGTTCATCTTTCAGAAGTTGCCAATTTGCAGTTGGATGTTGAAATCGAGAAGTTGAAAAAGCTGCTTGAGCAAAAGAATCCCGAATTACTTAGCTTTAATCAGCAGCTGGCAGGGGCTGATGCCCAAATCGTATTAGCTGAAAAGAATTATTATCCAGACGTTACGCTGGGGATAAAGTCAATCTACACAGATAAAGCTCGATCCGGTGATCCAAGTCAAAACGGAGATGACCCAGTTATAGCGAGTGTAAGTATAAATATTCCGTTATGGCAGGAAGCTCGCGATGCTGCAGTAGAAGAAGGTCGAGAGAAACGGCTGGTAGCCATCCAAGCGAAAAAAGGGCGTAAAGATGCTCTTCTCGCAGACTTAGAGTTGGCGTTGTATCGCTATCGTGATGCGATGCGACAAATAGATTTGTATGATGAAAGCCTAATTCCTAAGGCAGAACAATCAGTGGAAGTGAACCTTGAAGCTTATCAAAGTGGTGAAATTGATTTGCAACAGGTTATTGCAGCTGAGAAAACATATTTCGAATTATACATTGCCCAAGCGCGTGCACTTACAGATCAAGCACAGCGTATAGCACAGCTTGAGCAATTGGTTGGTACGGAACTCCCTGTTGTCCGCAAGGATCTAACTGGGTTAACAGAGTTATCCTTACCACAAACCGAACTCAATGTAACAGTTGAGTAGCACAGTAAAACGAGGAGATGAGATGAAATCAGTATTAAAAACATGTGTCCTTGCATTCGCTCTTGTTGCGTTTGCAGTGCAGGGAACAGCTGCATTTGCAGGAACACCGCAAACGAAGTGTCCAGTAATGGGGAATGAGATCAACAAGGATCTGTATGCAGATCACAATGGTAAGCGTGTGTACTTCTGCTGTCAGATGTGCCTGCCGAAATTCAAAAAGAACCCTAAAGTATTCATCAAGAAGCTTGAAAGTCAGGGTGTTGAGTTAGAAGTCGTTAAATAATCGCACATGCGCGCTCTCTGGTGCGGTATTGGAGAGCGCGTATGAATTTTTAGGAGAGTGAGATGCAGCTACCTCGTTATATAGGTAAAGTTGTTTTTGGTGCAGCTGCAATTGCGTTAGTCGGGGGCATTTGGGCATCAGATATTTGGGTTGCTCATGATCATGACGATGCCAAAGCTACAAAAGTAACGAGTGCAAAGCAGGGGGCAGATACTGAGAAGGCAACCGGTAAAGTTGTGTGGACATGTTCCATGCATCCACAAATTCAGCTGCCGCAGCCGGGGAAGTGTCCTATTTGCTTTATGGATCTGATTAAGCTTGAAATTGATGCAAACAAAGCACTTGCAGAAAGCTATCGCCAAGTTGAACTTGATAGTGCTGCTCGAAAACTGGCTGATGTTGAAGTTACCCCTGTTTCACGCCAGTCTGTTACGTCCGCCGTGCGTATGGTCGGTAAGGTTGATTATGACGAATCGCGTGTGGAAACAATCAGTGCATGGACAGCCGGCCGTATAGATCGTCTTCTTATTGCAAAAACAGGCAGCGTGGTGCGTAAAGGACAGCCCATGGCTGTTATCTATAGCCCGGAGCTGTACTCCGCTCAGGCAGAATTGATTCAAGCTGTTGCAGCAGAGTCTCGTCTTTCCTCAAAAAGTTCTTCTATTATCCGTCGTTCAGTCGCTAATAATATAGCGGCTGCCAAAGAGAAATTACGCCTTTTAGGGTTATCTGAAGGACAAATCGCTTCTACCGCAAGACAAAGCACTCCTTCTAAAAATATAACTGTCTATGCTCCCCAATCCGGCATTGTTATTCGTAAAGATGTTGTTGAAGGGGCGTATGTAAAAGCAGGTGAACCTCTGTACTCAATAGCAGACCTTTCTATGGTCTGGGTAGTGCTTGAGGCATACGAAACTGATCTTCCGTGGATTGCTGTCGGAGATGCTGTAACCTTTACAGCAGAGGCTCTTCCCGGAAAAACATTCAGCGGTAAAATTGTCTACATCGATCCTGTCGTTAGTCAGAAAACTCGCACTGTAGCTGTACGTATTGAGGTCAAGAACCCTAACGATCAGCTTAAACCGGGCATGTTCGTTCAGGCTTCACAACAACAGTCTGCGAAAGGCAAAGATGATGCTTTAGTTATCCCTGCATCTGCTCCTTTGATCACCGGTAAGCGAGCCATTGTGTATGTACAGAATCCCGATAAAGAAGGCGTTTATGAAGGTCGGGAAATTGTTCTAGGAGCAAAGAATAACAATTCATACGTCGTAAAAAGCGGGCTTCATGAAGGAGAGCTGGTTGTAAGTAAAGGAGCTTTCAAGCTCGATAGTGCTCTTCAGATCATGGCAAAGCCGAGTATGATGAGTGATACAACGGCTGCACATACGTCTTCTCATGCTTCCCATGACCACAAAGATACTGACCATCTTGGCGCACCGCCTATCCTTGTGTCTAAATTGTACTTCATGAATACTGATTTCGAATCGCTGAAGCGTGCTTTACAGCAAAGGAATATCGAACAAGCTCAAGCGCTGTTTGCTAAGATAGGACAAAAGCTTGGCTCTATAGAAACATGGATGCTTGAAGGCGATGCTCTGTTGGCTTGGAAAGAGAACGGAATGCTGCTTGCGAATGATTGCATCCTTGGTGCAGAAGCAGAGTCTTACAAACGTCAGCATGAACTGTTCGCTTTGGCATTAGCACATTACTCTGCATTAAAAGAGGCTTTCGGTGTAAACAGTATTGCCAAGTCTCTTACTCCGGCTCTTGATGCTCCGCAAAAATTTAAAATGGAAATTGGATCGGCTCTTACAAAATATGTCGGTGTTTCAGAAGCATTAAGTAACGATGATGCCGAAGCAGCGCGTATTGCATTGAAAGACTTTTCTGCAGCTGTACATGCTGTCTCCAGTGCGGGGCTTTCAGAAAAGGCTAAGTCTTTCTGGCAAACACAGCAGCAGGTTATCACTTCCGGCATTGCTGAGATGCGTAATGGAAAAGATATCGAGATCATGCGTAAAGGCTTTTTCACTATTTCAACGGCAATGTTGGAAATCGTGAAACGCATGGGAATTTCCCTCAACGGTGAGCTTTATGAAATCCATTGCCCAATGGCTTTTGATAACAAAGGAGCTGGCTGGTTGCAGCAGGATGAGAGTATCCGTAACCCTTACTTTGGCGCAAAAATGCTTAATTGTGGCGAAGTTAAAAAGCAGCTTGCTGTAGAGTAAGGGGATATCTGTGACTGATAAAGAAACTATTACAGAGAAAAAAGATATCGAATCTGTTCCAGCTGTAAAAGGTGAGTCTACAGATGGTATCGTCCCACGTACTTTCACTGAAAAGCTTATCTATTTTTGTCTAAAGCGTAAGCTTGTGGTGGTGCTTCTCACCGTGCTTTTACTCGGGTGGGGGGCTATGGTTGCGCCATTTGACTGGGATTTAGGAGGGCTTCCTCGCAATCCGGTTCCTGTGGATGCAATTCCAGATATCGGTGAAAACCAGCAGATAGTCTTTACAGCATGGGATGGTCGTTCTCCGCAGGACATGGAGGATCAGGTTACATATCCTCTGACGGTCTCCCTCTTGGGTATTCCGGGAGTAAAGACCGTACGAAGCTACTCCATGTTTGGCTTTTCCACGATCTACGTCATTTTTAATGAAGATGTAGAATTCTATTGGTCGCGTTCACGTCTGTTGGAAAAATTGAACAGCCTTCCACCGGGAACCTTGCCGCAAGGTGTGCAGCCGACATTAGGACCGGATGCCACTGCACTGGGGCAAGTCTTTTGGTATACGCTTGAGGGACGCGACTCTGAAGGCAACCCGACTGGAGGCTGGGGGCTGGATGAACTCCGGAGCGCACAGGACTGGCTTGTCCGTTATGGCTTGCTTTCAGCAGAAGGTGTGTCTGAAGTAGCATCCGCTGGTGGGTTTGTTAAAGAGTATCAAATTGATGTGAACCCTGATGCCATGAGGGCATACGGTGTTACTCTTCAACAGGTAATTTCCGCCGTTAAGCAGTCAAACTTAGATGTTGGCGCGCGAACGATGGAGATAAACAGCGTTGAGTATATTATTCGCGGGGTAGGCTTTGTAAAGACGCTGGAAGATCTCGAAAAAGCCGTTATCAAAGTTGAGAACAATACACCGATAACCGTGAAGGATGTCGCTTCAGTTACCCTCGGCCCTGCAACACGGCGTGGAGCGTTGGATAAAAACGGCGCAGAAGCTGTGGGTGGTGTTGTCGTAGTCCGCTACGGGGAAAATCCACTTGAGGTCATCAAAAATCTTAAAGAAAAAATCGCGACGATCAGTGCAGGGCTTCCAAGTAAGACGCTAGCTGACGGCACTGTGTCAAAAATTACCATTGTCCCGTTTTATGATCGAAGCGGGCTTATTCAAGAAACGCTAGGGACATTGGACAGTGCACTTACCGAAGAAATTCTGATTACTATCATAGTTGTTCTTATTGCGGTCATGCACTTCAAGAGTTCCCTTGTAATTTCTTCGCTTCTTCCCCTTGCTGTGCTTATGTGCTTCATTGCTATGAAGACCATAGGGGTTGATGCCAATATTGTGGCTCTTTCAGGCATTGCTATCGCCATTGGTACAATGGTGGATATGGGCATCATTATTTGTGAAAATATACTTAAGAAACTTGAAAAAGCTCCAGATGGTGCAGATTCGTTACGACTGGTCTTTGACGGCGTTGCGGAGGTAGGCAGTGCTGTAATGACCGCTGTTGCCACTACAATAATCAGCTTCTTACCTGTGTTTGTAATGGATGGCGCAGAGGGGAAGCTGTTTAAACCGTTGGCGTATACAAAGACATTTGCGTTAGGTGCTTCCATTCTGTTGTCTCTTACTGTGTTGCCAATGCTTGCGCACCTGCTTTTTAAAGCCAAAAAATCCGGTGGAGTAGTAAAACTTAAGGCCTGGCTCATACCTGCTTTGATGGTTCTTTTTGGTATAGTGGCTAGTGTAACAATTGCTTGGTGGCTTGGGCTAGTTATCGCATATATCGGCATTAGAAGAGTTTTGCGAGAATACTTACCAGACACAGCTCAACACATTTTGGAGCGCATAGAAAACTGGACGGTAATTATAGCAATTACCGTGGTTCTTTCTCAACACTGGCTGCCGCTTGGGCCAGAAAAAGGTTCATTGCTGAATATACTATTCGTAGGCGGAACTATTGGTGGCCTAATGAGCTTTTTCTACGGCTTCCAGAAACTTTACCCAACATTGCTTAGTAAGTTCTTACGTTACAAAGCAACTTTCATGTTGGTTCCACTTACTATTACAGCTTTCGGTATGTGCGTTTGGCTTGGTTTTGGTACGCTAACAAGCTGGCTGCCTGACTCTATCCGTGCGACCGCACCAATGGCAGCGTTAAATCATGCACTTCCGGGGTTAGGCAAAGAATTTATGCCTCCATTGGATGAAGGCTCATTTCTCTATATGCCTACAACTATGCCGCATGCTTCAATTGGTGAAGTTCTGGATGTCCTAGCAAAGCAAGATAAAGCCATTCAACAGATTCCTGAGGTTGAAAGTGCTGTAGGTAAGCTCGGTCGAGCAGAAACTCCGCTTGATCCAGCTCCCGTCTCCATGATTGAAACGGTTATCAATTACAAGCCGGAGTACTTTTTGGGAACTGACGGTAAGCGCATGCGGTTCAAGTATGATGAATCAAAAAAAGATTACATGCGGTCAGTGGATAACAAACTGCTTCCTGCAAATGATGGATACCCGTACCTCGTTCAGGGGTATTATGAACGTGATGCAGCAGGGCATTTGATTCCTGATCCTGACGGTCGGCCTTTCAGAATATGGAGGATGGCGCTTGATACAAAGCTTAATCCTGACCGAGATGCATGGAACGGTGTACGTTCCACAAACGACATATGGGATGCTATTGTTATCGCCGCACAGATGCCGGGGGTAACGAGTGCGCCTAAGCTGCAACCGATTGCAGCGCGAATAGTTATGCTTCAATCGGGAATGCGTGCACCTATGGGAATAAAAATTAAGGGCCCGACACTTCCTGTAATTGAAGAATTTGGACTGCAGCTGGAACGCTACTTAAAGCAGATACCGTCAATTATGCCTGCCGCTGTGACTGCGGATAGGATTGTTGGCAAGCCGTATATTGAAGTCGTGATAAACCGTGATGCGATTGCACGGTATGGCATTACAGTCACAAAAGTTCAAAACGTCATCGACAGTGCCGTTGGCGGGCGTGTAATTACAACCACAGTAGAAGGGCGTGAGCGATATCCAGTGCGAGTGCGGTATCAGCGAGAATTGCGAGACTCCATAGAAGGGCTTGAGAACATTTTGGTTGCTTCACCAACAGGAGAGCAAATTCCCTTATCGCAGTTGGCAGATATCCAATATGTTCGGGGACCTCAGGTTATTAAAAGTGAGGACACATTCCTGATTGGATATGTTCTTTTTGATAAACAACCAGGGTATGCTGAGGTAGATGTTGTAGAACAGGCACGCGATTTTCTGGATCAGAAGATAGCCATCGGGGAATTGAAGATCCCTGCAGGAGTATCATTTGAATTTGCCGGAAGTTATACAAACCAAATTCGCGCTCAAAAGAAACTGGCCGTCATCTTACCGTTGGCATTGTTTGTTATCGTTATTGTTCTGTATTTGCAGTTTAATGCGATTACAACAACATTGATGGTGTTTTCAGGTATCATTGTTGCTTGGTCGGGTGGCTTCATCATGATCTGGTTATATGGACAGGATTGGTTCTTGAATTTTTCAATTTTTGGAACACACATGCGTGAACTTTTCCAAGTTCACCCTATTAACCTGTCCGTAGCCATCTGGGTTGGTTTTCTAGCATTATTCGGCATTGCGTCAGATGACGGCGTCATCATGGCAACGTTTCTTGATGAATCAAAAGGCAAAAAGCAACCAACGACCGCAGAAGAGGTACGTGCCTTTGTTGTTGAAGGGGCCAAACGGCGAATTCGACCTGCATTAATGACTTCAGCCACAACGTTACTCGCGTTGTTGCCAATCCTTACATCAACAGGGAAGGGCGCAGATATTATGGTTCCGATGGCAATACCGTCTTTTGGTGGCATGACGATAGCACTTCTTACGGTCTTTGTTGTCCCTGTGTTTTATTGTTGGGTTGAAGAGCGCAAACTGAAAAGAAAACGGTAAATTGGGCTACGATAAAAAACAAAAAAGCTGTCGAATACGTATATCTACGAATTAGGCAGCTTTTTTGTTATTAAAAGTAATGATGAAAGAAGTGCACAAGCTTATTTCATGTGATGAAAGTTTTTTCGATTGATGACAGTTAAATTTAAAAAATAAAAATTATTATTACAAACTGTTATATCGATATAATCGTTTAAAGACGATGCTTTTGTTGACAAATATTGTGAGTGGCTTTAATTAATCGTCAGACGGCGATGAATGATGTCGCATTACAAAAAAAGAGAAAAAATATGTCTGAATGTATAGCATCCACGAACGCTGCCTTTTCTACCTCAGAGCAAGATGAGTGTAATGAGAAAGAAATTGCGAAGCTCGCAAAAGCACTGGCACATCCTGCTAGAGTTCGAATTATGCGTGTCCTTAACACACTTCATAATGCTGGCGGATGTTTGAATAGCAGCCTTGTTTCTGAATTAGGACTTGCTCAATCTACCGTATCAGAACATTTACGGATTTTAAAAGAAGCGGGTCTTATTACGGCAGAACCTAATCCACCGAAGGTTTGCTATCATATTAATCAAGAAACAGTTCATCTGTTTCAAGAGCTTATTACTGAAAATTTACAAGAAAAATAGGCGCAAGCCTTTTTTTATTTATACTAAAATCGTCTTTCGACGATATACGATATTTTGTCGAGTTAAAAATTTTTTAAATAGATTATCGTCTTTCGACGAAAATCGATAATGAGGAGAAAAAATGCAAAGTCGTCTTAGCTTTTTAGACAGATATTTAACAGTGTGGATATTTGCGGCAATGGCTTTAGGCGTTGCCCTTGGAGTAATTTTCCCGCAAATGCCAGAATGGAATGAATCCATGTCCGTTGGCAGTACGAACATTCCGTTGGCTATCGGTCTAATTCTCATGATGTACCCACCGCTCGCTAAGGTTAACTACAACCTTCTAGGTACAGTCATGAAAGATAAAAGAGCCGTAAGCCTTTCTTTAACGATGAACTGGCTTGTCGGCCCTGTGTTAATGTTTGCATTGGCATTAATTTTCCTTGGAGATCATCCCGGTTACATGACAGGGGTCATATTAATCGGCCTTGCACGCTGTATTGCAATGGTTCTTGTGTGGAATGACATCGGTGGTGGTAACAAAGAATACGCAGCAGCATTGGTGGCATTAAATAGTGTTTTCCAAATCGTAACGTATAGCTTCCTTGCTTGGCTCTTCATTACCGTTCTTCCACCATACTTTGGTTTTTCCGGATTTGAGGTGAATATTTCCATAATTGATATTGCTGAAAGCGTTTGTATTTATCTTGGAATTCCCTTCCTCGCTGGATACCTCAGCAGAAGAGTGCTGGTGAGCAGTAAAGGCGAAGAATGGTACAATACTAAGTTTATTCCCGCTATTTCTCCAATTACTCTTATTGCATTGTTAGCAACAATTGTACTGATGTTCAGTTTGAAAGGAGAAATGATAGTTGAACTTCCTTTTGATGTGCTTCGTGTAGCGATCCCTCTTGTAATCTACTTTGTAGTTATGTTCTTTATCAGCTTTTTTACTGCCAAAAAGATGGGCATTCCTTTTGATAAAAACGCATCCATTGCATACACCGCAACCGGCAATAACTTTGAACTTGCTATCGCTGTAGCCATTGCTGTCTTTGGCTTGAACTCAGATCAGGCTTTTGCCGGAGTAATTGGACCACTCGTTGAAGTACCGGTTTTAATAGCTCTAGTTAACATCTCGCTTCGTCTCAAAAAAAGTTATGGAAAACAGCGAGTTCAGCTTTCTGCACAAGAATCTGCCGCCCGATAAATGAGGTAACGATACATTTATGGGAAATGTGGCATCCGCCCCCTGAATAAAGGGGGGCGGGACATATAGAAAAAATTAGGAGAATACCATGAGCACAACAATTGAAAAAATTACCTGCGTGACTATAGACTTTGAAACATACAACGGGCAGCCTTTATATAAAGCGTTATTGGAAGTGGCGGGTGGCACTAACGTCCTTCAAGCTACTGCGACAAAAGGGCTTGGGATAGTAAACAAGGATACAGAATTTACCAACAATTCAGCTTTTAAAAACCCACCACATCCTATTTTTGTGCACGTTATTGGGACAGAGGAAGATAGTGCCGCGTTTTTGAAAAAGGCTGCACCAATGGTGAAAAACCATGTTGTACTTAGAGAAAAGCTAGAATTATTTTCCAATGAAAGTACCCCGTCATTATCAGTAGCTATCTAGGAAAACTAAACCGTCTCGTTAAGAGCAAACCGAATTATAGCCCTTTTACAAAATAGAAGGGGCAAAAAAAGACCTGCCGTATCAACAACAGGTCTTTTTTTGTATAGGTTGACTACTTTTAATGATCTTTTTCAGAAGCATGATGCTTTCGTGTATGTATTAATGGAAATAGCATCTATAGATTGTCGTCTTTTTGTAGGTGCTTTAGTTTTTACTGTTGTTCGTCTTCACCTGTAGAAGTATCCGCGGTAATCTCAGAATCTGCATTCGGTGCTTCAGGTCCCGGTTCAGGCAGAGCTTCTTTTCCCTGCGTTTTAGGAGTCTCACCTCCGAGATCATCAGGTTGCTGCTGGCCTTCATCCTGAGTCATCGTATCTAAGTCAGAGCCGATAGAGCCTGCTCCGTTAAGATTAGTGTCCAATTGCTGAGCAACTAATACTTCATTCGGATCATTTTCATCTTCTTCAACAGGAAGTGAGTCCATATATTCTGCCACCTCTTGACTGGCTTCAATTGGTGGCTCTTCTTCGGCATCTGACGCCATTATTGCCATGTATGGTGCAGCTGCAAAGCTGAATGGAGCAGGAGGAGCACTCACAGTCACATCAAGGCTGTCTGTTACATCAAGGGTATTTCCATCTTGCTCAACTGTTGCAGTAACTCCTAGGTTGATAACACCTGTAAAAGAAGCAGGTGGCGTGATTTCAAGTCCGGACAAGTCAGCCGGATCAAGAGTCCATGAGCCGTTCATATTGTCTGTTCCGGCATTGAGCGTTGCACCGGTTGGAACACTATCAATTGTGACACTGAGAGTTTCTCCCGGTGCTGTCGTTTGTGCCTGAATATCTAAGGCAATAGGAGTATCCTGTGTTCCATTTGAATCCTGAACTGTAAATGCCGGAGCGTCTGGTTGACCTTCAACGTCTACAACAAGGCTGGAAGTTGAAACAGCCTGATCTGTACCATCTGTACTGGTCGCGGTGACGTTCAGTGTAATATTACCTGAAAAATCAGGTTCAGGAGTCAGCGTCAGTCCTGCCAAGTCGCCTGCATCTAGTGTCCACGAACCATCCATATTGTCTGTTCCAGCGCTGAGAGTAGCACCGGACGGGATACCATCTATTGTGACAGATATTGTTTCACCGCTATCTGGTGAGCTAGCCTGTATATCCAGCGGAATAGCTGTATCTTCATCCCCGCTGGCAGGTGAGGTCGACAACACTGGAGTATCCGCAACAGGATCTACCGTAACGGTCAGCTGCTCCGAAGTTTGCGCGGTGTCATTATTGTCTGGTTCAGTACTTACGGCTGTCACATTTAAATTAAATGTCCCGCTCGCTTCAGGTGGTGGTGTAAAGGTAAGCCCACTCAGTTCCGCAGGTGTAAATGTCCATGAACCATCAGGGTTTTGGGTACCGGCTGAGAAGGTGGAACCAGATGGCACGTTATCAATAACAACGGATAGCGTTTCACCAGAATCTGTAAGTGCAGGTTGAATATCTAAAGCAATAGGAGTGTCTTCATCGCCGCTAGTCGGCTGAACCGTTAGTGTTGGAGCGTCCGCAACTGGAGTGACAGTAACCGTAACATTTTCAGAAGTGACAGAAGTATCCCCGTCATTTTCTTCATTCAGGAAATCAAGAGTAAGAGGAATATCTCCTGAGAAGTTTTGAGCTGGGGTGATTGTTAAGGAACTCAAATCTGCCGGATCAACAGTCCATGTTCCGTCTGGGTTTTGTGTACCAGCGGAAAGAGTCGCACCCACAGGTACACCCGATACAGTAATTGCGGTTACTGTTTCAGATCCATCTGTATCCTGATAGGCAAAGCTGGCTGTAATTGGGATACTGGATTCTTCGTCTCCGGTTGTATCAGTAGCTGTTATTGTTACAGGGTCAGCTACTCCCTGAACGTCAACATCCAATGTCGCTACGGTTTGCTGTGTTTCGCCTGTTTGCGGTTCTTCGCTGGTTGCTGTGATCGTAAGTGTAAAGTCAGAGTTGTCATTTGTAGGCGGAGTTACAGTTAATCCAGCAAGATCCGCAGGATCAACCGACCATGTTCCATCAGGATTTTGTGTACCGGCTGAGAGCGTCGCTCCCGCAGGTACACCTGCAATAGAAACAGTAAGTACTTCTGAAGGGTCAGTAAGCGCCGCCTGAATATCTAAATTGATTGGTGTGTCTTCGTCTCCGGTCGCAGGAGTAGTGCTTAATTGAGGAGCATCCGCAACAGGTGTGACCGTTACTGTAAAGTCAGTTCCTTCAGTCAACGAATCACCATCTGTTTCTGTTGTCGTAATATCCGCATGAACATTGATGTCACCTGAAAAATGAAGTGGAGGCGTAATCGTTAACGTAGCTAAATCATTTCCATCAACAAGCCATGAACCATCCGGCTGTTGGGTACCAGAGGATAGGGTAGAGCCCGCAGGAATACCTGTTAAAACAGCTGTTACGGTTTCAGAACCGTCTGTATCTGTCTGGGTAAATCCTAAAGTCATTGGTATAACGGTATCTTCAGCTCCTGTAGAGTCTTGAGAATCAACGATAAGAGTGTCCGCGACACCTGTAACGGAAACAGTAAATGGTGCTGTAGTTGTCACCACTTGGCCTGTTGATGTTTCCATGGTGAATGCAGTGAGTTCCATGTTGATATCACCATTTGCATTAGGTGGCGGTGTGAATGTAAGCCCTGATAGTTGGGCCTGCGTGAATGTCCAAGATCCATCACCGTTGTTAGAACCAGCTGAGAACAGCGCACCCGATGGAACTCCGGTAATTGTTGTAGACATTACTTCAGAGCCGTCTGTGTCTACTAACTGTGCATCAAGAGTAAGGGCTATAGCAGTATCTTCATCACCTGTTGCGTCTGTGGCTGTAAGAATTGCAGGATCTGTTACAGCGGCAATGTTAACCCCGACGTTCTGGCTAAAACTGCCAGTAACGGTTCCAGAGTCACTAATCACCGCATCAACCGTAAAGTTAAAATTACCATGGCCATTTGGCGGTGGGGTAAACTGTATATCGTTGATGTTTGCTAAATTGACTTCGTAGGTTCCGTTTCCAAGATCGGTCACACCGGTACCACTTAACGTGGCTCCAGATGGAAGGTTGCTGATGGTTGCCGATGTCACGGATTCAGAACCGTCAATGTCCGTTGGGTTAATATTTAAATCGATATTAAATGGTGTATCTTCAGTACCATTTGTTGTTCCTAATGTTATGTTAGGCGTATCAACAATCGGATCAATATCTGCAGTCACGGTTTGACTATCTATCAACGTGTTTCCGTTGTTACCAGTTTTCACAGCCGAGATTGTAAAATCAAATGTTCCGGAGAAGTCAGGTGGTGGCGTAATTTCCAGATTGTTGAGAACAGCAGTATTTGATCCATCAATAATCCAACGATCATTGATAGGGTCATAAAACCCTATGTTCGGACTCGCACCTGGAGGGAGGTCTGATATGATTACTGCATACTGACTTCCGTCTGTACCGAAATCAACAGAGACTCCCACAGGAAAATCTAGATCTTCATCACCGGTAGGCGGTGGAGTTACGGTAACAGTAGGTGGTGTAACAGGGGGGCCTCCAGGACCTCCACCACCGCCACCAGGTGTCGTGGTAATGGTAAATGTTGCTGTATTGGTGGCTTGGTCACCTTCGGTTTCAGTCGAAATTGCAGTAACAGTGACTGGAACGTCTGTGTCTGGGCCACCACCTTGGTCATGGAAAGCGAGGGTCGGAAGAGAACTTGCGTCAATAAGCCAATTTCCGCCACCAAGGTTTAATCCTTCTGTTGGAATAATTCCCGTGCCTGCAAGTCCTCCAATAATAAGTTTCAGAGACTCAGAGCCGTCAATATCGTTTAATGAGCTGGCGATTTGAGCTGGAATATCTGTGCCTACAGGGCCGGTAATATCTTGCGCTGAAACGTTCGGTATATCGGCATCTGCTTCTACAACGACTCGAAGAGTTCCGGAACGTACTTCCTGACTTCCATCTTGTTCTTGAATGAGTGAGCTGACTTGTAATGTAAAGTCATCGCCGGAATCTGGAGGCGGTGTAATTGTCAACCCAGAAAACTCCGCAGGAGTTAGCCTGAACACACCGGAGCCCGGTGAAGTTTCTGTTCCAGCAGAAAGAATTGCACCAGTAGGAATATTTGAGATTTCTACCCATTCCGTTGTTTCTGACCCATCGGAATCTCGAGAAGCCGGATCAACCTTTAAGTTGATAGCGGTGTCTTCTAGTCCTCTAGCTGTCGGGTATGGACGAATACCATCAATAACCGGAGTCACCTCAACAGGGTGGGTGTAACTGAAGGTAGATTGTCTACCATCATCTTCCTGTACAACAACGTCAAATGACACATCAAAATTACCTGCAAAATCCTGAGGCGGTGTAATTGTCAGTGACTGAAGTTCCGAAGGAGTAAGAGAATATTTTCCATTTCCTATAAATGTGCCTACATTGATCGACGCGCCGTTAGGCAAATCGTAAATAACATAGCTGAGCGTTTCAGAGCCATCTGTGTCGCCTGAAGCTACCTCAAAGTTGACTGGAATTGCAGTGTCCTCATCGCCGACGGTGCTGTTTGAGATAATAACCGGAGCATCAGGCACACCGCGTAATGAAATACTGATCGGCAACGGTGCAGAATAGGCTTGATCTCCGTCACTTTCCACAGAAAGAGCTTGAACATTAATAGTAAAGTCTACGTTCGAATGTTCAGGGGGTGTGATTGTTAAGTTTGAAAGATCAGCGGCAGGAACTCGCCAGTTCCCATTAGGCAACTGTGTGCCTGCGCTGAAACTTGCACCTGCCGGAACATTAGAAAATTCAACAAAAAGGCTCTCTGATCCATCGGTATCAAACAAATTAGCCCGAATAGTAAGTGGGATGGCTGCGTCTTCGTTACCATGTGCATCAAGTGCAACGAGCCCCGGTGTATCAGCAACACCGACAACATGAATATTAAAGGTAGCGCTATTTGTTGCTGCATCTTGGTTGGAAGCTTCAGTGCTTGTTGCTTCTAACGTTAGAGGGATGTCACCAGAAAAGTTCAGAGGCGGAGTAAAGCTTAAACTTCCAAGATCAGCAGGATCAATAGTCCATGTTCCGTTACCGTTATCAACACCAGCAGATAGAACAGCACCATTCGGAACGCCTGAGATAACAAGCGTTAATGATTCAGAGCCATCAACGTCCGTAAGTTGTGAGTCTAAGTTTAAGGCAACAGCTGTATCTTCGTCTGTAACCTCGTCTTGCACAGTCACGGTAGGCTGGTCTGCAACAGCCCTGAATGAGGCACTGAAATTGCGAGAGCGAACAGCTGTGTCACCGTTAGAAGGTTCAACGGTGGTTACTCTGAATTGTAGGTTTACTGTACCGCTGAAATCTTGCGGTGGCGACAGTTCAATAGTTCCAAGCTGGTCAGCAGGAACCTCCCAAACGCCACCTCCTAGATCTGTACCGTTTATGACTGTGAATCCACTTGGCACGTTGCGGATGACAGCAGATTGAATTTCCTCGGAAGGGTCACGTACGTTAGCTGAAAGGTTCAGCGCAAGGTCATTATCCTCTACGCCATTTACATTTCGCGCAACAACGCGAGGGCGGTCTGCAACTGCGTCAACTGTGACGGTTATCGGAGCAGAATTTGTTGCAACATCACCATCATTTTCTGTCGCAACTGACGTTGCAGTAATATCGAATGTACCACTAAAGTTTCCCGGAGGGCGTATGCTCAGGTTTCCAATGTCACCGGCACTTATAGTCCAGCTTCCATCCGGCTGTTGTGTTCCCAGATTAAGTTGAGCACCGTTTGGTAACCCGTCAACGATAAAACTTAAAGTCTCTGAACCATCAACATCTGTAAGGTTACCGCTGATAGTAAGTGGTATCCATGTATCCTCATTCCCCGAGGCATCGCTGGTTGCAATACCGGGGAGGTCTGCATCACCTAAGATTGAAACAGGAAGGCTTGCCACATTCTGTGCTGTACTGCCATTAGGCTCAACTGCTATTGAAGTGACCGTTAGAGTAAAGTCAACGTTGCTGTCCGGTGTAGGGGAGAGTGTTAAACCTGTAAGTTCGGCAGGAGTAAGCTCCCACTGGCCGGCAGAAACTTCTGTACCGGCAGAAAGAGTCGTGCCAGTCGGTACACCAGTAATAATGATTTTAGATATTGACTCAGATCCAGTGATG
This sequence comes from Halodesulfovibrio sp., assembly GCF_015482765.1. Classification (GTDB taxonomy): domain Bacteria; phylum Desulfobacterota; class Desulfovibrionia; order Desulfovibrionales; family Desulfovibrionaceae; genus Halodesulfovibrio. The sequence continues at coordinate 18,979 of NZ_JADMLB010000009.1, forward strand.
TCAGTGGTTGCGGTACTGATATCAAGCGGCACAGAGTTATCTTCAAGAGTTGATGCCGGAGTAACGGTTAATGCAGGAATATCAGCAACAGCGTTGACAGTTACTGGAACAATATTTTGTGTATCGGCTGTTGATCCATCCGGTTCTGTAGCAGTAGCAGTAACAGTAAGATTGAATGTACCTTTATAGTCTTGTGGCATGGACATAGTAAGTCCATTTAGCTGTGCAGGAGTAAGCGACCATTCTCCGCCACCAAGATCTGTCCCAGCGCTCAATGTAAAGCCGTTAGGGACACCCTCAATACGTAAAGAAAGTGTCTCTGAACCGTCTGTGTCAACAAGCGACGAAGTTATGTTGAGATCCAACGGGATGTCTTCATTACCAACAATAGGTGGTGTCGCTAAGTTTGGAGCATCCGGAATTGGAGCTACCGTTACAATAAATGGATTGGTTACAGTAGTGCTGTCTCCAGTCGCTTCTGTGCTGGTCGCTTCAAGAGTCATGTTAATGGTGCCGGAAAAATGTAATGGAGGCGTTACTTCAAGCGTTGCCAAGTCGGCTGGATCAACACTCCATTTTCCGTTCCCCAGATTTGTTCCCGAGCTAAGCGTTGCACCTGTAGGTACCCCTGTAATAACAGTCGTCAGTGTTTCTGAACCGTCTGTATCTGTTAAAGCCGCGGAAAGGGCTAATGGAATCTGAGTATCTTCATCGCCTGAAACATTGCTGACACTTGTTGACGGAGGGTCAGCCACACCGCCAAAAGTTCCGCTTACTGGTGTAGAAACAGTCGCGGTGTCACCGTCGGCTTCTGTTGTGGTTACAGAAACTGTTAATAGAACATCACCAGAGAAGTTGGCAGGAGGAACAAGTTCAAGGTTTGCTAGCTCAGCAGGGGTTAATGAATACACTCCACCGCCTTGATCTGTACCTGCTGTTAGCGTGAATCCGTTTGGAATGCCGCTGACTTCATAACTTAATGTTTCAGAACCATCTGTATCAACAAGAGTCCCCGTAATATTAAGAGGCATGTTTTGATCTTCATCAACAGGACTAAGACTTGCTGTCAAACCCGGAGTGTCAGCAACGCCAACGACGTGGACATTAAAAGGTGCACTGTTGGTTGCTGTTGTTCCGTCAGACTCAGTTACTGTTGCAACAAGTGTGAGTGGTATGTCACCTGAAAAATGAAGCCCCGGAGTAATTGTTAAGCTGCCAAGGTCTGCAACATCAACCTGCCATTGTCCTCCGCCAAGGTCGGTTCCGCTGCTTAATGTTGCACTAGAAGGTACACCTGTGATTACGAGGGAAAGTGTCTCTGAACCATCTGTATCAACAAGAGACGAAGAGAGAGTAAGGGGGATTGCGGTGTCTTCATCCCCAGTAACATTTGTTGCCCCAACATTTGGTACGTCAGGAACCGGGGCAAATGATGCTGTAAAATTAGCTGAGTTAGTTGCAGTTACACCACCTGTATCAGTTGCTGTAGCTTCCACTGTGAGCGTGACTGAACCACTGTAATGCTGCGGTGCAGAGAGAGTGAGTGTGCTTAATTGAGCTGGTGGAATTGACCATTGGCCACCACCTAGGTCTGTACCTGCATTAAAAGTAAAGCCGTTTGGGACGCCCGAAATAACAACCTGTGTGATTGACTCGGAACCATCTATGTCCGTTGCGGCAGCTGTGAGCTGAAGAGGAAGAGCAATATCTTCAGTCCCGTTAACATCTTGTGCAGTAACGTCTGGAATGTCCGCTACTGCCGCAATCTGTACGGGCAGTGTTGCAACATTTGTAGCAACGTCTCCATCCGCTTCTGTAGCTGTGGCTGTAACTGTTAAATCAAAATTCCCGCTAAAATCTTGTGGAGCAGTCAAAGAAAGACCAGTTAAATCTGCCGGAGCCAATGTCCAAGTTCCGTTTCCGTTGTCAGTTCCTGCAGAAAGGGTAAAGCCGTTTGGTACACCGGCTATGGTAAGCTCCAGTGTTTCTGACCCATCAAGGTCATTAAGTGCTGAGGTAATAGAAAGTGGTGTGACTATATCTTCTGTGCCGCCTGCTGGTACGACAGTTAAATCAGGAGTGTCAGCAACACCAGTAACATGAACATTAAAGGGATTGCTTGAAACAGCCTGCGAGCCATCAGGCTCAGTGCTTGTAGCAACGAGCGTTAACGGAATATCCCCTGAAAAATCATTAGGGGGGAGTATCGTAATGGAACCAAGATCAGCGGGGCTGACTTCCCATCTGCCACCGCCAAGGTCAGTACCGCTGCTGAGAATAGCACCGCTTGGTACTCCCTCTATAACCGTTGTCAGCGTCTCTGAGCCGTCTTGGTCAACCAAGGATGCAGAAAGTTTGAGAGGGATCTGCGTATCTTCAAACCCTTTGACATCCTCAACAGAAGCATTCGGAGTGTCTGCAACTGGGTCATACACGGCAGTTACAGTTGTTGAGGCACGCGCGACGTCACCGTCATCTTCAGTAGCAATAGCAGTAACAAGCATAGAAACACTGCCGGAAAAATGGAGCGGAGGAGTAAATTGGAGTCCTTGAACTTGGTCTGCTGTAAGCGTCCACGTTCCGTCGCCGTTATCTGTTCCCGCAGAGAGCGTTGCGCCACTCGGTACATTGGAAATAAGGTATGTGAGAGTTTCAGAACCGTCTGTATCAGTCAATGCTCCGTCGATGGTGAAATTTGCTGCAATATCCTCGTCACCGGAGGCTAGTTGTGCTTGGAGCAAAGGTGTGTCTGCTACACCGATAACATTGACTGGCAATTGAGCACTGATCGTTGCGATATCCCCGTTGCTTTCAGTGCTCGTAGCCGTAACCGTAAGAGTGAAATCTACGTTAGAGTCTGGTGGTGGAGTGATGGTCAATCCACTAAGTTCGGCAGGAGTTAAGACCCATATTCCATTCCCTAGTGGCGTACCATTTGAAAGAACTGCGCCGTTAGGTACACCGGAGATTTGTATAGACAGAACTTCTGAACCGCCATCGGAGTCCTGAAGAGCAGAAGAGATATCCAAAGGAATTGGAGAATCTTCAAAACCTGTTGCCGGCGCGACATTCAAAGAAGGAGCTTGCGCTTCAGGGACAAGCACGTTCTGTTGGGTTCCTGACGTCGGTGGTGTAGGGCCTGTAGGCTCTCCGCCAGTTTCAGTAGGCGGTACTGTAGAAGGTTCTATTGGTTCAGAAGGAATAGGGCGCTCTATTCGAACACTACCTTCATCTGCATTAATATTTCGTTCTGGGAACGTTGCACCACCCCCGCCAGCGCCAACCGCCGAACCGCCTCGGCCTCCAGTACCTTCTTGAGGGCTACCAGAATCAGGTGAAAAAACTGTTCCCGCGGTTTCTTCTTGTGCAGCATCTGAGGAACCACTGTCCGTAAAGTCTTGATGCTGTCCACCTTCACCGTCAGGTCTGTCATAATAGGCTATTTCATCTTCTCGAGTGCCTATAGGCTGCTCTTCAAAGCCGTAATCAGGACCAGATTGAAGAAACTCTTCAGCATCAAGAGCCTTAGCGTCCTGATTTACTTGTTCAGCCTGTTCTGCTGCCTTTGAATCCTGCTCACGACGTAATGATTTATCAGATTCTGCATCTATATTTGTAGGTGCTTTTTTTTTATCAGCCATAATTTCCCCCTGCACTTACCGTTCTGTGAATCCCTTTTCTGTCAGCGTAAATATTGGCTTCAGTAGGTATTGTAGTACGGTTTTTTGTCCGGTAGTAATGTCCACTTCTGCGGTCATCCCTGGGAAAATCTGGCGTTTTGCGGACTTGTCTCCTATGTAGCTTCGTTCAGGGACTACTTCACCTACATAGTACAACTCTCCGTTAGGTCCTGTAAACGTTGTCGGGCTTATATGGTCTAATGTTCCGGGCAATGCTCCGTATCTGGAGTAATCAAATGTATCTATACGAATGGTTACAGGCTGCCCGACTTCGACAAAGCCAATGTCACGAGGGGAAATTTGAACTTCTACGATCAAATCCACATCAACAGGTACCACTTCAGCGACAATTTCACCCGGTGTTACAACAGCTCTTGGGCTTTGGAACGGTAGCTCTTTGACAATGCCTTTCGCAGGAGAAACTATGATGTGGCGCTGCAAACTTGAACGACGTTCTTTAAGACGCAGTTTTGCTTCTGCAAGCTCAAGCAGAACTTTTGACCGTTCGCGTTGCGCTTCGGTGTAAATACCTTGTTTGGCGTTTTCTATCTGCTGTTTGACTTCCTCAATTTCTTTCAAAAGAACTTGTTGAGTACCTTTAAGCTCCGCCATTTCTTTGCGGAACTCAGCCTCACGCTGTTGAGCATTTAATAATTCAAGTTTTGATGTAATGTTCTGCTTGCCCAACGCCCTGTATAAACTGGAGACCTCAGCAGAGGATGTAAGCTGTCCACGAAGAACCGGAAGCTTTGCATCAATTGCGGCCAGTGTTTTTTCTTTCTGTTTCAACTGTTCATTCAAAGCCAATAGGCGGGTACGCATTTCTTCTTTTTGTGCGTAGAGCACCTGACGTTCTTGTAAAACAAACGGGTAATATGCTTTGCTGAATTTTGAAAAGTCTGCATTTCGACCTTCAACAAAGGCTGCCAAGCGCTCAGCTTCAAGTTCAAGATAAGCTGTACGGGAAACCAACTGATTTACATCTGTTTCAGCTTTTATCGGTTCAAATCGGGCAAGTACTTGTCCCTTGGATACTTCTTGTCCTTCTCTGACAAAAAGTTCAACAAGCTGGCCGCCTTCCAGCGCTTGAATCGTGATGATATCTCCAACAGGAATAACTTGTCCTCTAGTTCTGGCTACTTCTGGAACTTTAGCCAAGGAAGCCCAAAATAACATTCCAAAAACAAACATGATAATAAACCACGTAACTACCCGTAACGGGGAAGGGCGTCGGTGAGGCATAACGCTTCTTTCTCGGAACATACTGTCGTGCTGTGATGATTTTGTATTCATTCCTCTTCTCCATTATGCCGTTGCTGGTGGCTGTGGTGAATTGTTGTCGTCGCTTGCTTTTTTACTGGCTATCTTCCCGAAACTTATTGGCTCACCTCGATCAAGGATGAGCACTTTGTCGCATCGTTCAAGAATACGAATGTCATGAGATGCAACGATAATTGTCCTGTTTCCTCTAGAATTATTTAAAAATTCCAAGAAGTTTTTCATGTATTTTTCACCATGGAATATTGGTGTATCCATAACGAGAAGTGGTGGTTTCTTCAGCAACATGCGTGCAATACAAACGGCTTGCTGCATGTCCTGCGGGAGGGTGAATCCTCTCTCAGTTACCATAAATGTATCCAGTCCGTGAGAAAGTGTGTCGAGTAAATCACCCGCACCAGCTTCTTTCAGTGCTTCTTTTATGTTTTCATCCGTTGCACCGGCTTTTGCTAAAAGCATGTTACTACGTAGCGTACCACGGAATAATGTATCGTTTTCCGGCATAAATCCAAGCCATGAGCGAAGGTCTTCAGGGCTAAACTGACGAATATCGCGCCCGCCGATCTGAACGCTTCCCGCCTGTGGCTGTAACAGCCCGGTTATAACACTAAGCAGTGTTGTTTTTCCGCTACCGTTTGGACCGGTAATTCCGATAACTTCTCCTTCTTCAACTTGGAAAGAAACTCCGCCAAGAGCCGGATCTCTGTCAGCTACATGTCGAAGTACAACCCTGCTGATACGAACGGTGGCTGGCAGTCTTTTCAACGGAGAAATAAGAGAAGGATCAAGCTTTTCACCTTGCAGTTGCATTAAGCGGTCAATTTGCTGTGCAGAAAGACGTAGCTGGTAATAGCGACTGAATGAGGCTGCAAAACTTTGAACCGGAGCTGTAATGCGCCAAATAAGCATCATAGAAGCAATAAGACCACCTGGCGTTGTAGTTCCATTAAGTACCAGCAACAAACCAATTCCAAGCGTTGCCAGTGCCAGTAAGGAAGCAGCTGTGCGCACGATAACTCGTAACGCAGAGGCAAGCATGGAGTATTTCTTATTGGCAACGGCAGAACGAATGATGATGCGATAAAAGTTTGTTATCCAAATTTCTTCAATGCCTGTTGCCACTAAATCTTTATATTTATCAATGGTGTCTTGCTGTATTGAGCTGCGTTCTGCATTTAAGGAAGCAGCAAAACGCATAGCTTTATCTTCCATAATACTGAGTATCGGAATTATGATGGCGTAAAAAGCAAGGCCGATAATTGGAACGAGAACTAAAGGGCCGCCTAAGATGCCGATGGCTATAAAGTAAATTACGATAAAAGGGGCATCTAATATTGCTGTTGCAAGGTTCCCAGAAACAAATTCCCGTACTCTTTCAAGGTCACGTAAGCGGAGGATATGTGAGTTTGTGCTTGAGCGAAGAAGGACAGAGAGGGGGAGGGAGAGGATTTTACCAAAGGACTCTGTACCTGAAAGATAAGCTAATCTTCCGGCAGAATAGGTTTGCATGCGAGATCGTACGATTCTAAAAAGTGTTCCAAACGCAATTGCCAGAATTACTCCTGCCCCAAGATAGAAAAGGGAACTTACGGAGTAAGCAGGGATAGCCCGGTCATAGACGTAACGCATAAAGAATGGCAGTGCGAGACCGACTATGTTTACAAAGAAGCTGGCTAGGAATGCTCCGTTTATTTGTTTACGCATCGTAGACATAGTCCACGAAAGCCATGAGGTATTAGGTGGTGGCTTAATAGCTTCTAGCTGTGGATAAACTAAGACCAATAGGCCATCATTAGGTATTTCAGTGTCTGGCATTACAGCAGAAATAGTACCGTTTGAAGCTAAATGCAGACCATGGCCGGCTATTTTTTCATAAGTGCTGGCGTCATGAACGCTTGTCTCAAGCCCGAGACGCGCAAGCGTATCGCACAGCCCTTCAAGACTATACGAATTATCGACAGGGAGTGCTGCCAAAAGTTGCTTTGAGGTACCGTCCCAACAAATTGCAGGGAGAAGTTCGCTAAGCGCTTCAGCATAGGGTGTGCCGTTCAGTTTGGCATTTGCAAGTGTGATAAGGAAATTGCCATCACAAACTACATCATCGTCACACCGAGATGCTGTCCGAAATTGATACTGCTCCTGAATATTCACAGTCATGATGATTCCCCTAGTTTGCTTTGGAACGTATGTTACAGATTTCATCCATAGAGAGACGGTGAGGGAAATTGTTAAGAATAATAGGATCAGTAGAGAATATAATAACAGTCAGGTCTGTAAGAGAATTAAGCAGGTTAACAATCTGTTTTTTACCGGAAATATCTATTCCTTCATCTGCTTCATTTAAAATGAGGATTTTGGGACGGTTTATTAGTGCACGAATGATTGCAATACGCTGAATCGTCCCCGCTTCAAGCGGGCCACCTAGCATATCACCAACTCGTGTTTGAAAGCCGTTGGGAAGAGAGTAGATAAACGGTGATAATCCAATATCTTCTGCTAACTCAAGTGCCGGACGCTCGTTCGTAGGTGTGTATAAAGAGATATTTTCAAGAATTGAGCCGCGGAATATTTCACTGCGTCTGGTGACATAGCCAACAGATTTGCGATAGGTGGTCCTGTTGTAGGCTGAAAGTGCATGTCCCCCAACAAGGAATGTTCCTTCTTTTGGAGCGACCGTGCCGATCATAAGCCCCGTAAACAACGGGAGACATAGCCCAGAAGAAGGGTTGAAACTAATCTTTTCTCCATTTGCAACAGAAAGAGAAAATGCAACATCTGACTTATCGCGGGTCACAAGAGCGTTCTCTAGATAAATTGAACCGTCAATAAGTGTCGTTTCAGATTCTGCATCAAATACGTCTTGTTCTTCGGTCTTCCAAAAATCTTCAATATGTTCTTTGGCAACCCAAGTTCTCTGTACTTGCGTCCACACAACAAGAAGAGCGGTAATAGGCGCAAGGCTTCGGCCGGCAAGGATAGTACAGGCGGCTAATCCCCCTGTTGTCAGATGTCCGTTGATGACAAGTAACGCACCGACAATAACGGTCAGCACTGTTGTTAAAGAACCGAGTAGAGCAACAAATGCACCGAACTGCTGACTCAATCTGTCCAATCGAGTACGCTTCGTCACAAGTTTTTGTGTTTTATCACGGAAAATTCGTGCAGACATGCTTTCTCCCCCCAAACTTTTAATCGGGGTGAGAGCATTAAGAATATTTGTCACATAGTTCATCCGATCATCTTCTACTTCACTTGTTGCTTTATACGCTTTGTGCAGCGCTGTACCTGCATAAAGAGTGGAGTATGCTGCTACAACAAAAAGAAGAAGTGGGACGAAAACCAGTGTGCCGCCAATGTACCAAATGGCTGCAAGAAAAAGCACAGAAAAAGGTAAATCAATCAGAGCAAGTGAAGTTTGTCCCGCATAATGATCACGAAGACTGCTGATATCACTAAAGCGTTGCTTTAGAGAGCCGCTGCCTAAATTTTTAACTGAGGCGACACTGCAACGGAATATCTTCCTCATGGCTTGTACGGCTGATTCACATTCAAATGCTTCAGCATAGAGAGTTAGCAGATAGGTGCGGATGAAACGCAGTCCACCCTCAAGCAGGATAGCTATCGTAGCACCCAAGAAGAGCATGGTTGCGGTGCTAAAAGCTTTACTGGGAAGTATCCTGTCATATACTTGCAAAAGAACAACAGGAATAGCCAGACTGAGTATATTAATGAGCGTGCTTAGTAGGATAATGTCAACACGTATCCCTAACTCAGGCTTTTTAAAGGACATTTTCGCTTTGGAAGCGTCTGGATACATAAGCGCTCCTTGTAGGCATTCGTAGTTACTACGATTACTATACAACTAGCGTTTATCTTTTACAGTATTATCTATGGGTATAATATGACTACAAAATTTATTATACTTTGTATTAATATTCTGATTTTACAACTAAAAAGGCTAGCACAATAAAAAGAGTGCTAGCCTTTGATATTATTATGTTAATTCAGATCGATCCAGAGTGTTTTGGTTTCTGTATACTGATCATGAGCCTGAATGCCGTTGTCTCTACCTCCGAAGCCGGACATCTTGTAGCCGCCAAATGGTGTAGTAGCGTCACCTTCGCAGAAGCAGTTAACGGAGACTGTTCCGGCTTTCAAAGCTCGTCCATATTGATGAGCTTTTTTTACGCTATCTGTAAACAGCGTTGCTTGTAAGCCATATTCAGTGTCATTTGCGAGGGCAAGAGCCTCTTCATCTGAATCAACAGGCATAATTGCTGTTACAGGGCCAAAAATTTCTTCTTTAGCTATGGTTGCATCTTTCACGACGGATTCAAATACTGTCGGAGGAATGAATAAACCACTTCCGATTGCAAGAGGTTCACCACCAGTTAGTATTTTCCCACCTTCCTTTGTACCCTGCTCAATGTAGGACATAACCGTTTCAAAATGTCCTTTGCTGACCATAGAACCTAAATTATGAGTTGGCTCGAAAGGATCGCCAGTACTCCAGTTTTGTTCTATTTCTTGGAGGAACAATTCAACAAATTCATCCTTTCGACTACGCGGAATAATTAATCGTGAGTTACCAGTACAATTTTGTCCCATATTCCAAAATGATGCCGCCGCAGCATTTTCAACAACTTTTGAGTAGTCTTTCACATCATCCAGAACCACAAACGGACTCTTACCACCAAGCTCAAGAACAATCTTTTTTAAGTTACTTTGCGATGAATATTGTAAGAATTTTCGCCCGACAACTGTTGAACCTGTAAAAGATACTACATCTACATCAGGATGTAATCCTAACGCTTCACCGGCAATTCCCCCAGGACCTGGAAGAACGTTAACAACACCATCGGGAATACCGGCTTCTGAAGCAAGTTCCGCAATACGTAACGTACTTAACGCCGTCACACTCGCAGGCTTAACAACAACGCTGTTTCCTTCTGCCAATGCAGGACCCATTTTCCACCCAGCCATCATGAGTGGAAAGTTCCATGGAAGAACGCATGCAACAACGCCAATGGCTTCACGAACAATTAATCCGACTGCATCCAGTCCTGTAGGAGCAAGAGAGTCATACCGTTTGTCAGCAATTTCGGCATGCCATTCAAATGAATGAATTGTTTCTGGAAGATCTACTGTCAAGCATTCTGAAACTGGCTTTCCGCTATCATAACTTTCCAAAACAGCAAGTTCGACCATATTGGCTCGCATCAGTTCACAAAACTTGTGGAGAATTTCTTTTCTTTCTGTCGGGTGCTTTTGACTCCAGTCCCCACGTTCAAAAGCGGCTCGGGCGCATTGTACTGCGTAGTCAACGTCTTCAACACCGCATGCAGCAATTTCTGCGATTATATTTCCGGTAGCTGGGTTTACAGTTTCCATTCTTTTCCCAGAACGTGCCGCAACAAATTCACCGTTAATGAATGCCTCTGTTGGAAGGGTGAGATGTTCAGCTATGTTCTGATATTCAGCTCTTGTAAGAAAGTCGGACATTAAGATTCTCCTTGTAAGATACAAAACTGCTTTGTTCATCGTGAACATTCGCTCACGAATGGTGAATATAATATTTTGTTCAGCGTGCTAAAATTTAACACCCAATAATACTCTAGGAAGGAAAAGGGACAGATCTGTCCAGTACGTAGTAAGGAGCAACGTCGGAAGCCATGCGAAAATGATCATATAGAATGTCGGGGAAAGCATCTTTGTCACCTTACAACCGGCAACTCGTGCTCCGAGGTATAGCATTGGGGCTGTAGGAGGAGTAACTAATCCCATGCCTAAGTTCACACCGAGAATCGCTGCAAACTGCACAGGATGAATACCTAAATGTGTTACTACTGGAAGTAACACAGGGGTACACAATAATGTACCGCTTGTATCATCCATAAGCATTCCAATGATCACCATGAAAAGGTTAACCATCAGCAGCATAACGATTTTACTGTCAGATACTGAGTTGAGGAAAGTAAGAATGGTTCCTGGAAGATCTTCAAGGACATAGATACGACTTAAGATCATAACGACAAACAACATGCACATAACAACACCGGATGTAACAGATGTTTTGACGAGCACTTTGGGAAAGTTTTCTTTGTTAAGACCTTTGTAGACCCAAAATCCTACAGGAATTGAGTAGAGAACCGCAATGCCTGACGCTTCTGTAGGAGTCATAATTCCTGCATAAATACCGCCCAGTACAATTACTGGCATGAGTAAAGCAGGGGTGGCTCCGCCAACACGTTTACTCATTTCTTGCAGCTTTGCTGTAACAGATTGCGGTTCAGAGAGAACTAAGTTCTTTTCGTTACGTAATAGCACTGCGTTAACGATACATAAAAGAATGGTCAGTAGAATACCGGGGCCAACGGTTGCCAAGAAGCAACTTAAAACAGACTGGTATGAAATCCATGCATAAATAATTTGAATACAACTTGGAGGTATCAGTAAGCCAAGCGGGCACGCGTTAACCAGCAGTGCCGCAGAAAGACCTTCAGGATAGTTGGCTTTCTTCATTTCAGGCAGCATTACTGCTCCGATACAGGAAAGAGTCGCTGCCGCAGCGCCCGAAATGGAACCGAAAATTGCGCTTGCTGCAACCGCAACAGTACCTAAGCCACTTTTTCTGTCGCCAATTAAAATCTTAATGAGATCAACAAGGGGCTTTGCAATTTTACCACGCTCCATTAATCCGCCTGCCATAATGAACAATGGAACAGCAAGAAGCGCTACCGTATTCATTTTACTGTATCCAACCGGGAGCAAGGATGTGACATTGTAGTCTCCAGTGAAGACCATCCACATAATGGTTGCAGTAAAGCAAAATGGAACAGGGATACCAATGAGCAGGGTGCCGATAAGAATTACGATCGAAATTAGGACGTCCATTCTGAACTCTCCTCTACAGGCTTAATGAGATAACTTTTATGAATAATCGCCTGTACTGCCTTGCAGCAATGAACTGCGGCGTAGAATGTCATAAGAATAAATCCAATTGCGATAGCACTTTGAGGAACAATCAGTGGTATTCCCCAGCCCATGGTTTTTCCCGAAAATTTAAGCTGCCATGAAATGAGTGACCATCCCCAATAGCTAATATTGGCTGCAAAGATCACTTCTAGAAGCCGCGCTATTAAGTTTACGTATGCCGCGGCCTTGGGGTGGTTGTTAATTAAGGCAATTTGAATAATATCTGCTTTAATTTGTGAATCTTCATAACTTCCGTATGCTGCGCCAATAAAGTACATCCAGAAAGCAACGATCATTACGAGCTCATCATAGGCAAAAAGATCTGTTTTCAGCACATACCGCATAAAAACAACTCCGCTTATGATGGCAACAATTGACAAGCTGGTTGTTATTAGAATTGCGCGTTCAAGTTTAAGAAGTAATTCATATAACGCGATGCAGATTTTCTTAAAATATTTCATTAAAGCTCCTGCGGTTAGGCAGAAATAGCAGTTCGCTATAACTAGGCGTAAGTTTGCTAAGGTAAGGTGCTGCCGACTGGTCCGACGCATTTATTAACGATGAACCAGTCGGGCAGTAATATGTTTTGGTGGGGTCGGAACCAAATCCGCTAACTAGATTTCACCAAGATCTTTACGTACTGCGTTAAAGATCTCTTCGCCGTACAGTGAGTACAGTTGCGGCCAAATTTTCTGATGCATGAAATCAGCCATAGCTTTTGACTGTTCAGGGGTAGGACGCAAGATAGTCAGACCGGCTTCTTCCATTTTTTCCATGTAGAAGTTGTCTTGTTTTTCTGCCAACGCAAAGCTTGCAGCCGCCGTTTGTTTAAAAACATCACGAACGATTTGAGCATCAGCGCCAAGTTTTTTGTAGATGTCTTTGCCCATGATGAATGCGTTACATTCTACAAAGCTATTGTACGCTACATAATATTTTTGAATATCTTTAAAGGTAAGGTAGTTAACATCTGGAGTGCCACCAATCCAACCATCGCAAACACCTGTCTGCATGGCACTGTAAATGTCTGCCCAGTTAATTGTTGTTGTACGGAAATGCATTTCTTTTCCAGAAAGTTGGAACACTTTCATAGGAGGGACTCGGATAAGAATACCTTTATCAACATTCGGGTTAAACGGATCTTTAGGCTCGACTTTACTGCCTAATCCGATAAGACCGATGACATTAAAGCCAAAAAATTCAATATTCTTCTCATCAAGAATTTTTTTGAAAACATTACTGAAGTTAGAGTCGTATGAGAAAACTTTTGGAATGTCTGCGTAGTCCTTAACAATGTAAGGAATGCAGTGAGATTCGAGGCGGATGTCGTATTCACTAGGAAGGTTTACCTGTCCCATATCGACAGAGCCGCGCATGATATCTTGGAAGAGCAGGGTGTAGTCACCAAGCTGATCAGCAGGGTAGATTTTAATTTTTACGCGTCCGTCTGTTTTTTGTTCTACTTCAGCAGCTGCCTTATAAAGCAACTTTGTAGACGGATGTTCCTCTGGGTAGTGACCTGCAAACTTGATTGTGATCGCAAATGCGGAACTTGCTAAAAAAACAAACAATAATGCTGATACAGCAACAGCTGCAAAATACTTCTTGATATCTCTCACGATATCCTCCCGAAAGGTAATACGTTTTCTTTACAAACCCTCTGTATATATTTTGGAACAGACTCGTATGAGTTAACTGTTTTTCCCGGAGTTAGATCCGTATGTTTGTAGTAGGTTTTGAGCGGTAGGGCTTTGAGCAAGTCCACCTAAGCCGGTACATCTAAGCTCCAGCGGCATTTGCTGAGAAATTTGTTGTAAAGCCTCTATTGTTTCATCAAGAGGGATACTATTTGTAAAACCTGCCTGAATTATTGCGGCACATGAGACCGCGTTAACTGCACCAAGTATATTTCTTCCCAGACAGGGAACTTCAACCCGATCACAAATTGTGTCGCAGACAATCCCGAGCATGTTTTGTAATGCCATTGACGCAGCATCCACGGCCTGCTGTGCGGAACCTCCGAGAAGGTTAACTATTGCGGCAGCTGTCATGGCACTGGCAGAGCCACATTCAACCTGACAGCCACCTTCTTCTCCGGCGAACGTGGCTGTTTCAGCGATAAACACACCTACAATTCCAGCTGCTAATAATGCCTCGGCTACTTCCTGTTCGTTCTTCTCAAACTCTTCAGCAACCGCCCATACTGTTCCGCCAAGAACTCCGCAGGCACCGGCAGTTGGAGCAGCGACTATTACTTCCATGGCACTTTTACAGTCCATGATGGCAGTTACATTTGTTGTCACATTGTGAAGACAGGAGCCTAATAAAGGAGAGGAGCCTGCTTGCAGTAAAAGAGGACTTTGTGCCGTTAATATTCTGTCTGAATAGGTTGTTCCTTTCCTTCCGATCTCAATGCTTTGCCGCATTGTTTGGGCGAGCTCTGTCATCAAAGAAGATAATTCAGATCGACTCTTCCAGCTTCTTGCCGCTTCATAATCACAGGCAAGATCACTAAGCGTTATGTGTGGGTCAGAGGTTGAAGACAGCATTTCTTTCGCCGTCCGGAAAGGAACAGGTGAATCAAATGCCAATACAGGCATAACAGGGGACATTTTTTGAATAGTAATTGTTTCAAATGCAGTCGAAAGCTGAGTAATTGTTTCAGCAGTAAGCGGAGATACACTTGTAACAACGTAAATACGGTGAGTTGCTGTTTCTGTGGGAATCACCTGCAAAATGTTTGAAGGAAGAGAGTCCGCCTCAAACAAAACCAAATCACTTTTTGCAGAAGTAAAGATGGTTGTGTATGTGTCCCCGAAGAGTGATACAGAAGCGCCATTAATTGTTCTGATTTCAATAGCACCGCCGCCTAGTGATACCGCTTCCATTGTTTGATACTGTTGATCGCTGCCTTCTTCATAAAGCTCTAGAAGATAGGTATTAGGATGTGATGTAGAAACGTCTTCAACTTTGAACTCTACATGGATACCAAGCTCAACAGCTCTTTTCTTTGCAAAAGGAAGCAGCTCACTGTCTGGTGAATCTCCAAGTAAACCTCCAACAAAGCCCATTGCTGAACCTTGCCCATCGTAACTCAGACTCAGTGCTTCAGATTTATCAAAGCGAACAATAGCTCTTTCCGGTTGTCCATTCAGAAAATCACGAGCAAGTAACCCAATACGAAGTGCTGCAGCAACATGTGAGCTTGAACAACCACGCATCACTGGTCCTATTACTTCATTGAAAATACTGGCAGGAATTAATCGGGAAGCCATCATCTACTCCTTTACTTCTTCGTCAATTTAGTTTGACGAAGCGTCAGTACGGGCTATTTCACCAAGTGACACAGGGAATATTGGAGGTTGAATATGGTACGTCGGGATACTCTCAGGCTCTAACGCGCATTCTTGTGCAATAATTTCAAGAATGGCCTGTTCACACATTCTTCCCTGACATTGTCCCATGCCGGTTCTCAGTTGTGATTTAATCCCATCTGGCGTGAGGAAGCCTTGCGCTATTGTTTTTCGAATTTCCCCTGCTGTTATCTCTTCACAACGACAGACGATGGTTTCATCAGTTGGAACCAATTTTGAAGGGATTGGAGCAAAACAAGTATCTATCAGGGGCTTCGTTGAAGTCACTTTTTTAAGTTTCCGGAACGTGGCTGATGCTTTTTTATCCCGTTCTTTTTTGGTTATTTTCTTAAGAGAGCGAGCGCATTCAAGTCCTGCTAACGTTCCCTGAAGGGCAGCTGCTTCTGCACCGTAAACAGCAGCACCATCACCAATGGTGTACACTCCTTGCTGAGTTGTTTCTCCCCAGCATGTTGTGCGCGGATACCAATAGCGTTGAAGTGAATTCCAATCATGAAGGCAACCCGTTAAGCGAGTTAACCGTGTGTCTGGAATGACTCCTTCATGTAGCAGTACCGTCTGTCCACTGAGGGAATGTGACTTTCTGCCGCGAGAGAATGAGGCCATCAGTTGTTTATCTTCATGGGAGAGAGACAGGTCTCGTACATTAAAAAATACTGGAGCCTTGCTACCAAGTGTTTTGAGGAACATATGCATTCCTTCAAATAAATACGTCGGACGCATAAGAGCTTGCGGCATACATGGCAGTGAAGAAATGAAGTTTCTATAGGAGGCTGTGAGCAAGATTCCGGCAATAGGAATATCTAATTGTTGAAGATGAACGACGGATTGAAGCAACAAGGGGCCATTGCCGTAAACAATGACTGGAGCATCTAACGTCAGCCCCGAGTCTTTAAGTAGAAGATCAGCAGCACCTGCGCCCATAACATTAGGTAATGTCCAGCCGGAAACAGCGACAGGTCGTTCTACAGCTCCTGATGCTATGATGATGTGCGTACTGCAAAAAGACATGGCAGCCCCATTACAGCTTACGTTCACAGTGCCGTTCTCAATACTCCAAACAGTTGCATTTGTAATAAGTTTAGCAGGGCAAGAATGAAACTCTTCGGCAATACTAAGGCCGTGCGTATAATGCTTTCCAAGAAAGTTCTGTAATTCAGAGGAGGAGTGTTCTATATTGCGGTAAATTTGTCCGCCGACTGCAGACTGTCTGTCCAAAACTGTTACGGACAGCCCACAACGTGTTGCAGCAATTGCTGCACTCATACCGGCCGGTCCGGCACCAATAATAACTATATCGCTGTATACAGGCATGTTATAAACCTTCGTGGATAGAAATTACAGGGGCTGTATGTTGTCGTGTTACCTGCATGCCTTCAGAGACCTTTACTAAACATCCTTGCTGGTTTGGCACGCCATCGATAGTTACGAGGCATTCAAAACACACTCCCATTTGGCAATAGCCAGAACGTTCCTGTCCTGAAAGGGGAGTTGTGCGAATGTACGAGTGACCGACCTCCATGACTGCTGCCGTAACAGTGATCCCAGACGGGACAGAAACCTTCACGCCGTCAATCGTAATAGAAACAGTTTTTGGACTCGAAAACGCTGCCTTAGGCATTGCGAACTCTCTTTATGCAAGAATTTATGCGTATGGGTTGATACGCAGCCTTTCTCAACTACGCCTTTGAGAAAGGCTGCTCACAGTAACAACAGTTGTTAGCAGACGTGGAACCCATCCTTTAGCGGATCATTAGGATCAACGATGAGTTTTAATTTCCCTGTAACATGTGCTGTACCTGTCACTTCAGGAACACCGCCTTTACATGGCCCAACTTCAACAGGCTCTACAATTCGTG
>NZ_JADMLB010000023.1 GCF_015482765.1 Halodesulfovibrio sp.
CAGCATCATATGATCTACGTTTTCGGACACTCACTTTCATCTCCTCTTTCATTCAGGATAATGGCTTAACTATGTGTCCACAAGTTTGTAGCAGGATCATAGCTTTTTCATTTACTATTGTTTAATAGCTAACTCTTACTGTTCCAAGTAGCGAGTTTCGATTCAATAAGAAAAATAATTAGCTAAATATCACATACTAATCTTCCTGAGTAGACAACTTGAAGGGGAGCTTAATCCATCGAGGTATTATGAAAGCTGTGGCGTTTGGGAATGAAGAGAAGGCGGTGCGAGGTTCGCATCGTTTAATGGCACACTTGACTGAAGCTGCTTTTCGTAAAGCTCGATAGTGTACACGATAAAAATAAAATGCCCCTTTCGGGGCATTTTATTTTGTATAAAGGCTAATTAGCAAAGAATGTTACAGGCTCTTTGCGCTCTCCGCACATTTTACTCAATTTGCGGGCAATATCCATCATTGCGCCTTCTTTCATGCTTCTCGCATGTACTGGACAGGCTTTAATGCACGCACAGCAACGAATGCACTTATCAAGATCGGTTGTAGTCGGTAGCGCTTTGCTGATCGCTCCGGTAGGGCAGACTGAAGCACATACGCCACATTCCGTACAGTTTTCTCCAATCTCAATAAAATCAAGCGGTGCACCTTTGCTACGCTCTTTATAAGGGCGGTTGCCCGGCACAGAAATTTCTGGAATTTGTGCATTTGGCTCAAAGGAATCTATAACTTTTTGAACCGCAGTGCCAAAAGCGCTTGCTCTTTCCAGATCTTGTTTATCAGGCCGTGCAACAGCGATAGGGGTTCCGTCGGCAGAAAAAGAATGCTCACCAATGAATGCTGCACAGGCAACAGGAACACCACCTTGCTTTCTCACTATATCTTGCAGCTCAAGCAAGGCATCATCATACTCCCTGTTTCCGTATACTGCGACGCAGATGGCCGGAGTTCCGGCAAGAGACATTTCTTTTAACCAGTTTTCTGCAAGCACTGGCAATCTTCCGCTGTATACAGGCATTGCAACAACAAGGAGTTCATCGTTTGCAGTCTGTAATGGCTTCTGGCGAACTTCAGGTTTCGTCATATCCACTAGTTCAAATTCATTAATGGAAAGTCCGTCGCTAATTGCTTGGACAATAGCGCGTGATGTACCGGTCGGGGAAAAGCAAGCCAGTTTTGCTGATGTAATTTTCATATAACTCCTCCTTGGAGGCGTGGAGTATAAGACTGAAGGCGAGTTGTGTTAACCAAAAAATATAAAAAAGAGTAGGTAACCTGCTTAGTCGGTTATTACTGGCAATATTGAATTGCCAATTTTGTTACGGGAAATTACTAGTAGATTCTTTACGGCAATAAAAAACAGTTCCTGCCTTCCAATCGGGGAGGAAGGTAGGAGTGACAAATATTACTATGCGGATGCGAAATGAGAAAACAACCTCCTTACTCACCAATCCTGACGCTTGAAAATGTAAGCGTTCGAAAAGACCAGACCATGGCTCTTTCTAATGTATCGTTTGAACTGGGTACTGGCCAACATTGGGCAGTTATTGGTGGAAATGGTGCGGGGAAAAGTACGTTTCTTTCCCTTGTCAGGGGAGATATCTGGCCGACTCAAAATATGGGACGCCGGCTCTACATAGACACTAATGGTAAGACTTCTTTATCACCAATCGGGTTTCGTGAATTCACCACTACAGTTTCAGCAGAGTTGATTGATCACTATCTTCTTCTGGATAGAGTGTTGAATGGTAAAACACTTTTGATGACCGGTTTGCACAACACACCATTAATCTATACCCGCCCTACAGAGCAGGAATGGGAAAGAGTCTATGAATTAGCGGGCACAATGGGAGTTACTGAGTTGTTAGACAAGCCGCTTCCTGAATGTTCAAGTGGACAAATCAAACGGCTTTTTTTAGCGCGAGCCATGGCTTGCAACCCCAAAGTTCTCTTTTTAGATGAATATGTCGATGCCCTTGATCGTCCATCAAGACTTGAAGTTATGAGCCGAATTGACCAAATGGCGGATAATGGTGTTCAGATACTATGCGCAACACACAGAGCAACCGAACTTCCCGATTGTATCAACCGAATTTTATTACTTGAGAAGGGAAAAGTTCTCCATACAGGAGTACGAACCATCAAAGGGAAAGATTGCCTTAAAGGCTCATGTGATGAACCTGAAGATGTGGAGCCTCTTGATAACACCGCCCTGAATCCAGATGCCATTACGCAGACAGCTGCAATGGATTTTTCTCTTCTTCCTCCTGCCCGAAAAACAGATGAAAAGGCTCCTGTTATTGCGCTGAAAAATGCTACCGCAGGAATTGTGACTCACACCACCCTCACTATAAACAAAGGGGAGCGATGGATTTTCACCGGAGCGAATGGTGCCGGCAAATCTACACTTCTTCGAATGATTGCAGGAGAGCTTCCAGCAGCACTAGGGGGTGAAGTCCGTTGGTTCGGGCAAGAGCGAATTCCTTCTGGTGGTGAATACAAAAATTTTTGGGATATTAAACAACGCATAGGCATGGTTACTCCTCGCCTTCAAACTCTGCATCGTATGGAAATAGCGGTGCAAGACGTTATGTTATCTGGTTTTTGGCAGCATGTCGGACTATATAAAACTCCGACACAAGCTATGGAAAAAATTGCTTTAGAAACACTTTCTGCGCTGGGAATTGCAAACCTTGCTGAGCGCAATGCAAATACTCTTTCGTATGGGCAATTACGAAAAGTGATTATTGCCCGCGCTCTAGTAAATAGTCCCTCTTTATTGATTCTTGACGAGCCGTTCAGTGGATTAGACGCTCCTTCGCGTAAGGATTTACGAACTATTTTGAACGGGCTGGCCGATCAGGACTTAACGATGATTCTTGCAACGCACCATCCAGAAGAAACTGAGGACTGGGCTACCAACAAGGCTGTTATTGCTGATGGTATTGTTACCGTTGAGTAGAACCAGTTGTGTGATGTGTATTATGAAACGAACTGCAAATGTTGAAATGTTGATTGTCGGTAATGAAATTTTAACTGGCGACATCCAGGACACAAATTCAAATTGGCTATGCAAACTGATGCATGAGAAGGGCGGTAGCGTTAACCGCGTAACAGTTATTCCCGATGTGCTTGATACAATTGCTCAAGAAGTACGCGCTGCCGTTGAACGTGGCGTGGATATTCTTTTTACATCCGGCGGGCTTGGGCCTACATCTGATGACCTTACTTTAGAAGGAGTTGCCATTGCCGCTGGATGTGGAGTAGAAATCCATCCTGATGCCTTGGAAATGTTGAAAAAACAGTTTCAGCATTTTTTTGACAAGGGCATCATTAAACAAACCGAGCTTACCCCAGCTCGCAAGAAAATGGCGTGTATTCCCCAAAATTCAGAACCGTTATTCAATACGGTTGGCATTGCACCGGGAGTACACATGAAAATAGGGCAAACATCCGTCGTCTGTGCTCCCGGAATCCCTTCCGAACACAAAGCTGTTGTGAATCAGGCTCTAGAGCAATTTTTTGGAGACCTTTTCGTGCAGGGAAATGCTCTTTCTCGTCGCATTACTGTTAATGACGGTGGAGAAGCATATGTTGAGCCTGTAATAACTCGTATTTCCCAAAAATACCCTGAAATTTATACAAAGTCCTTGGCTAAAGCCATTGGCAACAGCCCTGAATTGGATGTGATAATGACAATTTCCGGAGTTGGGAATAAAGAAGAAATGCTCAATCAAGCGTATGACGAACTATGTAGTGGTATTTCCGACTTGGGCTTTACGATAACGGCAAAGCCATAGCGTCAAAACATCACTAAGCTAGGATGTATCGTGTTGCTTAATGTTCGTAACATCCTGAAAAATAAAATATACTTCCTCGCATGACATGAAAACATATGCCGCTGCGGCTTTTCTTAAATGGAAAGCTTCAGCGGCATTACTTGTTGTAATAAAATAAATTTTTTAAATTGAGGCAAAGCTCCTTGTTTCGAAAGTAAATGCTATTATTTGTAATGGCGTATTGACGATTCTAACAGGTTAGATATTGTGCAAAAGGCTGTGACAAAATTGGTAGCTGTCACGTTTATCTCGAAGTTTCTAATGCGCAAAGGAATTCCTAATGAAGCGTTTGTTTTTTTTCCTATATTTCTTTTCTCTTTTGCTTGTGCCGCTGACAGTTTCCGCACAGACCGCCGAAGAACAGGCTCGTGACATCAATTCAGAACGACTGAAAGTATTGGCGGTTCTTGAAGATGAAGAGAAGGCGCTTCGAGAAGCTGGGGCAACTCAATTAAGTAAAATACGGGCAGAACTTTTTTCCAGTCACTCCACTTATCAACAAATTATTCTCAGCCAAGGCGTTGCCGGATCAACACCTATGGGGCTTCGTGAGGTGTATGCTCATCTGGCAAGTCTGAACAGCAAGCTGGTAAAAAATGTTGATATCCTCAAAGACCTACGCAGCCAGGTAGAGGCTCGAGTTGAAAGCCTTAACAGTGCAACAGGTGAAGTAAATACCAAGGCTCTCAAAAAAATGTCTCCAGAAATTGTGGGAGATGTTGATGGTTATTTAGGCCGATTGAACAAGCTTCAAGGAGCCTTAAAAAAACAACTTTCTCGAATAAAAAGAGAATTAGCCTCCGCTGAAAAGCTTCAAAAAAGAACCGCGGGGCTGCTTACAAGAATGGAAAAGGACTTGCCTGCCAAATGGAAAAATTACTTCCTTGCAGGGAAAAATCCTCCATTTTCACAAAATTTCTGGCAGCAACGCTTTTCTCCTTCTAACTGGTTCTCTTTACGGCTCCCAATCTGGCAGAGTCACTTGTCTGATGCTGTAGACGGACTAATGGGTAAAATTTTTGTCTTCACCATGATCCTCACGGTGCTTTCTACGCTTGGTTTTCTTGCGGGAAGACGTTTCCATATTGAGCAGGGTGAGAAACCTGAAGTACGAAAGCTCGGCGCTGCGTGGGGTGTCGTCTGTATCGGCATATCCATTTTATTGACCGAGCAGCATTTCTTTCCGCAAACAACAGGAGTAATCTCCATTGTAGGGGCAAGTGTTTATAGCTTTGGTACAATGTGGGTTGGAAATCTTATCCGACGAATCGTAAGCGACTATGCTAAACCATCGAGAACCCCTTTAACATGGCTCTTTGCTGGCGGCGGGCTCATTCTAGTTATCGGTATGCCAGAACAGTTAGTTATCCCGCTTTGGATTCTTTTGATTACAGCAGTTATCGCCGTAATGCGCGGGCGTTTTATCAAAATTACCGGCAGTCTTACACGACATCCTTGGTTCTGGGGATTACTGCTTTCAATTTTTATTGCTGTGCTTGGCTATGGTCGTCTTGCTGTCTTTTCTGGCATGCTTCTGTTTACCGCGTATTACACATACACCATCGGTATGGCAGGCACCTGCCTTGCTGTGTACGGTATTTCTCGTTTACCTGAAACCGGCTTGTACCCATTCATTAGAGCTCTTGTCATGGGTGTGTTGTCCCCGCTTATCTGGACAGCCTCTTTAGGACTTGCCTGTTTATGGCTATATGACTTTTTCGGGGCAGGGGTATTCAAAGCTACAGCCGGATTTACCCTTGGCTGGCAAGGATTTTCACTCCAATTATTTAACGTTGTCATGGTCGTAGCACTATTTTTCCTAACTCGCGCAGCCGTTGCTGTAATTCATACCTACATCAAAAGAACAGGGCAGGGGTGGCCGAGAGCTAAAAGAGGAACCATGCATTCTTTGCAGACCATTACATCGTACTCTTTATGGGCCTTATTCGGTGTACTGGCAATGAGCGTTCTCGGGGTTAACCTGACAAGCCTTACGGTTATCGCTGGTGGTCTTTCCGTTGGTATCGGTTTCGGAATGCAAACGATCTTTAACAACTTTATCAGTGGATTAATTTTACTGTTCGGCCGTTCCATTCAGCAGGAAGACATTATTCAGGTCGGTGAACTTTGGTGTACAGTTAAAAAGATCAACATCAGAACAACAGTGGTCGATACATTTGAAAATGCTACCATAATTATTCCTAACTCAGATCTGATCTCAAACCAGGTAACAAACTGGACAAAAGACAGCCCTACATTACGTCGTGATGTACTTATTGGTGTGGCATACGGGTCTGACACTGAACTGGTAAGAGAATCCTTGATGGAAATTGCCCGAGCGCATCCGCATGTATTAAAGCATCCAGAACCTTGGGTGCTATTTAGTGATTTTGGTGCCAGCAGCCTTGATTTCGTACTACGCGTCTGGATTGATGATATTGACTACTCACTAAAAACAATTTCTGAATTACGTTTCGAAATTGATAAAGAATTCCGTAAACATAATATCGAAATCGCGTTTCCACAAATGGACTTACATATTCGCTCTGCAGAAGGTCTTATCCAGCGGCCAACGTACGAAAGTACGATTAAAGAAACAGCGTAGTTAAAGCCGAAGTACAATATTCACAGGAGCCATATTGTCTTTCTATATTCTTTCTCAAGTCCTCGTGGGTATAGCTATTATGTTCGATATTCTTTCGTTCCAATTTAAGGAACGAAAGCGGATAGTGCAGTGCCTTTTTGTTTCTGGTGTGTTGATTTCAAGCCATTTTTTCTTACTAGGACACTACACAGCAGGTTTTTTAATGCTTGTGGCGACACTGCGTTACTTAACAAGTGTTTTTACAACCTCAAGCAAAGCTATGTGGGTATTCTTAAGTATGGCTGTTCTCGTTACAGTCTTTACATACGAAGGAGCCCTTAGCCTGCTAAGCCTTACCGGTACAATGTTTCATACAGCAGGAGCTTTTTCAAAACACGACAAGCGGCTACGATTACTTATGATTGTGGGTACTCTTTTTTGGATTCCCCATAATTACCTTGCATCTTCTCCGGTTGCAGTAGTCATGGAACTGCTATTCCTTAGCAGCAACCTTGTTGGGTTTTATCGACATTATCTCCGTAAACAAAGCCCTCTTCCCATCTAGCTATCCAGTAAAAAAGGCGTCTTTTCATATTATGAAAGGGCGCCTTTTTTTATATTTCGATAAACAAAGTTAAAGTAAAGCTTGAATTTTTGGAAGGTAGACATATGTGACACATGCTCCCAAAGCTAAAAAAGGGCCAAACGGAATAGGGGTTCGTGTGATATCATCCTTCCCTTTAAGGTAGAATAAGGCAAAGATAAGTGCGGAGATAGAGGCAATTAAAATTAGCCATGACAATCCTTGCCACCCAACAAATCCTCCTAGCATTACCATAAATTTCACGTCACCAAATCCAAGTCCGTCCATATTTTTCGCCAATTTGAACAGAGCTGCCACCGCCCAAAGAATAAAAGGACCAACGATAGCTCCTGAAAGTGAATCGGCAAAACTTGTAGAAAGGAGTCCAACATAGCTTGCTCCCAGCACAATCACAGCTCCTGAATATGTAAACACATTAGGAAGTAAAAAAGTACGAAGATCGATTGCTGAAGCAACAATACATATCCCGCCAATAAGCATAAGTATGATCCATTCTGAAAGCGTAGAAGCGCGCTGTAGAGACAGTAACGCCCAAGACATAGAGATCAACTCGAGCAAAGGATAAAAGATAGGAATTACGACGTTACAGTGCCTGCAACGTCCACGCTGGATAAGGTAACTGAATAAAGGAATATTTTCATAGATTGAAAGCTGATGACTGCACCGAGGGCAATAAGACCGTGCAGGAGAGAATATCGTTTGTGCAGTATCATATCGTCCTGCACAAACGGAGTAAAAACTGCCGAGACATAATCCTATAATTGCTGCAAATACCGCTGTCACTTCGATACCTACCTCACATTTTTCCGTAATGATCCGTATTGTTCAAATGTTTGTTTACTTGCACTACGCTGCCTTGCAGTGCCTACTCTTCCTGCTGTACCCCCGGTAAAAAGCCTTCAGGTGTGCGCTCGTAAAGTCGCAAGGCAAAGTCGTCAAAATATACATTCTCTGTTTTCCCGTCGCCAAAATCCCCAATTCCCATTGAATGAAGACCTAGTAGAAAACCATTCAGCGGGCTTGTAATTGGGGTAGGGGCGTCATTGGAGGGAATAAAAGAACCTGCCAAAGCAAAAATGTAATCATATTCACTGTCAGTCGCCGGAAAAACTATCTTTTTTGAAGAAGATATACCTGCTAGCTGAGCAACTGCTGCACCCGACTCGAGTAGCTGACTTGAGTAATTTTCAAATCGATCATTTTGTTGCCAAATGTTACTGGATGAATTCCCTTTGCGTGATTCCCAAAGTGCTAATAAGAAGGCATCACCGTCATCCGGCCAAAGAAAACTTGCTGAGCCTTGCGCAAATCGCGGATAAGCTGTCCGGCCAATAACTTTCACATCTCCTGTCGCTGTGCTGTTGCCATTAGGGGTCGCAAAGCTGGCACTTGTAACAACGACTTTATTTGCCCCTAACAAGTAAGGTAGGTCTGTTTTTATTGCGTTAAATTCTGTTACTGACGCTTGTAGCGTAGTCCAATCTTGAATCCAGAAACGATAGCTATGTTTAGCAGACAGACGCTCGGCACTTTCTACAGGAGTGACAAGAGATGGCACGGCACTAAAAAGAGTTTGTAGCCATTGAGGGAGTCCCTGAAAAAAATCACTTGGTGTAGCAGGGGATTTAAAAACATACCCTTGATGTTCTGATGAAAAATTTCCATTTGAATCTGTTGCATATGCCCCTGTATTCGGAGTACCCAGAATCCACCAATTGTTTCCAACGGCTGTACGGTTTAAGACGTTATATTTGGGAGAAAGAGCATACCCAACGTAAGGAACCGCAAATGCAGGACGATAATTCACACTCTGTGCTGTTAATAATATATTATTTGAATCACGATAACTGAGAAGAAGGTTATTCGTAGTGTTCCAGTAGATTTCAGGGTTAGAAAATTCGTAGTCTGTACTTTGAATACCGGTAACATTCCCATTAAAAATATATCCATCTTCATATGCTGCTAATGCATCTGTGGCTGTGGGGTATACATGCATGATGTATGTTGGGCCATCTAGTGGATTATCTGTAATACGTTTATAGAGAGCAAAGGCGGCGGTGGAGATACCCGCTAAAGGGTATTTTGATAGAAGTTGAGCTGTACTCAGAGTTATACCTGATGCAGAGAAGTCGCTCCCTGCAAAAGATTGCTCCCAAAAGATAAGATAAGGGACACCACTTACAATCGGAGTGTCGTTCCAAAACTGGGTATCAGAGTCAGAAATTTTATTGTTCCCATGGTTATCCTGAAGATCATCATAGATTCCATCCCAATCAGCATCTCCGCGTAATGAATTGTTATACTCACGCCCACGGTATGTATTTACAAAGCTCACTCCAAACATTGTCGTTAGCGATTCATTCTCCCTTACATGAAAACGAAATCCAAAGAGCCAGGAGCCGTACGTGTAGTCAGGTTCTGGAATAGGAATCCCGTTCAATGTCGTGTGAATCACATCATCATTTTGATCAAATTTAATCTTAACTTGCATGTCGTAAATTTGAAGAGATTCACCGCTTCCCCATGTATCATGCATTTTTAACATGTCTTTCACTGACTGGTTTTCAGAATCAAGTCCTGTAAGACTTTCAACAGATGTGCTTTGACTCCCCAGCCCTTCAAAGGCAACTGTCCCCCCAGTTGCAGCCAAAGCGTTATTGTCTGCTTCATTAGCACTTTTCTGATTTTCAATACTTTTTTCTTTTCCGGTAATCGTATTCCATCGTGAAGCAGACTCTTCCGGATTATCAAACGTTTCAGTAAAAGTTTTTCTAACCAGTCTGCTAACAACCATGAGAGGCTGGCTTTGAGTAATCGTACGCGTCATGGGTTCGTTCAACGCACCAATAGAACCTGTTGAAGTTATAATCGCATGATGTTGAAGAATGACGTCCGTTTTGAATGCTGTGATAGGAAAAGAAGCCAAAAACTGTGTCTGTCCGGGCACTTCTGACAGCCCCTCAAGAGTTCCAGAGGCATAATTGGCTTTTGCGTACATTGCATATTGCTCTTGCTTGCCGTTGTTAACAAGCACAACGCCATTTGAAGGCGGAAACAAAGAAACAGCAGAGCCAATTGAAAGATTTCCTCCGACTGAAAGTCTTGCAGCTTTTTTAGTAGCGCGTCCTGCGAACAGAATATCCTCGCCTCGCTGTACCGTAACTTCATTTGTTAAGGTGAAAATAAGCCCGTCACTACTTTGCGAAACTCCTGAAAATGGAACTATTATGCGAGAGCTTGCAAGGTAAAGATATCCTGGAGCATTTGTTCCTAAGTTGGGTGGAATTTCTCCCAACATGTTGCCGTAAAAAGAAAGCTTGGAAAATTTCCCCCCTGAAGAGGGGGCTTCAAACCAATAGGTCGCTATATCAAGGTGAATTGTTTGATCGGTGGGAGAAACACCGTCTTTTTTATCCGGCAACACAAACGTCTTGTTGTGAAGGTTACGCACAGCATTAGAAGGCTCACCATTATCATTTGCCAGCTCTTCCAGGTATACTTTCCCTGCATAACGAATTCCAGACTCCGCAAGATAGTAGGCTTTAGGCGAAAGAGAATAACTCACAGTGCCCAACACACTGGAGCCATACATATTGAGCATTGCAGTACTTAATAACGACATGAAAAGCATTGCTGCTATTATCCCCAACAAAACGCCACCTGATTCTCGTCTTTGTGTTTTAAGCACACCGTTTTTGGCAAGATTTTTTCCAAGAATGCAAAGTAGGGGGATACATAATAATCCGTACGGAAAAAACAAAGCGATGCATGCAAATCCGGCAAGAGGAAGTAGCACGATCCGACTTACGACTAAAAGAACTCTATTTTCACGAATTATTTTTGCTACAGCCGGAGAGTATTCGTAATAACATTCTATAACTTTCCTTCCACCACTCCATGTTGCTAAATACCTATCTCTGAATTGACGCAGAAGAAGAACCACTGGGCTATTGGGGCTTCCATATGTTGCAGTTGCAATAAAACAATTAGGTGAGGAGCCGAACCCTTTGTAGAGCCCATTAGAATCAAATTGTTCTGGGGCGTAAAAAACATTTCTGGGGATAAAGGTGGTTGCAAACTCGAGAGGAGTACCTGCGACATCCATTTTTAACTGAATGCGTATGAGCATTAGTTTATGAAGCCCCGACGCAGGAGGGGAGTCCTGCCAGCCTTCAGTATCAGTGCTATGATACTGGACAACAAAATCGGTAATATTTTTTTGAATAGGGTAGGTTCCTGCCGGAATTCGAAGATTATTGGAACCACTGTGCACTGTCTGAAGAATTCCAATTCCTGTTCGGGGATTTTTAACAAGAGATATTTGTTCTGAAATACTTTCATCGCTTCGCAAATACGTCACTTTGAAAGCATTTTTTCCGGTTTTAGAGATATTGGTAAGGTTACGTAGCATTTTCCCAAGACGCGCCATAGTGGCCTGACCACTTTGCGTGTTACCACTAATTTCTTTTGTAAAAAGATACCCTTTGGTCGCAGAAATAAAACCTGCCCCGCCAACTGTGGACAATATCCCCACAAGAGCAAGAGTGGTAACAAGTTCCAGCAACGTAAAACCATAGGGCTTATGCATGGTGTCCTCGAACAGACGGATTGATTAAGAACTTGGTACGGTAAATAAACTCGAAACGCTGGCGCCCTTCGTTGTTCCTGGAGAAAACAACGTTATCTCTAAAATTGAAGATTCATTAAGAGACGCACTGGAACAATTCTGACTCGTTGTTCCTGTTTCAACAAACTGACTTACACCGTCGCTACGCTCTATAGCTTTTAAAAAACGAATTCGTGCTGAATAAAGTCCATACCCCGAGGCCTCTGGATGAGAGACTTTGTCAGCCAAACGGCATAATGCTTGTGATTCACCAATAATTAGTCTGTTGTAATCAATAGTAATATTTTCCATGACCTGTTGCAGATTATATATTTCCTGAGTCTGCATAGCCGGCTCAACACTACCGATCATAATTTTAATACCAAAATTAGCCAGCATTGCTCCCATAATTGCGAGAATCAAAAGAGAAACAACGACCTCTAGTAGTGTGAACCCTTGATGAGGAAGAGAAGGATGAGGAATGTTACATGTTTTCATTCATAAAACCTATTGCTCTTCTTTTTTGAGAGGGACGGTAAGCGTTTTTGTTTCTGCACTTGTAATAATAGTACCATCTGGCTCGGTGTAATTACCGGTAATATAGATTTCTGTACCAAGTGCATCTAACGTAACAGAAAAACCATCTCCAAGGTCGAGAACACCGGAGATGCCGTCAAAATCACTACCGACCTCACGAAACAGCCGGTTAAGAACCACTGAACCGGCATTGATTTCGTTCATTTCATCGCCGTCTATCATGCAATCAGTGTAAGCATTTTTAACAAGAGAAACGCCTTCAGCTGTTGCTTGAAGCGCAGCTTTTCGCGCTCCTGAGTCTGTCGTTTTATTTAGATTAGGAATAGCGTAAGCGACAAGAATGCCGATAAGCAGTAGGACAACAATCAACTCAAACATCGTGTAGCCATTTCTTATAATCTTCACTGGCACCACCATTGAGTCCATTGCTTAGCAGTTAAAAAATGGGCAGGAGGAAATCCTCCCGCCCTGTTCTTCTAATCATTCGACGAAGCCTGTAGCTGGAATTACGGTAATCGTCTGTGTCTGTTTTTCCTTTCGAAGAGTAATGGTAAATCTTCTTGAAAGGGGAGTCACAGTGTTGTTTTCCATAAGACCGGGTACACCCCAGTTGTCGAATGCCAATGCAAAGGAGTTTCTTCCCGATGCAAACCGAATATCGTCAGCCATTCTCACTCGTGTGTCTCCATTAGGAAGTGTGACAATGTTTTTTGTGCTGACTGATTCGTAGTACATGGCATAACTATTTCCTGAACATTGGAGTATGTATGTATTTCCATACGCTAAGGCGCGAGCCTGTGTGTAGCGAATATACGAACGTAATGAATCTGCCTCTGTAATCAGCTCTGAAGAGCGTGATGAGATAGAATAAAACGCCGCACTGGAAAGAATTGCAATTATCCCAAAAACAGCAACTAATTCCAGAAGGGTAAACCCTTTTTCGCTATTACAACACATATACAGTTAACAACTATTGTCGGTTGTCATCCTGCTTTGTCGGAACGGTAAATGTTTTTGGCTCAGCGCTTGTAATAATGGTTCCGTCAGGTTCGGTGTAGTTACCGGTAATAATAATATCTGCACCATCAGCTGCAAAAGTTACTGAGAATTCATCACCAAGGTCAACGGTGTTTGATTTGGTATCATATTCGCCACCAAGATCGTCAGCCATGCGGTTAAGCAAAGTTTGACCAGCGGTTGCAGAATCGAGAGTCACGTCGTCCATCATGCAGTTTGCATAAGCGTTTTTAACAAGAGAAACGCCTTCTGCGGTTGCCTGCAAGGCTGCTTTTTTAGCTGCGGAATCGGTGGTGTCATACAATTTAGGAACTGCGTAAGCCGCTAAGATACCGATGAGCAGAAGAACGGCAATCAGTTCAACCATTGTGAAGCCATTTTCTAATTTTCTCTTAATCATAACTTTCTCCTAACAAGGTTTGTTTATCAACTCAGTGTTGCGCTCATATCCCACATTGGTAAGAATATGGCTAAAGCGAAGAAACCAATTAGACCGGCCATGCATAGGATGAGAAACGGACCTAGTAGCTGTGTCATTCGAGCAATTGCGTACTTTACTTCATAGTCATAGTGCATGGATGTTTTTGATAACATTTCACTCAATTGACCGGACTCCTCACCGATGACGATCATGTTCACCACCATCGGTGTGAAATATTTTGAATTACGGAGTGGGGCAGATATTCCTGAACCTTGTTGAAGGTTTGACTTCAAGCTTTCAAGTTCATGGGCTATCGCCTCATTTCCGATTGTTCCTGTTAAAATTTCCACACTGGTTAAAACATTAACCCCACTCTCCTGCAGTATAGCAAAAATTGAGGTAAAGCGGGACATCGCAGACTTTTGTATAACGTTCCCCACGGCAGGAATCTTCAAAATGAAAACATCTCTCCAATAACGCCCGTGCGGAGTACGCAACCAAAAGAACAAGCCTCCTACAATCGCAACAAATACGGGCAGGATAAGTGGCCACCATTTTTGTAAAAAAGCATGAAGTGTAATACATGCTTGTGTTTGCCACGGAAGATCTCCACCACTTTTTGAAAACATAGTTGCAAACTGAGGTATTACAATCGTCAGCAAAGCAAAGAAAACACCAACAAGTGATAATAATACGATTGCGGGATAGGTCATTGCCGACTGTATATCCTTTCGAACCTTATGCTCATGCGTAATAATGTCGATAAGCCTGTCCATAACCTCAGGAAGCCTGCCGCTGGATTCACCAGCCTGAATCATTGAACAGTACAATTTGTCAAAGATCTTCGGGTGCCTTTTAAAGGCTGTACTCAACGGATAGCCTGATGCAACATCATTTTCCATCCGTTCTACTGTCTGACGTAATTTCACATTTTCTGTCTGCTCACGAAGGATAGACAGTGTCTTTAAAATAGGCACACCGACACGAAACATTGTACAGAACTGTTTTGTGAACAGAATGATTTCTCTCGGCTTCACTGACGTCATTGCCATTAAAAATCGGTTAATCACGGTTATAACGTCTAAGTCAGCAGCACGAATAGAACCTGTAAGTAGAATTCCACGTTGTTCAAGAATGCGTTCGGCTTCTTCCGCTGATGAAGCTTCTATTGTTTGCTTTGTAAGTTCTCCTGAGGGGGAAACTGTTTCGTAAGAAAATTTACGCATAAGCTTCCTCCTTATCCTAAAACAATCGACATGGCTTCAGAAAGGGTCGTCAGCCCTTGGGCTGCTTTCTCAAATGCATCTACACGCATGAGTCGATGATCAAGGTTTTCAACAGCATGATTAGCTATTTCTTGTGAAGTCGCTTCCTTTAGTATGAGATGTCGTATTGAATCATCGATTTCAAGAACTTCAAAAACTGCGACACGGCCAGAATAGCCGGAATTGTGGCAATGACTGCATCCCACAGCTGACTTAAAAGTAGCTCCTTCAGGTATAGGCAGTTTCCAAAATTCCATTTCTTTGTCTGTCGGTGTATGTGGCTGAGCGCAATGTGTGCATAGCCGCCTGATAAGACGCTGCCCAATACAAACCTGAAGAACTGAAGCGGCAAGAAATGGCTCAACACCCATATCAACAAAACGTGTTGGCACGCCTGATGCGTCGTTTGTATGAACAGTAGAGAGAACAAGGTGACCAGTAAGCGCAGCCTGGGTGGCAATAGACGCTGTTTCTCCATCACGAATCTCACCAACAAGGACTGTATCAGGGTCCTGACGTAAGATTGAACGTAAGCCGCTGGCGAACGTCATGCCGGCTTTGGTATTCAGCTGTACCTGCCGAATCCCGTTAATGCGGTATTCAACAGGGTCTTCAAGTGTAATAATATTGACGTCAGGCTTATTGGTTTTACGTAAGATGGAGTAAAGGCTTGTTGATTTACCACTACCTGTTGGACCGGAAGAAATAATCAGCCCATATGGTAACTTGATAACACGTTCAATCTTATCTTGATCTTCGGCACATAAACCCAACTGATCCAGACTGATGCTTCCTGCACTGTGGTCTAACAGACGAAGAACAAGATTTTCGCCATAAATTGTAGGTAGGGCAGAGGCACGGACGTTGATATCACGATTTTCCATATGAATAGTAAATCGACCATCCTGAGGAACAAGGCTCGAGGATATATCCATTCCACTCATGATCTTAATGCGGGATATAATGTGTCCAAAAATATTTCGGGGCGGAGCGGGAAGTTCACGCAACTTACCATCAACCCTGATACGAAGTTGGATATACTCTTTTTCCGGACTGATATGGATATCACTGGCTTTCTCGCGAACGGCACGGTAGAGGATAGAGTTTACAACACGAATAATAGGTGCTTCATCAACGACTTCGCTATCAGAAATATTGATGGCGATATTGTCTTTATCCTCTGCTTCTTCAGCATCTATATCACCAACATTTTCGAATGTTTCTATTTTCTCTTCCCATTCTCCACCAAAAATAGCGTTATGCAATGCTTGCAACTCGTGTCGAGTACACATAACAGGGGCAACCTCGAGCCCTGTCGTTATCTCAAGTGTATCAATAAGGTCACAATCCCATGGATCAAGCGTTGCAACTGTTAACAGCCTATTTTTGCGGTTAAGAGGGATGACGCCGTTCTCTTTACTTTCCTGAGCATCAACCAGTCGTGCGATGTCCGTATCGTAGCTATGTTTTGCCGGGGAGTAGCGTGGAATTCTAAGCTGCTCGCTCACAAGATTAACTATATCTTCTTCACTGACTAAACCTTCGCGAACAAGATAATCGCCAAGCTTCATTTTATGCTTTGACTGAGCCGCAAGTGCTTCAGACAAAATCTCTTTTGTGATAAGTCCATTTTGAACCAAGAGCTCGCCAAGCTGAATTCTTTGCCGTTCCATAATGTTCCTTTATGCTGTCCTTACTAATCAGTGAGATACGAAACAATATCTATGCAAAAAGTAAACTGATTGAAATAAGGAAAGCTATACGTAAAGTGTGCGTCGTATAAAAAGGAAGACGAAGTATTTTCTTCACAAAGAATGGCTTAATAAAGCGGTGAAAAACATTTTGCTACAAAAATAAAGAGACATACACAACACTGTGCATGCCTCTCTATTAAGTACTGGTTATGGAGCTTATATTTTCCCGCAATAAAGTGTGTCTATCAGTGGGGATTCTACGATTGTAATTTCGTTCTGCATTGAATGCGGTAGCATTTGGAGTATTTTCTCTGCCTCTTCACGGTTTGAAAAAATTGTACGTAAGATTATTGGAAAATAAAGTCCCGATTCTGCATTCCAAACAGGAAGAATACGGAATGTGGCATAAAACTTATTTATGTTGGTTACGTTAAGAATTGCTTGAGAAAGATCTCGTTCTCTACCTATCTCAAGCCAATACTTCGGATTTTCATTACTTACAGGGTGCATGTTTAAGGCTGGAAGCAGTACTGGGGTGCTAGAAGAAATCACACTGGAATGTGAGATTTGAGGGTTCATACGCAACACTTCATGCAGAAGGTGCGTTGAATACTCTCCATACACATCCGTCAAAAGCTTATTTAAAGTATACCCTTCAGCTAATTGAACAGCACCAAGCACATTGGGAGGCACTGCCCGTTGCTGCGTACCAGATGAAATTTCATCTGAAACAATGGGTTGTGATGTTAAAGCTGATGAAGGAGTCTCACTAGTAAGAGACGCTAAAAAACTTGAAGAGTTTTCTAAAAATTCACTGAATTTTCTTTCTATCAGTTCTGTCGTGCGATTAACTGCTGCGGTTGTGCCTTTAGGTTCATAACTAATATGATCTTGTATTTCCTCAGTTAAAAGCAGTGAGCGAAGCGGTGCTAAAAAGTTCGTTCTCGGCACTGCAACAATGTAAACTGCACATGCCAGAAGGACAGCAGCTGTTGTGAGCTGTAGATACTGCAACCACTCTCTACCTGAAGAGCCGAATGAGTTCTCTTTTAAAACACTCTTTACAAGACGAGTTGTAGCATTTGTCGTTTGAGCCGTTGTCAATCGCAGTATTACATGGTGACAGAGAGTTACAATCCGTCGAGGATATCCCTTGGTTACTCTAAAAATGGTAGAAAGAGCTCGTTTTGAAAAGTGGGGGTACTCCGGTCCCGTTGCTGCTCTGCGTAAACGAAATTGAATAAACTCTGCTGTTTCTTCTTTCGTTAACGGAGTAATCACAAGTAGCTTGTTAATACGATCTTTCAAATTGGGAACACAATTGAGCGTTTCAGTCAGCTCTTTTTGCCCAAAGATAATGATTTGTAATAACTTCTCTTTATTAGTCTCGTAATTTAGCAACTCACGAAGAACTTCGAGCATTTCTTCAGAAAGCTTCTGTCCTTCATCGATCACAAGGACAAGCAATTCATTTCTGTCTACTGTTCGTTTAAAGAGTACTGACTTAAGAATCTCTTTCAAATCACGCGGGTCACGATCAGGATGAGGGTGGCGGCTTGTAAAAAGAAAATGCAGTTCCTGAAGAAAAGATTTTGCAGAAGAAAAACCCGGATCAAGAATAAGCATTGCCTTAACCGACTCATCCGGAGCTAAACCTTGCAGCAACTTTCTGCAAATAGTTGTTTTACCGGTACCAATATCTCCAATCAAAACATGAAGCCCACGCTTTAAACGGATACCTATCTCAAGCCACTGCAATGCTTGCGCGTGCTGCTTTGAAGGGAAGAATAGTTCTGGATCCGGCGAGTTTGAAAATGGCTCGATATCCAGTTTTAGTGACTTGTAATAGTTCATAATGTACCTAATGAAAGTTGACTTTCTGCTAATTACGAATGTTTTACTACATAATACACTATTGCATGAGTATAATTTTACAAGTCGCCTTAATTTTACGCACTATTTTAGACTATTAGTATAGAAGGCTCCCAGATTTTGTAAACCGCTTCCTGCTTTCTCTGAGCTCTTTTTTACGTTCTTCTTTTTTGCGTGTCTCTTCGAGCTGGTCAGCAAGTTTCTTTTCACCTCGTTCCTGAAGAATTTGTTTTTCAATGTCTTCAAGAGTGACTTGCTTTTCGTTCGGCTTCCATTGAGGAAGAATCGTAGGCTGAATAAAGATAAGATACTCTTCCATTTTATCCGTATCATCCTGACCGGCGAACATTCTGCCTATACCGGGTATATCTTGAACATACGGTATCCCTTCCCGGGATTTGGAAGATCGAGTTTTCGAAAGACCTGTGATAACAACCGTCTCACCATTCCGGACAATCAAGGTGGTCTCAGTATGTTTTTTAATAATATATGGGTTACCGGCTACATTTCGACTAGTATCCACTTCGTCTTTTTTAATCAGAATTTTTAGCCGCAATGTCTCATGATCAATTATGTGCGGAGTAATTTCCAGACGTAGCACTGCGTCCTGAAATTCAACGTTTGTCCCTGTATTTTCTGAAAAACTCTCATACGGAACACGTTCACCACTCTCTGTAAACGCAAGTTGATTATCCAGTGTGACGATTAATGGGCTAGATAGAATATTAATTTTATTATCTTCTTCTAAGGCTTTGAGCTGCAATTCAAGATAGTTTCCCGCTATTTCTCCACCAATAAGTGCCAAAGAAGTATTCGGTGCTTTACTAAAAAAGCTTGTCATGTCTGTAATAAGACCTTTTCCGCCAATCCCGGTCCCTAAGTCTGGTTTGTCAGCTGTACCACCGCCAATAGACGTAAAGTTTTTATCAGAATAAAAACCACCCCATTGAGTACCCAATTCTCGAGCAGTCTCTTTTGTTGCTTCCACGATATGCGCCATCATACGCACTTGCTTACGGGGCTTATCGAGAACCTCAACCATTTTTCTAATTTTTTTAAGATCACTGGCAATTGCAGTCACAAGAATACTGTTTGTGTAAGGGTGCGCTTCAACAGACCCTCGGGTTGTTCCATTATCTTCTTTTGTGAGCAGTGGTCGAAGATTTTCCATAAGGGCTTTTGCATCAGCATATCGAACTCGAACAATACCGGTTTGCAGCTGCTCAACGCGAAGTTTAATAATCCCTTCGTGCCTGCGTTTGTTCTTAAGCGTCTCAATAACGACATTTTTTTGAATGTCAGTAGCAGTAACAATACGCAGAATATTACCTTCCCACTCATAACTCAGCCCGTTATTGGCTAATAAACTTTTTACAACCAAATCCCAGCGCTGATTCTGTACAGAAACAGTACTACTTCCCTGTACTGTTGGACTGACCATAATTGGCTGATTAATTACACGTCCAAGAGTGGCAAGAATTACAGGTAATGGAGTGTCGTACATACGCAAAGAAATTAGAGTGCGAGGGAGCTCACGCTCTTTCTTAGGCGGGTCAATGTCAAACACCGCCTCTTGTTCGGCAAAAGTAACATCCTGTAAATCGCCAGGAGTTGATGGTGGAGTAGGAGAGTGCCCTTTAGTCTCTTCTGCGAGCCTCTGCCACTTTTCCATAAAGCGATCTACTTCTGTCTCTTCTTTAATCGGCGCACAGCCCCCCAAAAAGGAGAGCATAAGACACAAACTGACAAGAGTGCGTAGCATTAATTCGTTCCTTGTCTCTGAGGCGGAGCATTTTTCTGATCTAGCGGTTCCTGTTCGATCGGAATAACTATCAATCTAGGATCATCATCAGGGGAATCCAAATCCCGCAAGGTTACTTTATCTGTTTCTGTTTTTATAACTTTCAAATTTGTTTCTTCAAGAATTTCACCTTCAGCGTATTCGCGCTTGTTGATGATAGAGAAAATCTTATTACCAACCTTAACATACCCAGAATATATATATGCAGAATTACTTTCTATTTGCTGTTGTTCTGATGCAAAAAGCCCATCTTCTCGAATAAATTTTCTTTCTAAAAAGGGGTCATTTTTCCACGGAGAAAGAGCAATCGTCATTTGTTTATGTAGCGGCTCTGAGATACGACCTTCTTCAAGTTTTTTATTTATCGATTCAACGACAGAAGTTGCTACAGCATTTTTTGCCACTTGTTCATCGGTTGAAGGGCCAGACATAAATTCGATAATTACTATAATACCAGCAACTACAGTTAAATACAGTAATATTTTCTCTCGTGAGTATTTCATTGCTCTTTCCTTTTTTCATGAAGGGCAAAGCGCAACTGTAAAGAACAATAAACACCATCTGGATCAGCGATTGCGGCCATTTCTTCTATTGATACAAGTGTGGTCATCGCTGAAAGATTAATAATAAATTTCTGTAAATCTACATAACTTCCTCGAACATCGCACCCGACTTTGAAAGCATCACCCGACTTTGAAAATGAATCGGGGTAGGGAGTAATGTTAAAAGGCTCAACACCGGCAATAATCGCTTTCTTACCAATTATAGTAAGCAGTTCAGAAATATCAGCCGAAGGCCTTTGGCTAAATGTAATTTCCGGAGTTCCCTGAGGGAAAAGCATCGCTGTTTCCAATAAAATAGCCTTGTAAACAGGAGAGTAAAGCCGTTGCTCATCAAGAGTGGCTTCATATTCTACAAGTTCTTTTTTTAATGAAGCATGTTGTCCGGCCAGAGGGATTATACCAAGTAAAATCAACACAACACAGCTTACAGCACACGAAATAAAAATCGTTTTTCGAAGAGTAATTATCGTATCGCAAAATCTTTTCATAGCTTACTTCTCC
Organism: Halodesulfovibrio sp.; assembly: GCF_015482765.1. Lineage (GTDB taxonomy): Bacteria > Desulfobacterota > Desulfovibrionia > Desulfovibrionales > Desulfovibrionaceae > Halodesulfovibrio. The sequence goes on from NZ_JADMLB010000023.1 coordinate 21,318, forward strand.
TGCTTTGTTGTCTGTTCAACGGGAGAAATTGTGCAATGAAGCATAAAGTGAAGCACTGTTCCTAAATGTGGAATTTGTTTTTCCTCGCGCAATGTCACTGTCGGGACAGAAAAAAATTGATTCTGTCCCAATTTTGAAATGTACATGGCAAGAGAAGTATTAAACTCATGAGGTTCACCAATGACAATACCATCCAGTACGGCAGAATCAGCAGCAACCCTCTTGTTTTTTGACGTATAGGGAGTAGCACCCGCAATAAACTGTACTTCTAACAGTTTAACCTTTGAACTTTGTATAGTGTTTAATTCTGCCAATAATGCGGGAGCGATGATATTTTTCCCAATATCTTTCGCTTGTTTTCTACGCCGTTCTAACTCTGCCATTTTAGTCAACAATGTCTGTTGAGTGATAAGCGGCTTCATTTCTTCAATTTTTTCTTTTACCGATGTAATCGTGCCGGCAAGTTCACGATTAGAGGTAAATTGCCAAATGCAGCTGATAAATAAAAATAAAACTCCTGCAGCAAGAGCTCCAGTGGATACAAGATGTATCAAACGTTTTGTATTCAGCTTTCTCCGTACAGAAAAACTGTGCAGCAGGTTAATTCCATCGTTTCTTTCAATAAATAGTGTCGCATACAATAACGCGAACACAGCATCTGGGCGATTCTTGGCGTCAAGGTGTGTAAAAGGCAGGTTCACCGGTGCAGGGGTAGGTAGCGTAGCAGTCTCAATTCCTGTTTGACGGCTTATGAAATCTTTAAACTCTGTACTCCAACAGTAGTCACCAGCCAGATAAATTTTTTTAGGGGTAGATATGGATTTACTGCCAATATGCGAAATTGTTCGTTCAATCTGGCGTGCAAGCCTCAATGCAACAGGTTCTATAAGAGCAAAGATATCTTGAGAGTTATGTGGATAGGGCGAATACGAGACAGGGGAAAATTCTTCTTCACTATCTTCTTCATAGGGAGTGCCCTTTAATGGCTCAAGAAAACTGGAAATGCCTGTTCGTATGGTGCGAGTAAAAGCGAACTCATTATTTCCGAAGATAGAAATACTTGAAAACTCGTCATCAACATATAATGTGAGCAAGCTTTCTTCCACTTCAGGTAGGGCATTTACTGTAGCGTTCACCGCACATTGCTTTGCGATCATCCCCTTCAGAGAAAGACCGGCGCTTTTAAACAACTCTTTCATCCGATCAATTTCAGCATACGGTGCAACAGTCGCTTCAACTTGAAGCAGCGCCTTCTTCTTATTTAGTGATGGCTTCACCCTATAATCAATAAAGTGCGTCTTCTCATCAAGATCTCGTATTTGCGACTTTAGGAGCCAATACACTGCCTTATCCAATTGTGGTCCACGAGCAGCAGAGACTTCTATGAGAGTTTGGTGAAGCGAATCTAAAGGGAGCTGAACCCAAAGTTCAACACACTTACATCCGGCAGCACAGAACATGATTTTTTCACGTAAAAACTCAGCAAGTTTTTCGTCGTCATTACGGATTGAAGGAACAAGCGGAATAATAAAATGCTCGCACGAAGGATGGAGAGCTCTTTGTTCAACAGCAAGAATACACAAAGCTGTCTTGCGTATTTCAATAATCAACTTCGCGTACTTGAATGCCAATTGATAAAGATCAGCAGTAGAGGAGAGAGTACTTTCCATCAAAGGGGGAGTGTCTGGTTGAACACTCTTCTTTTGTTCTTTACTGCGAACAATATCTAGAAGCTGCTCAGTAGACGAAGGGCCTTGTTTGCTCATTCTGGATCCCTCCCCCCTAAAAAAAGTCCACAGTTAAAACGGCACATCTTTTACAATACGTTATAGTATGTTTATTTGATAATAACGCTTCAATTATAATCACATAATTTAGTGATGGTTAGATATTATGTGAGAAAGGAGCATTAAGATATTTTCATCCGATGTATCGGGTGAGAAGAAAATTATTTTCTTCCCATACTTGCAGTCTGCACCTAAAAAAAAATCCCTGTCATTTTGACAGGGATTTTTGGTGAAAGCATAGTGACATTCCACCACATAGTTTTATCCGATCACCTGATGAAAGGTGTCACTATACTCATCGTTATCCACAGATATACCATTCCAGCTTGCCGTTATGTAAAAGAGAGTGGTGAAAAAGCTCTTTAACCCAGCAGCAGTGGTTTAGTGGCTAAGAAAAGGGTAATCAGTATAGCCTTCGGCACCACCCCCACCAAATAGTGTGTGTGTATTTGTAATTTCATTCAAAGGAGTGCTGCGCCTTATCCTTTCAAGGTAATCTGGATTCGCAAGAATTTTGCGGCCAAAACCAATAAGATCAACAAGCCCGTTCTGGAGAAGATACTCACCTTCATCTGGTGTTTTATTCCCTGTGGCAATGATCATTCCGGCGTAAGCCGAGCGTAGCTCCTTGCGAAAATCTTCAGGAATTTCTGGTGCATCATCCCAATCAGCTTCACATAAATGAAGGTAGACGACGCCAAGTTCATTAAGTTTTTTGGCAGCAAACATAATAGTTTTCAAAATCTCTGGGTCATCCATATCTTTGAAACGGATAAATGGAGATAACCTTACGCCTACTTTTTCTTTTCCAACTTCTTTAATTACGGCTTCTGTAATTTCTTGTAGTAAACGAACTCTGTTTTCAATCGAGCCGCCGTATTGGTCTTTTCGCTTATTTGCGTTGCTGCGAAGAAATTGATCTATCAAATATCCGTTAGCAGCGTGAATTTCTACACCATCAAAGCCAGCAGCAAGTGCATTCTTCGCGCCCTGTGCAAAAGCTACAATAGTCGCATCAATATCGGCTTGTAGCATTTCCCTCGGCTCTTCTACTGGAATAAATGTAGCATCACCATTTGGTGCTCCGTCAAAAGTATACACTTGAGTATCTTTGGCTAGACAAGCACTTGGTGCGACCGGCTGCATACCATTAATTACTGAAGAGCTAACCCTGCCCACATGCCAAAGTTGAAGAAATGCTTTCCCACCATGATCATGGACTTTCTTTGTGACAAGCTTCCAGCCATCAATTTGTGGTTGAGTGAAAACGCCCGGGGTACGCGCATATCCCTGTCCCTGAAGTGAGACTTGCGTCGCTTCAGAAATGATCAGGCCAACAGAAGCACGTTGGGCATAATAGTCTGCCATGAGTTTATTTGGAATATTACCAGGCTCAGAACTGCGGGAACGTGTCATGGGAGCCATAACAATACGGTTTTCTAATGTAAGCTCACCAAGTTTTGTTTCGGACAATAGTTTTTCATAGCTCATAATAGCCTCCTATGAAATCCAAGTCGTAATGGAAGTTATAGGCTGTCGAGTTTTTCCTCGAGGATCAGCTTTTCTGTACCCAAGTGCGCATGCATGTCCGATGGTATACTTATCGAGATCAACATTGCACTCACCCGCAAGCATTGCATCGAATTGTTCACGATCAAATCCTTCGATAGGGCAGCTGTCGATTCCGATCATGGCAGCGGCAGTCATCATATTTGCGAGAGGGATGTACGTCTGATGGGCAGCCCAATCGGTCATGGCGCGCTCAGATTCGAATAGCTTAAAATCAGATTCCTGAAATTTTCTAAAGAAATTACTTTTCATTTCAACAACATCTTCTGGAAGCTTCTGAACAGAGCGCATGAAGTCTTGAATATATTCACTGTCATGGCGCATAAAAAAAGGTTTCTTAACAAGAGTAAAAATTACATGGCTTGCAGTTTTAAACTGGCGTTGTGCACCCCAGCTAAAAGGAATAAATTTTTCTAGTAACTCTTTGTTCTGAAGAATAAGGAAATGCCACGGTTCAAAACCAAATGAACTTGGAGAAAGCCTTCCGGTTTCTAAGATAAATTCAAAGTCATCCTGTGCAATATTTCTTGTTGAATCGAATTCTTTGCATGCATGACGGAACAAAAAAGCATCTAATATTTCATTTTTTTTCATGATATTCTCCAGCTTAATTTAGAGCATCGATTAAATGTACATCGAGATTAGCAAGTGTTTTTTCCGATACTGAAAGAAAATTCTGAAAATGCACAGACTCTTTGTGTTCTTCCAGCTTCTCTGCATTCTGCCATACTTCATAAATAAAAAAGCGGTCGCTTCTTTCTGTATCACAATGGACTGTATATGTAATGCAGCCTGCCTCTTTTATTGATTCAACCGCCAACGATAAAAGCTGCTCTCTAAGTTCTTCTTCAAATCCTTTGGCAGCGGTAATGTCTGCAATAATTCTTATTTCCATCAACGTGCTTCCTTCGATTATATATTATCGATAATTTATCTCAAAAAACGTCCTTTTAAACAAAGAAATAGTGAGCTTCTAAAGCCTTAATAGCCTGCTCAACGTTGTTATTTTTTAACGCCGTAATAATGGGTTCATGTAAGGGAAGGGCATCATCTAAAGAAATATCAAGTCCGTTTAACGTTTGCTTCATGTACAACGGGAGATGCAGAGATTCCCAAACTTCAAGCATTTTTCCATTCTTACTGGCTTGAACCAAACAGCGATGAAATGTGTTGTTATGCGTGATATATCCTTGAACATTCTCTTGGGCACAAGCGGACTGCATTCGCTTTAACGCTCGCTCTAAATTTTCAGCTACAACCTGAGGTTCATCCTTACAGTCCTTCAAAGAGGCGATTTCAAGAGCCTCGCGAACCTTATATGTTTCCTGTATTTCAGTTTTAGTAAACTCTTTAACACGAACCCCGACATTGGGGATATGTTCCAAATGTCCACTTGTTATTAGACACTGTATCGCTTCTCGAACCGGTGCCTGACTCACGTCCAGTGCTTTAGCAATAGGGATAATCTTCAGGCGTTCATTAGGTGAAAATTCTCCTGATACGATTTTATCGTAAAGAATATTTCTAACCTGTTCTTTAAGAGATTCTTTATTAATTCGCTTTGCGTTCATACGTCCCCCGTTGACTTTATATATTATCGATAATTATTACTGTCAACAAGCCATATGCTTTTTCAGTTAAAAATAACAATAACCACTTGAGATTTAGTTAAAAAAACATGCCACAGCACAAAATTATTTGACCTGTCTACAGGTGTCGGGTTGATACTCAAATAGTATCAAATCAAAAGACAATCGACAGGAGTATCAACATGCTTAACATCACCCATACAAAAAGCTTTACACTTAATGAACCGATAGAAATGGTTTTCCCACTATTCAGTGCAGAAGGAGAAACAAAATGGGTACCTAATTGGGATTACGAAAATATTATAGAATCAAATGAATTGCATGAAAACTATGTATTCTTAACTACCAATCATGATCATTCGACAACCAAGGCGATCTGGATTGTCAAACGCTACGATCCTGAACAGCATGTGATCCAATTTTACAAAGTAGAACCAGAACAAAAAGTTGGAATCATCTCTGTTAGCTGTAGTGCACTATCTAACTCAATCACTGAAATATCGGTAACCTACGAATATATTGGTATTAGCGATGAAGGGCGAAAGTTTATACATACGTTTACTTCAGAAGAATACGAAAAATTTATAGATGAATGGGAACAGCTTCTTACTGCTTATTTTAATACGACAAAACGAAGCTAACTAACTTTTAATTTTCTCTTAAACGATAATAACCATGCTAACAATATCTCGACTTGGCAAAAAGTTTAACATCTCGCGGTCAACGATTCTCTATTATGAAAGAGCAGGGTTACTGTTGCCTTCAAAACGCTCAGCAAATGGGTACCGATGGTATAATAGTGAACAAGTAGACATTCTTGAGTTGATATTGGCGTATCGCTCACTTGGTCTACCAATAGCAAAAATTGCAGATTTACTACGGCAAAAAGATCAATTGGTTCAAGAACAGATACTGTCAGAGCAATTTTTAGCATTGGAACGCGAGATACAAAAATTACGTTTGCAGCAAAGAGCAATTACAACACTTTTAGGCTCCGTTGAAACACTTCATGGAAAAATTTTTAACAAAGAACAATGGAGTCAAATTATGAAGGCAGCAGGATTAACAGAAAGAGATATGAAAAGATGGCATGCACAGTTCGAAAAAATGGAACCAGAAAGTCATCAGGCTTTTTTGGAGTCATTACATATCTCACCTGATGAAATAGCAAAAATCCGCAGCTGGTCAGATCTGGGTAACAACTAATTCTTATAGGTTATATTTCTTTACCATACGTAAAAAGGCAGCTGCATCTGCAGCTGCCTTTTTACGTACTTGATTTGAATTCTTAAAATGCTGTAGTAAGTAAATAGTAGGTATAACCTACATAGGACAAAAGGAGCAATAAGCCTTCTAGCCGATTAATTCGCCCCTGCCCTCGAAGGCCGTACCCGATAAGAAAAAGAGAAACTGTCAATACTGCCATCACAACAAAATCACGTAAAAAAACTTCAGGAGCGACATCCATTGGATGGATGACGCCTGCAATCCCGACTACAGCAAGCGTGTTAAAAAGGTTTGAACCAAGGACATTACCAAGAGCAATGTCATGTTCACCTTTTCGAACTGCAAGCAATGAAGAGGCCAGTTCTGGCAAAGAAGTACCAATTGCAACAACTGTCAAACCAATAATCAGGTCACTTACTCCAAAGTAGTGAGCTATTTCAACAGAACCCCATACAAGAATTCTAGAACTTACAATAAGCAAAAGTAAACCGGCTATCAGCCAAAACAACGCATTGGAAAGTGATTGCTTTTGCTCATGAAGTTGTTCCTCAATCTCAGCTCCAAGGGCATCATCTTTTTTTTGCATCCCTTGCTTTATGGTCCACCCCATGAGAACAGAAAAAAGTAGAAGTAATAAAAAAGCATCGATTCTTGTAATGTTCCCGCTCCATAATTGCCATCCGGCAAACAAAGTAACACCCGACAGGATAGGGAGTTCTTTACGAAGCACCTGAGAATGAAACGTAATAGGGCTAAGCAGCGCTGTTACGCCTAGAATTAATGCGATGTTGGTAATGTTGGAACCATACGCATTACCAAGAGCAATTCCCGGATTTCCCTGTAGCGCGGCAAGAGCCGAAACAACCATCTCAGGAGCCGAAGTACCGAAACCAACAATGACCATTCCAATTAATAACGGAGGCATACCAAAATGCCGAGCAGTTGCTGCAGCTCCGTCCACAAAACGGTCTGCACTCCATACAAGAAGTACTAAGCCTGCAACTACTGCAAAAAATGGTAACAGCATGTGCATATATCCTAAATAAACGTGTTGTTATTCTTAAAAAATGCTGGGTTGCTACATATGGCACCCAACAAGAATGTTGTTCAATCGAGAAAAACTATGAGATTGGCTGTGTTAAAATATTTTTAAAGAGATTTCTTCTAACAATGCTTGCAGGTCAAGCATAATTAATGTTTGATGTATAAACATTGTCTATTTTAGAGTGTAAAGACAAGGGATTCTGTTGGATAACATTATATACAAAAACATTTCTCAGGTATGGATATGGTAATTAATAATAACTTAAAAACATTACCATACGGTAAATAGATCTCGCCTTATCAGAAAATTCTATACGCCTTACATTTTGAACAGAAAAATAAGGAGACAAGGTCATGGAAGATGTAAAAAAAGTTCTTGCAGAAAAGAAAGCTCAAATTGAACAGCTCCGCGATGAAATTGCCCTTAAAGCTCATTTGGGAAAGGCTGAAGTAAAAACCGAATTAGAACGTCTTGAAAAAGACTGGAACTCCTTTGTCGTTAAATACAAACCCGTAGCAAAAGAGGCCGGGGAAACAGCGAAAAAAACCGGTACAGCACTTGGAGCTGCAGCTGATGAACTTAAGGCTGGATATGAACGTATTCGCAAAATGATGTAATCAATAAAAAGAGCGTGTTGCCTTAGCAGCACGCTCTTTTTATCATTTCATTGCCATTGCTCATTGCTTTTTGTGCTTTCCTTTCTGAGAAGTAGAAGCCAATAAGCCTAAAATTGGCAAAACGCTGCTTATGACTGAGGACGAACCACTTATTACAGCAGCTACATTTCCATAAATCTGTCGTACATCATCTGAGAGTTCTTCAACGTCCGTCTTAACTTTATCCAGATCAGCACTAAGTCCTTTCGCGGCAATTTCACGCACTTCAAGTATCATTTTTTCCTGTTCTGCATTGTTGCTTATTTTTTGCGAAACAATAAGCAGTATGACGGCAAGAAAAGCATCAATAAGGGCAACTTGAAATGCTGCCATTGTCGGCCCAAAGACCTTTGCTAAACCAAGATAGCTGGCAAAAGTGAACATCCCTATTGCAAGCAGAGCAAAAATGGCTGCTACAATTTTACATGCAGTCTGAGCAGCCATCCGTTTTACCTGTAAACGAAGCAGTGCAAGTTCCGACCGGAGCAAAATGTGGAGTTTGTTCATTGTATCAGCCATATTGTATTCCTATTTTGAAATTAACCGGCCAACAATAACGCCTACCACAAATGTAGCTGCTGCCGTCACGGCGTGATTTTTCTTAAGCTCTTTGTTAACCGTCTGGGCCACTTCATTCAATGTGTGACTTAATTGCTCTCTATCCGGTAGATGAGAACGTATGTATTCTTTGGAAAACCGTTTAGGCTCTTGATGCACAGCAGTTACCGACTCCTGCGCCTTTTGATCACGTGCTGCTTTCTTTGCTTCGCAAATTGCCAGCTGTGTTCGTAAATGATCAATCTCGTGTTGCAATTCATCGTGTGTCATTAGTGTGTTTCCTTTTAAGAGGTTATGCTTCGTGTTCTTCATGCTCCTCAGAAGTAACTTCTGATGGGGCAGAACCCAAAAGGACTGCTATCCACCTTGTCTGTGTATAGGCTTCAGCACCGTACTTAATTGTCATGGTTAACGGCACAGATAAGAGCATTCCAACCGGACCGAGTAACCAACCCCAAAAAATTAACGATAAAAAGACAGCAAGAGTCGATAAGCCAACACGTTGCCCCATCAACGCAGGCTCAACCATATTTCCAATAACAATATTCACAGTCAGATAAATAGCGATAACACTAACAACTTCAAATGAGCCAAGTTGTAATCCAGCCAAAAGCACAGCCGGAGCAGCAGCGATTACTGATCCAATATTAGGAATAAAGTTAAGCAAAAATGCAAGAAAACCCCATAGTGGAGCAAAATCAAGCCCAACAATAGTAAGCCCAACAGTAATAAAAAGCCCAGTAGCAAGGCTTGTTAAGGCTTTTAAAGAAATATACTGCTTTGTGCTTTCAAGAATGAAAGAGCACTTTTCGAGCAAAGAACTTTTTTCTGCTTTGTCAATGGATTGTAGCTTGAGTGGAAGGTAATGTGACTCCAGAAGCATGAAAAAAACAGTAAACATGATAAGAGCGACATTGCTTAACACCCGCCCGAGTCCTGTTATGAAAGAGTTTGCAAAACTCAACACGACATTGGGATTTAAAACTTCTGAAATACCTGAATCAAGTAGATCAATATTATGATTCTTCATCCAGATATCCACACTGCTCATAACACCTGAAAGTTGTTCCTGATATTTTGGAATCGCCTGACTGAACTGAGTTGCTGATTTGCCAAGAAAAAGGGCAACCCCAACTTCTAAGAATAACGCGATGATAACCACTGTGACCACAGCTAGAAAATGCGATAGTCCACATTTTCTAAGCCATCCAACTGGAACAGTAACAACAATGGTAATAAACATAGATAAAAGGAAGGGAATAACGATACCTTGAGCATATCGAGTTGCGAATAGAATTATCAAAATACAAGCGATAGTAACAACAGAGTCGCGTAGTCTAGAGTGGTGATCCATGCATCCTCCCTTAAGAAAATATTCCCAGTTTTGGGACAGTAATAAGTTATATGACGATGACGAGAAAAACTATTCCTTGATAATAGGCTCTGAAAAAGTAAAGCTGAGCCTAACAGTGTAATTTAATAGATTAAACAATAGAAAAATAACCTATCCACTTGGCGTATAACTTTATTTTTAAACGATAAAAGCCCAAGTTAATAATACCGGAAAAAGAATCAGTCTCTACCTGACTAATACTCATCTAACGTAGTCGAGTCATTAGCTGTTTTAGCATCAAAATTCGATACAGCTTCTAGTTGCGGGAAAAGAACTATCTTCACATCCCTGTAACAGTGTTTATCTATTGTTTGTTTTAAGAAAAACGAAAATATTGTGTGTAACGCAACAATTTTCATATCATATAACCCGAGAGGATTGAGAACTTATGGAATTGACAAAAAATATTGCCATTGTTGCTCATGATAACTGCAAAAAAACTATGCTCGAATTTGTTGACTGCCACTCAGATATTCTTCTTCAACATCATCTCTACGCTACAGGAACTACTGGCGGGCTTGTTGAGAAGATGTTGAAAGAAAAAGATGTATCCCCCAAAGATACAATTTTTGACGGGGTTAATAAAATGAAGTCGGGGCCTCTTGGAGGAGACCAGCAGTTAGGGGGACTAATCGCAGATGGTAAGATCGATGTACTTATCTTCTTCTGGGATCCAATGGAACCTCAACCTCACGATGTTGATGTAAAAGCACTGCTTAGACTTGCGGTTCTGTATAACATACCAACCGCAAGTAACAGATCTTCAGCAGATTTTCTTATATCATCGCCTTTGTTTTCAACGGAGTACGAAATTCAACCTTGTGCTTACGTAAAATAATGAAATGAATTAAATAGCAAAAAGGCCATCAGAGTGTTCTGATGGCCTTTTTTATTAACAAAAGCGTACTTATTTTTTCATTAACCAAATCTAAACGGGATAGAATCTACCTTGATTGCTACATTTGTTTATAAAAATTAAACTTAATTCACACTTCACCGATGAAACAAGGATGCTTGCGTTTTTAATGAACACGTATCCAAGGGGTAGAATGGTGAGTGTAAATTAGGCGCAATATTTGATAAACATTATCAATTTTTTGCACACTGCTATCAGAGAGGGGGGGGGAACTAAATATAAACTCTGTGCAGCCCGCACAATTCAATCGAAATTGTTCACGATGTCACCACTCAATTTGCACATCATGTTGTATTCTTAATTTGCACAGGTAGCGAGTACATACATCTTTGCCTGCGACAGAACGTTTTTATAAAGATAAAAACGTGTGCACATCTGTAGCAGCACAAAATGCACACTGTACCCGATGCCGCACTTGCAAATTAGATAATGAATTTCTAACGAAACACATAAGTGATATATCTATGCTGCGAAAGTTTAAAATTGCTACACGAATCCAAATCTTATTTGCTCTACTTCTCATTTCCTTAGGTGGATTGCTCGTAGAATACTGGCAAACTGCAAACATGTTAATGGACACAAGTTCCATTGAAGTTAACAAGCGGATGACAGTTCAAGAAGAAGAAAAAATTGCTGCCGCAACGACCATTCTTGCAAGCTCACTGGCTTCCTCTCTAGAAAATGTAACGAAGTTGGAAGAACAGCAGAAAATCATTCAAAAAGCATTTACCCGAATCAGGTTTGAAAAAGATAATTCAGGCTACTTTTATGCTTACAAGGGAACTACTTGTGTTGCCCATGGAGATAACAAATCCCTTATTGGAAAAAATCTTGATCAATTAAAAGGGCCGAATGGAACATATATCATTCGAAAGCTATGGGACATCGCTAAATCAGGAGGGGGAATCACTATTTTTGAATGGAACAAGCCAGGTGAAGGACTTCAGCCTAAAATTGGTTCAGCACAGTATATTGACGGTACAGATATCTGGATTGGAACAGGTATCTATCTTTCCAATATCAAAAAGAATCAAAAAGAATTTAAGACAACACTGATGAGTCTTGCCCGTCCGAGAATCATCTTTGTAGCGACATGCTTCGGCATATTCCTCATCGGCATCATGTTCTTATGCTTGTTTATCATCCAAAGTATTCTGCGCCCACTTTCTATCGTGACAAAAGGGGCAAAAGATATTGCCAACGGACAATTGGACGTACATGTGCCGACAGACGGTGCAGATGAGCTCTCTGAACTCGCAGCTGCAATGAATGTTATGTCAAAAGAACTTGTAACCGGTCACAATGATCTACAAAAAGCTACATCTGAAGCTAGAAATAAAGCACAAACTGCCTCAGAAGCACAAAGTGAAGCAGAGCAAAATAGGCGAAATCTGCAGACGTCATATGATGAAATTATTCGTACAGCTCATATGCTTGAACAGGCAGCTGTAGAAAGTAAAGGTATGATGGAAGTACTCTCTGGTCACATGAACACAGTCGGTGACAAATCCAGTGAGCAAACTAATCAAATGAATGAAGTCGATCACGCGATGGAAAACCTGCATCAGGCCGCTATTCTTATCAAAGAGCTTGCTAATCAGGCCATGTCTCAGGGGAAAAACGAACTAGAGACTGTCCGTGAAGGCTCTCAGATGATTGAAAAATCTCTTTCATCCATCAAAGACGTTCATAAAAAGGCTAACATGCTGCAGGAGCAAATGAGCCAACTTGATCGTCAGGCGGAATCGATCAACCAGGTAATGGTTGTTATTTCAGACATTGCAGATCAAACAAACCTACTTGCATTAAATGCCGCAATTGAAGCTGCAAGAGCAGGGGATGCGGGCAGAGGTTTTGCTGTTGTTGCGGATGAAGTAAGGAAGCTTGCTGAAAAAACGATGGAAGCTACAAAGAAAGTAGACATCACCATTTCCGGCATCCAGCAGGCTACGCAAGTTAACGCTCAAGATATGGATGGAATCGCTCAAGACATTACGGAAACAGCAAAGCTTGCCGAGAAGTCAGGTGAACGCTTTAAGGAGATAGCCTCAGGGGCTGAAACGACCTACGATCGTTCTCTCCAGATCTCTGAAGCTGCTGACAGGCAAGCAAATGAGTATGCACAGGTTTCCACTGCACTTGTCAAAATGGAAAATATTGTCTCAGAATCCAGTGAAGAAATTAATGGTGCCACACAAACCATTATAACACTCGAAAAAACGACTGAGACCATTACAAATGTAACTGAAGAATTACGCCACCACGCTAATACTACCCAGTAATTACCGGTTGGTTGAACTAGCTTTATAAGCAGTTCTTTGCGTTAAAAGTGGGTGCAAATCCTAATAAAAATCCCCCTTGCAATCGTTATATTGCAAGGGGGATTCCTTATTTCTGTCTATTAACTATAACCATTGGCATCACAAGACAAGTCATCAAGATATTTTTTAATTTCTAAAGCAAGCCCCACACCAATTTCATCATAAATATTAAAGGCAAAATCAGCACCACCTTCAAGTAACGGGGTTATTTCATCATCATGCTCTGTAATGGCTATAATTTTTGAAGTTGACCCTTTTTGCTTTGCCATCTCCATTGCATAAAGTTTTGCGTCAAGGTTAGGGATTGTAAGAACCCCTAATTCAACCGTCTCAAGGGGGACCATTCTTCTCCAAAAATCACCGTCTGTGATATCAGCATAAATCACTTCACGTCCCAATGCGTTATGCTTGTACACTTTTTCCTGATCAGCATCGACTCCCAGTACCACATTTCCAAGTTGATTACGTAACGCATCATAGGACTGCGTTCCAATCCGTCCCATACCAATAATAACGACCTGCCACGGAATAGCTAAGGAGATATGTTCTTCATCTGGATGTGATGTATCTGTTTCAAAACGTGTAAGCCAGCCTCTGAATTTTTCAAACATTTCTTCTGATTGAACATTTAATGGAGATGAAACAAGGAAAGATAAAGACAAAGAAAGTGCCATTACAACAAGCCACTTCATATCAAGCCAACCGTTAGAAACACCAATGGCACCGACGATCAGTCCAAATTCACTATAGTTTGTTAGATTCATCCCAGTGATGAAAGAGGCACGGGCACTCAAGTTGAACCGTGTCAGCAAGAAAAAGAACAGGATGCTCTTAAGCGGTATTAGCAGGACAAAAAAAGCGGCAACAAATAATGCCGGAAGATCTGGCAAACCAGCTAGACCGATACTTAAAAAAAAGCCGAGCAGCATAAAATCCTTAATACTCAGCAAGGAATCAGCAAGCTCCTGTGATCTAGGGTGCGTAGCAACTAGCATCCCCATAATTAATGCACCTAAATCTGCCTTTAATCCTACAAGTTCAAAAGAACCAGCTCCTACCGCAAGTGCTAATGCCATCCCGAACAGAACCTGCAACTCTCCATGCCCGGTATAATCTAGGATTAGCCGAGCGAAAAAACGGATTACTGGAAGAAGCGCGATAATACCAAATGCCCACAGTGTAGGGGTTTTGCCCGTTGAAAATGTAATAAAGAGAACAGCTAAAATATCTTGAATAATCAAAATACCAATAGCCGTTCGTCCTGTAAGGGCGTTTGTTAATCCGTTTTCCTGCATGATTTTCACAGCAAAAACGGTACTCGAAAAACTTAACGCAAAGCCAAGTAAAAGTGAGGTCTCAATCGTCAAACCTACAAAGAAATGAAAACCCGAATATGCCAGTAAATGTATGCAAAGCCCCATAAATAAGACTGTTATCGTCATATGAATAGTGCCAACAGCCCAAATTTCCGGTCGAAATAACTGTCTAATTTTTAACTTTAAACCAATTGTAAAGAGCAGGAGGGTGACACCAAGCTCGCCTATTTCATGAATATTCTCTGAGGCCGTAAACCCCATAGCTTTCAAAGTAAAACCTGCAACAAGAAAGCCTACCAACGCAGGAAGCCCAATACGATTTGCAAGTAGCCCTAAGAGAAAGGCAATAGAAAGAATTATCGGATCCATATTTTCCTCAACGAGTAGAGCAGATAGAGTAACAAGATAAAAATCCCACTATCTGCATAGAGTTTCTATGTATCTCAAAATAGACAGTGTTAATCATATCATATTTTTGCATCATAGTTGTCTAGAATAATCGCAAAAACTACCCCATATTAAAGAATATATAGTTGTTGCAAGGGTAGCACTTTGTTATTTTTAGATAATTGTATTTTTCTGCCTATACAAAAAATGAGCATCTTAACTACGTGAAGGTGAACCATGCGGATCCGCTCAATCATATTGGGACTAGCAGTACTGATTTTTGCCATCTTGCTTTTAAAAGGATGTGGCTCAGAAGAAGAATCAATTGCACCGCCCAAAAGGGTTATTGTCCACAAAGTGCCTGAAGCTCTTAAAGCACGCGTGTGGTCCACCTCGGGCACCGCTAAAGATGTTCTGGAAACGATTCTTTCCTTCCGAGTCGGTGGGATGATCATTTCATTGCCTGCTGATGTGGGGGAAAAAATGCAAACAGGGGATCTCGTTGCAGAACTAGATCCTACAGACTTCCAACTGGAAATGCGTGAAGCGAAAGCTTCGCTTCAAGATATTTTAGCCGAATTACGAAATGCTAAGCTTGACTACGACAGAAAAAAGAAACTTGTTCAACAAGATGTTATCAGTCAAAGCGAATATGATCTTGCAGCCTCATACCTAGACTCTATGAAAGCAAAGGCTGATGCACAACGTGAGCGCATTGCCATTGCAGAACGAAATCTTTCATACACTCGCCTTTATGTTCCAGAACCGGGAACCATCAGCTCAGTACCTGCTGAAGTGCATACAAACGTCGCTATCGGGGAACCAGTAGCAACTCTGAACTCAAGGGGATTGCTAGAGATGGAAGTGGGGGTTCCTGACAGGTTGATTGCGATGGTGACCTTGGGACAAAAGGTTACTATTCGCTTTGATGTCTTTCGAGGCACCAAGCTAAAGGGAACAGTTAAAGAAGTAGGGGTACGCTCAAATGAAACCTCAACATTCCCAGTAACAGTATCCATTGACACAAAAGATAAACGCATCAGATCCGGGATGGTCGGCGAGGTAACATTTAATTTCAAACAAGCAGTCAGTGGTGAAAATGTTGTTGTTCCATCTGCGGCAATAGCCGGACTTCCCAACGGAAAACAGTATGTTTGGGTTGTAGATACAAAAAACGACACCCTGCAGCGACGTATTGTCAAAACATTATTGACTGAACGCGGTGGAATTATTGTCACGACAGGTCTTAAACCTGGTGAACTGGTAGTAACAAGAGGGGTACATAGTGTTCAGGAAGGCCAGCATGTACGACCTGTGGAACAATAGGACGGATACTCATGAATATTACAGAATGGAGTCTTCGCAATAATGTTACATCAATGGTCATTTTTGTATTAATCGCTGTCTCTGGCCTTATCACTCTAGCTATTATCCCAAGACAGGAAGATCCGGACTTCATTGTTCGAACTGCTGTTGTTACCACAACCTTCCCCGGTGCTTCTCCACAAAAAGTTGAGGAACTCGTCACTGATAAGCTTGAAGAAAAAATTCGTGAAATGGGTGAAATTGACTTTCTCGAATCCCAGTCCTTTACAGGTCTATCAATCATTGAAGTTAATATTTACGAAAGCATCAGAGATGTAGAACCTACGTGGCAAAAACTACGGGATAAAGTGGATGATGCCAAACCTCTTCTTCCACCAGAAGCATCTGTTCCGTTCGTTAACGATGAGTTTGGTGACGTATTTGGTTTTCTTATTGTTCTGACAAGTGACGGTTTCAACTACAGAGAAATGAAGGATGAAGCTGACATAGTAAAAAACAAAATTCTCCGATTCCACGAAGTTTCAAAAGTAGACTTATGGGGCGAACAAGAAGAGCGAATATTTATTGAATTTTCTAACGCCCGCTTCGCAGAATTGGGCTTAAGTCCTTTTGCTTTGGCATCTGTCATCAAGTCACAAAACATTATTAAACCAAGCGGTCAGGTGTATGATGATCCAGAACGCATCAACATTCGCTCAACTGGAGAATTCCAAGGTGTAGAAGATATCAAACGAATGTCTTTACGCTTTCCGGGCGGTAAAGAAAGCGTTGCTCTTTCTGATATAGCAGACGTAAAGCACGGTTTTGCCGACCCTCCGACTATTATGGTGCAGTACAACGGTAAGCCGGCAATTATGCTTGCTGTAAGCATGAAGGTCGGAAACAACATAATTAAACTAGGCAAACAGCTAACTGCGCTTACAAACGACATTAACAAAGAATTACCGGCCGGACTTGATCTGGAAATGGCTATCTATACACCGGACTATGTACAGACTTCAATTTTCGACTTTCTACTAAACCTTGTCCAAGCTTTTTTCTTTGTAATTTTAGTAATGCTTCTTTTTGCGGGTATTAGAGTAGGGCTTATATGCGGAACACTCGTTCCAATGGCAATGCTGACCGCATTAATCTTCATGCCTCTTTTTGATGTAATGCTTGAACGAATATCCATTGCAGCAATGATCATTGCCCTTGGTATATTGGTCGATAACGGTGTTGTTGTCAGTGAAAGTATCTTGGTAAAACTAAGGCAGGGTGTAGAACAAAAAGAAGCGGTGGTCAGTACTGCCAAAGAACTTTCGTTCCCACTGCTTGCCGCCAGTTTAACTACAATTTTTGCTTTTCTCCCCATCCCACTGGCACCAAGCTCTGCGGGTGAATATTGCGTTTCGCTTTTCGTAGTAATCACATTAACACTCGTCGCTTCATGGCTTCTCTCTATGACGATGGTTCCCATGATGTGTTACTACACACTTAAGCCACAACATAATGAAGAAAGCTATGCAGGTACGGCATATAACGTATACCGCAAGGTTCTTCTTTTTGCGCTCAAAAATAGAGCGTTGGCATTGACCACCGTATTCGGCTTGTTCTGTTTAGCCATTTGGGGATTCCGTTCAGTGCCCAACATCTTCTTCCCACCGAATGAACGTGGACAATTTATGATTGATTTCTGGCAACCATACGGTACCGATATCCGTGCAACGAAAAGACGATACGAAAAATTAGAAAAATACCTTATGGATCAACAAGAATTCGTGTCTGTACTAACCTTCGTAGGATCGGGTGGCCCACGGTGGTATTTGCCTTTAGATCTGGAACAACAGAACGAAAATCTTGCAACACTAATAGTTAATATTGATTCTTTTGAACATCTAGACAGCTTCTTAGATAAGACAGAAAAAGAGCTTATTGAGAACTTTCCTGATGCTCGCTTCCGCCTAAAAAAAATGATGCTAGGCCCTCCAGCCGGCGCTTCTATCGAATTGCGCCTTTCTGGAGACAATATCAGCGAACTGTATACACTGCGTGATAAAATAGCCGCCATTCTTAAGAGTAAAGACGGCGTAAGTGTCGTTTGGGATGACTGGGGAGAATGGACAAAAGAATTGGTCATTGAGGTTAACCAAGACAGAGCGCGAAGAGCAGGGTTAAATAGCGAGGACATAGCACTGTCAATGCAAATGCAGATGTCTGAACTTCCTGTTTCTGATTACAGAGACGGTGACACCGTTATTCCAATAGTACTGCGCTCCAATGACAATTATCGGGATAGGGCAGATAAGATTCCGGGAATGAATGTTTACTCTTATACAGAAAAACGAAGTGTCCCGCTGGCACAGGTTGCAAATGGATCATTTATTTGGCAACCACCTAACATACGAAGACGTGATGAAGTTCGCACAATGACTGTAATGGCTGATGTATACGGCCGGTATGCTTCAGATGTGTTAAAAGAAGTTCAACCGGACCTAGACGCTCTTGTTAACTCTAAAGAGTGGCCATTAAACTACACACTAGAAATCGGCGGTGAAGATGAGGAAAGCAGAAAGGCTCAAGCGGCACTTTTTGCGAATATGCCATTAGCTATGGGTTTACTAATTCTTGTCCTAGTCGGACAATTTAACTCAGTCCGCAAGCCGCTCATTATCCTGCTGACACTTCCGCCAATGATGATAGGTGTTGCACCGGGGATGATCCTTACTGGGCAACCATTCGGCTTTATGCCCTTACTAGGACTCATCAGTCTTCTCGGTATTATTGTTAACAACGCCATTATGCTGATAGACAGGGTGGATGTGCTTTCAAATAAAGATATCGATATACAAAATGCACTTGTTCTCTCCGGCCTACAGCGATCACGTCCCATTATTATGACAACGATTACGACTATTGTGGGGCTGGTTCCGTTAATCGTATCCGGTGGGGGAATGTGGCGACCAATGGCAGTACTCATGGTTTCTGGATTAGCAGTTGCCAGTGGGCTAACGCTTATTCTGTGTCCGGTACTATATTCAACACTGTTTAAAATTAACTTCTCTGCATACAAGTGGGATAACGCTATTCTTGAAAAAGCCAAAGAGTAGAAGACAAGAAAACGAGCCTGCATCTTTAAACAGAAATGCAGGCTCGTTTATTATGAAATGTCAGGACTAAACTAACGGCGCTCTGCTCGAATTACCCGCCTGTTTCTTCCAGTTTGTTTAGCTTCATATAAAGCCGCATCGGCTTCTTTCAACAACTCGTCTATCGAATCCGTGTAACGATATCTGGGGCTCATGCCACAACTAAGGGTACACTGAATCTCTTGCTTAGGACTAATCGCAATTTTAGTGTTCGCATATGTGGAAACAATTTTATCTAAAAGATGGATAACCTTCTCATCGGCAGAAGCGGTAAGAATAACTGCAAACTCTTCACCGCCAAGCCTCCCGAAAACTGATGTAGACGGTAACAGATTGGAAATAATCTCTGTTGTTTTTCTAAGGACAGTATCGCCTGCATCATGTCCATGTTCATCATTCACTCGTTTAAAGAAGTCTATATCAAGCATAATCGCGTACAAATTTTCATCATATGTTGAGAACATCTTTTCAGCGAGTTCGAAAAATTTACGACGGTTGTAAATCCCTGTAAGACTATCCCGTGTCGCCAAATATTCTAACTTATGAATAAGATGCTGTAGCTCAAGATGCACTTTAACACGTGCAAGAAGTTCAACAGGTTTAAAAGGCTTAGTAACGTAGTCTACCCCCCCTGTAAGGTACGCAGCTTCAATACTGTCCTCATCTTTTTGAGCAGTAAGAAATATTACCGGTATGTCTTTGGTATTTTCAGTTTCTTTTAATTTTTTACAAACTTCAAAACCATTCATCTCCGGCATAAGGATATCCAGCAGAATAAGATCTATATGCTCAGATTCCACAAGCTCCAAAGCATCCTTGCCAGATGTGGCGGGAATAACATCATAATTGTCTAAAATCGCCAGAACCATTTCTATATTGGACTCTGAATCATCGACGACAAGAATTGTTGACTGCTGAATTCCATCACTCATCACTTTCTCCTAAAAGATTCAGTGCATCATTATATTTAAATTTATCAAGAAGCCCCCGAACTTCTGCTAATTTCTCACTGTCTTCTTTGCTCAATGCGTATGGAGTAAACTTCTCTAGTACCCCCTTAATATTTTTTGGACGCTTACTTTTGATTGCTTCGTAAAGGGAACGCCAAAGATTTTTGCGAATATTACCTTCGAGTAAAGGAAGGTCAGACTGCTTGTCATTTTGCTGAGCAAGCTCCGGACACTCTTTTATATCTTTAAGCACCTTATCAAGTTCATCGCCAAAAGAGTTAAGCAACGAGTTGTCAAAACTGACTTCCAACTCTTTCGTTATCAAATGCAAATCGGTTGCACCTATGCTGGCGCTTAATCCTTTTAAAGTATGAAGTAACCGTTTTGCCTCTTTTTTATTTTCAACCAAGAGCTTGCGTAGTGACTCATTTGCATCTTCATAAGTAGATAAAAAATTCCGAAGAATTTTGTGATAAAGAGCCATATCCCCATTCATATACTTCAAGCCAGCCTCAGCATCTATTGTTGAGAACTTAAACATTACCGGAGGCTGCAAAACTTCTTCTGTAGGAATCTCGGCTCGATCTTTAACTTTTGGTGTGAGGTATTGAAGCAAAGTGGTGAAAAACTCTTCGACATTTATCGGCTTATTCAAATGGCCGTTCATTCCTGCTTCTTTAGAACGCGCTATATCCGCAGCCATTGCGTTTGCTGTAAGCGCTACAATAGGTAACACAGGGGTTATTTCTCGAATCCTACGAGTAGCCGTATACCCATCCATTACAGGCATCTGAATATCCATCAGGACTAATTCGTATTTTTCAGGAGCTTTTTCGACCTTCTCAACGGCCTCCAAACCATTATGAGCCTCATCAATCAAAATACCTGAATGGGCAAGCATGTCTTTAATGATATCGCGGTTTACTTCATTATCTTCAACCAAAAGGAGCCGGCTTCCTTTCCTAGTGGTCAGCTCTTCTTTAAGTGAAATTTTTTCAACTTTTGTATCAATATGGTTTTTAACTTCACTTCCGAAATAAGACATCACCAGATTATATAATTCTGAAGGATTCACTGGCTTATGAAGGAACGTTAAGATTCCTTCCCTTTCCGCTTCACGCTTAAAATATTCTTCATCATATGAAGAAACCATTATGATAGAGCGAGCCTCAGAAGGGAGCATGTGCTTCAACATATGCGAAGTCTCAACGCCATTGGCTCCGGGAAGATTCCAATCCATCAAAACGAGGTCATAGGGAGCGCTATTCTTGACTTTAGCAACCGCTTCTTCACCACTACCGACGACATCAATTTCAAAATTATAGACAGAAAGCAGGTTGGAAAGTGAAGACTGCCAAGAAGGACTGTCATCAACAATAAGTACCCGTTTGTTTGTAAAGAGAATGTGATCGTTATTTCGCGATGACACTTCTTTAAGCGTAACAGTAAAGAAGAAGGAGGCGCCTTTCCCTTTTGTACTCTGAACCCATATATACCCGCCCATCATTTGGACAAGTTGCTTAGAAATAGCTAACCCAAGCCCTGTACCGCCATACTTGCGTGTTGTGCTGGTATCTGCCTGTGAAAATGATTTAAACAGCTTGGAGATCTCTTCTTCGGATAACCCTATGCCGGTGTCTCGAACTTCAAAGCGAAGCAGATGTCTTCGCTCTCGTGAAATATAGACCCCAACCTCACCTTTCTCTGTAAATTTTATGGCATTATTCACAAGGTTAGTAATAACTTGGGCAAGGCGAAGAGGGTCTCCCATGTATGTCATAGGGACGTTCGGTTCATAACTGATTATGAAATCGAGACCTTTTTCAGATGCCTTCATTCCAACGATTGTAGAAACCTTCTCCATAACATCATGAAGATAGAAAGAGGTGTTCTCTAAATCGAGCTTTCCAGCTTCAATCTTTGAAAAGTCCAGAATATCATTAATAATTCCAAGCAAGGAATGTGCTGCGGTCTCAATTTTGGTTATATATCGTTTCTGTTGCGGCGGGGCATCCTGCTGCTGCATAAGGTAGGTGAGCCCTGTAATAGCGTTAATAGGCGTCCTGATCTCATGGCTCATATTCGCGAGAAACTCTGATTTTGCTTCCGTAGCACCTTGTGCCTCCTGTAAGGCTAAGTGCAAGGCGTCTGTTCTCTCTTCAACAATTTTTTCCAGATTTTCATTCAACGCTCTCTGGCTATTTGTAAGAGACTGAATTTTAGTGCTTGCTTCATTAAAAGCATCTTCAAGTTCGCCAATTTCGTCATCTGAGCGTTTTTTCAGTTCAAAGTCATAATCATTTTCCGAAAGCTTACGCGCAGCTTTTTTAAGAGCGTCAATTCGTGAAATAAGATGATTCGATGAAAGGAAAGCAAGCAGTACAACTGTGATTAACGCCAGAACAGCAACCAGCTGTAAATCAACTAAAAGGTGATGGTATGGTATCAGCATATCTTCTTTGTTCAATACTGTTACAACAAACCATTTATTCGCAGGGTCGTACACATAGTAAAACAGCTTATCACCGTATTCTGACTTGTCTTCTCTTTTAACAAAATGGTACGTAAACCAACCTTTTTGAACGCTATCAACACCGTTCGCTTTTACCTTATCAACTAAGTCTTGGATAAAAAAACGCTTTGTCTTTGGATCCTTAAGCGTCAGTGCATTTTTATTAGCCAAGAAAGGGTGGTATAAGATGTATCCATCTAATTCAAAAATAGTAATATAGCTTCCTTTAGCAGGACTAAGCTGATCATTTTCGATTCGGTCTCTAAAGTTAGTCAAACTAACTATTGAATGCGTTTTTTTCTCAAAAGGTACTGCTGCAATGATCCATTTCCAAGGGCGGAAGTATGATAAGTATGCTGAATCACAACTTGTTCCCTTATCGATACGTAATACACCGTTCTTTTGAGCAATAATTTGCTCAACAAAATCTGACGATAACGTATCTTTGTTAGGCGCAGCCATAACAATTTCTTTAATATCACAACAATTTTCTTCATCTATAATAAATGCATATGCAATATCACCTATAAGATTTTCATCAATAACACTTCGAGCCATCCTCTGAGCATCTCCCAACGACATCTTTCTCATCGTATAATCGTTGTAATATGTCTGAGCCAGTTTTGCGCCAGTCTCTACAACGCCTTTGAGATATTGATCTACAGACTCATCTAAAAGTCGATCGAATAAAATACTGGCAAGAACCGTGTTGGACTCAATTTCTTTTTTTAACGTATTTTCAAAAGTACTTTTTACATGCGGCATTGCGAGGTAAATTGAACCAAACAATACTAATACCAACATAATGAAGGTAATAAATATCTTACTTCGCATCGATAACTTTTTAAAAATCTGCATGTTATGCCCTCAATAATACTTTCAGAACAAACTACTTTCTTATCGTTACCTACATTCTTTTACCATACATTATGAATGCAAATAAGGTATACAACTATTTAGATGTTATCACTTTATTTGCATTCTCATCTTTAGGATAAAACAAAGATCATAAAAAAGCAGACCTGTCTTGCGACAAGCCTGCTTCGATTTTTTTATATCCGACTTAAACGTAGAGTGAGGTAAGGATTAACATGACGGCAAGATATAAACCGCCAAAAACGAGCCCAAGGAACCACCATCGAGCCTGACTGATAAAACCGGAGCCATACCAGATTGGTGAAGGACCTGTTGCATAAGGAGTAATGATACCCATAAGCCCAAGGCTACCAGCAAGCATAAGTGCAATGCTCGGAAGCATTTCAACAGGAAGTAATGCAGATGCTGTGACCATAAATAGCGGCATTAAGGCAGTTGTATGTGCTGTTGTACTTGCAAAGAAGTAGTGCAAAACAAAAAACATCAAGACAAGAAGAAGTGCCACCGGCGCTGGCTGCATTCCTTGTAAGTGTCCTGAAGCAAGTGTTCCGATCCATTCCAAAACGCCTGTCTTCCCAAGACCTGAGGCCATTGCAACTAATGTCGCAAACCAAATTAAAACATTCCAAGCACTCTTATTACTTATGACATCATCCCAGGTGATAATGTCACTTAGTACCATGAAAGACAGAACCAATATTGCCGCAACAGTGCTGTTTACGCCTAATTCTTTACCAAAAATCCAAAAAATGAGTGCTAAGATAGCATAACCAAGCATCATAAGCTCTTTGCGAGTAATGGAGCCCAACTTATCAAGTTCTTTAGATGCCCATACAGGAGCTTCAGGCGATGTCTTTTGTGTAGGAGGGTAGATTACATAGGCAAGCCACGGCGTGAGAATAAACAAAGGCAGCATAGCTGGAATCATAACCTTCGCCCAATCACCCCATGCAATTTGAATCCCAGTTGTTTGTGCAATAAGATCAACTGCAAGCAGATTAGGAGCCAAGGCAGTTAAAAACATCGAACTCGTGACGCAGGTTGCCGCAATTGCAACCCATGTAAGGTAGGAACCTATTTTCCTTGGTTCATTATCTGGAGTAGAGTTGAACATCAAAGGGATGTTACTCACGATAGGGTAGATAGTCCCAGCGCTTCGAGCAGTGTTGGATGGCATAAATGGAGCCAGTAGAGCGTCAGAAAAAGCGATTGCATATCCAAGTCCTAATGTACTTTTTCCAAGATGTTTAATCAAAATCAGGCTAATGCGTCGTCCTAGTCCTGTTTTTTTATAGCCAAGCGCAAACATAAACGCTGAAAAGATCAGCCAGATTACACCATTGG
The DNA here is from genome assembly GCF_015482765.1 of Halodesulfovibrio sp. Classification (GTDB taxonomy): domain Bacteria; phylum Desulfobacterota; class Desulfovibrionia; order Desulfovibrionales; family Desulfovibrionaceae; genus Halodesulfovibrio. The sequence continues at coordinate 46,218 of NZ_JADMLB010000023.1, forward strand.
AAAACCCTGAAAGTGCCCAATTCCTACTTGCTGAAGGGCTGGAGTCAACTAAACCAAGTGCTGCAACAATCGATACACCTAAAAGTCCTACCAACGCTGCGGGAACTGGTTCAATAATCAAGCCGACTATTACCCCGATAAAAATGCTTAAGAAATACCATCCCTCGGGGGAAAGTCCTGATGGCGTCGGAGAAGCAGCCATAATAACTGCAACAAGTACCGGAGAAAATTTTAAAATATATTTGCCCATTAAGCCCTCCGCACTGTTTCAATGAAAACGAGCTGTGTTCAGTACTGTAGAAGCAAACACAGTTGGTTACGTTGGTGACCGTAGTAATCATTTTAGTATATATTTTGGGCTAACCTTCTCCAGTATATATTGAAAAACAAACCGTTATCGTTAATTCTGCTGGATATATTAAACAGCTACTTTTTAGTAAGTTCTGTTTATTAGATACAAAAAAAGAGCCACTGGCTAAGTGGCTCTTTAAATGTGTCTGTCGTCTTTTTACGATATTATGTGCTAGAAATTGTACTGGAGAAGAGCAGCAGCTTTAAACACGTTGTCTACATCTTTCGCGGCACCACCATCGAAATCTGTTACAGCGTAAGCAAAGTCTACGAGAAGATCGAGGTTGTCGTAAATGCTGTATACAGAGGATACGTCGATTTCTGTTGCACGATCGTCTTCACCCCAGCTGGAGATGCTATCAGAATTTTCGTTTGTACCCTGAACGTATGTGATACGCACAGTGTGGCTGAGTTTTTCAACAAAAGTAATTTCTTCCAACTGAAGACCAATACCCCATTTACCAAGTGCGCTACCGAATACGTTATCTGTATCAGGACCCATAGCACCTGCACCAATAAGGGTAGTCATGGTAAAATCGTCGTCATCAATGCTTGGCATACGGCCTTCACCGTCATCATCATTACCGGAAGCGTACCAACCGATAAGAGAAGGAACGACCATGTCGGTTGCGTAGGAAGCTTTACCTGCGAGAGCAAAGCCGCCATCTTTACCATTCTCTTTACCATATACGGCATCGAATGCGAGAGCTACGTTTTCAACAGGTGCCGCTTCAACAGAAATACCTGTCCAGAAGAGGTTGTCTTCAAAGATCACGCCGTCTGCATCCACATCATCAGTTACGTTTGCATACATAACATATGGAGATAAAGAAGCTTTACCAAGATCTGCAGCGAGAATTGCACCGAAAAGATCCATGGTTGCGTCATCAATGGATGGGTCATTTGCGTCTACATCAGTATCGTAAGGGCGAGCAAAGAATGCTGTGAAGTTCACATTCTCGTACGGGTAGGAAGCAACGATTGCTGCAACGTCGTTATCAAGTACGCCTGAAGCAGTAACTGCACCTGGAAGGCCAAGTCCCTGAATACCAGCGCGTACTTTTACAGCAGTAGATGGAATGGTGAAATCCATGTAAGCACGAAGGGTGCTCACGTTTACACCATCTGCACCAAGAGCACCACCGGAACCGGCGCCTACGTTATCATCTGCGTGTCCCCATGTCTGCTCAATACGGAAGAGAACAGTACCGGAAAGATTTTCAGAAGCGATGATATCGATCTGTGTGTCCATTCGCTGGATGAAGTTGTTGACGTCGTCACCAGACTCATCAACGCTAAGGTAATCGTATCCAGCCCACATGGAACCAGAAGCCTTAAATTCAGCAGCAGAAGCACCTGCAACGGTGCCAAGAATCATGCAAGCAGCAATAGCTAATACAATGAAGCGGTTCATTAAAATTTACCTTCTTAATTCACGTAAAAAAACAACAGACTTGTTTGAATATGAATTTCATTTTCAACATACTGCGTAGAAAAAACTGTGTTTGTTCAAACAGAACTCTCAGGCATTATCTCAGTGGCTAGCTAAAATTTTGCACGGAGCTCTTTATCAACACAGCTTGATGTGAAATTGAAATCCGTTATCAACAAGAAAAGCATCTACGTTTGAATTGTAGGTAGTGTCAAGGAAAGTTTGTAGAAAAAACACCAATCTTGATTACGCAACGATTTAATCGTCTAAAATAATAGGAAAAGGTAGGGGTGAATAAATTTACCTTACAATAACCGCTAGTTCTTACCCTCATATTTTATAACTATACAGGTAAAGTCATCTTCAAGTTCTGTTGTGCGGGTAAATTCAAGAGCAGTTACATACAGCTTTTCGATAAGCTTTTTAGAAGACAGGTTAGCGTTGTTTCGAATGACGGTTTTCATTAACTCTTTTCCAAACATATTACCCTCTGGCGAGCGAGCCTCCCAAATTCCATCAGTTGCAATCACAACAATATCCCCAGCACGTAACCGTTCAATATTCTCCTGATATCGAGAAGCATAGGTAACACCCAGTGCCGTACTTCCAATGCCTTTAAACTCAATAAAGGTAGACTCTGACCTACGATAAACCATCGCAGAATCGTGACCGGCGCGTGTCCATGAAAGAGTGTTCGTGAAAGTATCCAGTGATGCCAAAAAAAGCGTCATAAATTGGCCGGTTCCGTACGTATCACAAACAACAAGCTCGTTTGTTTTTCGTGTAATTTCTGACAAATTGAAATCATTATTGGCACAGGATCTTAGGTATGCTCGTGCTGTTGCCATGAGTAGTGCAGCAGGAATTCCATGTCCAACAACGTCTCCCACTGCCATAACTAAATGAGAGGCGCTACCAGACGCGCACGAAATAAAATCGAAATAGTCGCCACCGGTTTCAGCACAATAGTAACTGGCTCCTGCCAGATCATAGCGTGGAGGACTTGGAATTTCTTTAGGAAGCAAGCTGCGTTGAACTTCGCTTGCCAACTGAAGTGAACTCTTTATTTGCACGTTTTCCTCTAAACTTGGAACCATTTCATTTATGGCTTTTCCCAATTCACCTATTTCGTCCTTACCAACATTAGGTACACGTATTGAAAAGTTTCCGGCACTGACTTCACGCACCGCCTGAACCAATTTGTGGATGCTTTTACTCAAAGAAATAGAAAGTATTACAGCCATGCAGCCCAACAACAATACTGTCGCACTTAACAATAGGTGAGAAGTGTTCATTTGCCGCGTAAATATCTCTCGAATCACATCAGTTTCTTTTGTAGCATCTTGAACAATGTCAATTCGTGGAACACTTATCATAAGCGCTGTTCCACCAATGCCTAGAGGGGCATAGGCTACAATTTTTTCAACACCATCTATGGAGGTGCTCATCAGATTCGGAGTACCAAGCAAAATATTGCTTGTAACCTCAGTTGCAGCCTCTTTATCTAAGTTGATGTCTTTTTCCGGCGACGCAAACCACTTTCCTTCTTTTTCTCCTGGAATTCGCGTAGCAACTGTGACAAGTTCGCCATCCTCTGAATTAATGTAAACAAGATAAGAAGTTACATTTGGAGATAGGCTCGCTAAATGTCCTGGATCACGTAACAACACACCTACCGGCACGGCTATAGTAACTGTGCCAATTCTTACATCATTTTTATAAATATTTTGAGAAGCAGTAAAAATAGAGTTATCATATAACGGATCATGCATGAGTTGTGACCAATGTGCCCCACGAGAAGTACTCGGAGGAGAAAGTTCACCGAATAAACACTGTTGTTTCGTTGCTTCAGCACGCCTAGTCGGAAAAAACATCTGCGAAGAATCCGTCAGGCGAACCTGCTGCCAAAGAATCAGGTCTGGATAGCGATTGGCAAAATCCTGAACAGTCGGAATAAGCAGTCGTAGACTTTCTTTTGTTTTGACAGAAGGAGAAGACATACACATGCCGTTATTCTCCGCACTTGTTTTGTAATACGTTTCGCCTTCAGTGGGAGTAAGTTCTTCAGCTTCAGCCGGTATACGTGGAGTCGGTGGAGTAGATGTTTCAAGTACTTGAGTTGTGTCATTTACAAGTATATCCAACGCAGCATCTATTAATTGCCTTTCACGTTTCAAAAGCCGCGCATGGTCTTCAACAATCCGAAGAAGAGATGTGTTGATGTTTGTGAGAAGGATTTTTTCAGTTCGAGTTTCTACTTTTTCTGCAAGTGTGTTCATAGACTGCATACTGTTGTAACGCAGGAACAAAATAGGGGGGATGGTTGTTAAGAGCAGAATCAACAGAATTTTTATTCGAATAGGCATTGTTGTCCTCTCACATGACTTTTTTCATCCTCACAAAAACCAAAGCAATAAATACTCTCAACCTATCTTTATCATTCTGACAGATTGCATGTAAGGATTAATCTGAACAGAAACTTTTCCTTCACTTGAATGCTTCTAACTTTAGAATAGTTAAAGTATAGCTTTAACTATTCCTTAAAATGACGTGAACTAAGAAAGCCCCGCCAATTGACGGGGCTTTCATTTACTTTCTATTTTGCTGCAAGATTCTCATTACATAGCATCGAAAGATTCTCTCGGATTTTTTCATCATCCCAATCCCACCATGCCATGGCTAGGAGCTCAGCTATTTTCTGAGAGCTAAAGCGTTCTCGAATAACTTTTGCGGGATTTCCTCCCACAATAGTATACGGAGGAACATCTCTTGTCACAACCGCACGGGCAGCGATTATTGCTCCATGTCCAATATGCACTCCCGGCAACACCATAGCTTCACTACCGATCCAAACATCATTACCAACAACCGTATCCCCCTTTGGTAAATACCCGTCAGGAGCTTCCGAAAAAAAGCTCATGTAATGAAAAGGATAGGTACTGTGCCAGTCAGCACGATGCCCCTGATTACCAGCCATCACAAAGACAGCTCCAGACCCTATCGAACAAAATCTTCCGATAATCAATTTGTCGACATCGTCTCTTTCAGGAGAAAGATAGCGAACATTTTCTTCAAAATGCTTACCGTGGTAATAGCCTGAGTAATAACTATGACGACCTACCACAATATTCTTGTTAGTAAGGTGTTGGCATATTTCATACCCCTCATAAGGTGAGGAAAATGGATTCTTCATTTTTAATCTCCATAAAAACAGGATGAAATCCTGAAAAAAGTGCATGTGTATAGACCCGACAATTAAATGAGTATTGGGGTCAAACAGCCCTTTTTATGCGGCGTGGCACAAAGCAGCCGACTTGGATAGGGAGAATGTAAGAAGGGAATAAAACGTACATGTGTTGGCGATACTCCTATAAAAAAGCTGCGTCAAATCGTAAATGTAATAAGGATTAGCGTGCCTAATAGTAGCAATTATGCATTGTAATTTCTCTTATTTCAAAACTTAGGGCAGATTACACTTACGAAAACGATTTTTACATAGGAGACAAACTATGACTACGTACATTGAAAAATTAGAATCCAGATACACTGCAAAGAAATTCACTCCCAATATATCTATTCCTTCAAAAACAATAGAAGACATAAAAAGAATTCTGCAGCTTTCTCCTTCATCCACCAACTCTCAACCTTGGCATTTTGTCATCGCAACAAGCGAAGAGAGTAAGGAGCGTATTGCAGAATCCGCACGAGGCTTCTATGAGTTTAATGCCGGAAAAATCACAGATGCCTCAGCAGTAGTTGTTTTGTGTACCAAAAGTACCGTTGATACGGACTATACAGACACAGTATTGTTGCAAGAGGAAAAAGATGGACGTTTCCCAAACAATGAAGTGAAGGAAATGAACAGAAAAGGGCGTGAATTCTTTATGCTGAAACATCGCGACACACTTAACGATGCTCAGCATTGGATGGAGAAACAAACCTTTATCGCCTTGGGTAACCTGCTTGTCGGAGCAGAACATCTTGGGCTTCAAGCGTGTCCAATGGAAGGGTTCGACTATGAATACCTTACAGAGGCTCTCGCACTTGATAAAAAAGGATTTGTTCCCACGGTGATCGTCTCCCTCGGATATGGTGCTGACGATGATTTTAATGCCAACACACCAAAATCTAGATTGCCACAACAGTCTATTATCACCGAGATCTAGCCATATCCATGAGCGGCAGTAGTAGCTCCTACTGTCGCTCTCCTAACTCGTCTTTAAAGTACTGTGTTATGCCGGAAATCAATTCAGACGATATGTTTTGATTATGGTACAAATAAGTTGAAAACTCTGGCAGAGTTGCCAAGGGATGACCTTCTGGCAAGATCGTTAGATCCTTTGTAACCGCTGAAAGTGGCAATGCAGTTGCACCAAGCCCAGCGTGTACTGCGGCTAAAATGCTTGGAACTCCTGTACCAGTGAATACCAAGTCCCAAGGCTTTCCAAGAGTATCCAATGCTGCAATAGCCATTGCTCTAAAAATGCATGGCTGCGGAAGCGTCACAAGCGGCATGGCCTCTGTGCAGTCCGTAGAAAAATATTTTTCCAACCCATGTCCACTCTTGAATACCCAAACAACCGCATCAGACATCACTTTCTCACCATTTCTTCCTGCCCCTTCTCCAGCTAAAAGTATATCTAGCTTCCCTTCTTCATAGATTGGGGTAAGATGCATGCCCAAACCAGCGTGTAGTTCTAAATGAATATTAGGGTAGGTCTTAGAAAATTTTCTGACTATTTGAGGTAGTAGATCTGGCCCAAAATAATCAACAAATCCCACCCGTAAATTCCCTTTCATATCTGGCTGCTGTATCCACTGAACAGCTTCATTATGCAGGGCAAGAATTCGTCTTGCAAAACTTAATAAAATCTCACCATCAGGGCTTAGTTCTATCCCACGAATAGCCTTAGAAAAAAGTTTCTTATTCGTTCGTTCTTCTAGACGCTGAATTCTCTGGCTCACTGCGGACTGGCTTAATCCAAGGTGATTACCTGCTTGTGTAAAACCGTTTTGATCAACAACAGCCTCAAAGCATTTCAACAATTCTATATCAAGTTCCATACAACTCTCACCTCTTCATGCCTCATACAAAGCAACACTGATTGACATCATCACTAGCCGATTCATTAGTTATAAACAGACTTACCTTAATAAATCTATTTAGTAATGGTTAAAAGAAAAAGAACGACAGTCAGCGCACACTTACAATATCTCGTAAAGTAAACACATTTTGTTTTGTAACCTCATACTGAATCTATACATAAATTAAACAAACAAGGTTGTTCAATCTATTTTGTTATAGTAATAATACACCTAACTACAATTTTTCCATTCAACAGAAATCATAGCTAGTTTTGAGTCTTCATTTTATTTTTTTACTGATCATAAAAGCAATTAGTAGATGAAGAGGGAGTAAACAATTCCATTTGGTATTGTATTCACCTCGTTAAATATTACTAAAGGGGGGCTGTTATGGCAGATAACACAACAACTCAAAATATTACATTATCTGTACCGGAAGCTGGTATAACTCGTGATATAGAAATTACGCCAGGTGATACACTCACGTTCGATTTTAATCCTAAACTTGTTCAGTATGAACTTTCTGAAGACGGTGACTTGATTCTCACCTTTAAAAATGGGGGAGGGTACACGTTTAAAGGTTTTGCAGAGCTTGATGGCGATGTTAACGTTTCTGTTAACGGGCTTGTTGTTTCCATGGCGGATTTCTTAATAAATGTTGCTGATATTGAAACCGCGGCAGGAGGAGAAAAGTCCTTAACAAGTGGTCAACAGGGGTATGAAGAAGGGTTTGGCAGTACTCTTGAGGGGATAGACAACCTTACACTGGAAGGTGATGCGTTAACAACTCCAATCGATAGTAGTGGGTCTGACCTCCCTGACCAGCAAGCCTTTGACGTGACGGCTCCTGAAATTGGGCCGGTAGACCTTACAACGCCCTCGGATTCAGGAACGTTTAGTAATGACAATCTGACGAACATAGCTGCCCCAGTTTTTACTGGAACCTCTGAAGCTGGTTCCGTTATCACCATTTTTGCTAACGGAAGTCCTATTGGTACAACGACAACCGATGATAATGGAAACTGGGAGTTTCAAGCCCCAACTCTCGAAGAAGGGCTCTACGATATTACAGCCACGTCTACAGATGACAGTGGTAATACCTCTGACCCAACGCCACCATTATCAATTGAAATTGATTTAACTACACCTGTAACGCCGGACATAACCTTTACAGATAATCAGGACGATATCCCTGCCTATATCAACGCTGAGGAAGTAACGGGCGACGGCACCCCTACAACGACAGTAAATGTACGCGTACCGGATGGAGCACGTGCGGGGGATACTTTAGTTGTTACCTACAATGATATTAACGGGATTGACCAAACGGTAGCCACTGTTCTTACAACTCAACAAGTTACCAACGGTGTAAATCTTGAAGTTGAAGCGACTGGCGAATTTGAACTTACTGTCAATGCAAGAGCATTTGACCCAGCCGGCAACGAAGGCGGAACCTCTACAGCAACAATACTTGTTGATACAATTCCTCCTGATGCACCTAACATTGATCTTCAAGTCGATTCAAGATTCGACAATGACGACTACACAAATGACGGGCACTTAACCTTTACCGGAGAGGCTGACTCCACGTTATCTTTCACGGTAGTTGACGAGTCAGGAAACAGCATTCCGACACCAACACAAACGACGTTAGTAAATGGTGAATTCACCTTCGATATGGATTCATTACCAGATGGTACGTACACAGTTGTCGCAACGTTAACAGACGCTGCGGGTAACACTTCCGCTCCGCAAACATTTAGCTATACTCTCGACCAAACAAATCCTGATTTGGTGACTATTAACGAAGCACTTCCAGAAATAAGTCAGGATGTTCCATTTGATCCAAGTCTAGGACTTTTTGTTGAGCAGCTAGACGCAGGAGAGCCTAATGTCACTTTCGAAATTATAGGTGGCAACGATGAAGGCTGGTTTACGCTAACGCCAGATGGCGAACTCTCGGTTACGGAAGCTGGCATCAACGCCGGTGTAATGAACTTTGAACAAGAAAACCTGGGAGATGGGCGAACCATCACCATTAAAACCACCGATCAGGCTGGAAACACAAGTGAAAGCGACTACACACTTAATGTCACAAATGTTAACGAACGCCCTGATGCAGCAGATTTTTCATACACATCAACCGTCGATGCCAACATCGGTTTACGAGCCAATTTCTATGCTTTCGATAATCAAACTGATTTACCTCCGGGCATCCGTTGGACGCACAGAAATGCTTTTGACTACGTAGAAGCGCATATAAGTAATTCAGATACTCCTGCTGATGCTGCATTTATCGCAGGACAGCTTGACTTTGGCCTCCAAAGAGGAACTCTTGATACATTCGATGAGCTCAGCAACTTTATAGCTGGCAGCGGTTCTCAACTTGTTGACACCCGACCGGATGACAACTTTGACACATATGCAGACAGAGGTATCATAAAACTTGAAGGAAGTGCCTTCTTTGAAGGAGGAGAGCATCGTATACGTGTATACTCTGATGATGGTTTCCAACTAAAAATTGACGGTGAAGTTGTCGCCAGTTTTTATAATGACAGAGCTCCCGGAACAACGACTGTCAACATTGGAGAACTAACTGAAGGGTACCACGACATTGAGATTATCTACTGGGATCAGGGAGGCAGATACGTCCTGCGCGTAGAAGACTCCGTTCGACCTGATGGTGGCACATGGTCTGACTTTGAAGTAATTGGCAATAATGGTGGATCACCTAACACATTAGTACACAATCCTCTTGTCACAGCAGAAGATAATTCACTCACAATTGATACTGACTTGCTGCTTAGTGAGGCGACTGACCCTGATCAAGGCACTACACTTGCGCTTGTTAATGATTCTCTTGAATTACGTGCTACCGTCAATGGTGTAGACATGACAGGAACGGATATAATCCCACCTGTAACAGAAAATGGTATTACCTACACAAACGAAATTTCCGGCGTAGGTAAAATTGGTACCGACACTGACGGCAACATAGTTTTCACTCCTGCAGAAGATTACAAAGGCGAAGCATCGTTCACCTATCAAGTCATCGATGACGGCAGCCCTCAGCTTACATCCGACCCAGCGACAGTTACACTCAACGTAACTCCTGTGAACGACGCTCCAGAAGCTCTTGATACTGCTTCCTACGACGACGGTATAGAAGATCAGGCGCTTGTCATAACCAGAGCAGAATTATTAAACGATCTGGACATACAAGATGTTGAAGATGGGCAGAATGTTTTATTAGATATTGCTGCAACGAACTCTAACATCAAAAGTATTACTTACGATCAAAATTCTGAAGAATTTACAATCATTCCTAAAGAAAACTTTAACGGTGACGTTACATTACGCCTGTCAATTGAGGATCAAGACGGCGCAACCACGTATCGTGCGATTAATGCGAATTTTGACCCTGTTAACGATATTCCTACAGCCAATCTGACTGCTGATTTTGATACAGGCGTAGAAGATCAGACGCTCTACATCACCCGTGCTGATCTTATTTCAAGCCTGAATATCGATGATGTGGAAGACGGACAGAACGTCATCCTTGACCTGACTACAGCGAATCCGAATATCCAGAGTATCACCTATGATGCTGTGAACGAGCAGTATGTCATTGAACCCGTTGAAAACTTCAATGGCGATGTGCAGTTCAATTTATCCATCACAGACCAAGAAGGTGCGTCTATTCAACGTACCATTGGTGCGACCTTCGATCCGGTCAATGATGTACCGACCGCTGACCTCACCACGACCTTTGATACTGGCGTAGAAGATCAGACACTCTACATCACCCGTGCTGATCTTATTTCAAGCCTGAATATCGATGATGTGGAAGACGGACAGAACGTCATTCTTGATCTCACTACAACGAACCCGAATATCCAGAGCATCACATACGATGCTGTGAACGAACAGTATGTCATTGAGCCCGTTGAAAACTTCAACGGTGATGTGCAGTTTAACTTGTCCATCACTGACCAAGAGGGCGCGTCCATTCAACGTACCATTGGTGCGACTTTCGATCCGGTCAATGATGTGCCGACCGCTGACCTCACCACGAATTTTGATACTGGTGTGGAAGACCAGACGCTCTACATCACCC
>NZ_JADMLB010000062.1 GCF_015482765.1 Halodesulfovibrio sp.
GCGCTTTCTGGTGGTCGACATCTTGATACGCTACGTCTGAAGTACTTCTGCCGTTCCTATTAGGCGCCTGTTTCTTTCGCGATGTTTTTCCTGTTGACGCTTTGGAAATACTGCTTTCTTGGACTGAGGTATGCGACTTACTCTGCGCAGTTCCCTTCAATCCATCCAAGTTGGATCTTGAAGCACTAGCTTTGGTACGAGACTTCGGAGAGTCTGAGTTGCCTGATTTCTGTTGCGGGGATGCAGTATTCTTTACAGGCGCTTTCTGGTGGGCGCCATCTTTCGACGCTACTTCTGGAATACTTTTGCCGTCAGTATTAGCCGCTTGAGTCTTTGGCGATGTTTTTCCTGTTGACGCTTTGGAAATACTGCTTTCTTGAACTGAAGTATGCGATTTACTCTGCGCAGTTCCCTTCAATCCTTCCAGGTTGGCTTTTGAAGCACTAGCTTTGGTACGAGTCTTCGGATAGTCTAAGTTGCCTGACTTCTGTTGCGTCGATGCAGTATTCTTTGCAGACGCTTCCTGGTAGGCTCCACCTTTCGCCGCTACTTCTGGAGTACTTTTGCCGTCCGTATTGGCTGTTTGGGTCTTAGGCGATGTTTTTCCTGTTGCCGCTTTGGAAGTACTGCTTTCTTGAACTGTGGTATGCGATTTACTCTGCGCAGTTCCCTTCAATCCTTCCAGGTTGGCTCTTGAAGCACTAGCTTCGATACGAGTCTTCGGAGAGTTTGAGTTGCCTAGCTTCTGTTGCGTTGATGCAGTCTTTTTTGCTGTAATTTTCTGGAGGGTGGCATATTTCGAAACTATTTCCGGCTTACTTTCATCGCCATCGGCATGAACAGCTTGCTCTTCCAAACTCGACTTTTCAATAAGTTGGACTTGTTTTTCAGTAAAGCTTTCTGGCTCTGATGATTGATAAGTTCGTTGCCCTAGTGCTCCTGACTTTGATTTTTTTTTGGAAGAAAAAGGTTCACTATTTTCAAATTCTGCTATCATTTTATCAGTACTGTTCCTTGTGCTGTCTGACTCAGCGCCAGAATCAACATCCCCCTTTGAAAAGACAGGCTTCAACTCTGGCTGATGATTAGCGCTATTTCCCACACCAATATTTCCACCATAAATGCCACTTTTTTTTATGCCTGCAACATCAGCCTTATTATTCTCTCCAAAAAGCTCTGAATTCGACCTACCTACCCCCAAACGACTTACAGACTCATTAAGTTTAGCATTTGTGAAATCATTTTCACCTTCTACCTTCTCTGTTTTAACCTCAAAACTTACAGGATATTGTTCTCCCCCCTTCAATAAAGTGTCTCTATGTTGGATGTCACCGGATAAAGAAGCACCCCCAAACAAACTAACTACCGCTAATACCTTCCAGGAACTTTTTTTAACCCACTCTCTTAAATGGCTAGAAGTCGTTTTGACAGTATCCCCATCTTTAAGGTCTTCCATTGCATAAGGTTTAACCATTGAAGACTTAAATGGTATCCGCTGAGCTATCTTCATTTTATCTGGATTATTAATAGCATAATCCACAATAATACCTGTAGGGGCAGTAACAACATCAACAAGTCCCTTTGCTCCCTCCAACCCTTTCGAAACTTGCTGCATTATTTCACACTTGCCGCCAAATAAGTCAGGATTCGCATAACATGCTTGAGTTGCACCCTCCATCCCAATAGTAAATAATGATAATACTGCGCTACCAGATGCTAAGGATCCAAAAAGCCACTTTCGGACACCCTGACTTTTCACCCCATGGTAAATAAAATTCCCATTTTTTATTACCGACCACCCATTGCCGAATGCTTTAGAAAAACAAGAAAAAATATCACATAGCGGATCTACGTTGGGTCCCAAAACGTTACCTACTTTTTCACCCTTCATCATGCTACCTACTCGCAAAATTTATCCCCCCCCAGTGAATCACCTTTTTATATTACAAAAGCAATTCCGATGCGATGCGAGCTGGTTCCACTCCGCTCTTCTATACCATTTCGCCATTCCACATCGAATAGGCTGGGAATTCCTAACTAAAATAATCTGCTCATCTGGAGTACCATTCTGATCCTGTGTCATAGCCATAAGTTCTTCAGGGGTCAGTAGTTCTCGGGCAATTGATTGATACGCCATCCCCACACTTGCTGAACCTCCAGTCCCAAGCCCCATTGCATCACCTTTTTGCATAGAATCATTAGCAGTTGATGTAACAATAGTACTTTTGCCTAAAGATTCAGAAACAATTTTTGCAGTACTTAGGTCACCAATCCCAAAAAAGGTTTTTACTTGAGAGTTAGCAAACCAGCCATCTCTTCCGTGTGTTCCCCAATGTTTATCCAGCTGCCCTATATCTTGAATAATAGCCCATAAAACAACGCCTGCCCCACGGCCAACTTTAAGCGCTGTCTCTAGTGCTTTCATATTTCCTAATACAGGCATTTCATCCAGCAAGAACAGAGTTCGGGGAAACTCTTGTTTATTACCCCCATATGAATATTCATAACGAATCCCAAGCAACGCACCGATAATCGTTTTTGCCGGCCCAGGTGTACTTTCAAGGGTTTTAAGCGGGATAGAAATAAATACATCCAAGTCTGATGACAAAGTCTCGTATGTCGTAAATGCAGGCCCCTTTTCCAACGAACCAGAAACAAGAGAACAAAGGGCAGGCTGTGACAGCCAACTTGTCATCTGTGAAGCATAGCCGATAATACCTGCCCATTGCTTTTCTGCTGTATCTGCAATGGCTAGCATTTCCCGAGCATATTGTTGAGGAACACCAAAGCCATAATCTGGGTCTCTTTCACAAATATCGCGAAGGTACTCTTCAACTTCTCCAGATGTTACAACTTCTCGCAACGACCTAAGAGTTCGAAGTTCATCACCAATCTCTGGTGCAAAAAGAATGTGTAATAACAAGGAAAGCAAAAGTTTCTTACCTTCTGCCTTAAAGTAATCATCCTGTTTTTCTTCTCCGTCGTTATCCAACCAGCTAATTACAGCTGTTGCATTTTCGATAACTGACGGCTTGCTAGGATCCAACCAGTCTAACACATTGACTGTATCTGTTTTTGGATTATTGGGATCTAGTTGAACAACTTTTCTCCCTCTAGCACAGCGTGCGGATGAACATTTTTCTGCGAGCTCTCCCTTTGGATCATTAACGACAAGGTTGTGTTCCCAAGAAAGAACATTCGGGATTGCTACACTCACAGTTTTACCGCTGCCAGACCCTGCAATAGTTAGCAGATGCCCTCGACCATCAAACTTAAGAAGCGGAGCAGAACCACCTTTCTTAGGATTCTTACGTGGGTCATATGCTTCACCAAGAATTAAACTACCTTCTGACAGTTTTTCTCGAACCTTTTTGAGAGGCATCCAACTCGCTGAACCATGTGCATCTTTATTTTCTTTCTGCATACGCCATTTTTGGAATTTAGGAGTAACTGCAACAATTGAAGCTATAAAGCTTAAGACACAAATGAAAGCAGCACTAACCAACGGCCAGTTTAAATTACTCAAAATAAAACCGGTGGTATAACCAGGGCTACCTAAAAAAGGAGCCCACCTTTGATATTCATAGTAAAAACCAAGCATGCCAGAAACAAGCGTGCCAACAGAGCTTAAATAGTAATACCCACCAACTGGAACTACGGATGCAAAGACACCTATGGCTACAACAAGAAACACTAAAAGAGGTGCTACTGTTACAGCAGCTCCATAGAAATAACTGTTTCCAACGAGACTACCGACCAACTGTCTAACACCTATCCACAAAATAATGGGAAGGAGATACGGCAAGAATGCAAAAATAAACCGTAACAAAACTGCAGTGAATCCGAAGAAAAATCGCATGTTCTTTCCTACTTTCTAATACGTAACAGAATAAAGAGGTCGTAAGCTCACCTACAACCTCTTTTTTTCTTTTAATTTATTGACATAACAGGACGTATTTTTCGTTTAGAGCCTTCAAGGCAGTAGTTACGGGTCAAATAGCTTTGAACAGTCTGTCGAGCTATTCGAATATCATTCGGTGCTCTTTCCAAATCAAAAACAGTAAGGCTAGCATTTGCCCCCTTCAAATTAGCTAACGTTGCTTTTGTACATCCCTGTTGCATATAGTTTGTATAAGCAATACGGAAAAGGTTCAGCCGCTGATCGCTCTGCATTTTTCCACTTGCGGCTTCGTTAGCAAGTACTATTGCTTGTTGGTGTCTTGGAGTAAAACGCTGATAGTCAAACGCAGTCAAAGAACGTTGAGCAATGAGTAGATTACGAACATTCATATTTGTTTTTTGTTGCGCCAGGGCATCACTACAAGTAAGCAATGTCTTCAAACGAACATCACTCTCTTTCAACATAGTTTCTACATTTTGAGCCAATGCAACAGTAGCAGGAAGGACACGTGCCATATATTGAGCATACCCCTTTTGAACAACATCATACTGCTCACTCAACAATTCCATATTTGCTACTGTATTAGTAGCTGAATACATTTGCGCATATTTTTGCAATAACGCCAGTTGTTCATTAGCAGTATGCTCACGAAGCAATGCAATCTTTTTCTGCTGCTCTGATGAAATAAATGCTGTAGAGACTCCGCTCAATCCCCTAAGAACATTTGTAATCTTTGCAAGAGGAAGACCTGCCTTATCTCCCCGCTTAACCGCATCTGCATACTGATCGATTAACGCTAGGTTTTCGTTTCTTTTTTGAGATGCAGTCACAATAGCTTCTGAGGAATCAATCACTTTCCGATAATTAGATTCTGGACGCCCTTTATCCAAGGCTGTCAGTGCTGAAAACCGTTCTATAAGGATAGTCTCTTGCGGTCGTCCCTTACGCAAAAGAAATTGCTCATAACTCTTTTGAAGGGCATCAAGCCTAGCCGAGCTATCATGTTTTGCCTGCACAGCCTCTTTGCCTAAACCACATGCAAAAGAATACTGTGAAAAAGCAGTTCTTTTTTTGTCGAAATCCTCAACTTTTTTATAACTGTTTGCTAATAAAACAGTGCTCTGACCAGTTTTACCAAGTTGATATTCTTCTGCATTTTTCTGCAAATCATTTAATCTAACATCACTCGCTGCAAGCTTCTTTTTACAAATATCACCTTGGCTGAATATCTTCTGATGGACAGGTCTACCGCGCTTTCGATCATAAGATGTTGTTTTATCTATTGCTGGAACTAACTGTTCACACCGTGTCCCAACATCAGGAATCTGCATCAAACGCTGTGCTGCAATATGCAACTCCTTTAAGCGCTGATCACTTTCAACCACTTCCTGAGGAACAGGCATATTAATAACATTTCCCCCTCCTGAAGGTGCAGAAGAGCCATTGCTGAAAGCCTGCGGCGGAACAGCTGGTGTATAACTAGAAGTCACTGCCGAGGCACTACTTGAACTTCCTGTTGAAGTGCTACCTCCAAATGCACCCCCCAGCACCATAATAAGACACATTGCTGCCGCGCCAGAAGCAAACAGCTCTGCCAAAATCCGCCACAGCCTGTCGCGTTCATACAACTCTTTTGCGGAATCAAACAAATTTGCCATGGCATTAACCTAATTCTGCTGCCATCACTACATCGTCCCCTTCAATCGTAAGCAGTTCGTCATCAGTCATTGATTCATAGTTAGGGGTGAAAGCGATGCGTTCAGCCTGAATAGGAAGAATTTGTTCAAAGAATCCCCGAATGGTTCTTGCGTTCCCAAACGTGTCATCTTTTTTCCCCTGCTGACTTAGCCATACAATATGTTTATCTGCCTCATACTCAGCTTCTTCAGTTAAGAGATAGTGACTCTTTCGAATCATAAGTCTAAAAATCGCACTCAATTCTTCTGCATCATAAGAAGAAAACTCTACAGTCCGTGAAAAACGTGATTTCAAGCCCGTGTTGCTTTCAATAAAACGACGCATTTCATTCGTATAGCCTGCAGCAATAACCACCAATCGCTCTCGATGGTCTTCCATAAGCTTTAACAGCGTATCAATAACCTCTTGACCTGACGGGTCGGGTCCAGAAAGCGGATCGCTACCTGCCAACGTATAGGCTTCATCAATAAAAAGAACACCATCTAAAGCTTCTTTCACTTTTTCTGTCATCAACTGAGGACCAGAGTTAGCATAAACACTTGTCAATGCAGCGCGATCAACTTCCACACAATGGCCTCGACGCAGCAAACCAATTGCTTTAAGAACGCGCCCTACTTTGCGAGCAACCTCAGTCTTGCCTGTACCCGGAGGGCCTGAAAATACCATGTGCAAATTAATTGCCCCGATTGGAATATCCCGATCCCGGCGTAAAGCAACCACCCGAGCAAATGCAATAAGCTTGTTTAACTCTTCTTTTACCTCTTCAAGGCCAACCAAGTCTTCGAATTCACTTAAAACACTTTCAAGTGAGTCTTGCTTTCTTGCAGCAACTTTACTTTTTGAGGTTTTAATAAACCCCTGTCCTTGACTATAATTCATAGTTAAACGCTCCTTCTACATCTTGCGCTCTAATAATGCGTGAAGCATTACTTTGGACATCCTGAGAACGATAGGCAATCACTCTATTTACTAGCTGGGACACAGCAAATGCATTCTCAAAATGTTCTTTCTTATCAGAAAACTCTCTCTTAAATTGCTTTTCAATTAAAGGAACAGCTTCATTTTCAAGAGAGAAATCCCTTTCTTCAAATCTTCGATCTGCTAACTCAAGCAACTCATTTAGTTCTAAGTGTCTTGTGCTTGCCGTAATTACATGGAAATCTCGTAACCATTTATGACCCGTACCAACAATTAACTCTTCAAGTTTTTCGGAAGACCCATTTACAACTATCAGGAAATTATCAGGATACTCATTAACAAACTCTTGCAATGCACTTCCTACTTCACCAATGGGTCTCTCATCACTTTGTGCGCTTGCTTCAAACAGCCAATCCGCATCATCAAAGATCAAGGTTCCGCCATGGGTCTCACTTGCTATTGTCTCAAAGAGAGAACCTGCATCTTGAAATACCAACTTATTCTTTGTTAATGAAAAGTTGCGTGAAGACGGCAACACATCAAATCCATAAAAAAGCTTTCCGACTACCTCTGAAATATATGTTTTACCAGTTCCAGCAGGTCCAGATAAAAGAATCATGACAGCCTTGGCATGAACCCCAAAGCCACTTCCACCAGCAGCGTGTTGAATTTGATTTATCAATCTATTTACTGATTCAAGCGCCTCTTCAGCTCCTAAGAGCCCCTCAAGCGCAGAACGCGCTTCCTCACGACAATGCTCTCTACGTTTTTTTTCTGAAACGACAGCAGTGCCTTTTGCAGTTGTATCTTTTGCTTTAACTACAGCAGAGCCTGTCCTTCCCTGCGAACTGAACGGTAGTCGCTGCCAAATCCAACGGACTACATTATCAATAGGTTGTGGTAACTTCCCAGAAAAGGCGAGTAAAAAAAGCAATAGTAAAATAAAAACAACAGCTAAGAATGGGACTATTGACCCAATCAAAGCAATGTACAAAACCATTAAACCTATAAAAAGAGGAATTCGAAAATATGGCGTCGCAAACATTACTTAAACCTTAGAGTTCTGACTTCACCTTCTACCATTGGCGGAATTGGTAAAGAATCAACAGAAGTTTTAGCAGCAATGGTAATTCCACCACCACCGTCTCGTACACCGCGTATTTTTAGCTCTGCATTATCAAGTGAGTACGGGACTACAATAGTTGTTGGTTTATGAAGAATAGGAACAGTGTATTTCATTCCACCAGCTGAAACTTCCACAATATCCCCATCTTCAGCACAATCATCCCAAAGTGTAACCCAAGCTAATGAGGTGTATCCCCCCTCAGCTTCAAGCATCATATGCTCCGCTTTTTCAGGCGGAAGCATCGTAGCCTTTTTTGCTCGTTCTCTTTCTCCGGGATCCGCAAGGTTCACAGGAAGAAAAATTGTAGCTCCAGAACTCATTACACTTTGATATTGGTGTTCAATACGTTGAATATCGCTTTCTGATAAAGAATCAGATGAAGTACTTTTGGCAATATCCCCCCAAAAAGCTCCACAAATACTTGCGGCTAAAATCCCTACCCCCATTAATAATGGCGCTACTATCTTTTTTTTCTTTTGCAATACCTTCTTTTGGGGTTCGTTTCGTTCAAAAGAGCTAGCAGTACGTTTTTTTTGCTCTCTTTTATTGGCCTGCTTCCATTTCTGTTTATTTTCCATGGGTTCTTCCCTACGTTAGGCTTCAACCATGGATTAGTAGAAGCCTTCGACTGATCAGTTCTAAAATAGAACTAATTTAATAATGATATTGTCTTCAAATAATACATCTGGTCAGGTGCCCGATGCGGTAAAGGAACATCTGCAACCAACGATCCTGTATTAGTAATTGTTCCGTAATGGTGAACCACTCGTGCAAAAGTAAATTTAAGGTACGCATTCTTAGTTAGCTTACTTATCTTTTGAACTTCAGACTTTCCAAAACTATTCGAGCCAACTAAAACAACATCATTTCGTTGTTTCATTGCAGAGATAAACGCTTCTGAAGCACTAGCTGTATAAGCATTCTGCCATAAAAATATACGTGCCGTAGATGCCTTCCAGCCCGCTGAAGCAATGGCTGTTTTGGAACCATCTCTGCTTACAACTGAGAACAATCGACTCCGAGGAGGAAAAAAAAGTTCTGCACATCGAGCAGCCTCCCAGACAAGTCCACCAGAATTATTACGCAAGTCGATAATTATAGCCTGCCTACCGAGGGCATGGAGAATAGTTGCTAACTTCTTTCTTGTATCTTTTGTAAACTGCTGCAGCACAATCCGAGGAATGCCACTTGAAGAATCTAAGTAAACACTTGGTGCTGAATATAACTTTCGAGCAAGGTTCACAGAATAAAGCTTCCCAACTCCTCGTAATAAAGTGAGCTTCACATAGCTATTAGAAACTCCACGCAACTTCGATGCAACATAAGGCACTGATCTACCACCAACAAACTCATCATTTACAGCCCAAAGCACATCACCAGATTGTACACCGGAATTTTGATCAAGCCCTCCATGCATTAGCAAACAAATCAACTGACCAGACTTCCCCTTTTCCAAATAGAACCCTACTCCAGCATACGAATCACTTTGCGAAGCTGATAATGCTTTAAATTCTGTCTCACCATAAAGTTCTGCATAAGCATCTTGTGAACGAACATATTGCAACACCTCAGTTCTTCCGCCAGAATACATTGGATAGCTATATAAACTTTCCTCAGAGAGTTTTTTAAAAATGGAAGTAAGCAGTGGATCTGAAGCAGCACTTGGCGAAACAAAAAGTAGAAGGATGCTGCCCAGAACAAGTCTCTGGGCAGCAAATTTCAAATACTGTTTCAATAAGAGCCAATACTTACTCAAATGATGCACCTTCTTCTAACAAAAATGCTAGCTTAGACTTGAGTCTAGTAACTTCTGCCTGCATTGCTTTTGAAGACTTGCCATTCAACTCTCCAAGCTCTGATTGTTTTTTCTTTTCAATTTCAGCAACTTGATACTTCAACGCCTTAATCTGCTTGATTAATTCATGGCGTTTTTCTAAAGCCTGCGCAGTAGTCGCTCGCTGACGAATAAGATGACGTTCGAGCAAGCTGATATCTTTAGACATACTACCCAGCTCTTTTTTTAAATTAAGCTGTTTTTTCTTTTTACTTTGCACTTCGCTAACGAGCTTCTTTTGACGCTCTAACAGTACTGCTTTACGAGCTTCTTCTGCTTCAATTTTTTCTTTCAAAGCATTCTGTCTTTTTTCGTATGCCGCAGGGTTATACCCAAAAAGCCCCCCTTGACGAGGATCTTCATGAGTTGCACAGCCAGCCAAGAGAACAACAGCTAAGATCATAACAAGGTATCGCATTATTCTATCCCATTACTAGATTAGCTTTGAATTACGTTTGAATCACCTATACTGCCATGCGACCTACGGCATCTGCATATGCTGCAGCACTACTTTCAAGCTCACTAATAGTTGCATTCAATTCATCAATTTCCTTTTGAAGCGCTGCAACATACTCTGGATCTTCTTGAGCATCTGCATCATTCAGCACAGTATATTGCAATTCAACTTCTGCCTTAGCCATTTCAATCTGTTTACGTAATTCTTTTTCGTTAGCTTCAGCAGCTTGTTTTTTAGCTAATAAAGTCTGCTTAGAGACCTTCTTCTGTGCATATTGTATTTCAAACTGCTCAATTGACTTATTTAGCTTTACAAGTTCTTTCTTTGAAGCTCTGTTCGTATCAGCAGCCTGATCATTTACTGTACGAATATTGGCAAGACACTCATTGAGCCAATCTTCAGCGGAAGCCGCTTCAGCTTTCTTTTTAGCGACATGATCACCAACAAGGTAACCTGCACCCCCACCTAAAGCTGCACCCACTGCTGCACCAATCAATGCGCCTTTTTTCCCACCAAAAAGCAAACCACCAACACCACCTACAACAGCCCCAATCCCTGCACCGACAGCCGTGCCTTCTGCTTTAGTTCGCTGTCCGTCAGTTCCAGTAGTGACGCAACCTGTCGCCGTTGCTAAAAAAATGCAGCAGAGTGCTAAGACTAAGAAACGTTTAAACACCTTCTCCCTCCATTGTTCTTCTGAACACTTTGTTAGTTAGAAAAGTTTTGAGAACCCATCACACCACACCTCATTCGCACGGCGTAATTCTTTGGCATAATTTTGATAATATTTTTCAACTAAAATAGAAGCATCTATCTGTTTCAACGCTTGCCTTTCTTTCAACCACTCCCGGTGTCGGGCAAAGCCTTGTAAAACAGCATCTGGTGTTAGATTTGCCAACTGTTCCATTGTGTCACCAAATGATTCTATTGAATCTGCAATATTAGCTTTGCTAAATTGAAGCCTCTTTTCATTCACTGCTACTGCTTTTTCAATGCCAGCCTTCTTAGCCTGCCCGAGACGAGCTTGAACATGCTTAATCGTTCTATACTCTCTAGCAATAAAGAAAGCCTTATCTGCTGCTGTCTTAGCCCACGCAAAAGCAGAATCCTCTTCAGCTTTTTTCTTGATAGCTCCTACTGAATCCAATACTGCTGCCACCCTTTCAAGGTTCTGCTTATCTTCCTCAGTCCCTTGAACAGACAAACTTTCACGTAATCTTCCCAAGTAAATTTGAGCGTCTGTAACGGAGGCCTTAGTCTTTGCAGCCACAGGGCTAACCGATAAGCCTGCTGGTGATGCGCCCCGTAATGTCTTCTTATATTCATCCCATTCATTACTAATTCTTGAACTAACTTCACGGTCTGGAAATACAGGTGTGGCAATCACAACACGAAAACCTAATGTTGGTTGCTTATTAAGGCGCACAGTTTTTTTCTTTACATTGTAAAGGTAGACAGGCTGTTCAGTTCTCTCCGCAGCAGATATTTTATTTTGAGGAGTAAAATAACTTCCACCACGAGCAGTAAAACCACCGCTTTTTCCTTGGTAATATTCAAGGCTGTACATTGAACTGGTCATTTCAGACACATTACCAAGCATATCATGCAGGCCTAACGGATTCGGAGAGAGTCCCCCGATCATCTGCAGCTTATTATGTGACGAAGTTGGCCCACTAAACCATTCGTGCTTATTCAGCTGCTTATATGAATATCTCTTATCAAAATCTCCTGGTGATACTGCGATCCCACCACGCGCAGCAAATTCCCATTCTCGTTCTGTTGGTAAACGAATAAATCCAGGATAGTCACCATACTTAGGAAGAGAATCAAATGCATTGTCATACAACCAAAGGCTGTATGCCTTCACAAAACTTTGAACATCAAAATATGATATGTTGGTAATTGGATACAGACTTTTTAACTTGCGTTTTTTCACATTCCCATCGTTCATCAATCGATAGTACTGACTCTCTGAAACTTCATACTTTCCAATATAAAACATCCAGTCATTACGATCATTATCCTTTTCTACAAAGGAGCCACCAATTGTCACTTTTGTAGGAGAAGATTTATACGATCCTTGTGGGTCACCAACCATAAAAGACTTCTGGGCAAGTACAGAGTCACCAACTCCAAGAAAGACTTTTCTAAAAACCATCTTGCCACCATCAGGCATTGGAAGAATAAAATCACCTTCTGATGGCTTAGGGTTAAATCTATCTAATTTTGCATAAGCAGGACTAACCCCACTACAAATTAAGCATGCAATTATCATTAACAAAAGACGCATCTACTCCTCCCTCAATGCGTTTGTGGCATCAACAGTTAACGTTCGCAGCACGGCCAAAAGACTTGAACCAATCGCAGCCAGCACCATAACCACAAAAGCTAGTACTAAATGTTCAATAGAGATGGAGCAAAACTGCTCTGTTCCTTGCAACTGATTTTTAAAAGCAGCGTTAATAACAGAAGAAATTCCCCAAAAAGCGCCAAGAGATACTATGTAGCCCCCACTAATCAAAAAGACAGCCTGACAAACAGGGAATGTTGCTACTTGACCTTTTGAAAACCCCATAAGGCGCAGTACACTCAATTCTTTTTTCTTACGCTCAACAATTCCATATAAATTCGCTATAAGTGCAGCTATCCCACCTGTCACCCCAATCCCCGCGATCAACCAAAAAATTTGAGAAAGACCAGCATGAAGCTGTTCTACATTTTGAATTTGTGCTTCGTTACTAGAAACAATGATCCCTTGTTCTTCAAACTCACGGGACAACGTACCTACATCTTTCAAGGATGCAGCATATAATCTAAAGTTTGCATACCCAGTACGCTGTAAGAGAAACACCTTTGTATCTGGTTCAAAGACAAGTTCTCGCCTACTAGATAAATTCAGCACTCCTCCAATTTCGGATGCAAGTAACAGTTTATTTTTTAATGAATATCCTACAACACGAATTGAAAACGATAACGGTTTTGATGCAGAATCCAAGTCTGCTATATTTAACTCTGTACCTATAGGAACCGCCCACGCAGCAGGAATCAACGCCCGCAAATCTGTTTCGGAACCGCTTACTTTGATGGGGCTAAATCTAAGCTGAGCCTGCTGAAGTGCACTCATCACTCCGATTTCACACGTTACGGGGCTACCTTTTATTTCGACAGTCCCTTTCCTTGGAGCTATCCAAGGTGACATTACAAATTCCACTCCACGAAGCTTACGTTTTGCAGCCTCAATGTTTTGACTCTCAACCCCGCGTTTACTCGTCAATAAGTACCCATACTTTCCAGAGGGAAGTGAGTAGCCGGTTATGGAATCAAAAGTATCGCTAATGTCTTCAACTTTTGAAAAACCGGTTTTACTAACTAATCGTGCTTGCTGGACAGGAGGGATCGCCGAGTATGTAGTTACAACTACTCCATTATATTCAGGGAAAGCTGTCCTGCGACTTCCACTCCAGCCATATTCTTTTACAGCCTCACCATCTTTATATTGCTCAATGCATTCCAACACCTTTAGCTGGACATACGCGGCTTTTCTATTTCCAGCTCGAGGTTCAGTTACACCCATGACATGTAGTGCCAATTGCTGTTTTTCTCTTTTTGCTCCCCGTTGCCGAGTAATCATCAAAACCAGCGTATCCCCTATAGTTGCTTCAAGCGACTTTGCTGCAGAGTGTGACAGAACACATGAATTACCTGATGGAATTTCTGCGCCATTTTCTAATAAAAGAGGATCACCATCCGCTGTCGGTAAGAAATCCAACAATCTAATATTGTTTTTATTTTCAATATACCCTTTTGCACTTGAGGCTAGCCGACGTGTACTTGGAACAATAAAGCCAACATCACTTCGAGATGCTATATTCGCTATCCATTCAGAAGTTAGCTTCCCTCCACTCATATAGCGAATTTCACGATTGCGCGGATCTTCTAAAAGACGATGCTGAAGAGTTGCAATCGTCCCATATTTAAGGCCAAAAAAAAGTAACAATGGTGAAACAATTGCCGAAATGGCAAGAACCACACAAAGACTCATAGGCCACTCATGGCACAGGCTTGCCCATGCCAAAGAGAAGATTTTTTTATACCCAAACCTAGCTGGTAGTTTTGTAGTCATACGTTGCTAAAGTCCTTGTGGAGACAACCTCAATGTTGAGACCGTATGGGAAGATGATATTTGCTCTAGTGTGAACGTATAAATCCGATTTGCTAACGTTCTTACTAGCTCTGTATCGTGTGAAACCAACACCAGCGCAGTTTGTAGTTCTTTAGCAACACTAGAGAATTCTGCTGCAATATCACTAGCAATCAAACTATCAACAGCCGCCGTAGGTTCATCCGCAAGCACAATCTCAGGCTTATGTGCTAATGCACGCGCAATTGCTACACGCTGTCGCTGCCCCCCGGAAAGTTGTTGTGGCTTTTTCCCTAAATGCTCTTGAAGTCCAAGAGATGACGTTAGATACCGAATATGTTGTTCTGCCTCTAACCCATTTAACGAGCATGGTAGCTGTATATTCTCTTTGGCAGAAAGAAACGAAAGCAAACCACCACTTTGCAATACATATCCTAAATATTTCGACCTAACAGTTGCACTCAAACTATCAGAAGCTAACAGCATTGAATGTGACGTTTCTCCCCCACAACTGCCTGCGGAAAAACAATATGAAAACTCATCAGCACTATCCGGAGTCAACACCAGACTAAGGATATCTAAAAAAGTACTCTTCCCACATCCACTAGGCCCATACACAGCAGTTATTTCTCCATGCCATGCTTCAAAGTCTTCCACATGAAGCTCAAAAGTATATCCTCCATGTCTTCGTACGCACACCATGGATCGAGTCCGGATTGCAGGATTATGAGCACTATAAGAATCTGACAGCATGCTGAGTTTAACCCTTTATTTTTCCGCAAATAATCATAATGGAGCCGTGCAGAGTTTGCTCCGCACGGCCAACACTCTATGGTAATAATTCAAGACTGATTGGGTACACCATTTCATCAGGAGAAGCTCCACTATTCAGAGCAATCCAACCATCACTATTGTCATGAATTGATTTATATGCCTTTATCTTGGCTTCAATCCCATTAATAAAGTCATCCTGTGCATCAGGAGCCATACTTTCCCAGAGTTCATTATTCATGGACATTACGACACTATTGTACGGCAATCCCATTAAGAACTCAGGAACTAAGCCAGATTCAGAAAGGTTTGCGGCATTTTTAATCTGTTCAGGATTTCGGGCAGTAGCCGCAACGGTTGCCTGCAAACTAGTAAAGAAATCACCAGCTCCAAGGCGTTGAGATTGTCCGGCAGCAACAAGGCTTTCGAGTAAAACGGTTAGCGTATCTAACTGCTTTTTGCTCAAAAGAATCCTTACATCTAATGATTGGATACTTATATCTTTTAGATCCTTATCAACTACCCATGCCTCAATATCAGATGGAGCCTGAGCTCCACTGGCAGTGCCAACCCACTCAACCAGCGCGGCATTGATTACTCCTTGCACTTTGGAATTCAATTCTGCTGTTTTCTGATCTGCTGGTACAGTGGTTCCAAGAGCAGCAAGCTCTCCTGTTGCACCAGCAGGTGATGGAACAGGTGGAGCAACAGCTTGTGGAGTTGAATTTGTAGCACCTAATGCTCCAAGCTCTCCTGCTGCTCCAAGTGCTGCAAGCTCTCCAGAGTTACTTAAAAGATCAGCAAGTTCTCCATGCGAAGAAACCGGTGCTGTAATCAGCTTTACTAATGAATTTGCAATGACAGTTGTTGCCTTCGCGTATCCAACCTGATCTCCTGTCGGAACCGCATAGTAAGCAGAAGAAGTAACGCCCTTGTTTGTTGCGAGCATGCTAAGCTGTGAATAACTTATATCGTGAAAGCGAGTTGCCCTTGGATCTTTAAGATGTAGCGCCATCAAATAGACTTTATTTTGATCTGCCAGTGCTCTCAGAACTTGCGCATTTTTTCCGGAAGAGTTTTTAGGATGGCCAGCTTCATGCGCCGGAGCATCCCCAACCAGAATGATGATACGCATGGCACCATTGGTCCAACCCGTATTATCTAGGGCAGCACTCACACCTGAGAACATGTCTTCTGGATAGTCACCGGAATCAGCAGTTGTTGCTTTCACGGTACTAAGAGTCTGAACAAAGCTAGCGTGGTCTTGAAGTACGGGTGTATAGTTCTTTACTACATACTCCAGCGCTGGATTCGCGGATACCGCATCACGGTATCCCCAAACACCAAATTTAATACGAGAGGCATTTTTAGGATCTTGAAGTAAACGATTAGAAACAGTCTTCACTACATCAAGAGTTGACTGAATATACGGTCCCATACTCATGGAGGTATCCATTACAAAAACTAAATCAATAGCAACATTGCCCAACATATTTGCCGCAACTTGAGCCGAAGTCTGTGTCGCCTGTTCAACAAATGCTGTGTTTGTACGGATATCGCTACTTTCTCGCGCAGTACCAGACGCTTTGGTAACAGCAGCAAGCTTCAATAAGCGCCCTTCACGCATTTCATCATCACTTTCCAGCATGATATTTTCAAAATCGAGAATAGGTAGCAGATAAAACTCTTTTGAAATATCTACGTAGCGAGCTGGTTCGATAGATTTAATAGGAAAATTAGCAGGAATATTTTTACTCACGACATTGCCATACAACTTATCAAGCATTGCAGTGCGATCTGCAGGATCAAGACTAGCTAAGTCTGCGAGATATTCCTGATCTTCAAACATCATCACGGGCTGTCGCCCTTGTGGATGGGTATACGCAAGACACATAGCCTGCTTCCACTCAAAAACATCATCAGCTTTCATCCAACCGACTATGGTGCCATTCGCATCACTTCCAACTTCATACATGGCATTGGGTTGCCCTATGACCGGCTTGGTATAAACATAGTATGATTGAAAAGCAGGAATATTATCCTGAAGCACGCCTTGAGTTGGGCTATTTGCTTTATAGATAGATGCAAAAGGCTTGCTCAGCACACGCAACGGTAAGCTAGAACCATCAAGTGTGACTGGCTGCTTTGCGGCCGCTGTTGAAATCATTCCAAGGCAAACCAACAGCGTTACTATTTTACTTACTTTCAAAAACATCTCGCCCCCTAAATTATTAAGCGGTCATCATTAGTTAGAACATACCTTGAAGAATCTGAATCATCTCCTCAAGATTCTTCAACTTCATATCAACATCTTGTAATGTCTTAGTATTAGTTGATATCAGCTGTTCCAAAGCAACTTGTGCGGCTGGATCAACTCCTACATTGGGAGTCGTTCTCTGTGGTGCTGCAGGTGTCGCGGCCTGCGGCATTGGCACCTGCACGGTTGCAGGATAAGTAGAATTCATTGCCGCAGGAGGCACTACAGGCTGCGGAGCCGGTATCTGAGTAGCAGGTGGTGAACCTGGTACCATTGCTGCCGGGGGTACGACAGGAGTTACAGGAAGCTGTGTAACCGCAGAAGGTATGGCTGCTGTCTGAGCAGCAGGAGTTTGGGGAGGAGCTTGCTGAGCAAGCATAGAAAGAGGCATTGCCAAGTTTTTTAACGCTGGTGTCTTTGCATACTCGTAAGCCATCTTTCCTTTTTTATCTTTCAAGGAAGTATCTGCCCCGCGCAATACCAACATTTCAGCAACCTTCACCTTGCCTTTTGCAACAGCGAGGTGAAGTGGTGTTTTACCTTTTTTGTTTTGTAAATTGGGATTGGCATGGCTATCTAACAACAGCTTTACAACACTGGCATGCCCCCCCATTGCAGCCCAGTGCAAGGCAGAGGCTCTGGTAACATCAACAGCATTTACTTGCTCACCAGCAGCAATTAGTTGATTAATCTTCGCAGTATTCCCTTGTAATGCAGCTTTATGCAGCTCTGCAGCATTCACAGTTGCAGCACAAAGGAATACGGCACAACATATTACACACAATATTTTTGTACGCATTGTTTCCTCGTTTTTGTAACTAGAATGTGCTTATGGGAAATAAAGAATGCGATCTTTAGTTGGATATTGCATCTTACGATCACCAGGACACTTCATTTTAAATTGCGTATTTAAGGCAGTAAAAAAAGTATGTGTGTCACGACCACTCTTAAGGGCAATCAACCAAATTTTTAATGGATACAATCCCTTTTTCAAGGAAACACTTCCGGTAGAAGTCCTACTAGCAGGATCATTCCAATATCCGCCAAAACCCAACGTTTTCCCTTGATCTATAACAACCTGATCATCTAAAAAAACAACGGCCCTCCAAGATCCAACATGATGATCCGATCCATTCCCAACAGTACGTCGAGCAACAGTTGTTATATTTAATACATAGTCACCATCTTCCGATGCATTCAAAAAACCTTCCCAAAGAACACCAATTTTTGCATTTGTTGTAGGTTCTGCTAGTGGAAATAAATCCTTATCTTCAGTAAAAGCATCATACGATAGTTTGCCAGTCTGCTTAACCGTCAACACCCCAAGCTCAATCCCAGTAGGCTCATCAGGAAGTTCTTCACCTTCATAATCAGACCAATCATATACTTTAAGTAACATACCTTGTTCATAAGCGCTTAGATTAAGCTGAGGTTGCTGAACTTGTACTTGCCCCTGAAGAGGCATCTGCCCCATCATCGGCATTTGAGTTTGGCCTACCATTTGTCCCATGGCTGGCATCTGAGCTTGCGCTGGTAACTGTCCTGCCATTGGCATCTGAGTTTGAGTAGGCATCTGGCCTGTCATTGGCATTTGATTTTGGAAAGAAGTCTGAGGCGGTACAGGAGGTGTAGCAACAGCCTGCTGCTGTGGCATTGCTACCTGTTGTTGCATTTGCGGAGCAGGAGATTGCTTAGTTGGAATAGTCGCTACAGGGCCAGTGGCTCCAACGCCGCCCTGTATCTGCATTAATTTCAACATATGCTGCATTTGCACAGTAATTACGTCTAGCCGCTTATTAAGATTTGTAAGCTGTGTGGCATTGTTCATCGCTTGATTCTGCAAGGTAGCCATGTCAGCAGCAAATGAAGGAACTGTAAAAAAAACTATTAGTGCGGCGCAAGCAATTACGCCCTTCGCTTTACATAAAGTTTTTAAAGAAAAATTAACAAAAAAACGCATTATCTATCCCCCTTCCCAGTGCATGAAAATTAGCTCAATCACCTGTGCTGCCCTAAAGATTGAAAATTGCCTTCTCATCAACTTTTCATGGATCGCTCAGGCCATCTCTTCATAACTATCTATCAAATTAGAAAATATGATAGTAAACCTAGAATTTTTGCAAAAAGCAATTTCTCGATTTATAATATCAGCACGTTACGTTATAACGCTACAACTCATTGTCCCTTTTCAGATAATTACCCACTACCGTGTGGACATAATTCACCTAATATTTCCGCACCAACACACAGTAAACGACAGTGTCATTCTCTCACCATTCTTCATTCCATAGCTCTTGAATTCACCCCTGAAATAAATCTTTAGAGTGTGTCACCAGTAAAATTGCAATATCGTGTTGTTCCGAAAACAATGCTAATGCCACCAACTCAGCTTTCAGAATATACCCCCTATTCACATAGAACCCACCAGATGTGCTTGTTCTGTCTGCTCCTAGATTCAACAGCCATCTTACAGCTTTCATTTGTCCACCACGAATCGCAGAATGCAAAGGGGAAACAAATGTTCGCCTATCGGCTTCTATGGATACCCCATACATCCAAAGCAGCTGAGTCGTCTCTATATGCCCCCTCTCACAAGAAAATACGATTGAAGACAGGAAATCATCCAATATAAAGCAATTTGGCAAAACAAGGCCATTACCTCATAATTGTTGAACGATTTCAGTTTCAGTTTCCTG
Source organism: Halodesulfovibrio sp. (assembly GCF_015482765.1). Classification (GTDB taxonomy): domain Bacteria; phylum Desulfobacterota; class Desulfovibrionia; order Desulfovibrionales; family Desulfovibrionaceae; genus Halodesulfovibrio. Next base: position 19,800 of record NZ_JADMLB010000062.1, read on the forward strand.
AACCAGTTCCATATACTTCGGAACAAACTGCAACAATTCTACAACGACATAATTCATAATGTTCTCGCAGAAAAAATTTAATATAACCAGCTGAGGTTCTGTCAATTTCGTTTCCTTAAGATGGCTCTGTCATATTATCACTATGACACTTACTGTTGTCAGCTCGATATTACAGTCTTCTGTCAACACAAAAGTCATTCACTTCTTCTCATAAAAGAAATTCCAACAGAACTGTTCGCATAAAAAGCGAACAGTTCTGTTGGAATCAAATTTCTAACTCCTGCACTGAAGTGCAAATATTTTTTTGCAGACCTTACAATTGATAATATCTTGTATTATATAGTTATTAATAGCGGTACCTGTTTCCACGTGCTTTTTAGCGGCTGATGTCAGGTTCCATGCAGCATAACAGTTGTTATCTGCAAAAAATCTTTTCTGTTCTTAGGGGGCGTCCACTTTGATGGACATATTTTTGCTCTGTCTGTTTCAAGCATGAAACAGACAGAGCAAATTTAGCCAGCGGAATGCTGATGATTACTACATTCTTTATTGCACTGGTGAATATACCAGATGACTTACGGTGGTCCGCCATCATTCATTTCCCACCTGCCCGCTCGTAAAAAAGTACGTGCGTTCATTATAAAATTACGTTTTTTGGCTACTACTAAACACAGTGATAGACACTGTTGTAGCTATCGGATTGACCATCCACAGCTGTGCATGCTGACGCACAGCACGTAATATTAGCAAATGTGATACGGCGACATATCAGGGAGATGCTTTATTATTATAAAGTAATATTTCAAAAAAAGAACGACACTACAGATGCGTCCAATTTTCAGTCAGCTTAAGTAACAACACAAAAAAAACGCCTATCTATTTCTGGATAGGCGTTTTTTTTAAATAAATGCGGTCTGGGCCTAACATTATGTTTTTCTTTGCAGTATAACGATACTAAAAAGGAAATTTTGTTATGTCTAAAAACAAACTATTATACGGAATTAAAAATGCGAAACTAACCGGATCAAGAAAAACCCAGTACACCAACAAAGCACAAGCAATGCGCTTTGCAAAATTACTGTTTAAGCTTGGCTATCGTCCTCAACATTGGAAAAACATAACTAATAAACATGTAGGCGTCGTGGTCGATGAATGGAAGCGACAAGGAAAAGAAACTTCAACAATAAAAGCATATGTAGGCAGTATCCGTTCACTAGCTAAAGCATACGGCAATGTCAGCCTTCACAAACTAAATTCAGCATTTGGCATTGGAAGAAGGTCCACCATTCCTAAACGTTCACGTGCGGTGCCAAACAAAATTTATCAAGAAGTAAAAGACCATCTTCTTGCCGGATCAGAACGACACAAGCGTATTGGTCATCAACTGATTGTTATGAATGAGCTTGGCTTACGCCCCGAAGAAGCACGTAAGATCAACCCGGATATTGCACTGTTACCTGACGGAAGAATTTATGTTTCTGCAGGGACCAAAGGTGGCAGGGACCGCATCATACATGATCCGACAAAAGAACAGGTTGAAGCGGTAAAAGCATTAGCGCCATATATAGGTCAATATGGCAACAGCATACCTGACACAACATCAGAGGCAAACTGGGAAAAGTATGTATATAAGGTAGTATCAGCTTTAGGACTATCTATCGCAGCTTGTGGTGCTTCTTTACATGGTCTCAGACATGCGTTTGCTCACCGTCGCTATCATGAACTAACTAATCTGGATGCACCTTGCTTACACTGTAATCCAGAAACATTCAGACAAGCAGCCTATGATGAACATGGCCCGCAATGGCGCAAGGTTCACGATCGTGCTGTCGTCATTCTTGCCCACGAACTTGGCCACAACCGTGGCGAAGTTACTGCAAGTTACCTTGGAAGTATTCATGGATAGCAGGTAGATAACTTACTCATAGGTGAGATTAATAGTTACGCCAAACTACAAAAATCATCTGCAAAAGCAGTAAACTTTGCACTAAAAAATAACAAAATCTTATTATTAACAATTTCAACACATCACGTCAAAAGAAAAATAGAAAAAAAATATCCAAGCAAAACAACATTTTATCTAAAAAGCACTCTTAAAGAACAACGCATGCTGCTGATTTAACCTGACTTATTTTTATATTTTGACATCATACCAACAGGCAAAAACACTAAGGCATTGGATGCCTTAGGAGGCAGTGTTTTCATTTTTAACCAATGGAGATTTTATGATTTAAAATTTGTGAGTATCACTATGAATTTAAAAAAAATTAGCACATTATATGTGGCATTTTCGAAAAAAGAATTTACCCAAAGAGTGGCAGAAGACAAAAGACGAGCTGTCAACCGTCTATACAGCGCCTATGCTAGCGAAGGTCAAAACCTTAAGACACTACAACCACTAGAATGTGAAAAGCTACTTGCCGTTGCGTGCGCTGATCTCAATCCAACAACCTACAACAACGTGCGTAAAAATCTTTCAGCAATGTGGGATTGGTGTGCGTCCATGAAGCTAACTTCAGCACCTAACCCCTTTGCAGCAATTCCCAGAAAAAAAACAACCCGGATCCATTCGTACGCCCCACCCTCCAATGACGTTTTCAAGGTATTCAGCATTGCGACCGAAGAAGAGCAGCTTATTATGCTTTTTTCTATGCTCGCTAACTCCAGCAAAGCTGAAATGCGTCGTTTTCGTTTTGCTGATATTGATCACAAGAGAAGCAAAGTAGGCATTCGCACACTAAAAAACGGAGAGCACAACGAAATAGTAGAGCAAGTCGATGTGCCAGCCTTTTTAGTCAAGCTTCTTAAAGATTACGGAATAACAAGCAAACACTATAACGAATTATTCAACGGTCATCCGCTAATTACTGAAGATAGAAACAAGAGCTTAAACAGACTCTGCAACGCAGCAAAAGTTAAGCCCTTTACTATCGAAGCACTTCGAACCTTGAAAGCGCGCATAGCCATCAGTAAAGATGGCTGCTTGCTTGCTATCCAAAAACATCTTCGACATGCCAACCTTAAAACGACTAAAAGCTATGTGCGAGACAAACAAGAAGCTTCAACACACCTAAGAAATTCAGATTTTGATTTTCTCATTGAAGGGTGCTTGTTAACGCACATCTTAGGTAGCGGCAAAAATATGGACGTTTATTTTACCGCAAAAAACCAAAATGGAGACACTCCTTCTTATCTGATGATTCTTTGTGATTCACTATTTTATCTTATCGAAAAACAAACTTCGGAAAAACAACATGCTGCAATTCGCCAACAACTACTCCAATTCATCGTTGCAAAATTTGCAACCAGCTGTATTCCCATAAAAAAATTAAATTAATTACTCCATAAATCTTGATTTTTGTTTTCCTATGTAGTCTATACTTAAAGATTGAAGCCAAAAAAGCGTTGGGCAATGAGAAAGTGCATCAATCATTTCTCGAACAAGGAGATCTTATGAAACAAGTTTAAGTCGTTCTTGTATAACAAAACGGCATCGTAGTGGAAATCTGCTTATGACCGACCCTAAGAACTTAACAACAAAAGAAGTAGCTGCATTATTAAATTGTTCAGAAAGCCTTGTTAGGCGAAAAGATATGAAAGAAAAACTTGGTGCATTTTACATTGCGAAAAGAGCACTACGATTTCCAGAAGATAAGGTTGATGCATATATCAACTTACAGAAAAAGCAGTCTTCAGAAAATGCTTCTAAAGAAGTAGCTGCAGTTAAAAATACTCATCGAAGAAAGAAGTTGCATTCAAAGTTCGATTTGTTCTAGTATCTTAGGTAGGAATAAGCAGTTTTTCATAGAAAGGTAATTATATGGCGTTTCAAATGAAAAACGGTAAATGGAAAGGGCAGGTTTATTACACAGATCGTAACGGTAAAGTACATAGAAAAACCAAAAACTTTGACCGCAAGCGTGATGCGCTGCAGTGGCAGACCGAAGAACGCAAAAAGTTGGAACTTGCCGATCAGGAGGCAGAAACAAAGCAGAAAAGCTTTAAAGAATTGAAGGTTGGCGAATGGGCTGAACTGTATATGGAATATGCGTTCAACACATTCACAGAAGAAAACTGCAAGCTGGCAAAAGAAAAGCAAAGAGCCTTCAAGCGCTTCTTTGAAACAAAGGTTATTTCACCTGAAGTTCAGGTTTCTTCTGTACGCAAGAAAGCCATTCTCGATGTCTTCAACGCCCTTAAGAAAAAATACTCCGGCAAGAACGTGGATAGGCAGATTAAAAATCTTAAGGCGGCATGGAACTGGGGCATAGACTTTCTGGAAATGCCTGAAGCAAACCCGTTCTGCAGGCTACCAAAGGCAGCTACTACAGAAGAAGAACCTCATTATATGCCGCCGCTTGAAGATATGCTCAAGGTATTGAAACTGGCGGCAAAAAGCGATGAGCCACAACACTATCTAGTATTGTTTACTTTACTTATGACTGCCGCTAGGCGCGTTGAAATGCGTCGACTTACATGGGCTGATGTGAAGTTTATGGGCGAGCAAATCGGTTTACGAACAAGAAAAAGGAAAGACCGCATCGAAAGCTGTGACCTAATCCCACTGGCAACTGAACTGGCCGCCAAACTAAAAGAATATAAGCTTCAAGTAGGTGGAAAGCGTACCCATGTTTTTTCAGGGATCCAGCTTGAAGCAGGTCTTCACATGCGCTGGCTTAAAAGGCTTTGTGTGAAAGCAAAAGTAACGCCTTTTGGTGTCCACGGTATTCGAGCACTAGCAGGAACACTTGCTCATACAAATGGTGCCTGCCTTATGGATGTAAAAGAACTGCTTCGACACAAATCTACTCATCAGACAGATAAGTACTTACGCAAGCAATACAGACAAAACGAAGCGGTGAACATTCTCAGTTCGATCACATCAAAAGCCGAAAACAATGGTAAGCATGACGAGGGTAGGAACGATGCAAGCGCAGCCTAAAAATAAAAATCCAAAAACTTACACCTTGGGCTTACACCTTGCAGGATAATATAATAAAAAAAGCACTTACATGTGCATGTAAGTGCTTGATTTACTTTGGCGTCCCCAGGGGGATTTGAACCCCCGTCGCCTGCGTGAAAGGCAGGTGTCCTGGGCCAGGCTAGACGA
>NZ_JADMLB010000019.1 GCF_015482765.1 Halodesulfovibrio sp.
AGTTCGCGAACCGATTATTCAAGAACTAACCAAAGGAACATCAGTTCCGAAGGTCACACTTGCCTGCATTTTAGGGTTAATTTCTGCTACGTGGCCGCAAATTGCTACAAACCCTATTATGGCGATTATCCTTTCATGGATATTCCGGTGTAACAAAGCAATAACAGGAGGAATCAGCATCGTTTTCTCTCCGCTTCAATATGTCTTTATGATTCCCTTTCTTCGCTTTGGAGAAACACTTTTAGGAATACCTCATTTTGAAACAACAGTTCCTAAAATTATTACAATCGTTGTCACTGACCCGATTGGTTCTTTTGCTGTTTTAGGAATTCCGCTTCTTCATGCTATTTTCGGATGGGTTGTCGCGTGGCTCTTTGTTGCCCCGGCAGTGTATCTACCAATAAAATATCTTTTATTAAAAAAGGCTGCGCCCAAAGCTATAACCAAGTAGCAGCCCCAATAAATTTGCCCATCTTAGGTGCAAATTACATCTCATCCTTCCTATAAAAGACTGGTTGTAGTACAAATAGTTCTATGTATCAGAAATCCATAGATTACACTTCCGGTTCTTTACGGGTTGCAGTTGTTGGCGGAGGAATATCCGGCATCGTAGCTGCACATCTTATCTCACGTAAACATAATGTAACACTTATTGAGAAAGAGCCGCGTTTAGGTGGGCATACGTACACTTCGCAAGTCTCTTTTTCACAAGGGGCAAAGACGCTTCAACTGCCAGTTGATATGGGCTTCATTGTTTTCAATAAACAGAACTACCCAACGTTTAACGCCTTTCTTAAGCAGCTTAACATTGAAGCTGCAAAGTCTGACATGTCATTTGCTTTTCATGATCCAGAAACAGGCTTCATGTATGCAGGCACAGGACTCAGGGGGATGCTTGTTCGCAAACGGAATCTTGTTTCACCAGTCTTTTGGCGAATGTTGAACGGTATACGCAAGTTTAATGGCGAAGCGAAAAGAGACTTAGATTCCGGTTCCCTGAGAGGAAAAACAATTGAGGAGTATTTGACCGAGAAGAGATATAATAAGTCTTTTGAAAACAATTACCTGCTCCCAATGGCTGGTGCTATATGGTCAGCACCGGAAAAAGACACCCATAATTTCCCTGCCGAAGCACTTGTACGTTTTTTCGATAACCACATGCTCTTAAATCATTTGAACCTGCCACAATGGTACTTTGTAAAAAATGGCAGTTATTCTTACGTGCAAGCATTTGAACGCCAATTCTCCGGCATCATACGAACAGGGACTGCTGTTTCTTCTGTGATTCGTACCCCCCAAGCTGTTCAGCTTATAATCAATGAGCAACCAGAGCAATTTGATGCCGTAGTTCTTGCGACGCATGCAAACATCTCTTTGCAATTGCTTTCAAGCCCAAGCTCACAGGAAATCGCCCTGCTCTCTCCATGGCACTACACAGACAATCATGTTGTGTTACACACAGACGAAAACTTTCTCCCTCCAAAGGTAGCGGGAAGAGCTTCATGGAACTTCATTCGCGATCCACAGCAAATATCAGGGGATACAGTTGGCGTCAGTTATCACATGAATCGACTGCAGGATATTACAGCAGAGCATGAATATGTGGTAACACTGAACCCTACGCGTGAACCGGCTCCCGACACGCTGATAGAAGACAAGCATTTTGCTCACCCGCAGTACTCGTTGGAAGCAATGCAAACTCAAGAGGGATTACCTTCGCTTAATGGGATAAACAGAACGTTCTTCTGCGGTGCTTATCAGGGGTATGGTTTTCATGAAGATGGAGCAAAGTCAGGTGCCCGTGTGGCAGAGCTTTTTGGAGTATCACTGTGAGCAGCTTTCTAATAACATGCAGAGTACGTCATGAACGCTTTCTTCCAAAGCATCATTCATTTTCATACCCTCTTTACACATTTCTGCTCAATATTGATGAACTTGAGGAGCTAAACCGAAGCCAAAAATTTTTCGGCTATAATACGCTGCGTCTTACATCTTTTTATGACAAGGACTATCTACAAAGTGGATCAGAACCAATAAGAGAAAAGCTTACAACGTTGCTTCACGCCCAACATGTTCGTTTAGAAGAAACTGATACGATATATCTTATTACTTCAGCACGCTTTGTTAACTACTCTTTCAATCCAGTTTCATTCTACTGGATATTTCGCGAAGAATCTTTGCTTGGGTGTGTTGCAGAAGTAAACAATACTTTTGGTGAAAAGCATATCTACCCTCTAACGGATTCCCAAATGGACAACACCTCTCCGTCGTTAAGTCAAAGCGCACCCTCTTTTCCGGCTTATTACCAAATGCCAAAGCAATTTCATGTTTCACCGTTTATGGACTTGAAAGGCGATTACCATTTCTCCATTGAGGATGTACGCAAAAAACTTAATGTAACGGTTGAACTTTTTAAAGAAGAGCAAAAAACATTTGAGGCTAATTTAAAAGAGGAAAGTCGAGTTCCGCTCACAGATGCAGCGTTGCTAAAAACTACATTTACCAAGCCCTTCACCACTCACCTTACTGTCCCAAGAATTCTGTGGGAGGCTGGAAAAATTCATTATGGCAAAGGAATTACCTTCCATTCAAAACCTGAACCGGCAAGTCATATGACCATCCGGCATAATCACCCCAAAAGCCTTCTCAATCGCCTTGAAGAAAAAGTCATCCTAACGGGACTGAACCGGATGCAGCATGGAAAACTTGAAGTTGCAATGCCAGACGGTTCAAAGAAATATTTCGGGAACGGAGAAAACCCATCCGCTACGCTCACGGTAAATAGGCCTTCGCTATTTCGCACTGTTATGCAAAAAGGTGAAATTGGACTTGGTGAAGGATACTCAAACAATCAATGGGATTCACCCGATCCTGTTGAGGTCATACGTTTTTTCCTTGAGAACAGAAAAATACATACACGCACACACAACGCTATTACGAACTTGTTTGCTGCTCTTTCTGGAAATGTTATGCGCTTGCTGCACCTTAAAGCCCCAAAAAATGATCAGGCAGGCTCTAAGGCTAACATCGCAGCTCATTATGACTTATCTAACGAACTGTTTTCACAATTTCTTGATCCCACAATGACCTATTCCAGTGGCGTTTTTATTGATCCTACAGACATGACAGAGAATTTAGAGAAAGCTCAACTGCGTAAAAACAGACAGCTGGCAGATAGAGCACAAATAACCGCGGATGACCATGTGCTGGAAATCGGCTGCGGTTGGGGAGGATTTGCTGAGCAAATCGCTAAAGAACGCGGCTGCAAAATCACAGGCGTGACACTTTCCAAAGAGCAGTACGCATATGCCATAGAGCGTATTAAAAAAGCTGGATTAACACATCTTGTAGACATCCAATTACGAGACTACAGAACACTTACAAATGAATTTGATAAAATTGTGTCTATTGAGATGCTTGAAGCTGTAGGACATCGATTCCATCAAGAGTACTTCAAAAAACTTGAACGGCTTCTTGCTCCATCAGGGCTTATTGCTCTGCAAACAATTACAATCCAAGACGCACACTACAATCACTACAGATGGGGAGTTGACTGGATACGGAAATATATCTTCCCCGGTGGAGAACTTCCCTCTTTAGCAAGGATCTGTGAGGTAACATCGGACAACACCACACTGTGTGTTCAACAGGTAGAGGCGCTTGGCCTGCATTATGCGAACACGCTTCACCAATGGCGTAAACGCTTTGAAAAAAATTGGTCGGAAATAGCCAAACACGGTTTTGATGACTATTTCCGACGCACGTGGATTTATTATTTAGCAAGCTGTGAAGCCGCATTTCTTGAGGGTTACATCAATGATCTGCATATCGTGTTATCTCGCCCGCCTTCCTGTCTATAGATCGCTAACAAGCTATTAAGACGGGATAAACACTTCGTCCAAGTGTTCAGTGAAGCGTTTGAAATCTCCTTCAACATCGGGATTTTTCAAAACATCATAACACGCAAAAGATGGCAGTGCTTCCATACCGAAAAAGCGGAAATTCAGATGCATCGGCCAGAATAAATCATCAATGGATTTTCCCTCAAAAAAGGTCTGTTCAGGATCATTAAAAGCTTTTGCCGGAGCATTGAATGTAAGGGACAACATATACTTCTTCCCTTCCAATGAGCCACCGGAGCCGTATTGCTTTCGAGGGTCTGACCGTGTTCGACCGTCACCGCTGCACAGGCGTCCATCCATCCCATATGTATACACAGTATCCATGTATTTTTTGCATGGCCATGTAACTCCCATCCAATTCACAGGAGTTTGGAGAATAATGACATCTGCCCAGACATGTTTGTCTATTTCTTCTTCAATATCCCAATCATGCTGCATGGACGTCGTTTTGACATTACAGCCTTTTGCCTCGAAGTAGTTTTTAGCCATTTCAAAGAGAGTTGCATTAAGCCGCCCTTCTGAAAAAGAATAGGGTTCGTGTCCGTTAATAATAAAAACATTCTTCATCAGTTCATCCTTATTCCGGTAAAAAGCCCACATCTTCTGTCTGGTAATAGCGGATAACAGACAGTGCATTTTCTGCGCGAATCCTTCCCACTACTCCCGTTGAGTACGCACCAAGGTATACCTTTTTATCAGGTTGAAGCATAAAGCCTGTTGCCTCAATGTACATATCCTTGGCATCGTAGTAACAGCCAATTTTGCGGGACATTTCTTTTGCGTCCAGACCATAGGCAAAAGGAATATCCACACTGTTACGATCCAATAGCTTTCTACTGGTGGCCTTGTCCTCAACAGAAGCTATGATTACGCCTATATTATTCTTTGTAAATTCTGCATACAAACGCTGATAGTCAGCAACCTGCTGGCGGCAATAGGGTCACCAGTGCCCTCGAAGAATAATTAAAACTGTCCAACGATTTTCAAGCTCTTCAGGGATTGTAAGAGTTGTGCCGCCTAGCATATTCCAAGTCATGTCGGGAAATGTTGCTCCCTGATCTAATTGTGTTCCTAAAATTGCCATCATAGCCTCCAACAATTCTTAACTATGCAGAAGAGGTTAATTTCGGGCATTCCAACCCGCCCTCTACGTTTTGCTTGCTTAGAAGACATACAGTTGACTCATTACACGTAAGCTTCACTAGTTTACGTCCCTGAACTTTTCGAATGAATTATATTGGGACCAGCTTGGCGCTCTGGCTAAAAAACAAAAAAGCTCCTGCGATTACACACAGGAGCTTTTTGTTTTTCTGAATAATTACGAGCTTGACTAAGAATAGCCCTTTATCATCTGTAAAAAGTTACTTCTAGCCTCATCGTTACCTATAATGGCAACCAAGTCTTCGTGTAAAAGAATATGGTTTGCATCAGGATTACTAAGCAAGCCTTCATCTCTGACAACTCCCACAATGGATGCACCGGTCAGTTTTCTTACGTTGCTTTCACCAATTGAGCGATTCGCCAGCGGACTTTCTTTAGGGAGCTTCACCCATTGCAAATCAAACTGTCGTTCTGCACCGCGTAATTGCGAAAGGACTTTGTAGTCATCCTGCTGAGTTGATAGGTCAGCGTATAGCTCCTGACGAACTTTTTCAGTCTGATGCTGAATTTCTGTCAAAGGCACATCAAGGTAATGTAAAGCTTGTCGGACAATCTCTAAGCTTCCTTCCAAATCTGGTAACACAGCTTCAGTTACGCCTAGCTCTTTCATAACTTTGAAGTCGTCGTCACCCGCTGTACGCACAATAATCTTTACATCACTATTCATGTTTTTAACAACTTTGACGACTTCCTGCCTTGTTACGCAATCTGAAAATGTCACAACAAGAAGAGCAGCCGAACGCAGCCCTGCCGCTTCAAGAACTATCTCTTGTTCAGCATCACCAAATACAACTGGCAAGTCGGCACGTTTTAACTGTTCAAAGCGTCTCTGGTTAAATTCGACGACAACTTGTGACTGATTCAACCGCTGTAAAATACGAGCTGTTTGAAAACCAATTCGCCCTCCACCAAGAATAACAACATGGTTCTCCCATGCCTCTTGCGGCAAATTGTACGTATCCAGCTTTTCATGGCGGAACCATCGTTGGCGGAGACGATAAAGAGGCGCAGTTAATCCTGAAATTATTGGTGTTAAGGCCATAGATACAATGGCTACAGTAAGCACCAGGGAATACAGTTCGCTGGTAATAGAATTTGTTGAAACTCCAAGGCGAGCAAGAACAAATGCAAATTCACCAACTTGGAAAAGTCCTAATCCGACAGCCAGAGGGACAACGTTTCTGTAATTAAAAACTATGGAGATAACGGCAAAAATCAGCCCCTTACCCACACAAATGATGAGCAGAAGCTTAATGACATCCGAAAAGTGTTCAACCAAAAAAGATGGATCAAGCAACATCCCAACGGATGAAAAGAACAGCAATCCAAAAATATCTCGTAGCGGAATGATAACGCTTAATGCCTGATGACCATGATCTGATTCGCTTAAGACCATACCTGCGATAAATGCTCCAAAAGCGAAGGAGAGCCCTACTAAGTATGTAAGATACCCAACACCAAGACCAATCGCTGTAATTGCCAGCAAAAAGAGTTCCTTTGAGCCTATTCTGGCAATATGTCGCAACAGCCACGGCAACAACCGTGTGCCAAGCATAATCATAACGGTTAGAAAACCGATTGCTTTCAAGGCAGCAAAACCAAGTTTCGGCAGGCCAAGCACTGGGTCATTCAGTTCAGGTAAGGCAATCATAAGAGGGACAACAGCTAAATCCTGAACAATAAGCATCCCTATCATTACACGACTTGAAAGTGTGCCGACCCATCCTTGATTCATCAGCGTTTTTAAAATGACCATTGTACTGGAAAACGAAACTAAAGCACCAAGCCAGATAGAAGACTTCCAGTCTAAGCCCATAAGCTGACCAACGCCGTATCCCAGAACAATTGTTAATAGCATTTGAATCGGAGTACCGATTAACGCGATCTTTTTTACCGGTTTCAAGTCCTTAAAAGAAAACTCCAACCCCAGCGCAAAAAGCAACAATGCAATCCCAATTTCAGCAAGAAGCTCAATTTCATGAACTTCTGAAATGGTATAGCCACTTGTATACGGCCCGAGAAATACTCCAGCCAGAATATATCCAAGAATCAAAGGTTGCTTTAATCTCTGAGCGATCAACCCGAAAAAGAACGCGAAAACCACGGTAATAATGATATCAGTGGCGAGCCCCATTACATTACCCCTCTACTCATATTCTAAATAGCCCGATGCAGCGGCACTCGGACTGTCAGATAATAGTTATTTACTTAGGTCATTCAAATTACCACAGTGTGAATTTTTCTCAAAGAAGCCAGCTCCTCAACATAACTTATGAAAATCCATATAGAAAGATGGAAGACCAAAATTTGGCTCTAAGGCCAATTCAGTATATGTTTCTAAAAACAGGAGCTAATAATGAACGAATCGTTGTTTGAATTAATACGACCTCAACATGAAGATATTTTCCAAGAATTCACGGACTCCCTCGAAGATGTTGTGCTGTTTTGTGACGACCATGGTGTTGTTACAAAAAGTAGCGTGGGTGCCCGTAATTTTTGGGAGAGAGAAGTCGTTAACGAACCCTTATGGGAACTGTTGGATGTCCCCATATCAAATATCAATGCCCTGTTTTCACTCTTCCCTGCCGGCAAAACCTCACGTGTTTCATTACGGGATAAAGGGGAATGCAATTTATGGATGATGCCTATTCCCAAAACTCTTGCTCCAAATGGTGGTGTTGTCGCCACATTAACCCCGCTGACTGAATTATTAGAAAACTTACAAGACAACGTCGTTGCTCATAAAGACTCATTCAAGCTTTTCGGGGCACTGTTTAACGCAACTCCTGATGCAACCATTCTTGTGGACGATCAGCTTAATATTCTTAGCGCAAATCCGGCGGCAGTTAAAAAATTTCAGCTACCGCTGGAAGAAAAACAATCTTATTCCTTCTTGTCCATAATAAAACAATCTCTTCAGCAGATTGTAAAAAACAAAATCTTTGAGATGGAAAAAGGTGAAAAGTGCTGCGGAGAATTTATTGCGATTAACGAAAAGAACGAAGAGCTACCGATCGTACTCACGGCACGCCGTATTCACCTTTCAGATCAAATTCTCTACCAAATTATCATTAAGGATTTGAGCCTGAGGATGCAACTGCAAGAAGACTTAAAAGAACGTGAAGAAGAACTTGAGTCAATGGACAATACGCTCAGAACTGTGATTCGAACTGTTGAAGAAGAAAAACAGGAATTTCGCGAAGAAGTCATGGAACAAGTAAAGGAATATCTCCTGCCGACAATTGACCGCATCGCAGAAGCTCCTTCACAAAATTTACGTAAAAGCTACAGTGGGATCCTAAAATCACATATTGAAGAATTTACTGAAAACACAACAGAATTCAGTGATGAAATGCTTAAATTATCGGGGAGGCAGCTGGAGATATGTAAGCTCATCCATGTTGGGATGAAGGGAAAAGAAATTTCTGAGCTACTCGGTATTTCGTTCGAAACGCTTCAAAGCCATAGAAAGAACATTCGTCGCAAACTTAACTTACGTGGAACAAACATTTCATTGGCAGCCTACTTAGCGAACAAAGCAGATTTCGACTAATCGGGTATACTTTCCACGCTAACCATACCCGAAGCATACCTGCTCCCCCCCCTTGTAACCATACCCGATGGTCTCTACCCTCTTCCAAACCACAAAAATGAGGGTATGATGGTTCTACAGAAAGAAAAAGTTGTCGTAAAAAATCTTTATAAAATTTTTGGTCAAAAAAGCGATCGAGCATTTAAATTACTTGAACAAAATTTTTCGAAAGATGAGATTTTCCAAAAAACCGGGTTAACAGTTGGAGTCAAAGACGCCTCATTTACAGTGTATGAAGGTGAGATTTTTGTCATCATGGGGCTTTCCGGATCGGGTAAGTCCACACTTGTCCGCCTTTTGAATCGGTTAATCGAACCAAGCGCTGGCAGCGTTATAGTTGACGGTAAAGACGTCTCAGCAATGCCGCACAACGAATTGGTAAAATTCAGATTAAAAAATATGAGCATGGTCTTTCAGTCCTTTGCTCTCATGCCGCACTTATCAGTTCTTGAAAATACAGCCTTCGGGTTAAAGCTTGCCGGAATACCTGAAGACCAACGCAACCAACGCGCTCAAGAAGCCCTAGAACAAGTCGGGCTTAACGGCTGGGAACATGCCTCACCTGAACAGTTAAGTGGCGGTATGCAACAGCGTGTAGGCTTAGCAAGAGCGCTCGCTGTCGATCCTGACATCATGCTTATGGATGAAGCCTTTTCAGCTTTAGACCCTCTTATCAGAGCTGAAATGCAAGATGAGCTTCTGACTCTTCAAGAACAACACAAGCGAACAATCATATTCATTTCTCATGACCTTGATGAAGCCATACGCATTGGCGACCGAATCGCTATCATGCAGCATGGAGAAGTAGTTCAGGTTGGTACGTCTGATGAAATCTTACGTTCACCGGCAAATGACTACGTAAAATCTTTCTTTAAGGGCGTAGATCCAACAAACATATTGTTGGCCAGCGATATCGTACGCAACAACCATCCTACGCTTATTATCACAAAAGGCGGCAATATCCGTACCGCTCAGGAATACCTCAGTAACAGCGATAGAGATTACTGCTATTTGCTGAATGCTGAAAAAAGGCTTCTTGGTGTCGTCTCTACAGAAAGCCTGAGAGATGCAGCAGAAGAACATTCACCGTCTGCAGCTCTGGCACATGCGTATCTTCAGGATGTTGCTACCGTTAATCTGGATGACGCATTAACAGAAATCCAACCCATTGTAGCCAGTTCTCCCTGTCCAGTTCCTGTTTTCAACGAAAAACAGCAATTCAAAGGTGTTATTTCTAAAAGCCGTTTCTTACGCATTCTGCATAAACCTGAGCAGATCATAAACCAAGTTCATGAGGCCTAGCATGTTTAGCTTAGATATAATCCCTTTAGATGAGAGCATTATTCCACTTTCTGAATGGATATCAGATGGAATTGACTGGTTGGTTCTGAACTTCCGAGATTTTTTTCAACTGATCAAGCTGCCAGTTGAATTGACACTTCATGGAATTACGCAAGGTCTTACTGCTTTGCCATTTTATATTCCTATTTTGCTGATCACTCTTATTGCGTGGAAAGCTTCCGGGAAGAGACTGGCATTGTTCACGCTGTTGTCCTTTATTGCGATTGCCTGTCTCGGACTTTGGGAAGCAACTATGACCACACTGGCTATGGTGATCGCATCGGTAGTCTTTTGTGGTGTCATCGGTATCCCATTAGGAGTACTTGCGGGGAGAAGTCCACTGTTTGAAGCTGTAATGAGACCTTGTCTTGATGCAATGCAAACAACACCTGCATTTGTTTATCTAGTGCCCATTGTCATGCTCTTTTCCATTGGCAATACGGCAGGTGTTCTCGCAACAATCATCTTTGCTCTTCCACCGATTATCAGGCTTACCTGCTTAGGAATCCGGCAAGTACACCCTGAACTAATCGAAGCTGCTCAAGCATTCGGGGCAAGCGAACTTCAGGTTCTATTCCAAGTACAACTGCCACTCGCCTTGCCTACGATTCTCGCCGGATTGAACCAGACCATTATGATGGCACTGTCTATGGTCGTTATTGCAGCACTTATTGGAGCCGGAGGATTAGGTTCCCCTGTTGTTCTGGGGCTAAACACCCTTGATACAGGGCAAGCTGCTGTAGGTGGGTTAGCTATTGTCTTACTTGCAGTAATTTTGGATAGAATAACACAATCAATAGCTAAAAAGTAATTTTTAAAGGAGGATACAAATGCTTAGACGTCTAATAATATGTTTATCAATTTGCCTGCTCAGCACAACAGCAGCCCTTGCTTCTGCCGATCTCCCGGGGAAAGGAATCACCATTACTCCTGCTCGTGCTACATGGAACACAAGTTTTTTCCATGCAGAGCTGTTAAAGCGTGGCCTTGAAGCCTTAGGGTACACCGTTAAGAAGCCCAAAGACCTTCCAAATGCTCTCGCTTACAAGTCGTTAGCCATGGGAGATATCGACTATTGGCCTAGTGGCTGGTTCCCGAACCATAATAGTTACATGGGAGGAGACTTTTTTGATCATGCAAAGCCATATGGTTTTGTAGTGCAAGCAGGTGGTCTTCAGGGATATCTTGTCAGCAAAAAAGAAGCTGATAAATTAAACATTACCAGCCTTGATGACTTCAAACGCCCTGAAGTAATTGAACTGTTCGATAAAAACAATGACGGAAAAGCAGATCTTACTGCGTGCCCTCCAGGATGGAGCTGTGAACGTGATATCGACCGCCATTTAAAAGTTTATGATCTCAAAAAATACATCAAGCCTAGTAAGGCTGCATACGAAGCGGGAATGGCATCTGTTCTTGGTTCCTATCAGGCCGGCGAACCTGTATTCTTTTACACTTGGACTCCAAACTGGACAGTATTTAAGCTCAAACCGGGTAAAGATGTAGTCTGGATCAACGTACCTAAAATCATCCCTTCTAAGGATGAAAAAGGTCTTGAGGAAACTATGGTTATCCCATACCTGCAAGGTGCAGCTACAAATCCTTTAAAAATGGGCTTTGCTCCTTCAGATATCCGTATTGTTGCTAACATTAAATTTGCTGAGGCAAATCCGGCAGCAAAACGATTCTTTGAAATATTCAGTCTTCCTCTTGAAGATATCAACGCCCAGAACAACCTGCTTTATCAGGGTGAAAAAACAGATAAGGATATTCAGCGTCACGCAGAAGAATGGATTAAAACTAATCAAGAAACTTGGAATAAATGGCTTTCTGAAGCTAGAAAAGCTGCGCAATAGTATTGGCTTAATTACTCCAAACATAAAAAAGCTCTCCTGCCTATGCAGGGGAGCTTTTTTATTAGAACTGAAGAATACGTTCAACACCGCAACCGATTAGCACAACCCAATCTCCGTGCAGGCTGTCAGTGCTGCAAGAAAATTTGAAGGTGACTCCACAAGTTAAACCTGTCCTGGATACGGAGCTACACCGCATTAGTAGTATGAAGCAGCTAAAAATTGCATACTACATAGAAAGGAGTAGTTAAAATTCGTTATAAAGCAATTCATCCAAAGAAGTATTATCCGAAGTACTCCAAGTACCGGCCAGCTTTCCCTCTCGAATAAGTAGCGCTCGATCTGCAAGAGTTTTGGTCTGTTTTAAACTATGGGAAACAACCAACACCGGAAGCTTTTTCGCCAATTGTAAAAGCAGTTGTTCAATAAGTTCTGACGATTTGTAATCAACTGAAGCTGTAGGCTCATCCAACAACAGTATTTCCGGCTCCAATGCCAATGTTCGCGCTAGGCAAAGCCGTTGCTGTTGTCCACCGGAAAGATTTTTTGCCGGCTGGTTGAGTCTATCCTTAACTTCATTAAAAAGACCAACATCTTCGAGCACCATCTCCATTTTCTCACGTGCCCGACGTTCACTGGCACCACATACTAACGTTTGGGGAAGCAACAAGTTTCGTTCAATCGAAATAGGCAAAACATTAGGCGTCTGAAACACCATTCCAACGCGACTACGCAAATGTTCTGGCGACATTCGGGAAGAATTTACCTCTACCATGGCATCATGCAACTGAACCATTATGCTTCCTGTGGTCGTACAGCCTTCAAAGCATTCATTTAATCTATTGATTGCTCGTAACAACGTAGATTTTCCAGAACCGGAACGTCCCACAAGGACAGTCAACTCATCTGCCTTCACATCAAAGCTGACACCGGAAACAACCGTGTTGCCACCGAAAGTAATGGTTACATCATTAAAGGAAATTGCTGTATTCATCCACGTCTCCACCGCTGTTTCATCGCATTATGCAATCCATGTGCAAGCAAAAACAAACTCACACTCAACGCCAGCAACACAAGTGCTGCACCAAACCCGCGCTGTAGCTCGGCTTGACTCTGATATTCCGCAGCAGTTGTATAAATATAGAAAGGCAAGGCTTCGTACTTGTCAAAAAGGCTTCTTGGCAAACCCGCATTTGCAACAGCCCCTGTAAGCATAATTACGGCTGTATCCTCAGCAGCACGTCCGATAGACAAAACCACACCACCCATTATTCCCTCACTTGCAGAGGGGAGCAAAACATGCCGGATAGTTTGTCCTTTAGAAAAGCCTAAACTTGCCCCCATTAATCGAAGCTCTTCCGGTAAACCTGAAAGCGATGACTGTGTGGACTGAACCATGTACGGCAGCGTAAGCACGCCCATACACATACCGGATAGTAAAAGACTGGTTCCCGCATCAGGAAAGAAGGTGTGTTTAAGAAAAAGAATAAGTGCAAATCCAAAAAGTCCAATAACAATCGACGGAATTCCAGCGAGTAAATCTATACAAAATTCAAAAAGAACTTTAAATCGTCCCTGCGTAAATTCATTCAAATAAATCCCGCAACCAATGCCCATTGGGATTGCAATAATACAAGCCAACAGAATAACCGCTAAGGTTCCAAAACAAGCAGCCCAAATGCCGTCCCATACAGGTGCAAAGGAAAAAATAGCATCAAGCGGTGGTGTATCTTCGAAAAAAAGTGAAACAGTAACAGCGCTACCACCTTCATGCACAAGAAACGCCAAGAAACCGCCAACACCTAGCATTGTTAGCAAGACACTAAACCAACAAAACACCCCAAAAGCTTTTTCCCCTACTTTCATACGCCCTGCTCCGAACCTTTCATGAGTATCCTCAGCCCTACGTTAACGAATATCGTGTTAAGGAACAAAAAAAGTCCACATGCAAAAAGAGAAAGGTAGGCGAGGCTCTGTGTATCCGCTGCTACCACTAAGGCAATATGTGCAGACATAGTCCTTAACGAGTCAAAAAAAGATTCCGGAAGTTGCGGGGCATTCCCAGCCAACATAAGTGGGATCATAGTATCCCCTACAGCACGTCCGTACCCCAGCACCGCCGCTGCAATAAAGCCCTTTCGGGAAGCCGGGATTACTAGATACAAAAGTCGTTGAGCAGTGGTCATCCCTAATGCACTGGCAGTCAGGCTAACCTGAGACTCTATGAGCGAAAACTGGGTATGAAGCATTAAAACAATTGTCGGAAGAATAAGAACAGCAAGCCCGATAGTCGCGGCAATCCATGAAAAACCGCTTCCATGCTGGAACACATCACGAATAAGTGGAATAAGTACAAAAACTCCAACAAAACCGTAAACAACTGTCGGGATACTTGTCATGAGCTTTATCAATCGTAGTGCATAACTCCCCAAGCGGGGTGCTCCCATCCCATGCACAAAACAACATATTCCTAATGAAACTGGGAATGCTAAAATTAACGCGGAAATTGAAAGAAAAAACGAACCTGCAATCATTGGCAGAATCCCGAAATGCCCTTGAAAAGGCCGCCAGTCCCACGTCAAAAGCTTAGACAGCGTATCTCTGTCAAATAACGGTACACAAAAATAGAGCAGAAAAAAAAGAATGGAACCCACCACCGCAACTGAGAATACAGCTGAACAACGGCAAAGTACGGGCCAAAATGAACAAGCGTTAAATAATCTATGTCGAGTCATTGTAAAAAGAGGCAACGCCCCTCTTCGCGTGGGGCGTTGCCTGTCGTAAAAATTTACATTGGGATATAGCCGCTGGATTTGATGATTTCATCACAATCTGGACTCATAATAAACTCAATAAAGCTTTTTACGATTCCTTTTGGCTGGCCTTTCGTATTCATGTAGAGCTTACGGACAATCGGGTACTGACCATCTTTGGCGGTCTCCTGATTTACAACTACACCATCAAGAAGAGGTGCTTTAACGCTGTCATCAAGATGCCCAATAGAAACGTATCCGATGCCGTTAACATCGCGTGAAATAGCAGACTTCATAGCTCCGTTTGAAGCAACAATATTTGCAGCAGTTGCCAGAGGGCCTTTCTTGAGGAGTTTTTTCCAGTAAACTGCCCGTGTACCGCTGGATTCATCACGGCTGTAAATATTAATTTGAGCATCGTTGCCACCAACCTCTTTCCAGTTAGTGATTGTACCTGCAAAAATAGCACGTACCTGTTCGCTGCTCAGACTAGTAATCGGGTTGTTTGCATGCAGAACAGTTGCAACACCATCCACTGCAAACGGAAAGAGAACAAGCCCGTATTTGGCCTGTTCTGCATCACTGGCTTTACGACCGGAGTTACCAATGTTCACCAGCCCTTCACCAACTTTTTGAATACCGACACCAGAACCACCGCCAGCAATAGTAATTCGAATATCAGAATTACCTTTCATTATCTTTTTCGCAGCTTTTTTCATAACCGGAATATGTGCTGTGCCTCCGGCAATAGAAATTGTTCCCTTCTGTCCCTCAAAGCCTGCAACATTACCAGCAAATGCAGCTTGAAAACAAAGCGCAGTACTTAATAAGGCAAAAAACAAAATTGTAGACAACCGTTTCATATGCAACTCCCTAACATGGTCATTAACAGTAACTTACCATGATTTATAAAATTAGATTGGGGAGTTTATCTCACCAGAAGTTTCGATGACCAATAAAAAATACAAATAGTACGCGATCATTCTGATTAAAATATTAAATACTTACTAACGTAAAGAAACAGCGTACAGTAGCGCCTTCCGTTCATTCAGGCAACGTTTCAACATTAATAAAAACACTTACAGCAAATGAGCCGCCTCTAATAGCCTTCAATAAACGTAAAAAGGAAATGTCATCACTTGCACATTGAATACTTATTAATTTATTCAAGTTACCCGCAAGTACAATGTCCTTTTACCTCCTCAACTGCTTTCTATTATTTATACACGATTAACCATTCAAATTTATTGAGGTAGCAATGGAAAAAATAAAACACTGGTCAAAAATGGAAATGCTTCATGAGACCGTAAAAAACAAAAATATTACAATTAAAGGCACTCATAGTTACTACAGTGATGCCTATGATGATGGTTTTGAAAAATCTGTTGTCCGCATGCTTCATGGAGATGAAATCAGCAGTCAATGGGAACCACGTTGGGAAATAGATAAGCTCATTATAGGAGATTATGTCTGCATTGGGGCAGAGGCAGTAATCCTTATGGGAGGAAACCATACACATCGTTATGACTGGTTTTCGCTGTATCCATTTATGGACAGAATTGAAGAAAGTTACCAATCAAAAGGGGACACTGTGCTTCAAGATGGATGCTGGATAGGCATGCGCGCAATGCTTATGCCCGGTGTCACCATAGGAGAAGGCGCGATTGTGGCGGCGAACAGCGTTGTGGCGAAAGACGTACCTCCTTATACGATTGTCGGAGGAGTACCTGCAAAGCAAATCCGTTTGCGTTTTCCGCAAAAGACAATTGATCGTCTACTCGCTCTACATATTTATGATTGGTCTGAAGCGAAATTTGAAGCACTAAAAGATCTCATTTGTAGTGCAGATATTGATAAACTTGAAGACGCGCATTGCAAATACGATAAAAACGTTCACTAAAAAAACTATAGGGACATGTAGTTTTTTTAGTGAACGAAAAGCGCTAACCTTTTGTCACCTCTAGTCAGGACAATTTTATTTCTGCAAGTCTAACCATAAAGGTGATACAAAGATCCCGTCTACGGCTTCTTCCTCTAATTGCAAAAAGAGATTCCATGGCATTGCAAACGTTAAATACTCTTCTGGTATAGTTGTTCGAACATGCTTACGGGCTGCCAAATCTGTCATTCCAAGAACGGGCTTTGGCCTGTCTCTTTCTGCTTGTTGAAATACGTACGCTCCAATCATCTGACATGCTGCCCCTTGTGGAGCCATTATGTCCATAAGTCCTTCTCGAACTGATCCAGCTAATGTTATAAGTGCTGACAATTGAAGAGGGTTTACGACAAATGCAACTGAATCCGGCAACTCACATTCTTCAACTTCAGATAATGGTTTCATTATTCTATATTCATTGGAAAAATCATACACAGGCAAATCTTCACTGAACCATTTCCGAGCTTTTTCCGGTGTACAGTGAAAACGTTCACCAATTGTAAGTTTTGAGCGCATATGTGCCGGAGCGTTATCAATAATATTCTGATATGCAACAGGATCTTTTGCAGCCTCTTTACCTTTTGAAAAGAATGCCTCAAACATATCGGCTCCGCCCATGGCTGTAGGATACGCGGTTCCCATTCCCAAACCTGCAACTGCCCCCGGGCATCCGTAGGTTTTTCGATCAAAAACTGCTGTTTTTCCATGCGCTGTAACTTGAGCAAACATCGACATAACACAACAATATTTGCCTTCCTTAAGTTGAATCGCCTCATGAGGACGCTCGTCACTTCGCAATAACACAACGGGGTTAAATTGAAGATTCAAATGTGATGCAATTTTACTTTTCATGATTTTTCTCTCTATCGTAACAGTACGTTTCTATAGTTTTATGAAACAGTAACTAAGAAAACTTACTTATAAATTACACTAAAATTACAGACTATCACTTTACTAAAAGATATTATATAAAATAAATTGCGTTACTTGGGCATTCTACAACGCAAGCACCACACTGCCTACATTTTCCGCTATCTATTCTGACAACTTTTTCCAATACAATAGCATTATTCGGGCATATCTTTTGACATATTTTACATTGAATACAGCGGGTATGATCGACTGCTAAGGTCTTATGAGATGACGTATCTGCAGTGAATATGTTTTGGCTACTGGCGAATACATGATTTATAGTATTCTCATGTCGCTTTTTGCATCTTTTTAAATAGTACTTTTTTCTTCCTTGTTTATTTCTACAGGTTCTCGACATAGCTTTATGCTCGTTGTTTAATCAAAAGCGCAAAAGAAATAGTCGCTGCAAATGCACAAAGTCCCCACGCGACAAAAAAGGGTTGTCTAAGTGAAGGTGACACACACATACTTCCAAGTGTATCCACGACAATAGGAGATAAAAATTGTCCTAAATAAAGCATACTACTCATTATCCCTAGTGCCCGAACACTGTTACGAGGAGTAACCGTTGAGCGAATGGCATCCATCAAATGAGGAAACAAATACCCTTCTCCTACTCCAACCAAAAAAGTACCTAGGAATAGTATGAGCAGGTTGCTCGTTTCTCCTACAATCAACATTCCCAGCCCCATGACACAAATTGCTAAAAAAACTGCATAGCGCCCTGTAATATCTTGTATTGCTTGATAATATAGACCCACAATAAAAGGCGCCCCTGTTGCAACTGCACATGCTACTCCAGAAGCAGTTGAGCTTCCCAACCCCGTCCCTTCTACAAATAAAGAGATATTCAAAGGAACTGTGTAGAAAACAAGCATCAAAAGCAGCATGTAAAAACCATACAAATATGTCTTGAGTGGTAATGCTTCCTTTTTCTGACCTCGTGTCCCTTGAGTTGAAGGTTCAGGCAGCCAGAATAAAACAAGCATGAATGCAATCAAGGCAATTCCATAAACACCGAATGAATACCGCCATGAAAACAACGCAAGAGCCCCTGATATAAATTGCGCGCTCATCCCTCCAAAGTGATTTGCAGCACTAATTCGCCCCATCATTTGTTGAGCTTTGATTCCATGAAAAAAATTGGAAACAAGGCCGGTTGAAATTGGCATGACAATACCAACGGCAACTCCTAATATCCCTCTAAAGAATAATAGAGTATAAAAGCTATTCGAAAATGCACCACCAACGCCACCCAAAAAATATAGCGCTAACCCAACAAGAAGTAGAAAACGGCGCCCTAATCTATCGGCGATTTTCCCTATCAACAATGCGGTAGGTATAACGAGTAACGGTGGTAAAGTTACTATCAATTTAACCAGATCGGTTGAATATCCTGAAAATGTTTTTGCAAGGCTGGAGAGTGCTGGAGCTACAACAGCCCCTGCCATTACCGTCAACAATGACACTGACAAAATAGCTGCTACAACTTTATTTTCTTCATTTTTCATCATGATTTTCTTCCATGTTACAGATAACTTGCTTTAAGACTTTTTTAAAAACCTCAAGCTCTCCCTCCGAAATCCCCTTTTCTGCCTGAACCAGGTTTTGCTTTGCCAGTACCATCAGACTTTCTAATTCGGTCATACCTTTTACAGATAAGTAAATCCTTTTACTCCTCCGGTCTGTTGGGTCAGACTTCCGTAACACCAATTCTCGTTGTTCCAATCCATCAATAAGCTTCGTCATTGACGCTTTACTTTTGAACACACGTTCAGTCAGTTCCTGTTGGGTAAGCCCATCCGCCTGCCATAATGCAATCAGCACTTTCCACTGTTCAGCTGTAGCCAAACAGCCAGCACTTGAGAACTTTCTGTTCAATCCCAACCGCATAAGCTGTGAAGCCCTTGCCAGTAATACACCGGTAGAATTTGCCACATCGTATTTCATCTTTTCTGTCACCAATCCTTTTTAGTTAATTAGCATATAGTCAACTAGTAAACTATATACCAGCTACAGGCAACAACTATTCCATATCATTGAATTGAACTCTCTCTCATTACGTCAAAATCCCAAGCATTCTTTTAAAACCGTAGAGAATAATGACAACTCAAAACTTGATTTCACCCCCTTAGTTCATGTTACACTCTTGTTCATTCCAACGTTAACCGCATGGTATCTATTTTATGGAACATGCGACGTTTGCGAGGTGAAAATGCTTTCGAGTGCCCTGTTAGCAATTGGTTTTCTACTTTCGCCAAGAGCGTTTATGATTTCAGGTAGCGGCATAGGGTTGGCTGCCAACTGGTACATTGCCATCGTGGCTTTACTTTTCATAACGCACCTTGCGACGCTTCCTGCTATCAAGCTCAGCGATAAAAGCTCCAATGCTGGTCTGTTGGAGTCGTTTGGCTACGGATTGCGCTTTTTTACACTGGTTTTCTTTTCATGCTCAATTTTGGGAATTGCCGGTTACGCATTCAACGAAGTCTTCCTGTATTGGTTCCCGAACTTTCTTTTCAGTTTCATTATAGTAGCATGCTCATTCTTCACCAGCCTACTGTCTTTAAAGAACATAAAACGAATTCAACTCACTGTGGTCACAGCCATACTATTAGGTATCACGACTCTTTCCATTGCTTCGCTCTGGGCTCCATCCCCAAAAAACGCTGCGTTACCAGACTTCTTCCTGCCTTATGGAACAGCACCTTTCTCTGATGGACTTTTCTTAATGGCTCCTCTTCTTGTCGGTTATGAGCTTTTTGCAACTTCTTCTGCAAAAAACAAAACAAGCACAAAGTCGTATGTGCTTGCTCTTGGTATCGCAGTCTTCTTTCTGTCCATATTCGCCTACGCTGCACTGTGCGTTTCAGGAACAGAAAAACTCGCAGACTCAACGGTTCCTTATATGATTGGTGCAAGAAAAATTCTGGGACAAACTGGTCGTTATATAATGGGAGGCATCATCATATTAGGGAGTTATGTTGCCTTCAACACTACCCTTCAATTCCTCAAATCTCCTTTAATTACTTTTATGAATTCGCATTCGTTAACTCTCATTCCAAACAGTGAACTGGGAAGGCAGGTGATTGCAACGGCCATACCTGTTTTGACCGTTTCTGTACTACTTCTTCAGGGCTATGCTGGCGAGCCCATAACCGAATCATACATTGCCGGAGGCTTTGCGCTTTGGTTTATCTATTATGGTGTAAACACAGCCTCAGCCATCAATCACACAGGCTCTTTCTACATTAATATGCTAAAAACATCGGGCATAGTCTCATGTCTGTACCTTGCATACGCAACACTTCAACTCCCTGAACATCCATTTAAAGGACTTTTTATAGCTGCGTTTGTTTCCATAATTATCGTGTTGCTGAGCATAATCCTCAGGAGAAGGTTGTTACCCTAAAAATATCTGGTACAATGAAACAAAAAATTCATGGAGAAATTACTATGAAGCCAATCAGACTAGCCGCCTTGGTCATAATGATCTTGGCGTTTGTAGCTACGGCATTTGCCGTCGATGTACAGCGGATAGACAAAGATACGCTAAAGGCAGACATGAGTTCATACATCATAGTTGATGTGCGTACTGGATCTGACTGGAAAGGAAGCGAATTTAAAATTCAAGGAGCCGTACACCCTAAGGGCAACATTGTAGATTTTGCCAAAAGCAAAGGATGGGCAAAAGATGCAAAAATTGTTTTCTATTGTGCTTGACCTAGTGAGCATACAAGCGTCCGTGAGGCGCAGAAATTAATTGATGCAGGCTACAAAAATGTTTTCGCTCTGACTGGCGGCTGGAGAGACTGGTATAGAAACAAATATCCAGTTGAAGAAAAGTAGATTTAAAAACATCAGATTTGCCCCTAGGGGCAGTCTAGTTTTTTAGAAGATAGAAGAAAAAGCGATAGTCTTAGACTATCGCTTTTTCTTTCTTTCGCTATATTTTTTCACCTACATTTGAACCTAAAAAAAAATGCATAGATAAAACTTTGTTTATTTATAAAGCAATTCAACATGACATCCCAACATTCTCTTACCAACTACATTTTAATATAAAAATTGATATAGCGAACTGTCCCAGTATACGTTTTTTAAATTATTAGATATGGATAACAGGATGTTAAGACAATAAATGAGCATAAAATTATCTATTTTTTAATTAAGAATTCCATATGCAAACCGATAAATACAATAGGAGGCTTCATGCGAATCAACCTATTGAACAATTCCTTATTGGCGCAACAGCCCATGTTGAAATCTATAGCTTCACAACGAGGCGAACTAGTTAAGTCTAGCAGTGAAACGATTACAACTTCCTCTATCGATACTGCTGCTCAACAAATTCTTAGCCAAACAGATACAGTAAAAGTCACCCCTGTATATCTTACAAACGCTATGGCTCAAGGAGAAAACGCACTACTAAACGAAGTTATTTCGTTGAAAAATGAGCGTGACCAAAAAATAGCCGAAATAGTAAGCTGTGGCATTGAACCAACAAAAGCCAAGTACTTAGTTTCCTCAAAACAGGGAGTAAAAGGCTTAGCAGTTTTGAAGGAGTACAAATCTCAAAAAGCCGATGAGGTTATTGCAAACAGCACAAAAGACACAGAGAATCAGCAAGCTGAAACTTCTGAAGAGATGGTTGAAGAGCAAGTAGAAGTAACCAAAACAGACCCTACTTCTGGAGAGCAAGTTAAAGAAGTGCGAGTAGTAAAAAAGGTGCGCACAACAGCTACGCGTCCGTCTTCTAGTGAAATAGATATGAAAGTTCTGTCTTCAAATGCAGTTAAAGGACAGCATGTTAATATTACTGTTTAAGCTTTTCGCTTATCATGATGAATTGAGACGTGGACACGTTCTGTGGACCAATTCACCTGCGTTTATATGCCCTGCTAATGAGTATATTGTATTACCACAACAGGCTCAACGCGAAAAACACTTTCCACATATGACGTGAGACTTATCTAAAAAGTTATTCAATGATAGATAGCTGTTAAAACAATATTACACATCTCATCTCAACGTATGTCCCTTGCGAAACTCAGTAGGCGTAACCCCCTGCTTCTTTTTAAATAACCGTGAAAAATATTGGGGATACTCAAAGCCCAAGCGATACGCGATCTCCGTAACAGTCAAATTAGGAGACATGAGCAGCTCCTTTGCAACATCAAGCAAATGGAGATGAATATGATCAAGTGCCGACTTCCCCGTTTCTATCTTAAGAGAGTCGCTCAGGTAACCAGAAGAAATCCCCAGTCTATCTGCTATGCCTTGTACACTGGGAAGTCCCGTGTCCTCAAGACGCTCAGCACTAAATTCATTACTTAACACGTTGTTCAACTTATCATACATTCCTCCTACCATTTCCAATCTGTATAGGAACTGTCTTCTATAGAAGCGTTCTATATATTGAAGCAACGTTTGCAAGTGTGACAATAAAATACCTTTACTGAGCGAATCATACGAATCATTATACTCTAAGAGCATTGCCTCAAGAACTGAGTCGATGAGCTTTTCTTCTTTTTCTGAGATATGAAGAGCTTCATTTACCGAATAAGAAAAAAAGTGATATTTCTTAATGCTACGTTGTAGCTGATGGCCTAACAAAAATTCTTTATCAAAACTTATATGCGTTGCTTTAGAACTGACAACAAGCCTATCAAACACAACCCGCTGGCCGGGAGCTGTTAAAATAATACTCCCATTTTGACAGTCGTACTTCGATTGCCCATAAAGTAACTGTCCGCCTACCACTTTTTTCAATGAAATTGTATAAAAGTCGCAAGTAATGGCTACTGGCTCAAAACAACTATCCTTAGAAGCACTATTGCTGGTTTGCGTTTGATTAATGGCAAACATTGGGTGATTGGGGGAAGGGATACCTATATACCGATAAAGCTCTTCGATCGTTTTAAAATGATGCTCATTCATATCTTCTCCCATACAAATGTACCAGCCTCCACACAGTGAAGGCTGGCAATCTTTCTACCTTCCGTATTGCAAAAAGAAGTTAGTCATCTTTGCAATAGCTCGGTCAACATCTTTATCAATGTCATAAAGTGAAACGTGCCCTGCGCTTTCTACTTCATACAACTCTTTCGGCTCACTGGCAGCCTCATAAAAAACAACAGTCAGAGGACCAGTGCTATTCATTGCTTTACTCCCATATATTCCTAAATATGGAGTATACAAATTAGGAGCCATTGCGACTGCATTGTAACGAGGATAGTCTTCGTGTACAAACATTGGTCCTTTATGAGTGTAATTAGGATATGTCTCTTTTCCACCCCGTTTCGTCATATAGAAGTTATACCCTTCTTTATTAACTTCTAGGGCGCTTTCTGCCGGCTTTGTCTCAAGACCTAATAAATCCACATTTTCTTGCACGCCAGTTTCATAATACTTCTGATGTGCTTCGTTTGCCACCTGTAATGCTGCAACGGCCTGTTTACGACTTACAGTTGCAAAAAAACTTGCTTGATTATTCAGCATACCACTGACTGTCGCAATCGCTTTTAAACGTTTGTCCGTTAAAGCTGTCGTAACAATGTGAGTCGCACCAGCACAAATGCCGAGGCCGTACAAACGTTCTCGATCTACAAAGCTATGCATCCGCAAAAAGCTAATTGCATCAGAAATCCCTTCCAAAAAAGCTGGAGTATATTCATAAGAACGCAGCTCACCTTCACTTTCGCCATATCCTTTATGGTCAAAAGCAAATGCAATAAATCCGTTAGCTGCCAGTTTAGTACCGTATACACTACCCGTTTGCTCCTTTATTTGATTAAAAGGAGGTGTAATAACAACGGTCGGATATTGCTTTTCTAACGAAAACCCTTCAGGAAGAAACAATAAACCCGAAAGCTTAACTCCTTGGCTTTGAAAAAAGATGTGATTCTTTCCAGAATTCAACTGCAATGGCTCCATCATAAACTCCTTATTTGCTGTCTCTGCATATGTACCTACTGCTATTGCCAAAACAAAAACAAAGGCTGCGAGTATAGTTAACTTTTTCATTTGTAATCCTTTTACATGTAGTTAACTTCAATCTAAGAACGACTCTATGCGTAGCCAGCTATAAGAGCGATAAACAAACCACGTGAATACGAACACAAATCACATATGAGCAACTACTCCACCCGATCTTAACTAAAACAATTGAATGAACCTTTCCCCAAGCCTTCCTATACGACTTTGCTCAATAGTTTTCCTGAAGGCGACTTCAATTTATTGAAGCATTTCAGCTTGCAAAACAAGAAGAGGCCATCCATTACAATGGATGGCCTCTTCTTTGTCTCTAAATGGGCAAATAAATCGAGTTTAATGCACAATAGTTTTAGAGAAATAGTTAATTATACATACCCCTAAAAGGATAAACATCATCCCGACAACAGCGGGAAAATCGGGAATTTGGTTATATAAAATAACGCTTGTAAGTGTAACCAAAACAATACCTAATCCACACCAGATGGCATACGCCACCCCAACAGGCATCGTTTTAAGTACAAGTGAAAAAAAATAAAAAGTGGCAATATAGCCACCAATAACAACAAGGCTCGGCACTAGTTTTGTGAAACCGTCTGAAGCCTTTAAGGCGCTAGTTGCTATTACCTCTAGCACTATTGCCAAAGTAAGATGTACGTAAGCTGTCATTATTATCTTTCATTCATTACTGTTCATTAGGTGACTTGAAATTTTGCAACTACCTGTACGCTGCTAACCTCAAGTTAATGGCCATTCAACTTTCCAAAGGATTATGGGGAACTCTAATACATTAGACAAGATAATTTTATTTCTTTACTTACCGTTACAACTTGTAAGCGCTCTCCGTGAAACGCTTTTTTACAAAAATATATCCCGTTACGAAATCATGACACAGTCCACCTTGACTTGAGCAGCATCCCCCTTAATCGCATCACCATATTTATACATGCAAAAGGCATCTTTTTCGCTATAACTATCTGATTCTTGGTAAAAACTTTTTTTACTGCGTGTGTTACATGGCATTCTTCTTTAGTAACTCTAGAATAGGTAACACAGCACCATTACCTGCCTGAACTTTTGTCGAAACACTCATTCAAGTTCCCACATAAAATTTCGTCTTTCATTTTACCGTGACTTTCCACTCATTGTTCCTGACGCGATCCTTCATGCTCTACCTATGTTGTGACACTTACACCTCACCTTCCAATTGAGCAAAAAAATGATTTTGATTCAAAAAAATATTCGCTTATACTTTCAAGTGATTGCAGATATCACATTTCTACCTGCTTTATTCTTTTCCGTTTTATCTCTCTAATAATTAAAATCTTTTTCAGAAAATATATCTTTTGGAAGTATATGCTCACTTCTTATTTTTTAGTTTGACTCACAAAACACTTTATGATCGATAACGAAAATCAATGTCGTTATCAAAAACTTTTATTTGAAGGATTAAACATGAAAAGCTTATTTTACAGCGTATTAGCTGCAATCATTTCTTTTTCATTTCTAGTACCAACCACTGCTCATTCTACTGAACAAGAAGAAATTGTTGTATATTCTGCTCGCAAAGAACATCTCATCAAACCGTTATTCGATGCGTACACTAAAAAAACTGGAGTAAAAATTTCCTACATAACTGCTAAGGCAAACCCGCTGCTTGAACGCCTTAAAGCTGAAGGGAAAAATACTCCTGCAGATCTTCTTATCACTGTTGATGCCGGTAACCTTTGGCACGCAGCAGAAAGCGGCCTGCTCCAGCCTGTTGAGTCCAAAACACTCACCACTGCTGTTCCAGAAAACCTTCGTGATCCTCAAAATCTATGGTTTGGCTTATCAATTCGAGCCAGAACAATTGTCTACAACACCAACAAAGTCTCTGCCGATGAACTTTCCACATATGAAGATCTTGCAAGCTCTAAATGGAAAGGAAGACTCACCCTGCGTACATCCAAAAAGGTTTACAACCAGTCCCTTGTTGCTTCGTTACTTGAGCAGCATGGACCGGATAAAGCAGAAGAGATTGTAAAAGGTTGGGTAAACAACCTTGCAATTGATCCAACCTCCAATGACACTAAAGCGATGCAAGCTATAGCAAATGGGATTGGTGACGTAGCAATTGTTAATACATACTACTACGGTCGCCTCATGAAAGAATCTCCAGAACTTCCATTAAAACTATTCTGGCCTAACCAGAACTCTACTGGAGTTCACATGAACATTTCCGGTGCCGGCGTGACGAAGTATGCAAAAAATAAAGCTGGAGCGATCAAGCTGCTTGAATGGCTTGCTTCAGAAGAAGCACAGGAAACTTTTGGTGCCCTTAATCAGGAATTCCCTGTGAACCCTAGCGTAGCACCAAGCGAAGAAGTAAAGGCTTGGGGATCTTTTAAAGGTAACCCGATGAATGTAAAAGTATATGGTGAAAAGCAGGCTGACGCGATTAAACTTATGGATCGTGCTGGATATAAATAAATAACTAAGAGCGGCAGTTCTAGGCTGTCGCTCTTTTCTTAATGGCTATGAGAAAAATCCTTATCAAAATAATCCCACTGGCAGTTGCAGCCCTTGCAGTAACTCCAATTCTTGTCATTTTCTCTTCTGCTCTACAGCCACGAGGTGAACTTTGGGCGCACCTTATTGAAACCTCCCTGCCGTCGTTAACAATAAACACTCTTTCTCTGTGCCTAGGCGTTGCACTTGGCACAGGAATCTTAGGTATCATTCTTGGATGGCTCATAGCTGCATGTAACTTTCCGGGACGACGCTTCTTTTCGACAGCCCTTCTATTACCAATGGCAATTCCAACCTATGTCTTTGCATTCGTTTTTCTGGGACTTTTCGATTTTTCAAACCCACTACAGATTTTCTTGCGCAACAAATTTGGAATACCACCATTTGATGTGCGATCAATATGGACGGTCTGCCTAACAATGACACTCGCCTTGTATCCTTACGTTTATGTTATGGCAAAGGCAGGGTTCACAACACAAGGGCAACGATGTCTTGAAGCGGCACGAACTTTAGGCTGCACAACACAATCAGCCTTCTTCTCTGTAGCACTGCCACTCTGCCGTCCGTGGATCGCAACGGGCATTCTCTTAGTTCTTATGGAAACACTTGCAGACTTCGGAGCAGTTTCAGTTTTTAACTTTGATACATTTACAACAGCAGTCTACAAAGCGTGGTATGGCTTCTTTTCACTCTCAACTGCCTCTCAGCTTGCCTCAATACTCGTTATTCTTGCTCTCAGCTTGCTTACAAGCGAACAATATTTGCGAAAGAAAATGCGCTTCACTCAAGAGCAATCACATTTTAATCGAATACAACTTGCTAAGCCCAAAGCAATCCTAGCATGCACATTTTGCAGCATAATATTCTGTATTGGCTTTGTTCTCCCCGTAATTCAACTAACCCTCTGGGCGTTAGACACAACAGCCCTTGAATTATCAAGCCGATATTTAACCTTCAGCACTAACACTCTGTTACTCGGTATTCTTGCCGCTGTTGTGACCTGTATTGGCGCTCTTGCATTGGCTTATGCTGCACGTTTTCAACACACCAAAGCTACTCAATGGATCATTTCCCTTTCAACTCTAGGCTATTCACTTCCCGGAACTGTACTCGCTGTCGGGATCATTGCTCCTGTTGCGTATTTAGATAACCTTTACGTTGATATTGCTTCGTTGCTCACAAAACATCCTGCACAACCTATTCTGCAAGGAACTATTTGCGTACTCCTCATTGCTTACGGCATTCGCTTTATGGCTGCGGCATATGGCTCCATACACAGTAATATGCAACGAATAACACCATCTATGGATGACGCATCAATTCTCATGGGAGTGACAGGCTGGAAAATGCTTCGCAAAGTTCACCTTCCTCAATTGAAAACAGGACTTCTGACCGCAGCACTGCTTGTTCTGGTTGATGTGATGAAAGAAATGCCCATTACTCTCATGACCAGACCATTTGGGTGGGATACGCTAGCAGTGAAGATCTACGAACTAACAAGTGAAGGAGAATGGGAGCGCGCTGCCATCCCAGCTATTCTTCTTATCCTTGTTGGTTTGATACCTGTTCTATGTATTAATCAAAAAACTGATCCTGTTTAGTGAGCACAAAATGTTAAAAATTTCTTCCGTTCAAAAAAAATTTGATAAGAAATATGTCTTGTCGGATGTATCCCTTTCTTTACGTGAAGGACAAATTGGGTGCCTGTTAGGTGCAAGCGGATGCGGTAAGACTACATTATTGCGCATTATTGCTGGGTTTGAGGCAGTTGACTCTGGAGAAGTGAACATAGACAAGATGCTGGTATCTTCTGACAAGAAATTAACACCATCTGAAGAACGAAAAATAGGCATGGTATTTCAAGACTATGCGCTATTCCCGCATCTAACAGTTAAAGACAACATTGCTTTCGGATTACAGCAAAAGAGAAAAAGATTTCTTTCAGCTTCCCTCTCTAACGCCGATAAAATGCGTATTAGCAAGATGCTTTCCCTTGTTGGTCTAACGGAATCAGCAAACAAATTCCCACATCAACTCTCTGGGGGACAACAACAGAGAGTTGCCTTAGTACGCGCTCTTGCACCAAAGCCCAAACTACTACTGTTAGATGAACCTTTCTCAAATTTAGATGTAACGCTTAGGGAGCGTCTATCACTAGAAATGCGGAGCATTTTAAAAAAAGAAGGAATTACAGCTGTAATGGTTACCCACAACCAAAGTGAAGCTTTTGCTATGGCCGACACCATCGGTATTATGAATGAAGGCAAGCTTCATCAATGGGGCACCCCCTCAGAAGTGTATCACACACCCACGACCCCTTTTGTCGCAACTTTTATTGGCGAAGGTGAGTTAATTAAAGGTAACCTATCAAAAACAATGGTTAACACGGCATTGGGAACTTTTAATAAAGACTGTATTACATTCTTTCCTTCTCATAAAAATGGAGTAATGCTTGTACGTCCTGAAAAAATCTGTGTGTCTTCTTTAAAGGAAAACATCACCGAAGATGCGGTCAAAGGGATTATTGAAGATGTGAGATTCAAAGGAACTATCTGCAGCTGTTCAGTGAGATTGCCTTCAAATGAAATAATTACCGCCACAGTCCCCAACAATACTTCTTTATCGCAACATGATATTGTTGCTGTATCTTTCCGAAATTAAGGCAATTTTAAAGAAAGACATAAAAAAAGGCTTATGCGGCATTCGCATAAGCCTTATTAATTTATCATGTAGTACTATTTCTTACCGCCACCTTTTCCGCCGCCATTGCCGCCGCCTTTTCCATTTCCTCCACCTTTACCGTTTCCACCAGCATTACCTTTACCACCGGAATTTCCGCCCTTACCGCCACCCTTTCCAGAGTTACCGGAGCTGGCACCTCGAGCGCCTTTTTTAGATTGTCCGAGTCCAACGGCTTTGCTACCATGAGATTTTCCAATCTTTGCACCGGGTGCTGTTGAATATCCTTTTTTGGTATTGCGCGCGGTTGTCATATTTTTACTTTTACCACGCCCCATGGCACTGGCATGAGTCCCAATTTTACTTTTACCTTTTGCTTTACCAAGGGCTGCTCCTAGCACGCTAGGATGAACTCCAAGCTCATGAGCTATCTCTCCCCATCCCATTTCAGCATCACGCATGGCTGCAATATCCGCAGTACTTACCGACGTCATAGAAGCCATTGCAGCATCAGCAGCGGCCTGTGCGTCAGCTAAATTTGCTTCAGCTTCAGCAACAGCAGCTTCATCACCAATTTCTTTAGCTGCAGCTAAATCAGCCTCAGCATCTGCGACGGCTGCTACAGCTGCATCCACTTCGGCATCAGGCTTAGCTGCTACAGCTGCTGCTAACGCTTCTGCTTTTGCAGCTTGAGCTGGATTTGCAAAAGAAGAAGCTTGGTCAGTTTCGGTGTCTGTGCCTTCCTCTGTACCCGAGTCTTCGCTGGTGTCTTCACCTGCATCAGCTGCTTCTTCCGAACTTGCACTGGGAGTAGAAGAAACACTCGAATCTACATTCCCCTCTGATACAGCCCCTGTTTCAGCATATGAAACAACAGCAACAAAACTAATAAACAAACAGCAACAAATGCATAGAACAGCATTCAATTTATTCATCTTCATTTTTAAACACCTATTTAACCTTAGTTATAAAACGTACTGACTCAGGCAAGTACTTTATTTTCTTTCCATACCTGACTTTTTCTGACTGACCGAACCAACTCATTGGAAGCTGTTTCGTTTCAACATCTGGAACGTACTTAACAATGTAATTTCTAACTGCAAAAGCCCGTGCCTTTGCCAACGATTTCTTTCCTTTCACATTTGCTACGATATTCACAGAAAGATCAGGAGAGTTCTTCAACATGGCTCCCAGAAGTTTTAAAGAAGCAGTAGAATCCGTTTTTATCTTAGCAGTATCCTTTTCAAACTGTACTCCTATGAAGCTCACTCTTCTCTTGCCAATATAAAAATTACGCCAAGAAAAATCACCTAATGCATTTAAGCTTGAGACAGCTTTTAGAGCTGTATGCCCATCAGGGTAATACTTTAAATATCTTAGAAGAGCCTTATGTTCTCGTTTATAGCGCTGCATTCCATGCAAAGCGATCGCAGTATTATAGAGAGCTTCGGGGTCATACTCATCTTTTCTCAACACAATCTGATACTGGTCATATGCTTTTTTCCACTCATTTTTATCCAGATAGTTGTGCCCTAAATATAAATGTGCGTAAGTTGCTCTTGGATTTAGCTCAACTGCTTTCAGATATTGTTTGCGTTCATTTTTATAGTCCATGACAGCCCAGTAGTTGATACCAAGCCAAAAATGATAGTCCGCATCTCTCGGGTCAATGCTAACGGCTTTTTCCAAATGCGGTAACGCAGCTTCAGGCTTTTCTTGTGCTAATAACATTCTGCCCAAATAATACTGTGCCATTGCATCATTTGGATTTTCTGCTATTGCCTGCTCAAAATTTTTCTGCCCTTGGTCGTATTCTTCCATACCAAGGTAGTACTGCCCTTTCACTCCTGTACAACCAACAACTGATGCAACAAGCAAAAATAGAACTGCCAATCGACACATTAACTTCGATACATTCATCAAAAACTCTCAACCTCTTTAAAAGTAGAACTGGCTATCAACCTAATTAATTTCACTATTCCGTTCAGTAACACCTAATGATCTAGGCTGTAGGGCAAAGTTCCTTGCAAAGGCATTCGGTAATATTCCAGCTTCAACAGCAGAACTTGCTTTTGTAATAAAGTCATCAGGATCTACCCCTGTTGCAATAACAATTGAAAAGAGCTGAGTAACTTCTTTCCAGCGCATCAAGGTGGCATCATCCTTCATCACAAGACGCATAAAGCCTTGTAACTCATTAAAAGAAACACCGGCTTGTTTTAGTAAGGCATACAGCTTTAACCCTTCCACAATGCTCTTCAAACTCCGCGAAGCATAAGCGGTAACAAATGCTGTTTGCTGTGCTCGCGATATCCCCTGCGCACTCACCTCAACCATGTTTTTAATAATACTTTTATCAGGCGCTTTACCTGTCAACTCATGAAGCAACTGCTTAGAAAACTGCATCTCAACAAGCATAGCATTTACCGCGCTACATATTCTGGAAGCTGAAACACCTTTTGCTCTCCCCTCAATCACTTTTTCTTCAAAAACATTGAGTGGAAGCCCTTCCCTTTGGGCTGCAATAAGCTTTGCTAACAGGCAGCTTGCCTGCTGACTTTCAAGTCTATCTTCAAGAGCATCTTGAGTAATCAAAAGAAGTAGCTCTTTGCTGATCTTTGCCTCGTTTGCCATTTCAACCTGTTTAGAAAATGACTTTGTGCTTATATCAGTTGTTGAAGCGAGTGCTGGAAAACTAACGAGTAATCCCGAAAAAAACAAAATGGAGATTGAGTACTTCTTCAAACTTAACAATCGGATGAAGCTACAAGTCATGTCGCACTCCGCCAACCTGAATCAAAGAATTTTTGTTACCAAAGCTATCTTGAACATAGAAAAGCGCTCTCGGATCTGGAATAGACGATTCACCATTAACAAGGAACACATACTCATAGTCCCCTTCTGGAAGTTCATGTTCTAGAATCCACGTCTTTTGCTGCTCGTCATAACTCATTTCAAACCCACGGCTTTGCCATTTATTAAATGAGCCGATCACGACAGCTGATGAAAACTTTTGTTCTGGGTCGTATAATGCAAACCGAACTGGTTGTTGTTTGACCATAGTTACAGGTCTAGACGCTACTTTTGAAAAATTTAACGGAGCGAAAACAACGGCACTACCGCAAAAGACCATTAGAACTACAGCAAGCTGCAATGGTGAAAAGGAAAATGTTATCGGCCTTGTTATCTTATCCCACATACACCCACAGATATGCTTAAAACTCTGATGAGACGTTCTTGACTCTACTTCTGGAAGTTTAGCCAGTATGTTTTTAGTAAAATTTTCGGGTGGATCAATATCAATAAATTCTTCAGAAAGAATATTTCGGAGTTGTTGTTCAATTTTTGTATCGTTCTTCATTCCTTACCCCCACTGCATTTGAAATAATCTGAATCCCCCGTTTCAAACGCATTTTTGCCGCACTCACTCCAATGCCCAATGAATCTGCAACCTCTTTGACCGGCAAGTCATCTCGATACCGCAGCA
The DNA here is from genome assembly GCF_015482765.1 of Halodesulfovibrio sp. Taxonomy (GTDB): domain Bacteria; phylum Desulfobacterota; class Desulfovibrionia; order Desulfovibrionales; family Desulfovibrionaceae; genus Halodesulfovibrio. The sequence continues at coordinate 33,121 of NZ_JADMLB010000019.1, forward strand.
GAAGAGCTTCGCGATAAAGATCCGGAAGCTCGTGTACAATTTGCATAATGCTACGACCAAGCACACATGCTTCAACACTGGAGTCATAAAACACCTGCTCTATATCCAACTCATCAGTAAAAAAGTTTTTCTTTCCCTCCCTACGCCAGTAGTCACGTAACGTATTTATTGCGATAGCATTAAGCCATGTGGAAAACTTCTTGTCATGAACATACTGCCCAAGGTTTTCATACGCTTTCAAAAAAACATCTTGAGCAAGCTCAGCTGCTACGGCCTGAGATCGTATAGAGCGGACAAATATACTGTAAATTTTTGATTGATACTTAGTAATCAGCAACGCGTATGCTTCAGTGTCTCCCTTAAGGACAGAGACAACAACTTCATTATCAGAAACAGCATCGTTACTTTGGTGATTTGAGCTACGCATTATATTCTAATACGCAGTTGAAGAGAGTTTGGTCACAAAAAAATTATATTTTTTATTTTCCTTAAAATATCAGCATGTCATGATCTACAAATGTAATACGATTATGACCAATAAATATACTTTTCAGTACTCCATCTTTTTTCTCATTAGCTTTGGATAAAAAATCTCTCCTCAAGTTTACTACAAGCTTTATAGCTTTAACGGCATTGCCTGCATAAAATTATCTTTGCACACTCGCTGCGGTTTATGATTTTACTTTTTTTCTATTAAACAACAGTACACACTCACATTTATATAGACATGTATTTCAAAAAAGCATAAACCTCCCTAGCTCAAAAAAAATCTTACTTTTTTTTAAAAAATAACCATACATAACGATATGTTAAACAAATATACATTCGGATGGAAAGAGTGGGTTTTGCTCCCAAACTTAAACACATCAGCCATCCTTGCAAAACTGGATACTGGAGCTCGTACTTCTTCACTTCATACCGTCCATGAAAAAGTTTTTCTCAAAGACGGTGTGAAATGGATAAGGTTCTGTATTGCACTTGATTCTGATGAAAAAAGGACTGCAATAGCCGAAGCCCCTTTACTTGAAACCCGCAATGTAACCAACTCGGGCGGCCAAACTGAAGAGCGCTTCGTTATCGAAACTAAACTTTGCATAGGGAGCTGGCAAAATATTGCAGAGGTCACGCTCACTCGAAGAAGAGGGATGAAATGCCAAATGCTGATTGGAAGATCTGCTCTTTCAGGTTTAGCAATAATTGATCCCGAACATACTTTTTTACACCCACTCATAGAATGCGAATAAAACCATGAAAATTGCGATTCTCTCTCGAAAGGCTGAACTGTACTCTACTAGTAGACTTGTTGAAGCCGGCACAGCCCGTGGACACGAAGTTGAAGTAATCAACCCCCTACGATGCTATATGAATATTACTGCACACAACCCATCTGTTTATTATCGTGGACAAGAATTAACAGATATCGACGCAATTATTCCAAGAATCGGTGCTTCTATTACTTTTTATGGAACAGCGGTTGTTAGGCAGTTCGAAATGATGGGAGTATATTGTGTAAATGAGTCTGTAGCTATTACGCGATCAAGGGATAAGCTTCGTAGCCTTCAACTTTTGGCACGAAAAGGAATCGGCTTACCTGTTACAGGCTTTGCAAACTCAACAATGTATACGCAAGATCTTATTGAACTTGTAGGAGGCGCCCCTTTAGTCGTTAAACTGTTAGAGGGTACACAAGGCGTCGGCGTAGTTTTAGCAGAAACACATTCAGCAGCAGAAAGTGTTATTGAAGCATTTCGAGGTCTAAAAGCTAACTTTATTGTTCAAGAATATATTAAAGAGGCAAAAGGAAGTGATATTCGGTGCATCGTAGTAGGTGGGAAAGTTGTTGCCTCAATGATGCGCAAAGGAAAAGAGGGAGAGTTTCGCTCAAACCTTCATCGAGGTGGGTCTGCTTCTGTCGTTCGTATTACTCCTGAAGAGCGCTCAACCGCAGTAAGAGCCGCTAAAATTATGGGTCTAGGTGTTGCTGGAGTTGACTTACTTCGTTCAAACCATGGCCCTGTTGTTATGGAGGTAAACTCTTCACCTGGATTAGAGGGGGTTGAAGGAGCCACAGGAAAAGATATTGCGGGCATGATTATAGATCATATAGCTAAAAACGCCTGCCCGGGAAATACTCGAACAAAAGGTAAGGGCTAAAGTCAAAAAGCAGCAAAAATAAAGAGAGGAGTTTTAATAAACTCCTCTCTTTATTTATCCACACCTTATCTGCTTAAATACATATGGGATGTCAGCGACACTAATCTAATAATCCTTCTCCCGCATTTTTCGAGGCTCTCTGCGTCCAGACATCCAGTCAGCGTCACACTCGTCTTGCCATAAATCGTCCTCTGCAACAGATGCGGAACGAATAATAAGATAGCCAATCTGACCATCTCTACGGATATAACCTGAAACATCAAGCCACTCACCAATATATGAAAACAGATTCAAACCACTGCGATTTTCTTCAACAATGTATCCGTCATTAGTGGTAGTTACTAACATCAACCCTTCAGGTTCGTCACAACATTTGATCCAAGGCTGCAATATTCCGCTAAGCTGTACAGTTTTCTGCTCACAATTCATGACATTCTCCAAACTAATGCTTCAAGCAGATAGGAACAAGCACTATTCAATTGTATGATGGTGTATAGAATAAAATAATGCTTGTTGGGACAGTTGATTTTTAAGGGAAACCTTGGCTGCTTACCAAGGCCTCCCATCCTACATGGCACAATGTTATTGTCTCTACTACGGGGCCAGAGCCTACTGAAGCTACTAGTGTCTTCCCAAAGGATATGAGCTAGGATATGTCAGACACATTAGCCGTGGATAATACAATAGCACCCTGTTTTTAACTACAGCTAGAAAGATAAAAACGTAATGGAGACAAATAACAGTAAACATCTATGCTTATTTATTTTCGCTAGCTTCAACTTCCATAACTAACGATAACTCTCCACCTTCATAAATGTTAATTTTGGTTACCTGTAACGCTGCTTTATCGTCAACAATGGCATAATCACCCGCAATCTCGACTTGCATTCCCTCTAAGGTAGTATCGTTCACGTTCAAAAGTAAAATTTCATACTCACCGTCATCGAGATATACTTTTTCACCTTTAATAATGATATTACCTGCAATTAGGGTATTGGGTTCTACAATATCAAATTGCTGAGCTTTTGATTCACCAATAACCAACAGTGCCATTACCATGCTTATACATAGAAAGATTGTTTTCCTCATTTACTCTTTCCGTTGCCAAAGCTTTTATTCATTTTTAACAATGCCTCCATATATGATGACATCATCTTTGATAGGTAATGGATCTTTCATTCTCCAATGCGATAAAGCATATACAATGCCAATATCGTAACAGCTTGTTTTCACTGCACTTACCAATCAAAAAGACAAAAAAAAAGAACCACAAGTTCTTATTACTAAGAGAGAGTGGTTCTACTTTCGAACAAAATCATCTATCTAAATAGGTAGTTACTCAATTTTTAAAGGAAAATATGCTTTACCAAAAACAGAACTAAAAGTTCTTATTTTAACAAATTAAGAACTTTTAGTTCCTATCGATAATCATCCTTTTTTAATCCATGTTTCAACATCAACTTATGCAGTTGACGGGTTGTAACACCAGCCTGTTCAGCCGCCTTATTAATTTTTCCATTCTTAGCCAACAATAACTCCGAGAGATATACGAATTCAAAACGATCAACCACACCTTGGCGTGCTTTGCCTAAAGGAACCGATATATCGGCATGCGTATCTAATGCCCCTCTGGAAAGTGCTGAGATCTCATTGGGGATATTCTCTAGACGAATAACGGTATTTTTTTCCAGTATACAAGCACGTTCAATTACATTTTCCAACTCTCGGACATTTCCAGGCCACGAATATCTTTTAAAGGCTGCTAGCACCTTAGGATGTAATCCTTCTATTTCCTTACCAAGTATTAAGTTGTTATTTTGAATAAAAGTTTTTGCAAATGATGCTAAATCATCTCGACGTTCCCTTAGCGAAGGGATGTGTATTGGAAAAACATTTAAACGGTAATACAAGTCCTTGCGAAATTTTCCAAGTTCACACTGTGCCCATAGATCATCATTTGTTGCAGCAATAACTCGCACATCAACCCTGTGCTCCTTATCACTACCAACACGCTGCACGGTCTGTTCTTGAAGTGCATGTAGTAACTTAATTTGCATAGAGGCGGTGATTGTGCCTACCTCATCCAAAAAAAGGGTTCCCCCCTCAGCTGCTCCAAATTTACCTACAGTATCTCTTAATGCCCCGGTAAAAGCGCCACGCGTATGCCCAAATAATTCACTTTCAATCAGTGAATCTGGAATAGCCCCGCAATGAAGACTAACAAACGGTTTTTCTTTTCGTGTACTATGCGAATGAATAAGTTTCGCTATAACACTCTTACCAACACCCGTTTCTCCGCTTAGCAAAACAGTTGTTTTTGTAGTGGCCATTTGTCTGACCATTGAAAAAACATCACGCATCAAACAACTATTAGTTTTTACCATCTGGAGAGACTGCTCATTCCAAAAACCGTCCTGCAGATAACCTAACTCGTGCTCGCGTGCCAAGTCACGGTCAAGCCGTGACAACACTAAAGTTACTTCTGAAGGCATAAGCGGATAAGCTAGATAATCCACCGCGCCGACGTTAATCGCTTCTACTGCGTATCTTATTTCTGAAGTATTTACTAAAACAACAACATCCGCCCTAGAAGCTCTTTTCCATATATAATTTAAACCGTCAGATATCCCGACCTTATCACCAAGCAACAATCCGTAATCAATAAAAAAAACATCAGTTTCACCGTTAGTAGCCCTTTCATCAAAGACACTAGAAACACTAACGGTTGTCTGGGGACGCAATTTGAGAATACTATTTTTGAGCATCTCGCTAGCCTGAACGTCAGGAGTAATAATTTGATATTGTAACATATTAAATTCCTATTTCTCAAATTTACGAAGTTACCTACTCCTTGGCAATAAAAAAGAGCCACTAAATCATCATCATCTTAGACAGATGAAGTTACCTCACTAACAGTCTTGAAATCTCATTGAAGTCGACGGCAAGCTCGTTTTCCCTGCCGACGCTCCTCCAATCTACGGTAGACAAATCATCTACTTTCTCGATCATGTAAACCTCTCCGCTCTGGAAATATTGAGCAGCCTTCTCAAGCACAACGAGTAACAACGCCCCAACAGCCGCGCTCAACCCAGACGGGAGTGTACCCAAGCAGTCCACCACTGCCGGATCTCCCAGAGGGAGCATACAATCCGGCAGATCAGAAAGATAAAGAAGCGTTCCTTTCAAAGCGCTCCTCCGGAAACTCTGAATGGACGCTGAAACACGCACGAACGCAAGGCAGCCCATTTGAGTTAAAAACTGGTGCGGTCATTCCTGGCATCATGATTTCAGGGATCAACTCAGACTTACCAGGGCAACTCATCGGGCAAGTCTCACAAAACGTCTATGACACGGCCACAGGAAAATATCTCCTCATCCCGCAAGGCAGCAGGATGATCGGTGTCTATGACTCCAGAGTAGTCGCTGGCCAGTCCCGCGTTCTCGTTGCATGGAACCGCATCATCTTTCAAGACGGATCTTCCATAACGCTCGGCTCAATGACCGGTGCCGATATGGCAGGCTACAGCGGTTTTTCTGACCACACTGACAACCACTACTTTCGAACCTTCGGAACGGCTGCACTCATGAGCATTATCTCCGGCGTCGGAGCCTACGCCTCTGACACGTTCAAAAGTGACACAGCTTCAAACGATAAACCGTCTCTTCAGGACGAGCTAGGCTCTGCTCTTTCAAGCGAGCTTGGCAAATCAAGCCAACGCCTGTTGCAGCAGAACTTAAACGTTCAGCCGACTCTCACCATTCGCCCTGGCTACCGTTTCAATATGGTTGTTCAAAAAGACATCGTCTTCAGCAGCCCCTACAAACCGTGGAGATAAGCCATGTCAGACAAACCAAAATACGGACTTGGCAGCGTTAAAAAATACAAATTCTTATGGCTGTTCTATCCAGCGACCTTGGTTCTTCTTGCTTTAATCGCCTTCAGTGTTGCCACTCAACAGGTGGCAGCCACCTACAACTACCATCCTGCTCTAAACGGCATGATCTTCAACAATTGGTATGTGCCCTGGGCAATCTTAGGTTGGAGCCAGCAGTTTCCGGAAGCCGCAAAAGTCATAGATGACGCGACGCTCACAGGACAATTGGTATTCGTAGTTCCGCTATTTGCTATCTTCGGCCTTTGGCAGTTCTTCATGCGCACCCCGAACCTCTACAAAGATCTTCACGGTTCAGCTCGCTGGGCAAAGAAAAAGGACATTCAAAAAGCAGGACTCTTTGCTGACAAAGGCGTGTATGTCGGCGGTTGGCAGGATAAAGAGAACCTTCGCTACCTTCGGCACAGCGGCGCAGAACACATCCTTGTGTTCGCTCCTACTCGATCGGGTAAAGGCGTCGGGCTTGTTCTTCCTACACTCCTTAGCTGGAAAGAAAGTCTCATCGCTCTCGACATCAAAGGAGAGAACTGGGCACTCACTGCCGGCTGGCGACAAAAGCAAGGGCACAGGGTTCTTCGTTTCGAACCGACTGATAAAACCGCCAGTGGTGCACGATTTAACCCGCTTCAAGAGATCCGCCTGCACACCGCACACGCGATCGCAGACACGCAGAACATTGCCAGCATGATCGTTGATCCGGACGGCAAGGGCTTGAAAGATTATTGGAACAAAGCAGCATTTGCACTGCTTGGCGGCGCTATTCTGCACTGCCTCATTGTGACACTTCAAAAGAAAGACCGAATCGCAAACTTAAGTGACCTTGGCTTGATGCTCGCTGATCCGGAGAAAGACAATGCTGTACTCTTCCAGGAAATGCTCATCGCAGACCACGCAACCTTTCTGCAGAATGCACTTGGAGCAAGCAAAGAAGAGGCATTAAGTGTTCAGCGCTTCATTGCTTCTTCAGCTCGCGAAATGCTTAACAAGGCTGACAACGAGCTATCCGGTGTTGTTTCAACAGCAGTTGCGAACCTCGCTTTGTACCGAGATCCAATTGTTGCGGCCAACACAGCTGAATGTGACTTCCGCATTGATGATCTGATGAACTATGAGGCTCCGGTGTCTTTGTACCTTGTCATCCGACCATCAGACATTGACCGCCTGAGGCCGCTGATCCGTCTTATCCTCAACATCATCTTACGGCGTCTTACTGAAGACATGGAATTTGAGGACGGACGCTCTGTTGCAGGCTACAAGCATCAACTGCTCCTTATGATGGATGAATTTACCTCGCTCGGCCGTCTTGAAATCTTTGAGCGTTCCCTTGCATTCATGGGTGGCTTCGGTCTGAAAGCGTACTTCATCGTGCAGGACTTAACGCAGCTCCACGCAGCGTAC
>NZ_JADMLB010000052.1 GCF_015482765.1 Halodesulfovibrio sp.
AAATGCACATAGGAATAAACAGGACTGTAAAACAACTTCATCTCGCAAAAAGACGTTTTGATATGAGTAAAATGGAGCAACACACTCTTATAGTTTGCTGAACAGTACCGCGTGTTGCGTTGAGGAAAAAAGCATCTTACTGCAAGGTCAGCTACAACCTGTTTTCAGGCTCCGTATTCTATGTGCGTATATATGTCCATGAACAAGATATCATTCCGACACGCATCTTGCTGTCCTTTAAATAAGAATTGACTTTCAAGGTGCGAACAGTCATCCTATCATACCACATTTTTAACAAGGAGACCTCCATGGCACAGGTCAAAAACGGCGATTCAGTAAAAGTTCACTACACTGGTACCCTTGAAGACGGCTCTGTTTTCGATTCCTCCCGCGAACGCGAACCACTCGAGTTTACTCTTGGTTCCGGTATGCTCATTCCTGGTTTCGAAAAAGCTGTTGAAGGTATGAATGTTGGTGACTCCACTAAAGTTACTATTCCAGCAGACGAAGCATACGGTCAGCGTAACGATGAAATGATCATCGACGTTGCCAATGATCAGGTGCCTGAACACATCACTCCGGAAGTTGGCATGCTTTTGCAGCTTGAATCCGAAGGTGGCGTGATGGAAGTAGTGATTACTGCCGTAAAAGAGGATGGCATTACCCTTGATGCTAACCACCCGCTCGCAGGTAAAGACCTTACTTTCGAAATTGAGCTCGTTGAAATCGTTTAATCCGATTTCATTCGAATAAAAAAAAGCCCGTGCTGATTTTTCAGCACGGGCTTTTTTGTTTGCATTGTAACCTGACTGGGCAGTTCTATCTTCGCCAAAAGAAAACCCCGCTCAGCCGAAGCTAAGCGGGGTTATACCTTTTGACGGGATGCTTACTTAAAGCAGCTTACCAATTTGAACTACAGCCACAGCAACTGTGTAAGCGAGACCTGTGTTGAAGACTACAGAGAACAATGCCCATTTCCATGAGTTTGCTTCCTGTTTAATTGCAACAACAGTTACGAAACACGGTGCGTAGAGAAGTACAAAGAGAAGGAATGCAACAGCAACACTTGGAGTCCAGTTAGGATCCTGAGCGATACGCTCTGCAAGCGGTGCTGCGTCTTCCGGATCTACTTCACCGAGAGAGTATGCTGTACCAAGAGTAGATACAATAACCTCTTTCGCTGCGAAACCACCTACGAGAGCGATGTTTGTACGCCAGTCGAAACCGACAGGGCTCATTACAGGCTCAAGAGCTACACCGATGCTGCCTGCATAGGAGTTCTTAAGGGTAACTTCAGCCTGTTCGTTTTCAATGGAAGCAAGTTTTTCTTCGAGAGCTTCTACAGAAGCACCGGATGCATTTGCAGTATCAATCTGTTCCTGAACAACTGTTTTCTGTGCATCAAACGCTGCAACCTGATCTGCCGGAAGGTTCGGGAAGGTCATTGCTGCCCAGATAAGGATAGAGATAGCAAGGATAACGGTACCGGCTTTCTTAATGTACTGCCATGTACGTTCCCAAGTGTGAATCAAAAGACCACGCAATGTAGGGAAACGGTAAGGTGGAAGTTCCATTACGAAAGGAGTCGCTTCACCTTTAATTACAGTGTGACGAAGGATTTTGGAAACAATCAGAGCACATGCCCATGCTGCCATTGTGAGCAGGAACATGACCATTGCCTGATTTTCTTCAAAAAATACGCCTACAAAAAGAAGGAATACAGGAAGCTTAGCACCACAAGCCATGAACGGCGCGGTAATAAGCGTTGCGAGCTTTTCTTTAGGACTGCGCAAGGTACGCGCTGCCATTACACCTGGAACAGCACAGCCACCAGCAATACCACCGGATACGATAAACGGCATTACAGAGCAGCCGTGAAGACCGAAGAAACGGAAAACTCGGTCAAGCATGTATGCAACACGAGCCATGTAGCCGGAGTCTTCAAGGAGTGCGATCTGAAGGAACATGAACATAATAAGCGGAACAAAGCCCATTACGCCGCCTACGCCGTCAATGACGCCGGAAACCACGAGGGATTTCAACAGGCCGTCCTGCATATTCGCTTCTGCTGTTTCACCAAGCCAACCAAAGAAGTTTTCAAACCAGCCCACTGGAGTTTCACTGAAAGTAAATGTTACCTGATAAATAAGGTACATAATTCCCAGCATAATGAGTGGACCAAGGAAGCGATGTGTTACAACACTGTCAATTTTATCAGAAAGAGCTACACGGTCAGCAGCAGAATCGAGACGGGTAACTACGCCCTGACGAACGATGGAAGTAATGTAGCCGTAGCGGTAGTCCGCAATAACAGCTTCAGGGTAGGTAGCAAGAGTGCTTTCAAGATGCTTTGCAACACTCTTAACAATCTCTTCAAGCTCTGCAGAAACAGGATGAATTTCGCGACCAAGCTGCATGATTTCATCGTCGCTCTCAAGGTACTTAAGAGCAGTCCAGCGAGATGGGTAACGATCTGTCAGAAGGTTGTTTTTCTCAATAAGAGCAACCATCTTATCCAGTGCTGGATCAAGGTCAGGGCCATATGAAATTGCTAACGGCTCCCATTTTTTACCTTGGTTCGCTGCAGCACACTTTACTGTAGCCTCAAGCAAGCTTGGGATACCTTCGCCTGTACGTGCAACTGTTTCAACAACAGGCACATCCAGCAGCTCAGAAAGTTTATCAATATCAATCTTCATACCCTGCTTGTTCGCTTCGTCCATCATGTTCAATGCAAGAACAAGTGGAGCGCCCATTTCCATCAGCTGGATTGCAAGGTACAAGTTACGTTCAAGAGCGCCAGCGTTAAGTACATCAATAACAACGTCTGGACGCTGGTCTGCAACTACGTTACGCGCAACAATTTCTTCCATTGTGTACGCAGTAAGAGAGTACGTACCCGGAAGGTCGATAAGGTGAATTTTGTTATCACCAACAGTGGTGAAACCTTCTTTCTTATCAACAGTAATACCCGGGTAGTTACCTACGTGCTGACGAGCACCTGTAATTGCGTTAAACGCAGTTGTCTTACCGGAGTTTGGGTTACCGGCAAGAGCAACTTTAATCTCTTTAGACATGAAACATTCCTCGTAAAAACAGAAAATTTGTGTGGCAGATAATAACTAAACGCGCTCAACAGCAATGTAGTCGGCTTCGTTATTACGCAGGGACAGCGTGAAACCAGTAAGACGCAATGCTACTGGATCCTGCAATGGTGCACGACCGACAACTTCAAGCTCAGCTCCGGGAACAAGTCCCATATCACGAATACGGCGACCAAGCTCTCCGATTGCAGTAATTGCAACCACTTTTGCCTTTTCCCCTACTTTTAATTCTCGCATTGGCATAGCGTTAGACATTCGAACCACCCCTTGTGAGATTGAAAATCTCTATCAATTAAAACCAGTAAAAAAAGTGTGCCGTTCTGCACACCATCGGATCAAACAATTACTGCTCTTTGTGTGAAGAGCAATTACAGCCAGTTTTCGTATCTTGCGAAATCGATCCACCTGCTGAGCTGCACCCTCCGCAGTCGCTTCCGCAACCACAACCACCGGATGCACCTTTTTTCATAAAGCGGCGTACAAGATAACCAGCTGCCACAGCAATAATAGCCGCAACAATAATAGCATCCAACATTGGGACACCTCCGATTATACATAAACTACACAGCGTATTTAGTATGTCATGTAACCTGACGTACTAACGGCAAAAGGAACACCCTTTTGCCTACGAGTATATCCACACGATCAAACTACTAATATGTGCCCGTAGGTTGAACGTGATCATTCGCTTTGTCGTTCTCTATTGGTTCACAGTCCAATTTACATGCAATGTCATCGCCCAACGTGAGCAGACAATCCTTTACTCGGAAGCTGCATGGCGCACAAACCTCAACAACTGTTCCCGGAGTTAACCCCAGTGCACAGAGTCTACCGCGCAACTTAGGTTCGGAACAAAAGCCTTTGATCCGAGCTTTGCAACCAGCAGGTAAAGAATTCAATTTACGCTTGCGTTTACAACATGGCATATGTGACCCTCCAAAACGTATGACTAGTGAGTAGTCAAATTGAAAATGATTGTCAAGGACATTGAGAATGTAATTGAAAATTATTTTCAA
>NZ_JADMLB010000043.1 GCF_015482765.1 Halodesulfovibrio sp.
GCCCAGGGGGAGACTCGAACTCCCACGGGCGTGGCCCACTACCCCCTCAAGATAGCGTGTCTACCAATTCCACCACCTGGGCACTTATATGAGCTTCGCTAGTGCGTCACTCTGAGGCTGCGCTAAGCTGTTGTTCCTCAGCGCGGAAAAGTGTTTATGCGGAACGGCGGTGCTTGGCAAGCCTTTTTTTTGCTTTTTTAAATTTTTTTATAACGACTTAATAGCTTGAATCTCTGTTTGTTTGCCTATCTAGTTGATTAAACGAACTCTTTATAGTTTTTCATTAGAATCAGATAATTTTTGTGCTGACAAAAAATCTGGCTTTTTGCTGGGCATGAAATTAGATACGTGAAGAATCTTGCTGGTAAGGTCGTTATTTTACAGCCTGCTGATAGATTTTTTTTATGTCACTTAACTCCCTTGGAGCATCAATATGAGATCGACACTCTTTCTTGATATCGGAAGCGGAACACAGGATGTTTTGTACTACCGTGATGATGTAGAGCTGGAAAACTGCAGTAAATTTGTGCTGCCTTCTCCTGCTAAAATGGTAGCAAAGCGAATTATGGAACTGACCGCTGCTAAACGCGATATTTATATGTTTGGTTCAAATATGGGCGGCGGTTTCTTTGGAGCAATGAAAAAACATCTTGATGCCGGATTGCATGTCGCTATTCATCCAGAGGCTGCATATGCCTTGAATGATGATCCGAAGCGAGTGGCAGCTCTTGGCGTTACTATTTGTGAAGATTGTCCATCCGGCTATGTTCCCATAGAGTTGTGCGACGTTAATGCCGGATGGTGGAGTGCCTATTTAGGAATGGCAGGCTTAGCTGCTCCTGACGAAATTATTGTTGCTGCGCAGGATCATGGTGTTCATGAAGAGGAAAGCAACCGGATCGGAAGATTTAAAATGTGGAATGAGCTTTTAACTCGTCATGAGGGAAATCCTTATTCTTTGTTATATAAAAAGCCTGCTGAGTCTTTAACAAGGTTGGCTACTATTCAAAAGGCAACTGGCGGCGGTTGTGTGGCGGACAGTGCTTCCGCAGCCGTTTTAGGCGCACTTTTTGTTCCTGAAGTTGCACAACGAAGCTGGCGTACCGGTGTAACAGTAGTAAATGTCGGCAATAGCCATATCTCCGCGTTCTTAGTGTATCAGGAAAAAATTTACGGTGTGTATGAACACCATACAGGCATGCTTACAGAAGAAGAGCTTCAACACGATCTTAAAGAATTCCGTCGCGGATGGCTTACAGATGAAATGGTTCGTGATGCAGGTGGACACGGCTGTATGTATCTTGAACTTCCGGACGAGGGAGAAGGATTTTTCCCGACATACCTGCTGGGACCTAAGCGCAGCATTTTGGAAGGACAAGGGGTTATGCTTGCCCCTGGCGGCGACATGATGCTTGCCGGTTGTTTCGGAATGCTTAAAGCATTGCAGAATATTGAATAAAAAAACACATTCGATAATGCCGAAATTGACATCATGCGCTAGCTACGTATAATCGCCCCTCACTTAGAGAATAAGGGGTTGTAGAATGAGATACTTTGATCCGGCAGAAGGATGGTCACGGGAAGAAATCGAACAGGCACAGGTTGCTCGTTTACGTACTACTATAGCTCAGGCAGCGAAGGCTCCTTTATATAAGGAAAAATTCGATGAAATGGGAATCAATCCAGATTCCATCCAGAGCGTAGAAGATATTCGTAAACTGCCTGTGACAACAAAAGATGATCTTCGTGCCCAGTATCCGGATAAAATGAATACTGTTCCGCGTAAAGACATTGTACGCATGCATGCTTCCAGCGGAACGACTGGTTCTCCGACCGTTATTCATTATACTCAGAGCGATCTTGATAACTGGTCAGATCTTGTTGCCCGCTGTCTGCATATGGTGGGCGTACGTCCTGAACATGTGTTTCAGAATATGACAGGATACGGCTTGTTTACCGGTGGACTTGGTCTTCATTACGGGGCAGAGCGCCTCGGATGTTTGACAATGCCTTCAGGCCCGGGAAATACAAAGCGTCAGTTTATGTTGATGAAAGATTTCAATACGTATGCTGCACACATTATTCCTTCCTACGCATTGTACTTAGGTGCTGCGTTGCGGGATATGGGGATGTCTCCAGAAGACCTTCCGCTCGGCATTATTATTACCGGTGCAGAACCGCATACAGAAGAAGCTCGTCAACGTATCGAAGAGCTACTGGGTGCAAAAGCATACAATTCATATGGACTTTCAGAAATGAACGGTCCCGGTGTTGCTTTTGAATGTACTGAGCAGCACGGTATGCATATATGGGAAGATGCGTTCCTCCCTGAAATAGTTAATCCCAAAACGCTGGAACCTGTTGCAGACGGAGAGGTTGGCGAACTGGTAATGACGACACTTTGTCGTACAGGTATGCCGATCATTCGCTACAGGACAAAAGACCTTACTCGATTTATCACTGACGAATGTCCATGCGGAAGACAGCATAGACGTATTGATCGAATTTTAGGCCGCGCAGATGATATGTTAATTATTAAGGGTGTTAATATTTACCCTATGCAGATTGAGCGTGTGCTGATGGAATTTGATGAAGTTGGTGAAAACTATGTAATTGAGCTTGAGCGTGAGAATTTTATAGACCAGTTGCGTGTAAAAGTGGAAATTAAAGATGAACACTTTGTAGAGGACATGCGTGTCCTTCAGGGACTGCAGCGTAAAATTGCCTCACGGCTTTGTAGCGAAATTCTTATCACGCCGCGTGTTGAGATTGTTCAGCATAACAGCTTGCCTAAATCAGAAGGTAAAGCACAGCGGGTGGTAGATAAACGAGAATAAGGAAGACTAGTGGAAACAGTTCTTGCAGTTGTTTTTACAGCCTTGATGGTCATGTTTCTTGGCCTTCATTTTTTGAGTATGCCGGCAAACTTTTTAATTATGGGTATGCTGGTTCTGTGGAAATATATGTATCCTGCACAGTCCGTGGATATGGACACCATGTTTTTTGTGGTGACAGGCGGGCTGGTGTTACTAGGCGAAGCGCTTGAGTTTATCTCTCAGCTCATGGGAGCTAAAAAGTATGGCGGTTCAGCAAAAGGTAACCTTGGCGGGATCATCGGTGCCATTTGTGGCGCTATCCTTGGTGCACCTTTTTTCCTCGGGCTTGGTGCCCTTTTCGGTGCCCTAGGTGGTGCGTACGCCGGTTGTCTCATCTTTGAATTAGCGCATGGTCGCCAGAAAGATGAGGCCATGACCGCAGCAAAAGGTGCTTTTTACGGAAAGTTTCTTGGTATGAGTATTAAGTTCGGTATTGGCGCTTTTGTCGTTGTATATGGAGCAGCTCATATCTGGAGCTAACTACAGTACTAAAAGAATAAAAGAGGCAGCGGAATATTCCGCTGCCTCTTTTTTTTATGAATGGGATTGGTTGAATTTGATTGTGTGGCGTTATTGAATGAAAAGAATAGAAATATGAAAGGCACCCCCGCGGGAGCTTGGGGTGCCTACAGTGCCGGATTTCAAGTGTTGAAACTCAAATGCTTATCAGTGAAGAGACCGAGTTAATGGCACTTGAAGATTTCAACAGGGGGTAAAATCCGACGAAGAAATTTATTTTGTGTCCGCTACATCATTAAGTTCGCTGCTGCAATTTGCAGTGCAATAACTGCTGACATAAAAGCTATTGTTTCAAAAATATTACGTTTGCTCATACTACGCCCCCTTGTGGGTGTAAGAGGGGGAACAGGTGCTGCACTACCTGTTCCCCTTTTTTATGGGTGCCGTACGTTATCATCATGCTGTGGGTTCTTGTCCGTATAAGGGGCAGGACGTTCTGTTTTTAAGATCCGCGATTTTTTAAAAAATTTGCGGATAGCTTGAGCATGATGACAAGAGCTAATGCTTAACGATTTATTCATAGGCCACCCCTTTTTGCTATGCATTCAGTTTAGCAGCGAGGTCCTGTGCCCATGCATCAATGTCAGCCTGTTCGGCTCTTGGGTCGCCGTCAATTTTTAATGAATCTGCAAGCACTGATGCACCGGCTTTTTTGCAAGCTTCTTCAATGGCATCTACTGCGCCGCAGTAGTACTCATAGCTGCTGTCACCGCAACCGAAGCAAACAACATTTTTACCGGAAAGATCTGTATTTTCGATGTCTTCAAATACCGGAATGAAATCATCCTGTAATTCAATTTCATCGTCGCCCCAAGTGGAGCAGCCAAGGCAGCAAAGATCATACGTTTTGGTAAGGTCAGCAGCGTTGATGTCGGCAACATCGGCGAGAGTTACTTCATGACCGCTTTGCTCAAGGGTGCGCTGAACGCTTTCTGCAACGTACTCGGTATTGCCTGTGGTGGAACCGTACGTAATGAATACTGATGCCATAATCTTGTCTCCTGTTTGGTTATGCTGCTGTATACAATACAACAGCTATCTACAGTAGACAGAGAATGCTTTCGGAGTGCGCAGTGTAAACAGACCGGACCGTCGTTGGGGAGACGGTCCGGTGGACTGCGAAGGAGTAATGATGGTGTATAATTTCATATTTGTTTCAGCCAACTATGTTCGGGTTGAGTCTCTTATATTGAAATTGAAATTCTTTTTCAATTAAAAAATGCAAAAAAAGTATATTTTCTTGTAACGCACTTAATTATTTGGAAGGAATTGACCCTTTCCATTGATTCCATGTTTCCCATTCAGGAGGACACATGGCGGAAAAGGAGCCCAGTTCTATTTGATAGTGGTGCAAGTACATTGTGTTATCAGATGTGAGCGATGCTTCGTCATCCCCATAAAGCGGGTCGCCGACGATAGGGAATCCCTGCGAAGCTATATGAGCACGTATTTGGTGACGGGCGCCTTTACTGATGGCTGCCATAAGCAGGGTTGCTGTACTGGAAGGATCATCAGGTACAGTGGTTTCGAGTAATGGGAGAAAGGTTGTGTGGCGTAGCGGATCAGTATCCGGCTCTTCAAGTACCTTGGTCTTTTTGCGTTTTGCCATATCAAGTTTATTCGTGACAACAAGAGGGGCAGGGACAGAGCCGTGAACGAGCAATAGATATATTTTTTCTACCGCACCAGCATTTTCTATTTCTCTAAAGAGAGTTGCGGCGGTGTCAGACTTAGCAGCCATAACCATGCCAGAGGTTAGGTAGTCCAGTCTGTTGACAAGGATCGGTTGGTGATCTTCGGAAGTGAGTCTGTCTGCAAATAGAGCAGGAAGCTCAGCCTCAAGGCTCGGTGTAGATTTACCTGAGATGGTTGCAGTGTGAAGTCCCCCCGGTTTGTATATCGCGGCAAAATGAGAATCTTCATGAACAATATGCAACTTTTTAAGACGAAGTTGCTCTTTGTTAAGGGCAGCAGTTTCGTGTTCCTGAGTCTCAGGGCGAGGAGTTTTTTCAACAAGTAAAATCTGATCACCGGTTGATACAGTATGACCTTTCGATCGTGGTACGCCGTTGACCAGTACAGTATGAGTATCGAAAATTCTTCTACGGATTCGCATTCCGGCGCCTGGAAGAAATAAAGAAAGCGCACCGTCAAGGCGCACGTTGTGCATGTTTTCAGGAACAGTGGCAGTTGCAAGATTTGCTATCATAAAATTGGGGGGGGGAGTGTTATTCTTCGTCTGATCTCAGCGGAAAGCTGATGCTAAATTCCGTACCGTTGCCCAGTGAGCTCGCTACATCTACACTACAATTATGGGCACTAGCAATACGCTTTACTATGTGCAGCCCGAGCCCGTGACTAGGTTCATCACCTGTGGGGATTGCAGCACCTTTGGAAAAAGGAGTAAAGAGTTGTTCCAGCTCATTATCTGCTATTCCCGGACCTTCATCTTTTACAGATAACTTAATGTAATTTTTTATTTTTTCAGTTTTTATAGAAATTGTAGTGTTTGGGTACGAAAACTTAATAGCATTGGAAAGCAGGTTATCCACAAGTTGGCCGATGCGTTTTGGATCGCCATGAATTTCTTCCAATGGGTCAAGTGTTGTTATGAGAGTTATGGATTTTCTATTTGCAGAAAGTTCTGCAAGTGCGACTCGTCTGGCGATAATCTCGTTAAGTTGGACGGGTTTTCTTTCAATAGAAAGAAGGCCGCTTTCAATTGTTGAAACATCCAGAATATCTGTCACCAGAGTGAGCATATCGTCGCTGGCAGAAAATATAGCATCTGCAATTTCTTTTTGTTGTTCCGTTAACTCGCCAGCATATCCCTCTTTTAAAATTGAGGCTAAGCCTTGTATTCCAGTAATCGGGGTTACCAGATCGTGTGCGGCCATACCAAGCATTTTGTTTTTTATGTCATTAAGTTGTTCCAGATAGTGCAAAAGTTCAGTCACTTTTAGATTCTGCACCATCCTGCAATAGAGTTCTTCTCGTTTGAACGGTTTATTCAGAAAGTCACTGGCACCGCTTTTTAAGAACATTGCAGAAATATGCATGTCTGAGTTTCCAGAAATGCCTATAATAGAGGTTCGCTCAGGCGGGTGTTTCTGACGAATAAGGCGTGTGAGTTCAATGCCGGACATGTCATTGAGGTAAGCATCAATAAGTATAAGTGGAAAACTCTGGATATCAGTAAGAGCCAGAGCTTCTTTGCCGGATCGCGCTGTTTTTGGATTCAGCATGTAGTTGGAAATGACATAGGAGAGGTAGTGTCTGATTGAGGCGGAACTGTCTACAATGAGCACTTCAGTATCTTTGTTTTTATGGAGACGTTCAACAACTTCTAGAACATTGGCAACAAGCTCATCACTTGTAAGAACAGTGTCAATAATCGTGGGTGACATAGTGCAGGAGGAGCATGCCTCCGTATAGTCGTCACTAATGAGTAGAGTGGGGATGCTGTGTTCTGCCGTAACAAACAGTAGGCTTTCTGAAATTTCCGTTAGAGTCGTGTCGAGGATTGCAAGCTGAAGTTTATCACTATACTGGGTTACGGTGTTGAAGCCTTCAGAAGGTCGCACTGCGACAAGACAAGGAATTGCACAAGCTGATTCAATCCCTTTTTTTAGTTTGGTTGCTATGTCTAAATCAGCCATGGCAATCAATATATACTCTTTCTTCTCTGAAGGCATGACTTGTCTTCCGTCTCTTAAAGTATCTTGGTAATTGAAGAACTATGGGTTAACGGGCAATCGGGAAGTACCTCTTTAAAAAGCATTTCAACATCCTGTCGTTCAGGGTTACGCAATTTCTCATCAACGTGGTTGAAGCGTGTAATATTTTGAAGAAATGCTTTTACCAACTGTGGATCAAAATGTTTTCCCGAACTGTTTTTGATAATAGAAATTGTCTTTTCAAGTGAATATGCGCGCTTGTATGGACGTTCAGATCGCAAAGCGTCGTAGACATCAACAAGTCCAACTATACGCCCTTCAATCGGTGTATTAGTTCCTATAAGACCATTAGGATAGCCAGTACCATCCCATCGTTCATGATGATTGAGTGCGATAATGTGGCCGGTTTCCAGTAAGTGAGATTTAGAGTTTGCTAATAATTTTGCACCCACGGTTGTATGGGTTTTCATTATTTCAAATTCTTCTGACGTCAGGGGGCCGGGCTTCAGCAGTATTGCATCGGGGATACTTATTTTACCAACATCGTGCATTGCTGCTGAATTGTAGATGCGCAGAATTTTGTCATTGGGCAGCCCCAGTGCATGAGCAAGGATGGCACTGAAGAAGCAGATGCGCAAAACATGGTGGCCTGTGGCTTCGTCTTTGTATTCAACAGCCTGAGCCAGTCTGTTTACAGTATCAACGTATGCCATTTCGAGCTCTAAATGCGAGTCTCTAAGCAGGTTAATAGTTGTATGTAAGTCTTCAGCATATTTGAGAAGCTGTGCATGAGCTTCTTTCAATTCAAATTCGCATGTGGTGTCCTTAGGCATGACATGTATCCTTCAAAGAATAGATTGTAGAAAGCCATAATTACCGGACGGTAAATCTTTCTGTAATAATAGGCGGTATTCTTGAAGAAGTACTATGAGAATAGCGTGTATAGCGGGTATTTTACGCCACTTCATTTAAAGAAAGAAGAAGTGCGCGCTGTTATAGTATTAACTGTTGCGTGCAAATTGCTGAACGTGTTTCAATAGGTCGATGGGGCTGAAAGGCTTGGTCATATAGGCGACAGCACCGGAGGCAAGGCAGTTTGGCGCAGAATCTTTTGATGCTGTGAGCATAATGACTGGAATAGATGATGTGGATGCATCTGCTGCAAGCATGCCGATGGCGGTAACACCGTTGTATTCTCCGGGCATATCTATGTCCATGAGGATAAGGTGCGGTAACAGCTGCTTAGCAAGTTTTACGGCTTCCGGAGCACTTTTACATTCAGCAACAGCGAATCCGTCACTGGCTAGAGTCAGACGAACCAGCGTACGGATTTCAGGACGATCATCCGCTATAAGGATTGTTCTTTGTCGTTCCATTGCTCCCCCGAAAGTCTGAGGAATATCAGTATATAAACAGAAACTGCCAGACGATTATATCAAATCGTCTGGCAGCAAAACATCATAAATGTGTTGATTACTCGTCGGTGAAGGGGTGATCTAATTCAAGCTGTACAGGACTGAGTTCGTAACCAAGCTCTTTTGCCATAAATTCAAGGGCAGTAATGTCTTTGGTGGCACGCATGATGTCGAGTAGAGTATCCGCACCAAGTTTTGCACTCTGGTCATACGGATTTAATTCACGCATCATTGTCGGATAAGGTTTACCGATTTGCTCTGCTACCCATTTGGACTGCCGTGCGCCTAGAACCATGTTTTGTGTCACGCGAGTTACAGTTTCTCTCATAAAGCCATCCTTACTATCAAAGTTAGACGAATTACCATATATCCGCAGTCGTTGTGAGGTCCCGCGGATACTCTCCTACTCTGATACAAAATAGACCATATAGTTCGAGATGCGTGAATTAGGCTGATGCTGTATTTTTGTATTGAGATTATCCGTATTTTTATGGTAGGGTATAGTCTGATTACTACTTATATAAGGGTAGCAAATGAACATACTTAGCGTATGATATAGGCAAAAGGATTGGCTTTTTGTCTATGTATATTGGGGGAAAACCTAAAGGCAGGCGTTTTGATGGAAGAGTTGTATCGTGTTGTTTTAGCTGAAGATCATGTTTTATTGCGTGAGGGGCTGAAATCATTATTACAAACTTTTGAAAATTTCAAAGTAGTAGGAGAAGCAAGTGACGGGTATCAGGCAGTAGAACTGTGTGAAACCTTGACGGTTGACTTGGTGTTGATGGACTTGTCAATGCCTAAGCTTGACGGCTTGAAGGCTACAAAAATCATTAAACGCTCTCTCCCTGATATTAAAATTCTTGTTATCACACAGTACGACGCTAATGATTATGTCCATTCTGCACTTTCTGCCGGAGCTGATGGCTACATTCTTAAAGATGCTACAAGTGAAGAGTTTCTTCTTGCCGTAACCAGTGTGCTTGACGGCAAAACGTATATTTCTCCGGGAGTGGCCAATAACGTTATCCGAGGGTATTTGAATGGTGGAGCTGCGGCAGAAGCTGTTTCTCCTTTGGCAGAATTGACACCAAGGGAAGAAGAGATTTTTCAGTTGGTAGCTGAAGGGTATAAAAGTAGAGAGATTGCTGACATGCTTGTTGTGAGTATTAAAACGGTAGAAAAGCACCGTTCAAATATGATGCACAAACTTTGTGTACATTCAGCAGCGGAGTTACGAGAATTTGCAGCACAGCAGGGAATAATTTTTAAAAAGCCTGAACTGAGCGCATAGCGATAGATTAAAAAAGAAAAGGGGAAGCAGATGCTTCCCCTTTTTTGTGTACTTAGCGATGTTGTTAGCCTTCCAATTGCTGGATACCGTCAAGCATCCACATGGAATCGTCTTTCTGATTTTTAAGGAAGTGCCATACTTCGCGAACTTGCTCTGGATGCTGTGCGGACTGATCTTCGCGCATCAACACATCAAAGTATACAGTTGCAAGTATGCCATCTGCTTCTTCTTTTACTTCGAGTAACCGAGCATTAGACATAAGGATTTCTGTGCGTGAAGGCACAGGGTCATCTTTAGCCTGTTGTTTGATGGATTCAAACACTTCAGGAGTTGTAAACTGCTTGATGTCATCAAGATCTCTTTTGTCCCAGCTCTCTTGAAGGCGATTGAATACAATTTTTGCCCCTTCAAGGAACTCATCGGAATCAAATCCTGCAGGAGTAGTTACTTCCGGCTGAACATTCTGGGCATGGCCGCCGCCAGCGGGAGTGCTACGCAGATTTGACCATGCATCATGCGATTCGCGTTGCATGGTAGAGTAGTTGTCATCAGGCGGAGTGTACTGCTGCTGATTGTAGTTTGCATGCCCACCGCCTTGATAAGCGGTCTGTTGTGATTCCATTCTTCGAGAACGGAACATTTTTCGGAGAAAGAAGAACGCTAATACTAGTAGGATGATGTCAAGAAAACCAATACCGCCAAAACCACCGCCGAAAAGGAGGGAGCCGAGCAATGTACCGGCGAGAAGGCCGCCGAACATGCCGCCCATGCCGCCAAAGAGACCTTTGCGGGGCTGCTGGGTGTTATTGGTTACAGCCTTGTTCTGTGTCAGCGGAGCTTTTGGTACGGGCTTAGAGTAGCTCTTGCTGAACATCGGCTTACTGCCGAATGACCTACCCCCGCCAAAACGCTTGGCGTCTGCAAAGTCAGCCATGCCGAGGATAAATACGGCGGCTAAGACCGGCATTAGAAGTAGGGCAATAGGGCGAATCATTTTCATACAATTCTCCATGTAAATAGGTATACCGTACCATGTAACTATAATCAGCCGCGAGTCAAGAGCTGAGACACAGGAGTGTATGCTTACTTTTCAAAGTTTTCGAATTTGATCCATGTAACAGCGCCTAATTCAACAGGCTTTTCTTTTCCTTCAGGTGAGGTGAGAGTGTAGTCTGCTGTAGTGAGTGCTGCAAAACCCCACCAGCCCGCTTTCGGGCAGGTTACAGTAAATACACCGTTGCTGTCTGTTTTTGTGACGAGAGTAATATGATGTTCTGATGGTGCCTTGTATCCGTCTTTATTGTAGAGTTCATATTCTACTTCGGCGTTGGCAACAGGTTTTCCGTCTTTCAGCACCTGTCCGGTAAAACTCATTCCTGCATATAATCCGTATGGTCGGGTGAGAGGAATAATTTCTGTGGCAACTCCAGCCGGAGCATCCCAATCTTCTTCAGAGCCGAATGCAGCAACATATGTTTTGGTGTAGTGGATGATGAAACAGTCTTCTTCCGGTTCCCAGTACGCTTTTGGCTCCATAACAAATTGGTATACACCCGGACGTTTAAAGCGGAATGCTGTTTTCCATGACTTCTCATTCATGACAGAAGTTTCAGTGAGTGAGGAAAGCAGGTCAGTTTTTTTGCCAGATGTCACAACGAAAAATTGTTTTGGTTTTTCCAGTGTCATCCCTGCGCCTTCAAAGGGATGAGAAAAGGAAAGGGTAAGGTTGGTGCTGCGGGTATCCTGAGTGGCAACGTTGGAATCAGGGATAACCATGCCGAAATGGGCAAACGCTGGCGTGGCAAGAAACATAAAGGCAACAAGTGAAAGAATAGTGATGCGCATAACTGCTCCTATTACTTAGAAAATTGGATTATGTTGAACACCTGTGTCGTGGTTACACGATTTATATATTCGTGTCACTATTAAAATAAAAAGGCTAAAAGTGTGTCACATGTCCGACAGACTAAGGAAATTGGAGAAAAATATTTGATGAGAAGAGCTAGTTGGAGATGTGTTCCGGCTCTGGAGTGCGTGCCATAAAAGCAATTTCAACAGACCCTGCACCGCCTTGGAGCAGCGTGTTTGTTGCTTGTCGTAAGGTGGAGCCGGTAGTTGTAATGTCGTCTACCAAAAGAATGTGCTTGTTTCGCAGGGGTGATGGAATTGCAGCAGTGAATGCGCCGGAAAGGTTTTTTTGGCGTTCTTTTTTACTCAACGTCGCCTGCGGTGTCGTCGCGCGTGTTCTTCTGAGAAGGTCAGGCATCAAAGGGCGTTCTATTTTTTGCGCTAACAGTTTTGCTGAAAGCATACTCTGATTGTGCCCACGTTGCATAAGGCGTGAGTCGTGCAAGGGGATAGGGACAACTGCATCCGGTTTAGTTTCATGCGGGATGTAGATTGCCGCCAGTAGCCGCGCAAGAGTAAGACCGGCATCTAACCTATTATGAAATTTATGTTTGAGTAATAACTCTCGAAGTATTCCTTCATATGCTCCGTAGAACGTTAGATACGTCCAAGGGGGAGGAGTGATCAAACATGTAGAACAACGTGAAGGAGATCCGACAGCTTTTGCATACAGCATTCCGCATGAGGGGCAGTAGCCTTGTGTTCTGGGGGCAAGCTGGCGCAGGCAGTCGGGACACAGCTGTGGTGAAAGGCTCCATTGATGATGGAGCCTTTTGGTATAGTTAGGAGGGGTTGGAGGATTGTTCTGTTCCTCATACAGTGCTTTAAAAGAGGTACTTTTTGTTGGACTGAAAGGCGCAAAGCAAGAGACGCATCGGGTTTCATCCAATCCGAGAAAGGAGGCAGTACTCTTGAGTAAGGCAAAAACACTGTGCATCTTTCGATCCCCGTGCACTATTTTTTCGTTGAGTAAAGCGGAACAGTATCGGCATATGCAGCTTTACCGTACTCCAAGAGACGCACTTTCGTTTCTGGATCACCGGCAAGTTCGTCTGGGCCGTCTTTGCCGTATATAAGTAACGGTTCTGCCAGATGGATATTGAACGGTGAAAGGAAATACTTAAGCGTCAGCAAAGAGCCAGTAAAAAGCTGTTCACCGACAGGGCGGGCAGCAACGAGACAAATATATGCCTTCCTTTTTGGAAGTGAAAGCATAAACGGGTCGCGGTTGAATTCTCGAAACCAGAAACATTGGCAGCGATCTATAAACGTTTTAAAGATAGATGGAAGGTGGTAGAAGTAAATTGGTGAACTAAAAAACAATGCCGGTGCTTGAGTGAGCATTGAATACAGTTCAAGACTGTCATCCTTTTTTTCTTGAACGCAAGACGTACTACCGGGAATTGCGCATGCTTCACAGGCTGTACAGTGTCGTATGGTGTAATCCCGCATGAAACGTGTGTGTGTCTTGCCGCCTGCAGCTTCGTACCCTTGGGCAAAGAGTTGTGCCGCATGGTCTGAGTTCCCGTTTTTTCGGGCGCTGCATGCTAAAATTTGGAGTGCATCTGCAAAGGAGTGCGGTGCGTTCATGATTCCTCCCTGGGCTGTTGCAGATTATTTTTTTGCAACACGCTTGCACAGAGCCGAAAGCTCTGTTTCATCATCTGTCTGAATTTCACAGTTCCATTGCGGGTATTTCCCCAGCGCATACTCTAAAGGAGCATGTGCCTTTGCCGGAAGCAGAAGAAGGACTTTGTCTTTCTTCTGAAAGCCGAGATAAAAACTTATCTCGAGTCCAAGACCTCAGCATGCATTGCGAAGGTCGGCTACTGCGGTATCGATGGCTTCAGGGGGTGTTGTCATACCTAACTCCTGCTGGATACTTGCCCGTAGTTCTTCTGGTGTAGACTCGCTCTGAGTATATACCGTTGATGGGGGTGTGCATTTTTTACAGTTTCACAGGCTGTAAGAGAAGTTGTTCAGGCACCAAATGATGCCTGAACAACTGGTATTAGCGCTGGAAATCAGAAAAATACGGGTTGTTAATCTGTTCATCTTTTACGGAAGACTGTGGACCGTGTCCTGAATATACTACAGTTTCCGGTGGTAGTGCGAAGATTTTTTCTGTTACAGATTTTTTCAGTACATCGAAATCTCCACCGGGAAGGTCTGTTCGGCCAATGGCACGGTAGAAGAGGAGGTCACCCACGAAAACTGCCTGTGCAGCAGGGAAGAAGAAAGAAAGACTGCCTGGAGAGTGCCCAGGAGTTGCAAAAACTTTACAGTCCAGATCCATAAATGTGTGGTCGCCTTCTTCGATAGAGGTAAAGGTGAATGGAGGAACCTTAGGGAATCCCCACATGCCGCCCTGTCCAACTTCGGAGTCGAGAAGGAACACATCTTCAGTTCCTGCAATAACTGCTGCATCTGTTGCTTCTTGTAGATCTTTGATGCCGTATAAATGATCAAAGTGGAAGTGAGTAACAAGAATATGTGTAAGAGTAAGGTTTTCTTCTTTCAGAAAATCGATAACAGCAGTCGGTTCACCGCCTGGATCAACTGCAATAGCTTTTCCCTCATGGAAAAGAACATAGCAATTTGTTTCAAGCGGGCCTAAAGGAAATGTTTTTACTTGCATTAAAATTGCTCCAGCATAATATCTTCCAGCGGCTTGCGTGAGGAAGTTCCTTCCTGTGCAGGTTCGCCGATGGCGATAAACGTGATGAATTCATATTTATCAGAATCTAAGGACAGCACATCAAGCACTTGTTCGGCATTGTTCATCATTTGTCCCAGCCATACAGAGCCGAGACCGAGAGAGTGTGCCGCAAGCATGATGTTCTGGACACAACCGCCAGCAGACTGATGATCTTTCAGTTCATGATAAAGGCATTCCTTGTCGAGGAAGACACCGATCATCAGAGCTGCATTGTGTACGATATGTGAGTAAATCGTGCAATCTGCCAATGCGTCCATGCGCGGGTCGTTGCGACGCAGTGCAATAAAACGGAACGGCTGATTGTTTTTTCCGCTCGGTGCCCAGCGGCCTGCTTCCAGCATGGCTGTAATTTCTTCACGGGTTACTTCGCGGTCAGTATATTTACGTATGCTGCGGCGCTCTTGTAAAGCATCAAGAACAGGGTTGGACATGAGTGTCTCCTCATTTTTATGTTATACTAGAGGTTGTTACGATGTGTTTTTATTCTGGTAGCGTGTTTTTTTATTTAATACCACAAATCATGGGTGTCATGGTTGCCGGTTCCGGCCTTTGAAAATTATGGCGAAATGGAAGCGACACTTTGCTTTGTGGTGTAACCTATGTATAAAAAATGGTTATGAAAGCGCAAATAGATATTCTGAATTCAGAGCGGACACAGTTAAGCAGATATGACCTCATAACCTATGAGCATCTGCTCGCAGAATCGATTAAATCTATTATCAATTATTCATCATACAGTCTGTACTTTCCACGTAAAATACAAAGCTTGGAAGCTGTATGGGATGCAAAAGAAAAAAAACTTTTGCTTCCTCTTGTAATGAACAACAAATTCTACGGGCAATTTGTTGCCAGAGGTGTCACCATTCGTGCGCCTAAGACTCTTGTTGCCATACTTCCTGCTGTTGCAACGTTAGCTCTTGAAAAAATACAGGGGATTAAATCCAGCATAACAAATGCACAGAACGGGTTATTCTCACGTGATTACTTGCATCATGCTGCGAACCGTGAATTATGCATGATTCGTGAAGGGTTTCATCTCTCCGGTGAGCGACGTACAGCGGGGAGTGAAGAATATCGCGCTTCAGTGGGTGTCGTTTTATTAGATCTTTCTGGCTTACGATCTGTTGAAACAGAATTTGGACATCTTTTTGCGGAAGATCTTTCAGTTCAGTTTGCAGATGCACTGGCATCCGTAGCTCCGGAACAGGCGCTTGTGTGTAACAGCGCCGTCTATGAATACGCTATCCTTGTTCCTGCCGGAACATCAAGTGCCTGTCGCAAAATTGCCGCTGAAGCTGTCCGCACTCTGCGCTCAATCCAGAAGGTACATGACATTACAGAACACCGCGTCGGTGTCGACATTGCCGCAGGCTATGCTGCTTTTCCTCAAGATTTTGAAGGTGCTCAGTTTGAGCTGAACAGCAAGGAGCAAAGCCGTTTGCTTCTCCGAAAGGCACGTATCGGTGCCGGAGTTGCAAAACGTCTTGGGGAGACGTTAACGATTCCTCATGTGCTTGGCTTCAATCGCCTTCTGCATGAAGGAGGGACTGTCCGTGAGGTATTGCCGGTAAGCCGTGTTGTTGTAGATGTAGGGATGGCGATGGGCGCACGCGAAGGACAGCGCTTCTCAGTGTGGTCATGTCATTATGACTCGACATATGCGAGCGGTGTGCCGGCTGACTCTTTAATTAACAGACACCCATTGTATAAAGGTGAGCTCGTGCTGATGGAAGTTCGCGAAACGAGTTCCATAGCAGAAATTATGCATATGGGTGACCCTACATGGGCGGTTGAGCCGACGGATGCGATTAAGTTGCTTCCTGAAGAAAAGGGTGTTGGGGTAACGGTTGAAAAAGATGGCGAGGCAGAACAGCTTGATCCGTTAACAGGACTATATAAGCACAGAGATTTTATTGCCAGATTTACGAAAGAGCGTGAAGAAACTGATTCCTTCGCCCTTGCGTTGATTAGACTCTCCCGTATGCCGCATGTGGATGGTGGAGCAGGAGAGCAGATTCTTGCCGAAGCAACTCAGCAATGCCGTGACATTTTAGGAACCGATATGATCGGCGGCAGATATGGACT
The DNA here is from genome assembly GCF_015482765.1 of Halodesulfovibrio sp. Lineage (GTDB taxonomy): Bacteria > Desulfobacterota > Desulfovibrionia > Desulfovibrionales > Desulfovibrionaceae > Halodesulfovibrio. The sequence continues at coordinate 16,494 of NZ_JADMLB010000043.1, forward strand.
TAATTCGCTGATTTGTTTTTCTCCAGAAGGAAAGCCGGAGTTTGTTCAGATTCTATTCAACGAGCTCTGCGAGCGGTTGTTGACGAATTTAGGGATTGAAGCAGCGGTGGGAGTTTTTTGTTATCCGTACTTGGATTATCGCAAAGGAGATGCTTTGGAGTGCTGTTTGAAAGCACTTGAATATGCAATGCTCCTTCCTGCTCCTCGTGTAGGTATTTTGGATTCTCTTGCGTTAAATATCAGTGCGGATAAGTTGTACTCCAAAAATGATTCCTTTGGAGCTATCGAAGAGTATAAGCGAGCCTTGCTGGCAGATGAAGACAACACCATGGCGTGGAATTCTCTTGGTGTGTGTTATGCTGGACTGGGACGTTCTGAAGAAGCCCGAAAGCATTTTGAAGGAGCACTGGCAAGAGATGAAGACGATGTAATGGCACTATACAATCTAGGCCACATCTCACAGACTCTTGGTAATTTTTCCGCTGCACGTACCTATTACGACACATGTCTTCATCAGGATGAGAAACACTTTTTCTCCCTTATTCGCCTCGGGCAGGTGAATGAAATGGAGAACGACTTTAAAACAGCTCGTACTTTCTTTGAGCGGGCGCGTGAATTGGAAGAAAACAAGCCGCTTGTGGAGCGTAACTTTGCAAGGCTGTGCATGAAAGAGGGTGATCCGGATAAAGCCCGTGAACATCTGCATCAGGCATTGCTGTATAATCCACAGGACGCAGTAGCGTTGGAACTTATGGCGCGGCTTTATTTGGATGGGGGTGAAGATCCGGAAATTGCGGAAGTGCTTGCTCGACAAGCCGCTGCGTTGCGACCGGACTTTAAAGGAGCATGGCTCCAGCTTGCCCGTGCGCTAGAAGCGTGCGGCAAGAAACAGGATGCGCATCAGGCGCTTGTGAAGGCAGGGGAGTTGTAGTGCTTCAACAGTTGAAGGCGTTTTTTTCTTCGCCGTATATCGCGGTACCATTCGGTGCCTTGATAATTAGTTTTTCTCCGGTGCTGGTGCGGCTTTCCAGTGTTTCACCGGACAGTTCAGCGTTTTATCGCGTTCTTTTCGGCGGGATTACGCTGATGATCTTTTCGTTTATGAGGCGCGAGAGTTATTCAATCCCCCTTAAAATTTGGGGTCTTGTTATATTGACGGCACTTTTTTTCGCTATTGATCTTCAGTGCTGGCATAGAGCCATCGGATATGTCGGCCCGGGGTTGGCAACGATTCTTGGTAACTTGCAGGTCTTTGCAACAGCGGCTTTTGGTGCAATTCTTTTTAAGGAAATTATCTCAAAACGATTGATTGTCGCATTACCTCTTGCCGTTGTTGGACTGTTTTTGCTTATCGGACTGGATATTAATGAAATATCCTCTGACATTTTGTGGGGATTGTTTTTCGGTATTCTGACGGCGATATCTTATTCCTGCTACATCATCTGTCTGCGTCAATCTCAATCTACCGAAAAAAAGCTTCCTCTTTTTGCTAACATGGGAATCATATCGTTGCTTACAGCGGTAAGTGTGGGCATATCCATGGAAGTAACAGGGGACTCCTTTGTTATTCCAACCGTGAGTGACTGGTTCTATCTCGTTATCTACGGTGTGTTTTGCCAAGGTATCGGGTGGGCATTTATTTCTAAAGGCTTGCCTAACCTGCCGGCTGCCATTGCGGGCTTGTTAATGTTACTGCAACCGGCATTGGCTTTTGTATGGGATGTTGTTTTGTTCAACCGACCTACAGGAGCTTACGGATTATTCGGAGTAGCGCTTGTTCTTTTTGCCATTGGAATGGGCATTTATGGACAACAGGCTGTGGCAAAGAAAGATACATAATACGTTTTTGATTATGAACGAACCCCCTTTGACTGTACGTTGTTGCGGCGCATATTACTGAGCTGTTTGATTGTAACGGTTGTTAAGTGAATACCAAAAAAGGCTGTCCTAAGTGAGGGACAGCCTTTTTTTGTAACAAGTTTTTTATAACTGCATCGTTACATGTACCATGTGGTTAGTCTGTTACGAATATTGGAAGGTCAGGCATTGATTTGCCGGCAATGTCGAACGCTTTTTCGAGCATCAGTTGGATAGCGTATTCTCCATCAGCTCCGAGTTCCATGGAAAATTCATTCACGAATGTTGCGATATGTTCTTTTATAACAGCATCATCCATTTCCTGAGCATGCTCTTTAATGTATGCCGTGGCTTCATCCGGATGTTGTTGAACGTAGGAAAGGCTTGCGCGGATAGCTTTTTCAAGATCTCGTGCTACATCCATTCCCAAATCACGGCGGATTGCGATTGCTCCTAAAGGTAGCGGCAGACTTGTGGTGTTTTCCCACCATTGACCAAGGTCGAGCACTTTTTTGAGACCGAAGTTTTCGTAGGTGAAACGTCCTTCGTGAATAACAACACCTGCGTCTACTGCTCCGCTCTGTACAGCCGGCATAACTTCATCAAACAGCATTTCCACGCGTTCACCCTTTAACGAGTTGTTAAGGGAAAGCAGCATATTGGCAGTTGTCATTTTGCCCGGTATGGCAACTTTTTTATCAGCTTCACGTGCTGATTGGAAGCACGTGTCCTGCTTGGTGACAATAACAGGGCCGCAGCCTCTGCCAAGTGCTCCGCCGGTACGAAGCAGGATGTAGTCATCCAGACTGTCTACCATTGCTGCAACTGAAAGTTTTGTTGCACTGATGTCGCCCTTGCGTGCACGGATATTCAAATCTTCTACGTCTGCCATGTACATGGAAATGTCGAAAGGATGTTGAATTTTGTTGTTTGCTAATGCGTAAAAAATCCATGTATCATTGGGACACGGGGAAATACCAAGCTCTAACTGCATAAAAAACCTCCATTGTACAGGAGTTTGTTGTTATAAAAGGTAACGCACTTAGTGCGGTTTATTTGTAGTTATTCTTACGGTTGACATAGCGCGCATGCAAGCAGATACTCAGCCCGCCGAAGACCACACACAAAATGTTACCGCATGCTTTTTATACTGTGCATTCATTGTTAGGTAAATTGAAACGTTTTAGTTTGCCTGTTCATGTTGCGGTAACAACAGTATTACGTACTGTTTTTCAATAGCGCATGGTGCGTGGTTGTTTTAGTAGACATCTGGAGACCGTGATTATGTTAGATGCTGATTACTATGCTCATCTTGGACTGGGCAGCGTATTTGAAAAGGTTATGAACGGTGAACGCCTGTCCATTGAGGACGGTAGAAAACTGTTTGCCTGTGAAGACATAAACGCCCTTGGCGCTTTGGCGCATCATGCCCGTACACGCATGCATGGGGATTCCACGTATTATGTCCTTAACCGTCACGTCAATTACACAAATGTGTGTGTAAATGCCTGCCTTTTCTGTGCCTACCAGAAAGAAGAAGATGAGCAGGAAGGCGCATTTCGTCTAAGCGTAGATGAAATTGTTGCTAAGCTCGATCCCAAAGATGGTCTTCCCTACGATGAAGTGCACATCGTCGGCGGCTGTCACCCAAAGTTGCCGCTGAGCTTTTTTGAAGAAGCCATTGCACGCATTAAATCTACATATCCTGGCATTGTTGTAAAAGCGTTTACCGCTGTTGAAATTGCACATTTTGCCGAATTGGAAAAAATTTCTACTCAGGAAGTTCTGGAGCGTTTGAAAGCTGCCGGTCTGGAAGCAATGCCTGGCGGCGGAGCTGAAATTTTTGCTCCTGAAGTTCGTGAAAAAATCTGTCCGCGTAAAGCAACCGGTGAAGAATGGCTCACAGTTGCACGCGAAGCACATAATCTCGGTATTACATCAAACTGTACCATGTTATTCGGTCATCTTGAGTCCATTGATGACCGTCTTGATCATCTTGATAAGCTACGCAGGCTTCAAGATGAAACCAACGGCTTCTCCTGTTTTATCCCGCTTCCTTTCCTTACTGAAAACAGCATGCTTGAACTGCCGGAAGAGCGAAAAGGCAAGCATACCGGTCTGGATAAATTACGTACCATCGCAATTTGCCGTCTCATGCTGGATAACATTCCTCATATTAAAGCCTACTGGGTCATGCTTGGCGTAAAGCTTGCGCAGGCAGCATTGCACTTTGGTGCTGATGATCTTGATGGAACCATTGTTGAGGAAAAAATCGGTCATGATGCAGGAGCACAGTCAGATCAGGCTATGACGATCCCGCAGCTTGAGGAAATGATTGTCCGTTCCGGCTTTAATCCGGTACGTCGTAATAGTTTCTTTAAGCCCGTTAACAAAGAGCAGGAGGCATAGCATGTTTGTTCATAGTCCATTTCATGAAAACGATGCTGTAATTGAAGTTTCCAAAAAAGTTCTTCGTGGTGAGCGAATTGATCAGGGTGAAGCTAATGTTTTGTACAGTGAAGCCAGCCTGCACACGCTTGCGTACCTTGCCAACAATGTTCGTTTTGCAAAACATCCGGAACGGGTTGTAACATATGTTGCAGACCGTAATATCAACTACTCCAACATTTGTAGCTGCGCTTGTCGCTTCTGCGCTTTTTATGTTGCACCGGAAAAAGCAGACACTGATGGCGGCTATGTAATCAGCCGTGAAGAGCTTGCTCAGAAAATTGAAGAAACCATTGCACTTGGCGGTACACAAATTCTTATGCAGGGCGGTCATAACCCGAACCTGACAATGGAATTTTATGAAGATATGATCCGCTGGATCAAGCAGACATATCCGTCAATTCATGTGCATGCGTTTTCTCCGCCTGAAATCGTATTTTTTGCAGAAAATGAAAAGCTGTTGGTGAAGGACGTTATTGCACGTCTTCGTGCAGCAGGACTTGATTCTATTCCGGGTGGCGGCGCAGAAATTTTGGTGGATGAAGTACGTAAGCGTGTTTCTCCAAACAAATGCAGTGCAACTCGTTGGCTGGCAGTTATGGAAGAAGCTCACTATCAGGGGCTTAATACTACTGCGACAATGATGTTCGGTCATGAAGAAAAGCCGGAAGATCGTATTGAGCATTTATTTGCAGTACGCGAAGTGCAAGATAGAACGAACGGTTTTACTGCATTTATCCCTTGGACATTCCAGCCGGGTAATACCAATATTACTTGCCGCCCTGAACCAAGTGCCGGATACCTCCGCGTGCTTGCTATGTCCCGTATCGTTTTAGATAACATCGATAACATTCAGGCTTCATGGGTTACCATGGGACCTGAGATTGCACAGCTTTCTCTTTCCTACGGCGCGAACGATTTTGGCTCCTTAATGATTGAGGAAAATGTCGTTGCGGCGGCAGGTACGTCATTCCGTCTTTCCCGTGAAGAAATTCATTCTATTGTTGAGGCTGCCGGATTTACTCCAAAGCAGCGCACAATGGATTATTCATTGGTAGAAGATAAGGAAGCGTAACCCGTGCAGAAAGCTGCTAAGAAATTACGTGTCGGTCGTATCCGATACCTGAACGTACTCCCGATCTACCATCCGTTAGAAACCGGATTGCTCGGTGAGAACTTTGATTTAGCTTACGGAACTCCCGCTGAGTTAAATGAGCAGATGGAAGCCGGAGAACTTGATGTGTCTTCGTGTTCATCATTTGAATATGCAAGACACCCTGAGAAGTACTTTTTATTGCCGGATATCGCGATCGGCAGTGCTGGGCCCGTGATGAGCGTATTGCTTATCAGCAAAAAGCCAATATCAGAGCTTGCCGGTGAAGAAATTCTGACAACGGCACAGTCTCATACCTCTGCTGCATTGCTTCGGATGCTGTTCCGCGATTGCCTTAAAATGGATGTCTCATATAAGACAGGTTCTGTTTCCGATTATATAGATCGCGATGAACTGCCGACGGCAGCGTTATGTATTGGTGATGAGGCACTTCGATTGAGAAGTGATGATCGTTATCCGTATCGCCTTGATCTTGGTGAAGCATGGCGGGAATGGACGGGCTTGCCGTTTATCTTCGGGGTCTGGATTGTTTCCCGCAAGTCTGTTGAAGCAGGATGTTTTACGCAAGATCCTGCAGAGCTTTTCCGCAATGCTAAGGATTGGGGATATGAGCATATTCAGGAAGTAATCGAGCTTGCTGAAAAGGCAGGCTATATGGATAATGAAGGATTGACACAATATTTCCAAAGCCTTGTGTACCATCTTGGTGACGAGGAACAGAAAGGATTGCGTTTGTTCTTTAAACGTCTCGCAGAAGCTGGTGAAATTCCACAAGCTCCTGAATTAGAGTTTTATACTCACGATTGTTAAGCTCGCTCTTTCCTAATGTAAGTAAATAAAAAAAGCTGCCTTACTCAGTAAGGCAGCTTTTTTTCTATTGAAGGAATCGGGGCGCTGTCGCAGTTGTTACATGTTGAACCGATTCTGAATAAAAGTTTTAGGAGATTCTTAAGAAGCCCTTTTTTAAAAGGGTTCTTAAGCCTCCGGAGGCAATCGCGCTTAACAGTCAGCGGTTACTTTAGCGGAATCCGTAACTCTGTAAGCAGATCGTGCTCAGGGGTAACAGAAGGGCAGTTCAAATATACCTCAAGGGGCGGTGTGTTTGTCAGCTCCTCTCCAGATTCAGGAAACCAGCTGCCAAGCATTGCCACAAACGTTTGCGGAATATTCCGGTATGAGCCTTTGTGAATACAGCATGCGTATCGGCCGCCTTGAATTGTGTATTTTTTGGCAGCGCCCGTTACATCAAAGTCGTTTGGAATTTCCATACAGGCATCATAACGGAGAGTTTCTGCAGGTGCTGTTCTTGGGTCATCATGTGAGACACCAATAACTTGTCTGTATGTTCCGTAGAGTCCATTTTCTCGCGCCCAGGCACAAAGTGTTTTGAATGCAGCTTCACATTCTGCGTATGGCCCTGTGTGACGGACTGTTGCAACCGTAATGGCATCGCAGTCTTTTATTGTCACTTCAGGCTGGATTATATCTATGGAAGACTCCATGAGATTCCCTCCTGACAGAAAGTTATAATCAGACTGTAACTTTCTGAATTTGAGTGGTGAAAAGGAAAACCGCTTTTTAAATGCGCGGGAAAAGCCTTCCTGCGATTCGTACCCTGCATCCAGAGCAATATCGATGAGCGGTGTTTCAGAAAAAAGCAGTTGCGTCGCGGCACGCTGCAATCGTAAACGGCGCTGGTATTCCTTCACTCCTTCACCAACTATTCCCGTAAATATAGAGTGAAAGTACAAAGGTGAATACCCGCATGCTTTTGCCAGAGCATTGAGGGGGATTGTTGCATCGAGGTGTTCCTCAATATACCGTTTCGATTGTGCTATTTGCTCGCGAATGAGTGCTTTCTTCGTGTTCATAGAGCTCCTTTACCACGAAGGGGATTGTGATTCTTGACCGTTTTTCCGAAAAAGGAATGGAATAAAAAAACGGGCAGGAATTCCTGCCCGTTGGTTTATTAGCTTCTGAATCCATGCAGAAAGCCTGCATCATATAGTTTCGAAAAATGTTCTTGGTTGTCCTCACCCGGAAGAACAAGAAAAACGGTCTGGCGGGTAAGATTGTGTTCCGCAACCGTATCACAAAGATTGCCGATAGTTGTGCGGATAATTTTTTGTTCCGGCCAGCCCACACGGTAAGCTATGACAACGACGATGTCGTCCTCAAGGCCACCCGCGTGAAGTTCTTCTACAAGGCGCTCCGGATGCGCGGCAGAAAGGTATACAGCCATCGCACAACGATGTCGCGCCATATCCCGCAGCTTTTCCGTCTCCGGAACAGGAGTGCGTCCCTCAAGACGAGTAATAATTACAGACTGTGATTCTTCAGGAACTGTTAACGACGTTGCAGAAGCCGCTGCTGCGGCAAAGCTTGCGGTTACACCGGGGATAGTACCGTAACCGATATCTTCTTTGTCCAAGAGGCGCATTTGTTCCCGAATGGCACCGTATAGGCTCGGGTCTCCGGTATGAACACGGGCAACTGTTCCACCGTTGCGGACAGTTTTTACCACTGCTGCGTGTGTTTCTTCAAGATTCATCGGGGCAGAGTCCATAATTGTGGCGGACTTTTTTGCTCCCTCAATGATGACTGTTGGAACCAGTGAACCAGCGTAGAGGACGAGGTCTGCCTCTGCGATCATTCGTGCACCTTTTACAGTGATGAGTTCAGGGTCACCCGGGCCGGCACCGATAAACCAGACAGGAGCTGTGTTCCATTCAAGACGAGTAGTTGTCATAATCTTTCCGTGTAATTATTTCGTGTCTATCCCGTACTCCACTGTTTTTATTCTGTGCGGAAATGGTTACAGCGAGTGGATAGTTTTTGTTTTAATCAGGTGTTTTTTCAGGCACAGGTTTACGAGCACTGATTATAAAAATCGGGTTCATGCTGTCGAGACGAATATCATCTGCTAACGGGCGGGAGGTGGATGCCTGAATCATGGTTACATCATATTCCCAGCCAACATGTTTGAAGTGGTTTTTGGCAGCCTCCAGACTGGAGAGCAGGGTGCAATTTACAACGAGCACGCCGTGTTCCTGTAATGCTTCACAGAGAGGGGCAAGCAAAGAAGCGTCAGACCCAAGACCGCCGCCTATGAAAATTCTATCAGGTGTCGGTAATTCGTTGAGTACCGTTTGAGCATCTCCATGTCGTACATCAATGTTGATGGCTCCAAAGCGGGCGCGATTTTCGCGGATAAGATCTATCCGTTCACTTTTACGTTCTACTGCGTAGACTGCTCCATGAGAAAGAAGATGGGCAGCTTCGATGCTGACAGAACCGCTACCTGCGCCGATATCCCACATGACGTGGTGCGGTTCAAGTTCCAATGCACCGAGAGAGGCAGAACGGACAGGGCGTTTCGTAATGAGTTTTCGCTCTGTTGCAAAGAGTGTATCCGGAATACCGATGCGTAGCTGCTGTTCAGGCTTTCCAGTACGTTCGAGCAGAACAGCGTTGAGTCGGGAAAAACTGCGATTACTGGCTTCTTCAAGAGAACACTTGGAAAGTTGCTCGTTATCTGTTCCCATTTCTTCAAAAATACCAATGCGGAACCATGTGATTCCTCTGTCCAGCAGCCTTTGGGCAATGACAGCAGGAATATTTGTATCATCAGTAAGGACAACAACATGATCACATTGCATTAATGCTGAGTAGAGGGGAGTGTAATCGTTACGTCCATGGAGGGAAACCATCCGCATGTGCTGCCATGAAACATTGGCACGCGCAGCTATCGCTTGTACTGTGGCTGTGTTGGGATGGATGACAACATTATCCGAACCGAATTCTTTGATGATTCTGTCACCGATGCCAAAAAATAACGGGTCACCGTCTGCTATGACAACTACTTCTTTGCGGGCATTGTAGCGTTCAGCCATTGCTGTAAACACGTCTGATAACGGTGCGGTTATCGGAATAGTTTCTGTTTCAAGTTCGGCAAAAGCTTCCAGTTGGCGTTTTCCGCCTACCAGTACATCCGCAGTTGTAATAATTTGCTCATGAATTTCTGGAAGCGTGTCAGGATCAATCCCAAGACCAACTACATGAATAGCCATAAATTTCTCCAGCAGGTTTCCGGTTGCAACGATTGAGTGTGATTAAACAACAGTAAGCAAAGTACCATCAAAATCAAAAAGATATACTGTAATTTTTACGCGATGCTTTGCCCATGCTTCTGCTGCATCACGAGCTATGGTTGCCACATAACGTAGCGCGTTATTTTTGTTGGGGTCATCTTTCAGTATGTCCAGCACTTGTCGAGCTGTATTAGCGCCTTCAATTTCATGAAGGAGGGAAGATGACACTCCGGCTTCGCTACACCATTTTGCGAGCAGAACGAAGTTAATGGGTGCAGTTTTTGCGTGAGTATAAGCATGTCCCTGCGCTAATTTAACGAGTTTTCCAAAAAAGCATGACCATGCAGCGCAGGAAAACCCTTTATCGGCAGCCGATTCAAGAGAAAATTGTACAAAGTCAGCTGCCTGTACAAAGGAAAGTTCAAGCCAGTCCGGAAGTTTTTCCATTAACAGGCGTTCGCTGCGTCTGCCTGTTGAGAAACCAATGCATTGTGCTCCGGCAGCAAGAGAAACATCCATCCCTTGTAGAATTGTTGCCTGCCATGAACTATGACTGAACGGTTTCACTGTTCCGCGGGTTCCGAGAATTGAAATGCCTCCCAGAATGCCGAGACGGGCATTCATGGTATTTTTTGCCCGTTCTTCTCCTTTGGGAACGACGATTACGATTCGAACACCGCCTGTATATCCAGCGTCAGCGCAAGCTTCACGCGCAGCAGCTTTAATTTGTTCTTGGGGTTCCGGGTTAATAGCTGGGTTTCCCGCAGGGACGGGTAATCCGGGCAGTGTGACGTGTCCTACCCCTTTGCCGCCCTCAAGGATGATATCATCTGTGTCCGGCAGTAAATAGACATGCGCCTCTATATGCAGCCCGTTCGTAGCATCAGGATCATCTCCGCCATCTTTTATTACGGTGCCGACCGCATGCTCTTTTTCCAATTTTACGGAGTTAACAGGAACGGTTAACCGTGCGTTTGGTGCACCTGTAGCGCCGTTCTCCGGTAAAAACGGGGGAAGGGCTATTTCCAGCGATGTAACTTTTTTCTGTAGCAATAATAAACGAAGCGCCGCACCGGCAGCAGCCGATGCAGATGAGCCTGTTGTATAGCCTTCTCGTAGTCTCTTTTCTGCCATTTCCCTTATATACTGCTGAGCGGGTTAAATTGCAAAAAAATTAGTTCGCAGAACATTTGTTCTTTCAACAGCTATCATAGATAGATTCTATGGGTTCGTGTGATTACAATGCGTATTATCGATTTGATTAAAAACATCAGGATGATAAAAATAGGAGTATGAGTGTGCTCAATAATATTTCATCACGTATTTTCGAACGTACAACGATTGTGCTGGTTGTGCGTGTTTTTCTTGGTGCAGTGTTTGTATACGCTGGTGCCGGAAAGTTATGGGATGTGCGCGGTTTTGCACTCATCATAGAAGAATTTGGTCTAGTTCCATTATGGTTGCTCCCGCATGTTGCGCTTGGCCTTCCTGCTCTTGAAGTTTTCGCAGGTGTAGGTCTTATTTTCAATGTACGTGGTAGCTTATCCATGATTACAGCTATGACTGTCGCGTTTATGGTGGTGCTAGGATACGCCATCTATGAAGGACTTGTTATCGCTGACTGCGGTTGCTTTGCTGCAGATGAACTTCCTTCCGGATATGATGACGGTAGTGCATTGCGTGAAGCATTCATACGGGATGTAGGCTTATTGGCTGCCTGTTGCTTTTTATTTTTCTCTTCATTGCGAAGAAAGCAGACTGCTCGTATTTAGTAGTCGCTGAATTCAGATTAATCGGAGTGTGCTGTGCGTAAGTTTTTTGTTTGCTGTATGTTGCTGGTAAGTGTTTTTATGTTGAGCGGCTTTATGGGGCTTGGCGAGTCAGAAGTTGAACTTGAAGGAAAAGCTATTAAGCTTGCTAACGAAGTTCAGCGCGGTGACTACAACGTTATGTCTACTGCTGAATTGAAAAGCGCTTTAGCAAAAGGCGACGTACTTGTTGTAGATACAATGCCCTACGAAGCTTCCTACAAGAAAAATCATATTCCTGGTGCAAAACAATTTTTATTCCCGATTCCTGATATGAAGACTTGGGATGCTAAAGAGACTGGCGGAAAAACTCAGGCCGAATTTGAAGCCATGCTTGGCGCAGATAAAGATCGTATGCTTGTTTTTTACTGCGGTTTTGTAAAATGCACCCGCTCTCATAATGGTGCCATGTGGGCACGTAAACTTGGCTACACAAATGTATACCGTCACCCGGGTGGCATTAAAGCATGGAAAGAAGCCGGATACACAGTAGATGAAGTTAAATAAGTACACAGAAGCGTCACTTGTTGATGCTGAGCTTTCTCCTGAAGCAGAAGCAATGGTTGAAAAACTGAAGCTTCGTGCGGAGAATCTTTTTAGTACCCGTGCGCTGATGTGTGCTGAAGCTGTGCTGGTTACGTTGAACGAAGCGTTTGATGGTTCTCTTTCTGAAGAAGAGGCAATCAATCTCGGTTCAACTTTCTGCATGGGCGTCGGAACCGCTGGTTGTATGTGTGGTGCTTTGGCTGGTGGACTTGCATCAGTGGGGATGTTCACAGGTAAGGGACGCATTGCAACAAGCAATGCTCATGCTCGCGAATGTGGTAAAGATTTGCACGATGCGTTTGTGCGGAATCATAAATCTACCTGCTGCCGTACGTTGACCAGACATGTGAAAGATGACTCAGCAAAGCATTTTGCGCAGTGTACTATGCTTACCGGAAATGCCACAGAGTTGGCTGCACGAATAATTCTCGCAGAGCGGGGTGGTGAGTTGCTTTCTTCAGCTGACCATAAGCCGTTATCTAAAGTGCAGGTACTTGGGATGCGTATAGGAAACATGCTTCGCAGCTTGCTTCATAAAGGCGCGTTAGTGAACCGGTAACGCAATAGAAAGACATTGAATGAAAAAAATCCGCATGCATTGCATGCGGATTTTTTTATGATCTGAAGAATAGGAAAAAAGGGTTGGCGAACCGACATGGTGTGGGCAAGTCGGTTCGCCGACCGAGAGATATCATATATGTTGCAGGCATATATTTTAAAGACAGAGGAGAAGACCGCTGTTCTCTCGGTACAGTCTGTCAAACGCGGGCTAGTCGATGACAGACTGGAGTGGCAATGAGCGCACCCGAAGGTGCTGCAGAGAGAAATTTGTAGCCATCATTGATAGCGTAGTTGGGTTGTATACTCAACCAATGTTGTTTGCAAGGTAAAATAACAGCGTCAGTTATAGAAAATATAGCGCTGCCTATGTAATGATGAATTGTTACTGTGTCTTATGACAAAAATGCTAAAAAGGGGGCGGCGCTGTCCTTTTGTCTACCTGACATGTTTTTCCAATACTAAATGAGGCTGACCCCATATTTACAAGGACAGCTTTCAATGGTTGCTGCTTCAACAAGGCAGTTCTTTTCCCAATGACTTATGCGGTCTGTAATGATTTTAAGGAAAATTTTAGCATTTTCAGGATCTTTATCGAGTTCGCTTAATGCTTTGGGACGAGGGAGAAGCAAGCATGTTGACGGTACAACTGCCTGCACAGAAAAAAGACGTTCTGTATCAGCAATAAGCGCAAGAGTGCCGAATACTTTTCCTTGGGAAACAGTGCCGTGCGTTGAGTGCTTTTCCATATAGCTATGCGAGATGGAAAGTGAGCCCTGAATAAGCAAGTACGCTTTGTTGTCAAAGTCACCTTGGTTAAAGACATGTTCGCCAACCTGATAATTCATACGTTTTACAAGAAGGGCGTATGAACGCAGGCGTTCGAGCGGTACCTTCGAAAAGATATCTGTTTTTAGTAACAGATCAAGATTCTGGTCATATTCACATGATGGTGCTTTAGGCTTGGTATCCATAAGTACTCCTGAAAGTAATCGATAATTTTGCTGTGGGTTATGAACCGCCATGAACAAGTTCGTAAAGAGCGCCTTTGCGAGCCATGAGATCCTCGTAGGTGCCTTTTTCAACAAGCTTGCCGCTGCGAAGTACCGCCACTTTGTCATAACCCGGCAGGGTATCCAGTCGATGGACAACAGACAGGATGGTGGCTTTGCCTTTTAACATTTTTTCCATAACGTTCTGAATTCGTGCCTGTGAGGCATTATCCAGCGCTGATGTTGCTTCATCGAAGATATAGATCGGCGGCTGTTTGAGGAAGGCACGGGCAAGAGCAACTTTTTGTCGTTGCCCGCCAGAAAGGTCTTCGCCCATATTACCGACGTTGTGCTCGAGGCCGATCTGAAGAATTGTTTCCAGCACGCCTTCAAGGATTAGAAGCTGATTCATATGTTGCTGGACGCGTTCTTCTGCACCTGCGTTGTCGAGTTTGATGTGTCCGTAAGCTATGTTGTCCATGATGGTCAGAGTGTGAACATAGCTTTCTCTGCAATAGGTGTTGAATGTGCCCGGCAGATGGATATCCATGTAAGTTTTAAATGAGCTTCTGATTTCACTGATGGAACTGTAGATCTTTTCAGGAATTGAAGCGATGGAGTGCTGACTCAGGGTGAAGTTCAAACTCAGATAGAGTAGTGCGGCACGTCCTTCTTCATCAAGTTTGACAAGTCCTTCTTCCGGTGTCTGCGCGCGTTGTAATTGTTCAACTATTTTATTGTATACAGGCAGTTCATCCGAAGGCACGGGGCTGCGTTGGAGCAGTTCTTGTTCATCGGGTGAGTTATGGATGAGTTCTATTGTTCGGGTCGCAATAATGCTGCCGAGAAGCTCAAGTTCAGCCAGTAAATTGAACTCTTTTAAGAAAGAAACAAATTGAGGAACCTTATGAAGGTTTTTCAGAGAGATATCTTCATCTTTTGAAGCACCAAAGATGATGTTTTCTGCTATTGGAGCATAATGCAGGTAATTGTCAGAATTAAAGAATTCAATATCATTATGTAGTTGAGCACCGTGTAGTTGCTGGAATTGTTCACGGGCTCTGATAAGGCTTTCTATCAACTCTGGTGAAGTATCTTTTTTTAATGTAGTTCGCAGACCAAAACCGAGCACGTCAACAAATAGACCAACCTGTTGCGCAACTTCAATGACTCTGTCCAGATCTGGAAGTTCTGGGTCATCATCTCCTCGTTGCCGCATGAGTGCTTCACTGCTGTAAATAAGGTTGTTGAAGATTGTTCCGTCAAAGATGAACGGATGCTGTGCAACAATCCCTACGTTTTCCGCAATGTCCTGTTTACTCATATGTCCAACTTCATGTCCGTCTAACTGTACACTGCCGCCAGTGTAACGGAGCATCTGTCCCACAGCACCGGCCAGTGTTGACTTGCCGCTTCCTGAGAATCCAACAAGCGCTAAATGCTCACCCGGTTTGATGTTGAGATCAATGTTATCCAGTAAGCGGATGTTAGTTCCTATTGTGAAGGACAAATCCTTGATGTTGATATCACCTTCGAATTTATACACATCGCGTCCTTCAGGAATGGAAGGGAATTCGGCTGCCATATCAAAGTAATCCATGACCTGTTTGTAGCGAACCACGCAGTCCTGATAGAGTTGGTAAAACTCCATGAGCTCTTTCCATGGGTCATACAGTTTTTCATAGGCTGAAAGGAAAGCAACCAAAGCGCCGAGTTCAAATTTCCCCTGAATGGCGAGATAACCACCTACAAGGAATAGAAAGAATGGGCCAAGGGATTGGAAGAGGTTGTTTGTGAACTTGATGCCGAACTTAACAATAAGCAGGCGGTACGTAATGTTGTAGAGCCAGAGTGCAGATTTTTTGAACTTGTTTTCTTCCAGAGAAAAAGCGCAGTTTCCTTGGATTTCATGAATGCCGGTCATGGATTCACTAATAATGCTGCTAGTCCTTCGCCAACCATTTGTCTTTTGCCTGTTAAGACTGTTGTATTTACGCTGAAGGATAGGAATGATCATCATTTCGACAGGATAAATTGCAATAGATAACCCTGCCAGAAGAGGGTCCAGATAAAGCATGTATCCTGCAAAAGCGAGGAACGTAAGGATGTTGACCAGTGGGGCAGATATCGCCATGCCTGCAAAAGTTGCCATGGGGAGCAACTCTGCCATCAGTGTGGAAACAACCAGCCCCGGGGAGGTTCTGCGGAAGAACGGCATGGGGAGTGTTAAAATGTGATCGTAGAGATGAGTTCTGATTCTGTAGAGTGTTCGTTCGCCGACTTTTGCCTGAAGAATATTAATGGCATATTTTAATGAACCTGCAAGAAAGACTGCCGAGATGTAGATCATGCAATAGTAGATGAGGGCGTCAATTTTCTTTAGCTGGATTGCGTCAGAAACGATACGTTTCTGCATCTCAATAGGAACCAGTCGCATGCCAACCGTTATGACAATGATCGTAATCATTGTTAGTTGTAGCGGTTTATTTTTATGTAGTACCCAAAAATACATGGAACGCTTGGTGATCGGGGGCAGTTCATTAGCCATGCTTGGTTTCCTTTGATGTATGTAAGTCACATCGTGCGGGCATATATAACAATATTAAGAAGCAAGGTACGGTACAATGCCTAATGGCACTTAGAAAACTGACGTTTATTCACAGATTATCCCTTAGGTGGAAATTGTTTCTCACGCTTGTGTTATTCAGCGTGCTGCCTATCTGCGGGACATTAATTACGGTGCAGCAGCTGGAAACGGATATTAAAGAGTATCTGTATGAAAGCACCCGTAATGACTTAGTGAAACAAGCCAGTAGATCTATAGAAAATGTTGCTGTTAATTCTGCTATGAGTCTGGAAAACAGCGAGCGAATGCGAAGTGTTATTGTAGATGTGGTTTCTCTGATTGCTGAGCATTTTCTAAGTATGGCTCCTGTTGAAAAAACAAAGTTGCTATACACCGATCAAATCAATCCTAAAATTCCTTATCCGAAAGATCTTGTGGTTGATCCGCTCTATGCTCCGACTCGTGAGTATATGATCAAATATGACAGTACCATAAGCAAGTATATTTCCCTTGGTAATATTGCCTTTTATGTTTCTGATAATTCCACTCAACCTGCGGTTGCAAAGCTTGAAGCTGAAAAATTAGTGCGCCTGTTTCCTTTGTTTCAGGAATTGAAAAAATCATACGGCTCATTTATTTATAACCTGTATATTGCAACTAATTCCGGACTGTTAGCATATTACCCGGCTCATGGAGGGATTCCTAAAGGATATGACCCTCGAGAGCGCCTTTGGTACCGGCTTGCTGTAGAAGAAAAGCAAATCGTATGGCGTGCACCGTTGCGGGATATTTCAACCGGCAGACTTTTATTTACCGTGTCCAAACCGCTGTTTGATAAGCAGCAGAATATTCTCGGTGTTGTTGGGTTGGATATCTTAATGGAACAGGGGCTTTCCGGCGGTAGTATGGCGGCAGCATGGTCAAACCATGCCCGATTAATTCTTGCAGAAGAAGCCGATGACAAACGAACCGGCAGTGCAGGGCTGCGTGTTATCGCGCACGCATTCAGACGTGATAAGAATGACGAAAAATATACATGGGTTATGGGCGGTTCGAAGCAGGAGTGGATTAAGTTTAGCGATAATGAATCAAAAGCAAAATTTATGAATGCTATTGCTTCCGGAACTTCTGGAACCCTACTTATGCCGTGGGGTGGGAAATCCTGCCTCGTGGCGTGGGCGCCGTTTAAAGATAGTAGTTATTTCATTACTGTTGTTCCGGAAGAAGATGTAATGCAGCTTACGAATAAGATTCTTGCTTATTTGTATTGGGCAAGCTCAGCGCAGCAGCGAGTAGTAGAAATAGCTGTGGTTGTAATTATCTTTTTGACATTCCTTTTTGCCGTTTATGCCAGCCAGACAATATCCAAGCCGATGAATTTGATGGTGGATGCATTCAGGGAACTGGCTCAAGGTAACTTTGGTGCGCGTGTTGATTTTAAAACCGGTGATGAACGTGATACCCTTGTGGAAACGTTTAACCGGATTGGTCCTCAACTCGAACACCTGCTTGAAACACAACAGGCATTAGACGTAGCACATGAAATTCAGGAAAACCTGCTTCCGGCGCGCAGTCCCAAATTCCCCGGTTGGCAGATTTCCGGTGCTATCAGGTACTGCGACCAAACAGGTGGGGACTACTACGATTACTATATGACAGCCTGTGATGGGGATCCTGTTCTATCAGTTGTTGTCGGTGATGTTTCGGGGCATGGCGTTGCCTCTGCTTTGCTTATGACTACGGCTAGAGCTTTACTGCGAGTACATACAGAGTGTGCCAGAATCAGGCCTTCACATCGTGTGTCTCAGGTAAGTAACTTGTTGGCACAGGATGTTCATGGGACAGGGCAGTTTATGACCTTGTTTTATCTGGAAATTATGGCAGATAATGACATTGTTCGGTGGGTACGGGCTGGGCACGATCCTGCTATTGTGTATTTGCCAGAACAGGATGAATTTACAGAACTGCGGGGTAAGGGGCTTCCTCTTGGTGTGATTGAACGTTTTGAATATGAAGAGAGTGAGGTGGAACTTACCCAGCAAGGAGCCATTATCCTTCTGGGAACGGACGGCATATGGGAAGCAAGAAAAAGCGGATACGGTGAACTGTATGGTAAAGATCGCGTCCGTGATTTAATTCGTGAACATGCTTCAAAGTCAGCAGAAGAGATACGGGATTATGTACTTTCCGCTGTAGAGAGATGGCAGAAGAATGTTCCTAACGCCGATGATGTAACATTGGTTGTTCTTAAAAAAGATAGAAAAGCGAATAAGGGTTGTGAAGATGTAACAATCTGCAATCTTGATTTCTTTATTCAAGGTAAGGACAAGGATGAATAACGGACGCATATGCTATAGATTGGTGATTCATACAAGAGATGAATTCATCAAACTCGTTTCAGCAATAGACGATATGGCTGAAAAGAGATCTATTGCGCCATCCGTTGTATTCAAAATTACGCTTGCACTTGATGAATTGATAAGTAATATTTTCGATTATGCATTCGAGGATACACAGGAACCAGAGGTTGATGTTGTCGTTTGCATTGATCGAGGTGTTTTTTATGCCAAGATTATAGATAGCGGTATTGCATTTGATATTTCTAAAATTCAAGAGCCGGAATTTGATAAGCCGATAGGGGAAAGGAAAAAGCCTGTAGGGGGCATGGGGGTTCATTTAGTACGTAAGCTCATGGATTCTTTCACGTACTATCGGTATAACGGCAAAAATTATGTTTTGATTTGTACTAAAATAGATCCGGAAACTCATTAGAAAGGAGCCAGATATGGCATTAACAACCATTGAACTACCTAATTGCACGGTTCTTGCCATGAGTAACCGCCTTGACGGTTCCCATACCAAAGAGCTTGAAACAAAAGTTGAAGAGCTTATAGGCGGCGGAAGTTCCCGTATTCTTTTTGATTTTGAAGAGCTTGATTACATTAATAGTGCAGGACTGCGCGTGCTTGTCATGGCATATCAGCAATTACAGCCTAATGGGGGTAAGGTTGCGGTATGTTGTGCCCGTGATTATATACAGGAAGTGTTTGAAATTTCAGGGTATGATCAATTGTTTGGCATGTACACAACCCGCGATGATGCTGTGAGTGATTTTTAGCGCAGCCGTTTGAGCATCCGGTCTACTATGACAGAAAGGCAGGCTGTGCCAAGCTGTTTACTTTTTGTTTCAGCTTTTGTGCTTTGGTTACAGAGTGGACTGTCTTTTGTAGTATTACAAATAAAAACCGACCAGCGATTATTGCTGGTCGGTTTTTTTATTAAGAAATTTTGATTTCAACTTTACTGCCGGGAGCATAGCCCTTTAACGAGCCAAGCATTCCTTCAATTGAACCACGTATTATGTTTTCAACGAAGGGGTTAAGGCCAACAGGGGAGCCATTTACTGTAATCGACATGGAAGCATTGTTGACCGACTTGCATGCTTTCATAGTGGCTTTTCCTGCTACAATTTTCTGGGCTATAACTTCGCATGTTTCTTCACCGCATGCACCACAGTCCAGTGCAGGGAGCATGAATCCTTTTTCTTCAATACAGTCTACAAGTTCTTCCAGAGTGGCGTCGGTGTAGTTTGGAAGCTCGGCCGCACCAAGATCACCGAATGATGCAATAGCCAGCCCTCTGTCCAGCGCTTCTTGTTCTTCAGGAGCGCGAAGAAGAATAACGCGGGGCAGCCAGCTGAGTGTTTTTCCACCTTCGATCAGTAAGTAATCGGCTTGTGCTAGCGGCAGCACGTCCGGCAGCATCTTTTTTTCTCCCCAGTGGATAGCGCATTCCTTTTCACTGAGTCCGATTACCGTACGGTTTTCTTTTGCGAAGTTACCTGTGTCGGTGTCCGGTGTTGAAAGTCCAGAGTGTGTAAATTTTGCAATGGTAACGCTTTTTCCGCGTGCTTCAAGAGCATCTGCAAGTTTACGTGTGAGGGTAGTTTTTCCTGACTTTTTGTATCCGACAATACTGACAGCTTTCATAGTGGGGACCTCAAATTGTAGTGTAAAAAAACAGTTTCGCTTTTGAATTATGAAAAAGCAAGTGTTGTTCAATGTGCGGCATGAAGGTTGTATAATAAAAAGAAAAGAGGCACGCAGCAGATGCCACGCGCCTCTATATGCGGAGTTAAGGTTATTTATGCCTTTGTTGTGCCGAGCAAGCGGGCAAACATTTGTTTACGGTTCATCATTGTCGGTGATGCAGAGGCAATCGCTTTCTCAAAGTATTTTGTCGGATCCTGTTGGAAGAGGTAGACGACGCGAACGTCTTCTGGATCTCCCAGAACAGCTTCTGGGTATCTTTTTTGAGCAGCAGCGAGACGTTCCTGTGCGAGTGCATCAATCTCTTCTTCTTCTCCGAAGGACATAGCACCTGTCGGGCAGGAAAGAACGCAGGCTGGCTTCATGCCGTTCTGAATGCGGTCAATGCACATGTCACACTTGGAAAGCTGACCTGTTACAGGGTCTTTGCGAGGGATATCATATGGACATGCTTCGCGGACGCCTTCAGCATCAACATTTTTTGTGTATTCAGTGAAAATGACTGCTCCGGTGGCTTCGTCTTGAATGACAGCTCGTTCGTCATCAAGTTCCGCCTGCCCCAGACAAGGAGGCTCGTAGCAGTGACGGCACTGCTCTGGGAAAAACAGCCAGTCTACTTTGCCGTCGTTAACAATTTCTTCAAAACGAACAAGCCGTAGAGTATTGAAGCTTAAATCTTTGGGGTTCTGGTGTGAGCCCCAGTTGACGGTTGCTTCAGCCGGAAGCTTTTTCCATTGCTTGCACGCTACCTGACAGCCACGGCATGCCGTGCAGCGGGTAAGGTCGACGAGGAATTTTTTAGCCATGGCTTACGCTCCCTTTATCTTGCTCACGTTAACCATGAACGCCTTTGTTTCCGGAATACCGGTGTTCGGGTCGCCCACAGAAGGAGTGAGGAGGTTTGCAGAATCACCACCGTGTTTCGGTGTCACCCAGCCGTAGTGCCAAGGAAGACCCACAAGGTGGACATCCTGACCATGCACTTTGTATGGCTTGATGCGTTTTGTCACGATGGCAACACATTCGAGCTTACCGCGCAGGCTTGAAACATGAACAGTCTCGCCGTTGGCAATATTTTCTTTCTTTGCCAGTTCTTCACTGATTTCACAGA
Source organism: Halodesulfovibrio sp. (assembly GCF_015482765.1). GTDB lineage: Bacteria > Desulfobacterota > Desulfovibrionia > Desulfovibrionales > Desulfovibrionaceae > Halodesulfovibrio. Next base: position 37,634 of record NZ_JADMLB010000043.1, read on the forward strand.
ACAACTGAGGTTCTGTTTCAATCAACCAACCCTGATAACGGGTCATAAGACCTGTCTGCCAATGTTCGGTTACACGGTATGTTGTACCGACGTATGGGAAGCGCGGGTTGGCAACTGCTTTTTCTTCACCTTCAATCTGGTACGCTGTCGGGTTGTGCAGTCGTGATGAGAACGGGTTCTTCGCAATTGGACATTCAATTGGTTCGTAGTGCTCAGGGAACGGTCCTTCAGCGCGTCCCGGACCGTAGATCTGTCCAAAACCGTGCTTGCGCATAATGAACGCATGCTTTGTACCAGGTTTCCAACCACCGTCAGGTACGTCGCCCTGCCACTTTGTGGTATCACCTGTCCATTTGATAACAGCTTTTTTCGGTGCGTACGGCTTACCGGTCAAGTCAACAGATGCTCTGTTGTAGAGAATACGGCGGTTTACAGGCCAACACCATGCCCAGTTAGGGTACAGCCCGATATTAGCCTGTGCGTCGTTCTGTTTTTTATCACGACGTGCAGCCATGTTGCCTTTATCTGTGTAGGAACCACAGTAGAGCCAGTTACCGGAACAAGTGGAACCGTCATCTTTAAGGTACGCGAAGCTAGGCACTTGCTGACCTTTTTTAAACTGCTTCCCTTTCACTTCAGTATCTTTCAGGAAGTAGCCATTGATGAGTTTGGCGATTCCGTGAGGATCGAAATGGCCATGGCTGTTCTGCCAGTCACTGAGTTCGAGTCCTACGATAGGATCAGGGTAGGAACCGCCCTCAGTTCTGTAGAGCTGCTGGATGCGGTCGGTGAGTTTAAGGATGATGTCACCGTCCGGAAGTGTTTCGCCATATGGCTTCGGTCCCTGATAACGCCACTGCATCCAGCGGCCGGAGTTGGTAACAGAGCCTTCTTTTTCGATGGAAACCGCACACGGCAGGAAGAATACTTCTGTTTTGATGTCCTTCGGATTCATATTCGGGCCGCGCCAGAAGGAAGCTGTTTCGTTATCGAAGATGTTTACGTTAACAAGCCAGTCCAGTTCGGCCATAGCTTCGCGGTTTTTATTTGCGTTTGCACCGCCGCAGGCAGGGTTCTGTCCCCATGCAAAGAAGCCATCAAACTGCCCCTTATGCATTTTTTCAAACATGGAGAGCCAGTAATATTCTGTCATCGGCTTGTGGGCATCAAGTTTCGGCAGCATTTCATACCCTTTCTCAGGGGATGCTTCCGGATACATGGCCTTTACGAAGCTGGAAACATACTTAGGCTTGTTGCCCCACCAGTTAGCGGACATAGGATCTGCGGACTGCGGGGTACAGTTTTTATTGTATGCTGCAAGGTCTGCCCATTTGGATTTCGGTGTGCCGAGATATCCTGGCAGAATATGAACGAGAAGACAGTGGTCAGTGGAACCCTGTACGTTGGATTCACCACGCAGAGCGTTTACACCGCCGCCGGCAACACCGATGTTACCAAGCAGAAGCTGTACGATTGCCATTGTACGAATGTTCTGAACACCTACTGTATGCTGTGTCCAACCCATCGCGTACATGATGGTTGCAGATTTATCCGGAGCGCCGGAAGCTGCGTATGTTTCGTATACCTTAAGGATGTCTTCTTTCGGAGTGCCTGTTACTGTTGATACGGTGTCAACATCGTATCGTGCGAAATGCTTTTTGAGCAGGTTGAAAACACAACGCGGATTCTTCAACGTTTCGTCTCGAACCGGAACGCCTTTTTCATCCATTTCGAAAGCCCATTTGGACTTATCGTAGGAATTGGTTTTCGGGTCAAAGCCGGAGAATACACCGTCATCAAATTCGTAGTCTTTTCCGACTACAAAAGAAGCGTTGGTGTAATTGACCACATAATCGTGGAAGTGCTTGTTGTTATCGAGGATGTACTTAACGAGACCGCCAAGGAACGGAATGTCCGCACCGGAGCGAATTGGTGCGTATACATCACATTTGGTGGAAGTACGGGTGAAACGAGGGTCAACGTGGATGAGTGTTGCGCCCTTGTCTTTCGCCTTCATAACCCATTTAAATGAGATAGGGTGGTTTTCGGCAGCGTTACTGCCCATGATTAATACACAGTCACTGTTCTTGAGGTCGATCCAGTGGTTCGTCATCGCACCGCGTCCAAACGACTCTGCCAGAGCCGCTACAGTTGCGCTGTGTCAGATACGCGCCTGATGCTCAATGTACACCAGGCCGAGAGATCTAAGTAATGACTGATATGCCCAGCATTCTTCGTTATCCATAGCTGCTGAGCCTGCGGAAGCAATTGCTTCTGTGCGGTTAACCTGTTCCCCTTTCTCATTTTTGAGCTGGAAAGATTTATCGCGGGTTTTTTTTACGCGTTTAGCGATTTCGGTGAGCGCCCAGTCCCATGAGACCGGCTTCCACTCTGTGCTGTTGGGAGCACGATAGAGTGGAGTTTGAGGGCGGTTAGCGTTTTCGGCCAGCTGCCAGATGGAAGCGCCTTTTGCACACAGGGAGCCTTCGTTGATAGGGTGATCTGGATCACCTTCTACGTTAATTGCGCGTCCTGCTCCGTCCTTGGCTGTGTGTACAATAAGACCACAACCTACAGCACAGTAACAGCAGACAGAAGTTGTCTGCTTGGCCCATTTAAGCTTTTGAAGCTCAGCTTTCGCAACGGTCGGCTTTAAAGAAATACCGAGTCCGCCAAATGCAGTTGCGGTGGCAGCACCTGCAGAAAGCTTGAGGAATTGCCTACGGGAGACTGTCATTGTTCCTCCTAGTAATGAAGCGTTGCTATCGGCCTCGTATTTCACGACCCAATGCTATTTGCAGACTGAAACCCGAGCCGTATCCATTACAGACAAGGAGAAGGTCTGGCAGCATGTGGCGTGAACAGAGAACTTTTTCATAACGGACCGGAATAAGGTGGCAACACGCAGCCCTGGCGGTTACGCCGGACAACGCTATTCCGAGTCCTGAAAAAGGAAGCAAAGCCGCTTCATTGTGTTGAGAACGAGTTGTACGTTCCATAACAAAAATCCCTTCCAAAAATGATCACAGTGTTGGAGACACGAGTAATCGTTATGATGGATGTATTTTGCGGCTAACGGTGACAATCTTCAAAAGAAAAGAACTTAGAAGGTCTACTGCACTCGGTAAGGGGTGCATTTCCTTATATTACGAAGGGTTATGGGGTGTGCGTTTTTAATTACGCACGGTTTCGCACTACATATGCGCACAGTTCGGCACTAGTTTTTGCATAACTATCTAACATGTATGTTTTTGTATTAGCTGCTTACTTCTTGAAAGGATCAAAGTCCGGAACCAGATCGCATAACTGTGACAACAGAAGGGAGAGCATATCCCCTCCTTTGTTGTTGTAGCGAAATTCAAGTTCCTTGAGGTAGAGCGGGAAGCGTTGCGGCGTAATACCTTTGAAACGCTTCAAACGTGAGTGCCCGAATTCCCAGAAGGAGCCTTCTTTTATTGGGAAGTCATGGTCATATTTACGTATGTACTCATAAGGAAGGGAGTCATCTCCGCACAAAATAAGGGCATCATACTGACGGTATTTTCCCGTATATATAATGTTACCTGCGCGGAAGAGAGTAAGGTGGAAGCTATGGTTAAAATGGAAAACGGTTTCAGCTTCAATGCCACTGACAAGGTCAATGAAGACCCAGCCATTGCGTTCCATAATACCAAAGACAGGGATTGCACCTTTAGCACGTGCTGGTGGTGCACCTGTAAGTTTTTTACCTTTAATATATTTTCCGAGACCGGTTTCAGGGCCGAGTAATTGGCGGGCATCTGTTGCATGGGCAAGCAGAGCAAAGCGGATAGTGGTTACGGCTTTATAGGCAGCGTTGTAGGAAAGATTAACTTCTTGTGCCAGTTCGTGCACAGTGTATTCCTGCAAAAACATATGTGCCAGATGAAGCCATGTAGACGGAGAAAGGCTGCCGTTATTTATCCAGCGTCCGCTGAAGTCCTGAAAGGTATATTTGCAAGTCGCACAGCGGTAACGACCCCCTGAAAGCGTGTAAAGTTTATGTTGTCCGCATCTTGGACAAAACCGAACGCCAGAAGGCCAGCAAAAAGAAAGAAGGTATTCTAATGCGGCTTCTTCAGAATCAAGCATTGAGATGTCAAAAACTGCTGTTTCTTGCATACAGCTTAATTACTGCTAAAATGACACTAGCGCAAGAACTACATTCTTTTTAGTTGGTTGCACAATCAAGGCGGGGAAAGATTAATGCGTTATAAAATTCGCAAAATGCTGTATATATCAGCCTAGGATGTATGTAAGACACAGCATTTACTTACAAAGAACTTGCGAATAACTACCTGAGAGTATACATCTTTTAAGAAGAGTACCCACTGTTTTTTTCTGCTTTTTCAGGGAGAGTGTATGCGTGAAGCATTCAAGTTTGTGGCTTGGGCAGTGCTTTGTTTTGTACTGTTAGGATGTGAACCGGAAGAGAGAAGTGCGGCACAGCAGGAGGTGGTGCCCGGTGTTTCTTCCACAGAGATCACTCTTGGCTCCTCGCTCGCTTTGGAGGGGCATGCAAGCTACCTTGGAGTTCAAACCTTGCGTGGTGCGTTAAGTTATTTACGAAATGTAAACGCGCTTGGTGGCGTACATGGACGACTGATAGCACTGGAAGCTATTGACGACGGGTACGATCCTACCAGATGTCTTGCGAACACCCACCAGCTGGTCAGCAGTGGTAATATTTTCGCATTGTTCGGATTTGTGGGAACTCCTACTACAGTCCGTGTCTTACCTCTCATCGAGGATGCCCAAATTCCATTAGTCGGAGCTTTTACCGGAGCAAATGCTCTGCGTGAGCCTTTCAATCGGTATGTGTTTAATATTCGGGCATCCTACTATCAGGAAACCAAAGCAGCGGTAAATTTACTGGTTTCCAATCTGAAATATAAAAGAATTGCAGTTTTTTACCAATACGATGCGTATGGATTTGACGGACTTATGGGAACAGAGCTTGCTTTGCGTGAAGTAGGACTTGCGCCCGTTGCGCGAGGCTCATATGTTCGGGGCGGAGTCGATATCGATGAAGCGTTGCAGCGAGTTGTCGGTGCACAGCCGGATGCCGTTGTCCTTGTCGGTACGTACGAGCCATGTGCTGAGTTTATTAAACAAGCTGACGCCCTCGGGCTTGATGCAGCTTTTTTTAATTTATCTTTTGTTGGTGCGGAAGAGCTTGCCAGACGTTTGCCGGACAACATAAAGGGAGATGTCTTTGTATCACAGGTAGTACCCCCTCCAGCTGCTCCCAGAGTGCACGAGCTGATGGGGATTGCCGAAGATTATGTGCGTCACCTTCGTGAGTATTATCCGGAAGATGTTCCCAATGCGGTTGGGCTTGAAGGGTATTTAAATGCCCGCATTCTAGTTGAAGGTCTGCGCAGAGCCGGCCGTAATTTAACTAGAGAGAGTTTTATGGATGCACTTGAGTCTATGGATGTGTTCCCGCTTGGAGGAGATGCTTCGATTGCGTTTACTTCCAAGGATCATCAAGGGCTGGATATGGTGTATTATACCGTGTTGGACGATGGCGAATTTAAATTGATTGACGATACTGACCTACAGTTAAAGCGTAGTGCTTTGGTCAAAATTGAGGAGCCTGTTAAGCAATGATTCGCTCTAAATTTGCGCAGCTCAGTCTGAAGAATAAATTTTTCTTTTCTATCCTGATAGTTATTCTGCTCATCAGCGGGACAATTGCGTTACTTGCCCGTTGGATTCTTATTTCCGGTTTGACTCAGGAACTTGAAATGCGGGGCACTGCCATTGCGCACAGTGTTGCAACGCGCGGGACAGAATATATTTTAGAGAATGATACAGATCATTTGTTGAATGTGCTCTTCGACGAAAAACAGTTGAACGAGCGTCGTAATCTTGTGGCGTATATATACGTTACAGGAAAAGATGGAAAAATACTCAGCCACACGTTTACTACCCCTTTTCCTGAAAGGTTAAAGGGAGTTAACTCCGTTACCGAAAAGGTAGAGAAGAGTGTGGAAGTGGTGCCACTTGGAGAGCATGAAGCGTATGATATTGCAGTACCCATCAAAGAGGGTATTTACCAGATAGGTACGGTTCATGTGGGGTTATCGAAAGCGCACATTGATAACCTCGTCGGAAAATTGCGCGCCATGTTCTTGGGCTTTATCTCCGCAGTTATCATTATCACGTTCTGGGTCAGCCATAGGCTTGCAAAGTATATTGCAGATCCGGTTATGACGCTGACAAAGATATCTGATGATTTGTCACGGGGTAATTTCAGTTCCTCTGATCTTGTAGATACAGAGGAACATATAGAGTGTCCTGCCTTCCACGATACGGATTTGCCTTGCTGGCATTTTGATGAACAGCGGGGAACCAATAAGGGAGCAAGACCTCATCGGTGTAAGAAATGTGCGTTCTATCATGAACCGAGTGACGGTGATGAAGTACAGCAGCTGACCACTTCCTTCCGCAATATGGTGTGGTCTATCCGCTTGTATCGTCGTAGATTGCAGGAATCTGAAAGTACATATCGTTCTTTGTTCCGCAGCGGGCCTGACCCTATTTTTGTTGTGGATGTGCATACACAAAAGCTTGTGGATGCCAACCCGCGAACAGAAGAGGTTTACGGGTACACGCGTGATGAACTTGTAGGCATGCGCTATTCCGTACTTGGCGAAGAACATGCCAAGGAATGTTTTGAGTACTTTAATAACGACGTGCTGTGTGCAGAGGCTATGAAATCTGCGCGTATTGTCCATTTACGCAAAGGAAATATTCCTATGTATGTGAACGTGACAGCGTGCCTCATTAGCTATCGCACCCGTCCGGCAATCATTGTTGCTACAACTGATGTTACCGATCTTGTAGAAAAAGATGCCCAGCTTATTCAGGCATCAAAAATGAAGTCTCTTGGTGAGATGTCCACCGGTGTTGCACACGAGCTGAATCAGCCGTTAAATGCTATCCGGATGGGCAGTGATTTTCTGACCATGGTGCATGAACAGGGAATTGAAATTCCTCAGGAACAGTATGCTCAGGTGGTTACAGAAATCAGCACCCAAGTGGACAGGGCTTCGGATATTATCAATACACTCAGGTCGTTCGGACGTAAGGCAGATTTGTTGCTTGAAGACGTTAATCTGAATGAACCGGTAGGGTCTGTTGTGTCGTTACTCAGCAGGCAATTCCTTATTGAAGATGTCCACATCGTTACGGAGCTTGATCCGGCATTGCCGTATATCACTGCACAGCACAACAAGTTGCAGCAGGTACTGCTTAATCTGGTGATTAATGCACGTGACGCTATTGTAGAGAGAAATGAAAAGGGATCGGAGGTGAGAGGCCGCATCCTGATTCGCACAGAATATGACGACGAAGGAGTATCTGTTTCGGTAGAAGATAATGGAACAGGTATTCCAGACCATGTGGCAGAGAAGGTATTTGAACCGTTCTTTACAACAAAAGCCACAGGGCAAGGAATGGGACTAGGCCTTGCAATATCCTACGGCATTGTGCGTGAGTATGGAGGAGAACTCAGTATTCAAAGCGCAGTAGGAGACGGTACATGCTTTACCGTTCGTTTCCCGCGTCAAGAGGTGGCTCTAGCAGCCAATTAGGGAAAGGTAATTTGTATGAAGATTTTAGTTATTGATGACGAGCAGCCTACACTAACAATGTTTGAATTGTTATTAAGTACGCTGGGACATGAAGTCCTTTTGGCTGACTCCGGTGAACGCGGGCTTGAAGTTTTTGCAGAGCATCGTCCGCCACTGGTGTTAACCGATATTAAAATGCCGGGCATGGATGGCATTGAAGTACTCGGTCGTCTTAAAGAAGAAGAACCTAATGTTGAAGTGGTAGTTATTACAGGACATGGCGATATGGATGTTGCTATCCAAGCGCTTAACCTTGATGCTACTGACTTTATCAATAAACCGCTTCGTCTTGAAATTTTAGAAAAAGCGCTTGAACGTGTGGAAGAGCGTATTAAACTTAACACAGAAAAATTTGTAACTCTGTCCACACGGTTTACAAGTGACACAATGGTCATCACAGTGCGGGGTACATTAGGCACTGCGGATGAGGCTGAAATAAAGCATGCCTTCAAAGGGGCAGGGAAAGCACAGCGTATTGTTTTGGATTTTGCTGAAAATACATCCATTAACGGTGCCGCTATTGCCTTGCTTACAGATTCTATCCGAACCTTCTATAACGATGGCGGCAAAGTAGTTATTTCCGGACTGTCTGAAAACTTCCGGAATGTTTTTGAAATTATGGGTGTAACCAGATTTGCTGCATTTGTAGATAAAATACAGGATATAGATCTGTAAGAGATGTTTCATAATCTTTGATAGTTAGAACACGAGATTGGCTGTAACTCCGCATGAAACGGGGCTGCGGGCAAAAAAATCGTGTCCGGACAGGTGACTTTTTTGTATTTTTTTACAAGGTACCTAACTATCAGGAGGTGAGACATGACCCGGTCAACAATAAAACGGTATCAGCTTGTTCTGCTGTTGCTTGCGTTAGTAGCGCTTGTCGGTTGTACAAATAGATATAATCCTAATGTGTACTCCGGCGATCAAGCAATGCAGGCTGATAGCATCAGCTACGGAACAATCACCCGCATGAATGCGGTGACTATTAAAGATGACAATACAGGCGTTGGTCTGGTCGGCGGCGGTGTCGCCGGTGGTGTACTCGGTAGTCAAATTGGCGGTGGTTCCGGAGCAGTTGTTGGTGCAGTCGGCGGTGCAATTCTTGGTGCTGCTGCCGGTGCATATGCAGAAGATGAATTCCAGAAAACAAACGGAGTACAGATTACTGTAAGATTGGATTCCGGACGCTCTGTATCTATCGTACAGGCCGCTGAAGGTTCGAACTACAGTGTCGGTCAGCGAGTCCGAGTGGTGACTTCACCTAACGGACGAGCCAGAGTACTTCCGTACTAGCTGAGAATGACGTCATTAAAAAAAGCGACCCTTTTGGGGGTCGCTTTTTCTGTTTGTTTGATGCAGTCATCACCTAACCGCCGATGGCATTCATGCGCTTGAGGGCTACCTCATTTTGTTTTTTAGCCTGCAACAGTTCAACGCCAAGAGGTTTGTTTACGTTTGCTTCACGCATAACATTTGCAATATCTGCATCGGTTATAGACGGGTTACGAAGCATTGTGCGTAAATCTATTTCACTGTCGGAGAACAGGCACGTACGAAGCATACCGTTCGCTGTAATGCGAAGCCGGTTGCAGGTGGAACAGAAGTGGTTGGACATTGGAGTGATAAATCCGAGTCTACCTTTTCCACCTTTAATGCCAAAGAGCTTTGCAGGGCCGGAGCGGCGTTCTCCTTTTTCAAGTTTTGTGAGAACAGCATATTTTTCAGCCTGACGTAAAATGTCGGCAGCAGCCCAGAAATTGCTTTCATTCCATGCACTGCAACTTCCCATAGGCATAAATTCGATAAATCGCACATCTACCGGATTATGTTTGGCAAAGTTTACGAAGACGGGAAGTTCGTCATCGTTCACTCCTTTCAGAGCGACAGTGTTAATTTTAACTTTTAATCCATGAGCAAGGCATTCATCAATAGAACGGGTCACGTTGCGGAGCATGTCGCGACCTGTAATGCTTTGGAATTTTTTGCGGTCAAAGGTGTCCAGAGATATGTTGATGTGGCGGACGCCGAGATCTGCAAGTGCCTGTGCTTTGCCATTCATGAGAGTAGCATTTGTTGTGAGGCGTAAATCAAGATCCGGATGCCTTTTGAGCAGCATATCTACTAAATCGAGGAAATTACGTCGGGCAAAGGGCTCCCCTCCTGTGAGGCGGACTTTACTTACACCCATGTCAACGGAGAGATCGACAAGTCTTGCAATCTCTTCATATGTAATAATGTTGTCGTGAGGGATAAATTTCATCCCGTCAGCAGACCAGCAATACATGCAGCGTAAGTTGCAACGGTCTGTAATGGAAACTCGCAGATAATTGACTGTCCGTCCGTGGTTGTCTGTAAGAGCCACGGAAGGATTTGTGTGAGCACTTATTGTTGTATGTGTCATATCGCAGCTATGATCCGGCGGGCCATTTCGAGGTCTGCGGGATAGTTGACGTTAAAGAACGGCAGTGAATCTTGCTGGACATACGGCAGACAGTGTTGTTGCTCTTTAGGAACAACGCGGCTCAGCTTGTACATCCCGTCATCAACAGCCTGTTCAAAAAGGGGCAGCGCTTTGAATTCATAAATAGAAACAAGAGCTTCAATAAAACCGGTCTCTTCCTGTATATACGTTGTATGCAACGTACCTTCGGGCTTCTGCTTCCAGAATGCAATGAGCTTTTCTAACATGCTTGCATTCATAAAGGGCAGGTCACAGGAAAGGACAAGCACAGGGCCCTGCGCTGCGCGCAAGGAGGTCATTACACCTCCTATAGGCCCTTTGCCTTCAATTTCATCTTTTACCCACAAGTACCCGTCTGCATGCGGCTTCACATCCCTGCTGGAAATCCAGACTTCAGGGCAGACAGTTTCAAGCAGTTTGCATGTGTAAACAAGCAGATCTGGCTCGGAATCGCCGTGCACATGGATTCGGGTCTTATCATGTCCCATGCGGGAACTTAAACCGCCAGCAAGAACGATTCCGGTGAGAATATCAGAACCGTTGTTATGCATTAGGTAAGAACCCTCGGTGCCTGTAAGTCGTGGAAAACGGTAAAGCGTTTTTCCTGATCTCGAGCAAAGCCGACAAGTGTAACGCCGTGTTCTTCTGCCATTGCAATAGAAGCACTCGTTACAGCTGAACGGCTGATAATAAACTTGTATCCGGCACGAATGGCTTTTGCACAAAGACTGGCTGTCACGCGGGCAGAAACCATAAGCACCAGACCGGAAAGCGGTGTGCCGGTTCGGCTTGCCCAGCCTGCGAGTCTGTCTACACAGTTGTGTCGCCCGATATCTTCAGTACGGTGAAGCATAGTATGCGTTTGAGCATCGTAAACACCAGCACGATGGAAACATCCTGTTCCATGCCACTGGCCTTCTTCATCGATAAATTTCGCCATTGCGCTCAGCATTTCAGAACCATGCAGCTTTCCCGGTTCAAGATCGTTTTCGATCTCGTCACCAGTAGTCACTGTAAATTCATCATCGCTGATTTTTTCTACCGTTGTTTTTACGCTGCCACCGCCAAGGTCGAGCAAAGCATGTCCAGCAACCAGATCTTCAAGGTGTTCCGGCCATGCCCAAAGCATATGCGATTCACCGTTAAAGTTCAGTTTAATAGGCACTTCAATGCTTACAACATCTGGATGAACAGCCCATTGGCCGTCTTTATACTGTGTTACCGTAATAGGTCTTGGCTCACAGTTACAACGAGTTTCATTTTTTGGCATTAGAACCCCCATGCTGAGAGTGTAGGGCGAGCGTATCCTTGCTTACGTGCGAGAATGTCGAGAGTAAGAGATTCAAGATCATCGAGGACAGGTATGCTCACCCGGTCAAATTCGCGGAAATCGCTGACTTTCATGTAGCAAGAGCATGTCTTACAAACATGAACTTCGTACCCCGGTTCGCCGTCAGCCTTGAAGTACTCCAGTTTTTCATGGTGCTCTTCTCCACAGAAAGCACATTGAAGACGTTTTGCTCGGTACTCGAGACGGCAGAATGAACAGGTAAGAAATTTGAGGCCCTCTTTTTCTTTTAAAGTAGCAACAAGCGGCTGAGAACCACAGTGAGGACAGTGTCCGAATGCCCATGGCTCGTCATCGTTTCTATGCTCTTTTAACTGTTCAGATTGTACCTGAAGTGACGGGGTAAGGCTGCCTTGAGCCAGAAAACGTACAAGGCTCGGTGATTCAGGGATACGGGCAGCCCAGTCAGCGTAAAACATGTTATCTTCAGCAATGAAGGCTTCACATGCTTCCTGAATGCTTAACTCCTGTTTTTCAATAGCTTCGCGGATTTTTGCGGCAGAAGATGCCAGCGGTTCTTCTGCTTTATCCAACATAGCAAGCATTTTTCCAAAGAGAATAGCTGTTTCTTTAGGGTCATACGTAAACGCTGCACGGTTTACAAGTGGCGCGCCTTGAAGATGCATGTCCGGTGTAACCTGAGGGCGTAATGGTTGTACGGAAACATTGGCGCGGCTTGCAAGCTGTAACACTGCAGTGTTGCTTACGATTTGTAAAAGAGCTTGAGGCAGAAAACCTTTTTCAGCAATTTGTGTCAGTTTACGTTCAAGTCTTTTGGTTTCTAATTCCAGATTGAATTCCATGCTATCTCCTCAGGAGTATTTATATCCGAACATTCAGAAGTCCGTACTGTATCGTGACTACGAGTGAGGACAACGCTTTTATTTCCTGCTCATAGTGTTACACAAGTGAGATTATGCACAAAGCAAGGCATAACCCGTGGTGACAGAAATGAACTTGAAATAACTAGAATGAACAATGTTTATTGAAAGCAAGTGCGTTATTAACGTTATGTATTGAAATGATGAAAGAATACGTAACGTTCTTCCGGCATTGTTGCAGCACTTCTATTTACAGGATGAATGCCGTTCTGTGAAGGAAGCACTATGTGCTGAACGCGGTTTGTGAAGGTGAAGTACAGTACTGCTGATACTACTGTATAGTAAGTTGAGAATGCCTTCTGTCAATGAGGCAGAACAATGAAAACCGCTCCGGAAACGGCTGTTTCCAGAGCGGTCATGTTTTTTTTAATAGATGCTGTGTGTAGTCGTCAGTAGGCAAGTTGACTCAGAGATTTAAGAATAAGTGTGCAACCCATGGCGAGCATGCCTGTAAGCCCCATTCCACAGGAAAAACCAGCCAGCAGTACCGGTGCATAGTGTCGCCATTCTTTGCCATATTTTTTAAGGAAGAAGTAGCGCCCTAACAGAGCACCCAATACTTCCAGAATAATCCCATGTGGCGTCGACTGCCCCAGTCCGCGGACAACACCATAGATAAGCATGACGGGAAGACCGAAGACTGACAGGAATGCATACATAATAAGCCCTAACCCGATACCGGACGTGACATAGGAGAAACTCAATGCTTGATAGAAGAGCGAGTTTCCTTCAAGCGTAGAAGACTGGAGAAGAAGTGAGTTCAGAGCTTGAAGATGCCATATTTTTTGGGCGTAAGGATAGCTGGCCGATGGAATAGGTGCCAGCTTCCATAGGAACTGGGAGAAGAGAAGCGAGGCGATAATAACAATTGGGAAAACAACAAACTCTGCTTTAATAATACCGCGAAGGTTTGTTCCCGTAAGTTCAATTTCGCGGAACTGAACGGTTGCTTCACCGTAGTTGTGTAATGGAATCGGAGCATACCATATTTCAATACCGCTGTAGCCGAAGTACTTGGCACCAGCTATGAAACTGGCTTCGCGGACGAACGGGAGTGACACGAATTGTCCTACTATGCCTTCCATTCGTGCGCTGATGTAAGAAACAATCGGTGTGTAGATAAAACCGTAGATCAGGAAGAATACCCACGGAAAACTAGGCACTAACCAGCGGCAGATAAGTGTATAGGCAAAGGTTGAGAAAAAGTAGATTCCGATAGAAAGCCAGAAGTTGATATCACCGCGTCCTGCTGGCGGATTAAAGAGTTTGGAAAAATCCAACCCGCCGCTTTGAGTACGGAATGACCGGATAACCTGCCAGATACCGATAATGGCAATGGCAAGCCCAAGCCCGATGCCGAAAGACATATAGAAATCAAAGTTGTTGGCAAAAACTGTTTCAACTGTTTCCATGCCCGGCTTCCAGCGATGGAGGATGCCGGCATCAAAAAGAATCGGGTTTGCTGCAATAGTGACTAACAGACCGATAAGGCCTCCGATAACTGCCCAGAACGGGAGCACCATGCCCACAAAGACCAGCGTTAAATCAAACTGAAGTCCTGTGGCAACTGCTGGAAGAATAGATTCTGTGTGCCGTGTCAGTTCAATCCAGGGAATAGGGATAAGGCGTATGGGTTCTTCAAAAAGAAGACCGGAAAGAGCAGGAAGTAAAATATAGAAGAAGCCGAAAGCAAGACCTATTACGCCGCCGATAGAAAATACTCTCCATTTCCAACCGGACTTTTTGTCTTCGGTAGATTCAGCAAGCGCCATTGTTCCCAATGCCCCTACGGGAGCCATAGGGAACGGGAGCTTCTCAACATCAGACGTAAGTCTGTACAGGGCGTATCCCAACCCGAAGTGGTCTATCCTTTGTACAATCTGTGCACCTACAAGAAGAAGGATAGGGATCAACCAATCCTGATGGAAAAAAGTTCTGTCAGCCAAAGCCTCAGAGCCGGGCTGCGGTGCTATCCAAGTCGGGATAAATTCCGTAAGACCAAGCATTTTTGCGGCATCAGATTGTACTAGATACTGGTTCCATAATAGACCGGAGAACGGCGAAGCTAATGCCGCACCTGCCATGTAAAATAGTAGGAAAACTTCTTGTTGTTTCAGTTCGGTATATGAACGTTTTGCAACTTCTGCGAAAAGAATGATGGTTACCCAGCGCGCAGCAGGACCAATGCCTTGCCCAATGACAAGCTGCAGGTACATACTGCCCGGCATCATGAGAAAGCCGATAAAAATGGCACCGATGATGGTTTTCCAGTCAAACCCTTGTTCAAATTCGGTTGGTGGCTGGAGCAGGTCACGATATTCTTGTAATTCTTTATCCTGATACATGGTCTAGCCCCCGAGTTCCGGAAATACTGGATACACGATGCCTGAATACAGGCTAACAATAGCCCATACGCCTCCCATAAGCATATCCCCTATAATCAGTCCTACAAAGACCATTTGAATCCTTCGGTAGAGTGAAGTGCCTCCGTAGTGCAGGACAAGGTAGTTGCAAAGCCAGCCAAGGAAGAAACATACCCACAGAATGCGCATACTTTTGCTGTAGGCGGCAATGAACCCCAGAGGGTGGAGCGGCCACCATGGGAATTTGTAGAAGCAAAATACCAAGACAGTCATGAAGAGTGCTCCGAAAAGGGCGAACATGCTGATCCACGGGTTTGCGCTTAGCGGTGCATCGATGAGTCTGCCGGCATTTTCGTATATGGAAAGTACGGACTGCGTTTCCACTTCAAGCTGAAGGTCACGTAGCCCTGTTTTGTAGCTGAGAATGAGCATAGAACAGAATGCAGTGCAGATGCATACAGCAAGCAGGATGGTGAGAGCGATAAAGAAGCGACGCTTGCTGGTTGTACTCTCAGATATTTTATTTCCGTGCACAAGATTCGGCATCAGAGATTCCTGTACGTCCAGAAACATCATTTTTTGTATGACCGCAGTAACGGCAACGCCTGCTGCACCGAGAAAGCGTGTGCCGAATACACCGGTTACGCCATCTGAAGGGGCAGCAGTCAGCATAAATTGTGGTAATCCGCCCTGAGTGATGACGCGGGAAATGACGAGCATGATCATAAAGAAGACTATCGGAATTATCACTGAACCACCGATAGACATACCGAACCAGAAACACCAGACCATCATGCATCCTATACCGGCAAGAGCCCCGAAGAGAGACCATGATGCGGGAAGAATTTCTCCCTGATGTACTGTTCTGTCACGTAAGCTTGTTGTGAAGACGTTGACCAGATGTCCGCGTGCCAGCCAGAGAATAAAAAGGAAGAATACAAATGTTGCGCCGATGACAGTTGCTTCTGCAGGACGGGCAAGGTTAGGGCCGAAGTTTATCCCCATTGCTGATTGGGGAATATTGAAGCCCATGACGTATAAAATACCCATGAACAATGCGCCAAGGATGTAGAACACCCAAAAACTGAATGCTATTTGACGAGTCGCAAGGAATGCGAATCCGATATATGCGGGAACAAGATAGAGTTGCAGCTTGTTAAAGCCTGAGAATAACCCGTATTTCGGGAAATATTGTCCGGCAAGCACCAGTGTAGGGAGTTGCGGGATTGAAGGATAATGATAGCTGAGTCCATTAATTAGATGGATGAACACAGGAATACCGATTCCCCAAAGGAGGTATCGATTGGTTAAAAACTCTTTCATCTTTCCAGCATCAAGTGCTTCGCTTAAGAACTGAGGGACTCGTAAAAGTGGAAAGTTAACTCGTTCATTTTCAACCCACTGCCTGCCGAACAGGTTAACCAGACAGAGCATAGTAAGATAGGCTATCATGATGAACAGTCCCCAAAGCAGAAGAACACCTACCCATGCACTCCAGGGAACTTGAAGAACAACCTGCCACAGGCTCATGTTGTGCCCGCCGATAAAACCTTCATACAGCGGTTTTACCACTTCAGGATTATTCATATACCATGATTGAGGTAAGTATGGTTTCAGTGTGCTAATCCATCGATAGCCGCCACTTTCATAGTAGGCAGGGGCAGTGATATTGAGGAAAAATGTCTCTGCTAGACCGGAGTAACCGATGCCTACACCGATAACCATAAAAAGCCATATGACGAGTTGTTCTGTACCGTTTATTAAAGGAGCTTTCTTTGTTGTCATTGCAATTGTTGCAATGGCAATGAAAAGAAAGAAGGAGATGAAGAACGGTGCAAGCGGGAAATGGCCACCGCCAAGAGCAGTGCCGCCAAGCCACGCAGTGTTGAATGGTCCTGCTGCGCACATGAGCATACCGAGAATGATGGCGAGAACTAAGTTAGGGAGTCGTAACGTGTTCATGCGCTGTCTCCTTTGTCCTCCATAGCTGTTTTGGGAATTTCAGTTCCTTTTTCAGCAAGGGCTGTTATGAAGTCGCGTTCATAGGACTTACGGGCACTTTGATCTATTGAGCGCCAGACCAGAAGCTGTTTACGCAGGCCATGCAGGAAAGGCTTGTTCAGGTTTTGCCATACTCGTATCTCACCGGCCTCTCGGGTGAGAATAACGTGGATTTCCTTGAACCCGTGATGGGTTTCTGATGGACATAAAATAAGCTGAACTTTCTGTCGGACACCAAAATCAAACGGGGAGAGCCATGTCTTAAAGTCGAAGGTAAGGCAGGCATCACCGGCAGTTTCTTTTTCAACATTATTTTGTATCAGTCCCCGGTTAACCAGTTCGTGTGGCGGAAGGAAGTTGCATACAATGTCCTCAGTTGAAAAATCACCATGTGATATGTCCGCATGTCCGCTGTAGTATTCAAGCAGGAAGCCGCCTGCAAAGGCCTGTTCCGAATTTTTAACAAGGAATGGCAGTTCAATGCGCATGGTGTCACCATCCGGCTTTGGCAGTTTCCATGCTCTGGTTACGTCAGGGATAGCTATCTCAGATGCTACGCGTGACGGGTAGATAGAGGAAATGAGAACCACGATGATGATAAGCAACATAGCCATCACACCGGCTGTGGAAGAATAGTTAGCCGTCATTCCAGCCCAAAGCTCTGTTCCCGACATGAACCCCGATACCGTTTGGGCGATGAGGTAGCCGAAAACAGCACTGATGATCGCAAACGCCAATGACTCCGCTACAAACAGGAAGGCAACATGCGATGGAGCCAGACCTACAGAAGTGTAAACTCCGATTTCACTGCGGCGTTCGTATACAGAGCCGATCATAGTGTTCAACACAATGAGAATAGCGATGCCGATTGGAATGATGATAGTGGACAGTCCACTGTAACTGATAAAGTTTGAGGCGTAGTACAGGTATGTTCCGGAAGTTGTTCCGCTGAAGATGAGCATGCCGAATCGGTAGCCGAGATTTAATAGACCATGGTTAACATCATCAATTTTCTTTTCGCCTGTTTTAATGGCAACCGCTTTTAATGATCCCCCTTCTGAGAGGAGAGTTCGTGCTGGAATAATTACAGTGCGCGCACCGCTGATATGCTCATAGCGGCTTTCGTACTGCAAAAGATCCTCACCTCGGTTCAAGGCTTCAGCTTCGGTATCACTAAGATCAGATGCTGCAATATTCGGGTAAATAATAGGGGTAACAGGTTCACCGTCTAAGTCTTTGCTTGAAGCCAATGCCTTGTTTTTAATGATACCGCGGACGGTATAAGGGATTCCCCAGAACGTAATTTGTGGTGCAATAGCGCCAATATGAGTAATGCCCAACTGTGTGGCAATCTCTTCAGGAAGTATAATAGCATGCTGGTCACTGTCATCGAACCATGAGCCTGAAATAAGATGCGTTGTAATGGTACTCATATCCACTTCAGATGGAGCAAGACCGATAAGAGCGCGTGCAGAAGATGACTTACCATTGTATGTCATAGGGAGGAATGGAGCACGGGTTTTGTCCTGAATCTCAAACCAGACGCGCGGGGCGATAGTACCTTTTCCACCGAAGAGGTCATTTGTTATCTGTAATGTTTCAACCGGCATGTCTCGCCAGTTCGGATTTTTTAGGAGTAATCCGTAATAAGGAGCTGTTTTACTGAACTCAACCCATCCTGCTGTGCGGATACTTTTGGTGGAGGTAAAGTTCATAATAGTAAATGTCAGAATGGTCAGTGTGGTAATGGTAAGCGCAGTCCTTAACGGTCTGCGTTTTAAGTTACTGACACCGATAGCCATTGCTGCTGTGAACGTAGCGCTTTTGTTGGCTTCAGAAACGCGTATATTGTGCGCCTGTTCCTGAAAGTTTTTAATCTCTCGTTCAAACCGTAGGAAAATGAGAAGCGACACAAGGAACGATAGCCCGATAATAAAAAATGCCAGAATAACAATTAGTGGGCTGTATGTAAGCTGGAATGCCGGATGAACAAGGTACACAACGAATATTGTAACCGTCAGCAAGCCGAGGAATGCCAGTATGCGTTTGTAAATTGAAGCATATCCGAAGAGCAGACGCTCTAAGCAATAGGCAAAAGGTACAAATAGGGCGATGTAAAATAAAACCCCAGAAAGGACATCACGTTGTGTACTTTCAATGTCGTTGTAAACCATCGAAGCTGTTGCCAGTGAAGCACGCGAAATATTGAGAAGCCCCACCCAGTCTTTGGCCATGTAATATTCTTCAGCCTGTTTGAGCAGTCCCTGTGCTTGTTGATACAGGCTGGCGATTCGTTCGTTGTTAATTCCTTTTTCTTCAAGGTTTTTGATACGTGGAATCAGTAGTGTCCACATATCGCGTGCTGCATGATATTCTGTAAAAGGAATAACCGGCCATTGGCTGATGAGATACCCTTTTCCAAGAGGATCAGCTGGTGAGTTGTTGAGAAGCAGTACCTTTTTCCCGAGAACCGTGTCTGAAAGGGTCAGCTTAAAGGGAACATCAGGTTCGAGGAAAAATGTACCAAGCGTAGAGCTGCGTGTGTCCAATCTTGAGTACCAGAAGCGCAGCGGGCTTGTTTCTGTGCGTGAGTCAATAATCTCTGTGCGGTATAGGTAGGCAAGAGTTCTGGCATCAAGCAGGTTGAATAATGTTGATTGCGCACAGTCAAACATTGTCAGCTGGGTGCCTATGGTATTGCGACGCATTTTTACGCGGTAATTACTTTTTCCTGTACTTGGTTTGTCCACCGCCCATACAGCAAGTCCTGTTTGCGGATTGATTCTGTAAGCTTCAATTACCGCCTTGTGAATTGTTTGCTGAGAGGTTGCCAGCCCCGGCAGTTCAAAGGTTCCGTCGGTGTTTACCATTGAATAAAAACGGGATGGCCCTTGGTACGTCAGTACAAGTGTGCCTGCCGCCGGTTTATCTGGGAATGGTTCACCTTGACGCTGTAAGTTAACACTGCCGCCAAGAGTTGCGAAGCCATCTCTGGCTCGAGCTATTTGTGGCAGTGTGTCATTCGCAATTCTCGTGATCAGCGAGGTTACAAAAGCGTTTTGCTTGAGAGCGTATTCTTGGTCTGTTTCTTCAAGTACGTCATACGGGGTTCCCCATAACGGACGGAAGTCATGTAGTGATGCAAGACTGATTACGGGGTATCCGGCAATTGCCAGAACTTCACTGCCAAATTTTGGAATATCAGGAAGATAGCTTTGCCATGGTGTTGTCGGGGTTGGATGAAGCGAGTCTTGCCAGAGTGTATCAAAATTTTTCAGCATCTTGGCACTTTCTGTAACCATTTCAGAAAGAGGGCCGAAAAATGATGTGCGGTTAATCGTAGGTTTTAGCTCATAAAGGTAGCCACGTGTAAAACCGCCTACTCCCGTGCTGTGAGTGGATAAGTAGAGTCCGAATCCCGCTTGGAGAGTTCGGTCGCCAATGGCTTCTTTGAGGTCCTGTTTACTTTCGGCACTGCGCAAACGAAGAACTAAGTCCGCAAAGCGTTCCTGTTGTTCTGCAAGTGCTAATGACACAAGGCTTCGAAGCAGTTGCAGTTCGTTGGGTGGAATTTCTTTTTGTGCCTGTTGTTTTGAGCTGAGCCAAACAAGGTTTCTGTATTCAAGACGTTTTGCTGCCAGTTCTTTAATGCGTGTGTTGTCCTCTGTTGTTCCAGTGGCAGCAAGGCGCAGACGGGTAACTTCTCGGGTAAAAAGATCAACCTGTGTTTTTGATACAGAATCAAGTGCTAAACGCAACAGCTCACATTCTCGGGGAGAATAAACAGCAAGTGATTGCGGAGTGGAGAGCAGGTCTGGATTGCGGAGAATCGCGATTGTATCCCGCGTGTCAGCTGCTTTTCTTGCCAAAATAGCCAGCTGTTTTTTTACTGTTCCGGCTGGCTGGGTGAGAACAGAAGCAAAAGAACGCATGCCTGCATTACTTTGAGAATGTCCGGATGTTGCCAGTAGTAAAACAGAATTTTTCGGAGGATTGTTACCAAGGCGTTCTGCAATGGAAAGCAAGGTAGCAACAGATGTTGATTCATCGGCACCTGGAGCGTGTTCAGGTACAAACGCTCCAGTATCATAAAAAGCTTCAACAAGCATAAATTTGCTGTCAGCATCTTCACCGGTTCCAGGAATGAAAGCCCAAATGTTTTCGCCTTCTGCCTGAATCCATTGCACGTTTGCTGATACTGTAACCGTGATAGCCTCATTTTCTGCTAACGTGCGTCCATAGAGGGCATCAAGGTTACCAAAAAGTTCTACAGCTTTTTCATGTGATATCCAGAAGCGGGGGAAGTTAACAGGAGTCAGTTCAAATTTATCGTTGAATAATGCTTTTGTCGGTGGAGTATTATGCCCGTCATCAACGTAGATCAGTGCAGAAGCACCGAGCTGGGCAGCATTGATCCAGTTTTTTCCAGAATCAAGATTCATGATGACAATGGCATCTTGCACATCTTTGCCATTAAATTCTGCCAAGTCACCAGTTTTTACATAGATAATATGACCGGTGATGCCCTCTACAGGCGTGGTGGGCGGCGTAACTGCATTCAACCGCAAAGGCGGGAGAACAACAGGCTGGTCAGGGGTTACATCTGTTTTGCGTAACGTACCTATTTTAAAATGCGTTACAGGTAGAAGATAAGATTGAATGCCGGTTTGGACACTTGGATTTCCAGAAAAATCTGCTTTGAAATGTTCGTAGATAAACCGCGCAGCTTCTCGTGCCCCCTGTGATCCAGTGTAACGGTCATGAAGTAGTGAGAGGGCATGAGTGGTTTTGCCGAACTTATTAGCAGTATCTTGAATTTGGTTTGCAAAAGAAGGAAGTGTTGTAGCAAGCAACAGGCAAGAAAAGATGACCAGCAAAGCAAAAAGCAATGAGCCATGTTTTTTTAGTACTGTGGCAAAGATGGAGTTCATTAGCGCTCCTTCTCTCCGATAGTTCCAAGAGAAATGCTCAATTCGTCACGTTTTTCTACTTTTTCAACTCGTCCGTCTTTTACCCAGACTACCCTGTCGGAAACGTTAAGCATTTTGTAGTCATGAGTAGCAGTGATAATGGTTACGCCTCGTTCTCGACATAAGGTGCGTAATAACTCAATGGCCTCCTCGCCGGTTCGTTGGTCAAGGTTCCCTGTTGGTTCGTCTGCTAAAATGATTGCGGGATCGTTTGCCAGAGCACGGGCGATTGCAACGCGCTGCTGCTGCCCGCCGGAAAGCTCTAACGGTTTGTGCTGGTGGCGGGTTCCCAATCCTACTAAGTCGAGAAGTTCCAATCCCTTTTCGGTAGCAGCTTCATGGTGCATGCCGGCAAAGGTCATAGGAAGTGTAACATTTTCAAGGGCCGTCAACGTCGGGATAATGTTGAATGTCTGGAAAATGTAGCCGATTTTACGGTTACGCAGCCACGCCAGTTCATACGCATCCAGTTGCGAGATATCCACCTCATCAATGAACACTTTTCCTTCTGTAGGTTTATCCAGTCCGCCGATCATATTGAACAGTGTGGTTTTCCCACTGCCGGATGAACCCATAATGGAGAGGTATTCGCCAGTGTATATTTCAAGATTAACGCCGCGAAGAGCATGGACGTGCTGTTTCCCCATCTTAAAGGTTTTCTTAACGCCTTCAACTCGGACAATTATCTGTTTTTCTTCCATCGAGCCTCTCCCTGACTGTGTCCCGTTGCCGGAGTCTCCAACGTGCGGGCGCGGATGGTTACTTCAAAGAATTTATCCGGAGTCATGGCAAACTCCTGATACGCAGCTGACAAAGGTTTACGCGTATAGAGGGCGCAAAGTGTATTGGATACGTGATACAGATGCTTGTGCTCTTCCTGCGGTAAACCGTCTAATATTCCGGCGAGGATGGCCCAGCGAACCTTTTCCGGTGAGTTTGCATAGTCGTGCCAGACGATCATGGAGTGCTCATCTTTCAGTAACGGAAACAGGTTGCGGGTATCACTGGTTACTGCTGCGGCGTGGTGGTCGCCATCGATAAATATGAGATCAAATTTTTGATTGAGCGTTGAAAAGTCAAATGCCAACGTGTCGCAGTTTATGCATGTTATGTTGGGATATTGTTCCGGGTCTATGAAGAAGCCGTCCTGTTTAATCATAGAATTGCTGAAGCCTGCTTCTATCTGTTGATCCGGCGAAAGGCTCAGGGAGTAACATGTGCCGGTATGAGGAGCGACATTCGTAATGGATTCTCCGCGCCAGCGCCCCACTTCCAAGTAATCGCAAGGCTCATAGGAGCGTGCAAGCCCTTTCAATAAGGCTATATCCATTGGGGTTGCGGCGGCCTCCAGCATTGCGTAGGGGGTGATGGTTTCTTCAAAATCAGGAAGTAGATCCAACAGATTTACTTGCGGTAGACCTTGTTTCATTTCGTAGTGTTCGGTCACGTATTGTTGCCACCAAAGCGCATCATATCTGTCTCGGTAGATAGCTTTTAGTGCTTTCTGCGGTTTGCGTAGCAGATACCCTAGTGCTGTAAGCATTCGGTTACGTTTAGACTGTGTGAGCGTGCGTGACATGAGATTTCCTAGTGCTGAGCATTGAGTGCTTTTACAGGTTCCATACGGGCGGCAAGAATAGCCGGATACAACACGCCGATGATACTTAGAGCAAAGCCTGTGGCAGTTGCGAGAAGAAACGAAATGAAAACATCAAAAAGCGAAACAAGGATAAGCGCAGCAACACCAAAGTTGAACAGCCCGTTAATAAAGGCAAAAGCAATACCAGCAGCTGCACCTATTGCGGCTCCGATAACGCCGATGATTGCGGCTTCAATGAGAAAAAGTCGTAAAATTATGGAATCAAGCGCCCCGAGGCATTTGAAGATGCCGATGATACGAAATCGTTCTGTAACGGACATGAGTTGGGCGTTGATAATGCCTACAGTGCAGACAAGCAGGGAAAGAAGCACTATCCAGCGTTCCTTGGGGCCTGTTGTAACTGTGCCCAGAGCGGTATCTACATCAAATCCCATTTCTGAAAGGATGGAAGCGAATTCAGTTCCGCCGAACTGAACAAGCCCTGTGGCAATATTTAAATTGACCAGAATAAACGCAAGAAAGGCAACCGCAAGGATAAGGCTGCTCATTGTGATAAGCGAGCGGGTGAAACGATTACGCAGATTTTGGACTGCAAAATCAAACGATTTACTCCAAGGAAAGCCGATTCGATGACGTTCATCATGGGTAAAAAAGCCAGTGCGTGATGTTTGTTCCGGCATAGTTTTGTCCCTGCGGTTGCGGCGTTGCACTGGTGCCTGTCATGTTTTGGACAAACACGTGATGGATTGATGACAAATCCTTTTCTGCATGCGTTATGAGAAAAAGTGTTTTCTACTGCCTGCTGGGCATGTCTTTGATGGTAACCGTCAACGCTCTTCATCGAAGGTGTTTAAGCGGAAGGAATACCTTTGTTGAGACATGCGACTCATGATTCTCTATCTATGAGTAAAATCATGAGTAATCGTCATCATAGCATATAGGGATATAAGGGAACAGGTTGAACGGGGTAGCTTTGCAAGATTATCAGTAGTCGTTGCAAAAATAGTTCAGCTGCCGGATTCATTCTTTCATGGTGGAGCATCACGCCGCACCTGCCGGAAGCTATGCCTGCGCGCAGTTCTTCTAATAATGCATTCCATCCGCTCTCAGCCGTCAGCTCTGAACGCGTATGCAAATCAACATTAACAGGTATATCCGGCAGTATGTTTTGTTTTGGTGCGGATTCAGAACGAGATATTGCTTTAAATCCTAATTCTTTTACGGCTGTTATGCTGTCTTCTCCCATTCTATTCCAAGGGGGAGTGAAGACAGGCTGCAAGGTATCGCCCAGCAGTGAGGTTAATGTAGCAGTGCCTTGTTGTAGCTCTTCAACACATTCTTCAGTGGGACGGTTGCTCCCAAATTCACATTTTTTTCCTTGAAGCGTATGGCTGATATGAGACCATCCATGTTGATGCCAACACCACAGGTCATTAGAATTCGGGGCAACAGAAAGAAGTTTTTCTATGCGGGAAGGAGTACTCCATGCCGGAACGGCAGCTAATGCAAGCGGAGTATTGTGTTCAGCAAATATTTTCAGCATAGCCGTGCATTGTGAAGAAGGGATGGCAATGTCGTCGGCTCGAAAGAAGATTTTTGGAACAGCACTGGCTTGCTGAGGGGATGTGTGAAAATCTTCTATCCCGCGCTGAATGCTTTGTTCGAGTCTTGCATGGATGTTGGAAGGGACGGCGTGCCACAGGGCTGAAATATATGGTCGTTGTTTTGCCATTGAGTACCTGCCTTTGTTGTACCTGCCGAATCATTGTAATCGGAAGTTGTCATATCTTTGTGCTTACAATGTCAGAGTAATTTCTCCATTATTTTAACAGATTGTACTGCACCGTTTAAATCTACGGTGTTGTTTGGGGAAGGTGTCTGATTCAAATGGCGGGAAAGAATATGCTGTAATGCGTCCGGCGTAATATCGTTCTGTTCTATAACCTTAAGCGCACCCAGCTGCTCCAGACTTGTAGAGCGCATTCGTTGTTCTCTGTTTTGATCAAAAGGATAGACGAGTCCGAACGTGTTTACTGCCAGCAAGTTCATTGTGGTGTTGTAGCCGGCCATGCTGAATGAGAGGTCGGCAGCATTTAAGTAATCTATGAAGTTGGGTATGAAGTCGGTGACAGTAATGTGCGGATACGGTTCACAGAGTTTTCTAATTTTTTGTTGAAATCGTTGCTGCATAAAAGGGCCGGTTGAAATGAGCAAAGAGTGCGGTGTTGTTTCTTGAAGCAGGATTGAAGCAGAGGCCAGATGTTCCATAAGTTCTGGATGGACAGATCCGCTGCCGATACTGCCAAGGATAAAAGGAGTGCCATCAGCTATAGATAATGAGTTCCGGACTGTTTGCGAATTGGTGATTCGGGGTTTGGGAGAAATATATCCTGTGTTGTAAATAGGAATAGATATTTCGTTGATGCGTGGAAAAGTTGCACCGAGTGTAATGACCGAAGGGTCGGTGTGCACAAGAATAGCATCAAAGTATGTATTCAAGATTGAAAGAACCCGCTCTTCAAATTTGAGCTGATTAGCCTTTTCTACAAGAATATCCCGTACGCTGCATATCGTTTGCATTGTGGGAAAGGCATTATCCTTCACAAGTTCAAGTACCGGCATGAGTTCAAAACTGAACTGTTTTCGACCGAACGGAAAGAGCTCTACAAGAAAGATGTCAGGTTGAAGAGCAAGTAATGTTTCCGTTAATATTGTTGCGCGTTGTGCCTTGATACCTTCAAGTTCCTGCTCTGTAAGGGGATGTTTTTTCCCCTGCTCATCAGTGCGGATAAATGTGCCGAAATCTTCATCCATTGATAGAGAAGGAAGCTCAATGACTTGAACATGTTTTGGATATGAAACAGATACAGGAGTACCACCTGTGATGAGTGTGACCTCGTGTCCGGCGAGTGCATGGTCAATTTCGAGACTGCGGAAGAAGTGCCCCATGCCGAGCACATGCTGACAGTAATGAACAACACGCATTACAATACCTCATTAAGTTCGAGTACGGAGTAGTGGATTTCATCTGGTGTCGGGGTTTCCGCAATCAGGTGATGCAGGGCATGCTTACGGATAGTTTTTCCTTCTTCTGGAAGATACTTTTTTCGCATAAGGTGGTTGGCGATCGTGGTGATATTTCCCTGATGGGTTACCACAAGGATATGACCGCCTTGCCATCGAAAGATTGCTTCATGCAGCGCTTTCATGGTTCTTTCCAACACTGCTGTTCGGCTTTCACCATTTGGCGGGGTAAAGTTCCATCCGGCGGCTTCTTGTCTGGTGACTTCGTCAGGGGACTGTTCACGTAACTGGCGTATAGAATTGCCTGTCCATGCCCCCCAATCCTGTTCACGTAAGCGCGAATCGATTTCTATGGGAAGATGCAAATATGTGTTTAAGGCAAGTGCGGTAAGATGTGCCCGCGATAGATCGCTTGTCAGTATCCGGTTCCATGGATGTTTCTTTATGGAAGAAATCCATGAGTTAATTACGGTAAAACTTTCCTCTTGAAGCGGAATATCAAATTGTCCTTGTATCCGCTTTTCTGCATTCCAGCCTGTGGGAGCATGGCGCAGCAGTCCTATATGTGTTTGTTGCATAGTACCCTCTGAGTGGCCTCGTCAGCTTATCAATAAATGAGAGAATGTAATTTTTCTTCTAGCAGTTTGTAATTTTTATAGATGTCATGCTCTTGTGTGACATAAGCTCTTGCCGCGATTCCCATGGTTGCGCGTAGTTCAGGTGAGGCGGCAAGTTTTTGAATACCTGCAATAAAGGCTTCTATGTCGAATGAAGGGGTAATAAATCCAGTTGTTCCGTCCGCTACAACTTGGGGGGCACCATCATGATCCCATGCAACGACAGGCAGTCCGCAGCTTTGTGCTTCAAGATAGACCATGCCCAGCCCTTCATTGATTCCGGGGAAAGCAAAAATGTCGCTAGCGGAGTACACCTCCGGCAGTTCGGTGGATGGAACTGCTCCCAGAAATAAATGTTTATCCGGAAGAGCCTGCTGTGCTTTTTCCTCCAAGCTGGAACGCATAGTACCGTCTCCGGCAATGACGAGGAAAATAGAGTCATCCAGCACGGCGAGCTTTTCGCATGCTTTTATGACGTACTCGACACCTTCTGATTTCGTCCCTTCACGCAACATTGCGACTGTGAGCACAATAGTTTTGTCTGAAGCATTCCATGCTGTTCTTTTTTTATGCCGTGCTTGTTCGTCACGCAAAAAATCGTCAGTTTTTATTCCCGGAGGAACAAACGAAATATGGCTGGATGGAACAAGTTGTTCCAGTCCTTCGAGATCTCGTTGCTTGTTTGTAAATAAATGATCTGCATGTTGCAGGGCTCGCTTATTTAAGTAGTACCCCGGTTTTGTTTTCCAGACTCTTTTCCGTTTAAGTGCATGTGATGGGGCAAAAATAGTGTAGGGTATCTCTGCCCTTACTGCCAATGAACCAAGAATATCCGGCGCCTTATAATACGAGTGATAGGTAAACCAGATATCCGGTTTTTCATGGCTGTGCAGTGTTTCTCGAACAAGTTGCATGGTGGCGAATGTCTGTGCCCAGTCTTGCGGTCTCTTCCATATATAACGGGTAGTCACATGGGGAACGAGCCATACATCATGCCCGCGTGTACGGAAAAACGTTGCAAGATCATCCGCAATGGTCACATCTCCTGAGATTCTGGGATGTGTCAGCGGTTTGAACGGGGTACAGAACGCAAGCTTCATGAAGACGACCACTCCATTTCCGACATCGTATCTGCTTCTTCTCTGGCAACACCGTTTTCTTCGTAAATTTCACCAAGTTTTGTAATGAGGAGTCTGTTGTTAAAGACCTTATGCACCTTGCGTTCAGCTTCAGATATAATGGTTTGGCGTAAGGCTTCGTTTGTTAAAATTTCAATTGTGGCATCTGCAAGCTCTTCTGCTTTATTGCACTGCACAAGTATGCCGGATTTTTTGTGCTCAACGAGTTCCGGAATACCTGAAACCTTAGTGGCAACAACTGGAACCCCCATAGCCATTGCCTCGGCGAGGACGTTAGGGATACCGTCTCGGTCGCCATCATGAGCGGTGGTACATCCTAATAAAAACATATCTGCTTTTCGGTAGTGGCTGAGCACTTCTTCATGAGGGAGCGTGCCTGTGAATGTCACAAAATCTCGTAAGCCGTACTGGTACGCAAGACTCTCGAGTGTATCGAGGAGAGGCCCTTCGCCAATGAGCGTGTAAGTAAAAGGAATGTTTTTCAACAGAAGCAGGCGCAGGCTTTCAAATATTGTAGTGAGACCTTTCTTTTCAACAAGACGTGCAACAGTGAGTATTGAATAAGGAGGTTCTGTGGTCAGGCTTTTTTGCTGTGTTGAAAAAAGGGAAAGGTCTATTCCGTGGTACACTGTATGGATAGGGCAGTAACCTGGCTGTGGCGTTCGTACCGGAGAACCGTCTTTGACCGGAGCTAGCGCATAGGGAGGTGTCGCTTTGGGAGCAGGGAAGGTTCTGGCAATGGTTTCAAGAGCGAGTTGGTTGTATTTGGTGCAGGTTACCACAAACAATGCCCGTTGCATTTTTTGCGCGAGTCTTTCCGGTTTTTGTGTGTAGATATCCTTAGCGTGAGCTGTGAAGCTGAACGGTATATTGGCAAGTTGTGCAGCATACATGGCTACGGATGTTGGTGTGTGTGCAAAATGACTGTGCAAATGTGTAATGTTATATTCAGGAATCGCATTTGCAACAACACATGCCTGCATAAAATGTTTTATCCAAGTGTGTACTTTGGCTGTACCGCGAAAACGTGAGAGGAAGAATTTGAAAGTCTTCCAAAATGTTGGGGTGTGGAACAACGCACAAAGAAGTGTGTTCCACAGCAATCGTGGAAAGCCTAAAGAAAGATATTCCGGAAGATATGTAACCTTGGCGTGGATAGCCTTTACCGACTTATGAGAAAAGGTTTCGCGGGGTTTACGCATAGAAAAAATATGAATGGTAAACCCTTGTTCTTCCAATAGCTTTATTTCGTTTGAAATAAATGTCTCAGAGATTCTAGGGTATCCTTTCAAAATCATGCCCAGAGTTGGTGTACTATGCATGGATAGAGTCTCCTTTGAAAACAGAGAGGCGGGAGCGAATAACATCAAGACCTGTCATGGAGAATGCATTGATACTCTGTTTATACTGGGAGGAGTCTTCCAGCATGGAGATTACTTTGTCCCGTAGTGAATCCGTCGTCAGGCAGTCCCATTTTATGTAATCTGCAAGGTGGGCAGACTGAAGAACCCGTGCACGGATGAGCTGTTCAAGTCGTGGACTTTCTCGTGGAATGATCAACGAAGGTTTTTTTAGTGAAAGAATTTCGCAGATTGTATTGTAACCGCCCATACTGACAACGAGGTCTGCTGCAGCCATAATTTTTTCCAATCGTTTATGGAAGGTGGCAAAAATAACCCCCGCTTTCTTAGCTCTGCGGGCAAGGCTGTCTTGCAGATCCTGCGGCACAAACGGGCCTGACACCATATATGTTTTAAATGGCAGGTTAGGATTTTCTTCGACCATCGACAGATACGTATCCAGCATGTGGTAGCCATCGCCTCCGCCACCAGCAGTAACAACGATTAGCTTGCACGTGTCTGTGTCACCGTTTCCGTTTCCATTCCCATTGAGAAGTTGCTTTAGTGTTATCTTGCGTTCTGGTGTCTGGCGGGGGATATACCCTGTGAAAACGCACTTATTACTGATGGAAGGTGGTAGACCGTATTCTACAATCGGGTTGTAGAAATTTTCTTGTCCATAAATCCAGATCTCTGAATAGAGCGAATCCAATACATTGAAGTAGTTTTTGTCATTCCATTCAGCACGGGTTGAGGCTGAATCATCTAGGATGTCCCGCAGCCCGAGAACTACTTTGGTTTCAGGTCTGGATGTCTTGAACCATTGCAGTACAGGAAGCACTTCACCTTTTAATCCTACAGGAACTTTATCCACGATAAATAGGTCGGGATCAAAAGACTTTGCAGTGGCAGTGATTATTTCTTGCCGTATTTCAAGAGCTTTTTGAGGGTTTACCTTAATGGAATGGGGAACATACACTGTATTGCTTTGTTTAATCATGCCGGGGATACGTACAAAGTCTACTCCCAGAGGAATAGGAAAACGTCCGGCTATTGGAGATCCAGTGAGAATGAGGATGTTAACATCAGGATCGCTTAGATTACGTGCAATTGCCATCGTTCGGCGAATATGCCCCAGCCCGTAAGTATCATGTGAATACATGAGAATATTGTATGTAGAACTCATGAGTAATTTCTGCACCTTGGTAAGACGTTCACAGTACGTTGCAAGTATTTAAGTCTGTGAATCATTACGGGAAAAAATAGTATTATTGTTTTTGTAATACAGTGAGTTGTTTTATTCGGATAAAGATGACCGGCATTATTCTGTATCAATTTTTTCTGCGAGAAAGGCACTGGGACGGACTATTTCACTAAGTTGAGGGGATGCGCCTAGCTGTTGGGTCTCAGGGTCAGCGGACTCAGTAAGTGCAAGGTTCTTCCGGTAGAGTGCAATGTTCGGATGAATTCTGGCAGCGTGCTTAAAAAGACGTTTGGCGTGGGGGATGTCATTATTACTAAAAGCAAAGACACCAATGTTGTTTAACGCGCTGGAGTGTTCACTGTCGTAAAGTAATGTTTGACGAAATGCGTTGGCTGCGCTTTTTTCTGCGCCGGTAATGAAAGAGCGCATTCCTTCAATAAACCAGTTCTCAGCTGGGTTGAGCTTTACGTAGTGTACGCCCTGACAAGGACATCTGTTTACATTGCAAGGAGTTGCGCTTTCATAAAGAGAGACTGAATCGTGAATGTTTCCAAGTACGGTACGATCTCCTGGGCAGCGGAAAATCGTTCCGTCTGGCTCCATACGAATAAATGAATGTCCGCCGTCACAATCTACCCCGCGGAAGTTGAAAACCATTTTTATTCCTGCTTCGGGGTGCAACGCAAAAATATGTTTACTTTCTTCTGAGTAATTCTGTGGATACTTTTTCCCTTCAAACATGCCTTTGAAGGGTCTTGGTGTAATTGGTACACCGTTCTTTTTAAAGAAATCTATGTCATTCTGGTATCTATCTTCCATCAGAGGATGGAGCACGTAGTTTACTTTGATAGTGAAGCCGGCATTAGCAAGAGTATGATAATTCTCAATAAACTGAGTGACTGCATTACGTTTTTCTCGCTCTTCAATATGCAAAGAGGCATAAATGTCATTAACGCGAGAAGGAGAAATCCTTTTTGCAAATTCTTTAATTTGCTTTGAAAGACTTAAGTTTGTGTCCACACCTATGTAATGTTTTTGGGTAATAGCTTCACATAATGAAACAAAATTTGGATAGATGAATGGCTCACCACCAGTCATTCCTACTAACCATTTGTCATTATTTGTAGAAAGGAAGTTCAATAAAGTGGATGTAGAGATCGGGTTTTCAATTTTCGTATTTTGATGGGGGAAGTAACAGTATGAACATTGAAAATTACAATTGCGGGTCATATTCCATATCATTGATTTGTTGTAATTTAACATAGTTGAACGCCCTTGCTATTGTTTGCAAATAATGTGGTGAAGTGGTACTGAACCACTGCATTTTTTATAGAAAAAAATATCATTTGTAATAAATCAGACTGCATTTGGTATGAGAGTGTCTCGGGAGACATTATATAATGGATTTACGTGTTTTAGCAGAATTAAAAGAATACCTTACAGTAAAGCAACATACTCCGGGCAGACTGAAAGTTAAGGTGAACTTAGCCATCCGTAATCATCCTAAGTTACCGGAATTACAAAATGCCGCCAAAGGTGGTAGCTCTGCCATAAAGAAAACTAATTTGAATATTTTTACCCAAACGCTTACCGTTGATTATGACAGCACTATGTTGCCATTCGAGTCATTACAGGAGCTGCTCTCCAGTGATGATCCAGAACGTATTGCTTCATTAGCGACAGCTCTTATGGAAGGTGCTGGCGCATAGTAAAGCGTATGTTTGACCTGTTGCTGACAGTGATTGTCCTTATGGATAATCGGTAGGCAAAAGTACTGACCATAACACCCTGCAGAGAGTACTCTCTGTAGGGTGTTTTTGTTATTATAAGTACTGATAATAGAATGTTATCGACATGTTGAGTGAAGAGAGTCGATGGTGCGGGAGTGCTTTGGGACGTAGACTTGTGGGGAAACGTTTTAGAAAGTGTCGCAACGTGTTGCATTTAACCCTATTTTCCGTATGAGTATGAGTAGCCGAATAGTCTACTTTACATATTGGAGAATTGCATGTCGGGTCTGTCGGAAAAAAACAAACAGGGAAAAAACAGTTCTAATTTGCAATTGGGGCATAACGATTTTGAAGCATTTGCGGCAAAGCATATTTGTGACGCCGATGCGTGTATTTGGTGCGAAAGTGAGCAGGCCGCATCAGGAGCGTTATCGTATGACCTTTTACTTACTGTTTTAGGTTCTGGCCCTATGGCTGTTGCGTTGTTTTCCGAAGATCTTTTTCCGCTGTACTGGAACAAAAAATTTTCTTCCTATTTTGGCTCAATGAAAGAAAATTCCTCGCAGTGCCTTATGGACAAAAAGGGGAACCTATGGCGCTGTGTTGGTAAAAGTGTCTGTACTGTTAAAGAGACTAAAGGCGAATTTAGCAGTGAGTGTTGCAAGCTTAGTGAACATGGCACGTATGAGTGGTTCGAAACGCAAACAAAAATTATCAAGGCTGGCAATACAGCCCCTGTCTTTTTGTTTGTTGCTACGGATATTACACATCAGAAAACAGCACAGATAAGCTTGAAGCAAACCCGTGATGAACTTGAAGAGCGTGTAAAAGAACGCACAACGATTCTCGCAAAGTTGAATAATACACTGGAAGAGCAAATAGAGCGGAGCCAACAGCAGCAACAGGCTTTGAAAGAGAGCGAAGAGCAGTTCAGAAACCTTTTTTTAAATGAATATGGTGTTCGTTTTTTTTGGGATGCGAACTCGTTTGAGATTGTAGAAGCAAATATTGGAGCAGCAGATTTTTACGGCTATGAACTGGATTTAATGGCAGGACAGAAATTGCAGGTTGTGACTGGAATGTCGTTGTCTGCAGTGCAGGATCGAGTTGAGGAAGTAAAGCGTTCCGGCCATGTTTCTTTTACAGCACTGCATCGCTTGCATGATGAAACCATGCGATACGTCGAAGTTCATTTTGTTTTGGCAAAGAATAAAGGGCGTAAGCTTATTTACACAGTTGTTGCAGATATTAGCGAAAGGATTGAAGCTGAGCGTAAAGCGCATGAGCATCAGAACAACCTGAAGGCGCTCATGAATGCAACAAGCGACTGTGCGTTATTAGTCGATCCGGAAGGGCTTATAATCACAATGAATCATGCTGCTGGGGAAGAGTTTAAATGTATAGGACAGCCTTCCCGAAGTGTGAATCTTTTTTCCATGTTGAACGACAAGGTGGCCAGTGCATGGAGAGGGGCTTTTGATGCTGTGCTGGTCATGGGAATGGCAGAACATATAGAGACAGATGTGAACCGTTGCTGGACTGTTTCATTTTACCCTGTGTTTACGGAAAGTCTGGATATCAGCGCAGTAGCGATTTACGCGGAAGATGTGACGTTTGAAAAGCGTACATCCGAGCAAATGAAGCTTTTATCTAAAAGAGTTCTTTCTGCTCAGGAAGATGAACGAAAGCGTATAGGTCGTGAATTGCATGACAGTACAGCACAGACGATTTCAGGCATAAAATACTTGCTTGAGAGTGAAGTGGCTCGCATGGATCGGGGCGGGCAGGTTTCCTCTGAAAAGCTTGAAAAAATGATCGAGTTGCTGCAGGGGGCAATTGTTGAATTACGTCATATTATTATGGCATTACGCCCGACAATTTTGGACGATCTCGGCTTAATTTCTGCATTACGCTGGTTGTTGAATGAGGCATCTATTATGCACCCTACATTTTCCTTTACAGGTACGTTTGAACTTTCGGAACAGTTTTTCAGCGAGTTACAGAAGACAGTCCTTTTTCGAGTTGCACAGGAAGCAATTTCAAATGCTGCAAAACATAGCGAGGGAGGCAATGTTTCGTTGCACATCAAGCAGGAAGGGGAAAGTTGTGTTCTGTATGTTCAGGATGACGGAGACGGATTTGCAGTTGAGACTTGCTCAAGGGACGGTGTGGGGCTCGGAAGTATGCGCGAACGCATAGAGCTTGCAAACGGTACTCTTGATATTCTATCGTATACGGGGCAGGGAACACTGGTTCGTGCTGCGGTGCCTCTTTGCATCGAAGCAGAATAGCACCTTTTTTATGCTCCTGCTAAAATAGACTTTATCAGTGTACTACAGTATTGTTGCGGATAACCAGAACTACTGGCGAGTATACTAACATTGCAGGAGGAGCGGGTGCCTGAAATTACACCTGTTTGTCAGATAACATGTGTTCATGAAGAAGCTGTAAAGAAGGTGCAGGATGCTATGCTGCCTGCTGAGCAGCTGAGCAATCTTTCTGAACTGTTTAAAATTTTGGGTGACGGGACACGCATGCGAATTTTGAATGCGTTGTCACATCACGAGTTATGCGTTTGCGACCTTGTTACTATTATCGGCATGAGCCAGCCGGCAGTGTCGCACCAGCTTCGTTTGTTGCGTGCAGCCAAGTTGGTTCGCTACAGAAAAGTAGGAAAAAATGTGTACTACTCTCTGGCAGATGATCATGTGACAATACTGCTTTCCACAGCATTAGAACATATTCTTGAAGGGTAACGTCGTTGCTTATCAAGAGTGCGAGAGCACAATAATAAGCCAAATTCCAACGCGGTAGCGTTCAGGAGTTTGGCTTTTTTAGTTTACAGACGATTTTGAGCTTGCTATCAAGTTGATATTGGTCTGACCAATTGTATGGCAGCAATGCAGCTCCTCATGGTATACTGTGCTGCACATATAAGGAGTGGGTATGACATCATCTGGAAAAGACACCAATCGTCAGGGGACGAAGCCGCGTCGTGTTCATGAGAACATTGCTGATGAGTTACGCGATCTTATTACCCGAGGGGAATTCCCTCCGGGGAAACGGTTGCCTTCTGAGCGAAAGCTTGCTGCCATTTTTTCTGTTTCACGGCACGGAGTGCGTGAAGCGTTGCGAAAGCTTGAAGAGCAGGGGCTTGTTTTTTCACGTCAGGGTGATGGAACCTATGTTCGAAAAATAGAAGAAGCTCAAGGAAGGAAGCCTGTTGCGGCGGCACTGGATAGAAACAAATGCCGCTATGTTGAAGTTCTCGAATTACGTAAGGTTATTGAACCGCAAATTGCTGCTATAGCAGCGCGCTATATTACTGAAGAAGAATTACGTGAGTTGCGGCGGGTTCTGGATGAACAGATTGATGAAATCAGTCAGGGGCGTAACGGCTCTGAAGCTGACTGCGAATTTCATAAGTTAATTGCAGCCGGAACCAGAAACAGCGTAATGCTGGAAATGGTGACGCGTATTCACGATATTGTGGCGCAAAGTTTGGAATTTACCTTGGAGAACAGTCATCGCAGGCATTGGGCTATTGAGACGCACGAACGTATCTTGCGGGCGCTTGAAAATAGAGACCCTGAGACGGCACGCAAGGAAATGTATGAGCACATAGCGTATGTTGAATCGCTGGCGCTTTCCGAATTGGAAGGGGAAGGATAAGTTTTCCCCGTCTGTCGAGTAATGAGAATGGAGAACTTGTATGATTTCAGTGGTGCTTTTGTATCTCGCTGTTGGGGCATTTGCAGGTGTGCTGGCAGGGCTACTTGGTATTGGCGGCGGATTGGTTATTGTTCCGCTGCTTGTGTTTAGTTTTACTTTGCAGGGAATTCCGCCTGAAGTGATGATGCACTTGGCGTTAGGTACCTCTCTTGCTTCTATTATCTTTACTTCTGTCGCAAGTTTCAGGGCGCACAGCAAACGCGGCGCAGTTCGATGGGATGTTTTTCGACTGATTACTCCGGGGATTATTGTCGGCGGCTTACTGGGAGCCGAGCTTGCCTCAAGAATGTCATCCGGTTTGCTGAAAGGGATTTTTGTCTGCTTCCTGTACTATGTCGGGTCGCAGATGTTGCTCGGTATTAAACCGAAAGCCAGTCGCGAATTGCCGGGGACTGTGGGCATTACCGGTGCCGGTGGTGTTATCGGTATGGTTTCCAGTATCGTAGGCATCGGCGGCGGTACTATGTCTGTGCCGTTTCTTTCCTTCTGTAACGTGCCTATGCATGTTGCAATCGGCACTGCTTCTGCCATTGGCTTTCCTATCGCCGTAGCATCCACTATCGGCTATATTGCTACAGGTTTTTCTGATCCAGTAACACCGGCTTACTCCTTCGGGTACGTATACCTTCCTGCTCTGTTGGGTATTATCAGTGCAAGCTGGTTTACAGCTCCGCTTGGTGCAAAGCTGGCGCATTCTCTGCCTGTTGCTAAACTTTCCAGAATTTTTGCTGTGTTACTTCTTGTTGTCGCAACGAAAATGTTGATTAGCTTGTTTTAACTGATAACAAGCAACTTAAGCTATAAAGGCACTCTATTCATGTTAGATAGAGTGCCTTTTTTGTTGTGTAGTGCTAAGGGGAGGACAAGTTGGTGGTTGTTATTTTACGATAATCTACATAGTACTGAAATTGAATCTCAAAAGAGTAAGGAAGGTTGAGGAGTATCTATCCGCAATGGATAGAATGCTTTTTTGAGAGGATTTTTAGGTCGTTTATTAGGTAAATCTACGAGGTGTGTGTGAAACAGGTAAGCCGTTTATTATTGCTGCTGATGAGTTGTTTTTTTGTGGTGTTTGCTGTTGGGTGCGCAACAGAAGAGGCAACTAAAACTGTTAACGAGATGAGCTGGAATGAGCATGTCGCCAGCGCAAAAAATACTACCGTACGTTTTTATATGTATGGCGGTATGAATAACGTAAATGACTGGATAGATTCCGTCGTTGCATCGGCTGTGAAGGATAAGTACGGGATTACAATTGAACGTGTGCCTATGAGTGCGCCTGTTTTCATGAATAAGATGTTGGCAGAAAAGAGCGCGGGCAAAGCTCGGGGCAGCATTGATCTGCTATGGATTAATGGTGAGAATTTTAAAAATGCCCGTAAAGCAGATTTGCTTGAAGGGCCTGTGACACAGCTTTTGCCTAATTATGCGCAGTATGTGAATCCGGATGAAGCTGCGACTGACTTTGGCTACCCTGTAGAAGGGTATGAAGCTCCATATGGTCGCGCTCAGTTTGTATTTGAATTTGATAGCTCGCGGACTCCGCATCCACCTACTTCTTTTGTTGAGTTGAAAGAGTGGGTGAAGGCAAATCCGGGACGTTTTACGTACCCTTCACCACCGGACTTCACTGGCTCAGCATTTATCCGGCAGGTGTTCTATGCTGTTACAGGTGGACATCGCCAGTACCAGAAAAAATTTGACCAAGCGTTGTTTGACTCAAATGCACCGAAGCTTTGGGCGTATTTGAATGAAATAGCTCCGTACCTTTGGCAGGAAGGACGCGCGTACCCGAAGGATCCGGCATTTCAGGCAACACTGTTTTCTCGCGGTGAAATTGATATGATGATGGCATATCATCCAACCCATGCGCAAAACCGTATTCTTGATGGAACATATCCTGAGACTGTTCGTACTTTGGTTATGAAAGAAGGTTCTATTTACAACACCCATTTTACAGCGATTCCTAAGAATGCACCCAATAAATCCGGTGCGCTTGTTGTTATGAACTACTTGCTTTCACCTGAAGCCCAGCTTTCTAAGTTTTCGCCGGAAGTGTGGGGAGAT
Organism: Halodesulfovibrio sp.; assembly: GCF_015482765.1. Lineage (GTDB taxonomy): Bacteria > Desulfobacterota > Desulfovibrionia > Desulfovibrionales > Desulfovibrionaceae > Halodesulfovibrio. The sequence goes on from NZ_JADMLB010000043.1 coordinate 75,772, forward strand.
TTTCCCGTTCTTGATATGCAGAAACTGCCTGCTGATGCTGTGGCACAATTCGACGCTGTTGACCTAGGTGAGGCAACCCTTTCTCCTGCAGAGCTTAATGCTGTTGCAGTGCCTGAGATTCCTGCGGAGTGGTTGGAAGCATTGGAAAAAGGGTGGGAAGAGCATGTGCTTAAAAAATAGCATTTCTCTTGTTATTGATACAGACAATGCATTTGGAATGCCTGTACGTGATCTTGATGATGGCATTGCGCTTATTGTCGCTCTTGTTTCAGAACGTGTGGATGTAAAAGCGATTGTGGCTTCAGCGTGTAATTGTAGAGCGTTTGAAGCTGCGCGTAATACCAAGCATTTATTGGAACAGTTTGGCAGAACAGATATTCCTGTCGGAAAAGGGGCTGAAAAGCCCCTTTCTGGTGACAGAGAAGCGCACCATCGCTTTTTAGAAGCAAAGGCTTGCGGTAAGGGGACGGCATATTGGTGTAACGCCCCGGAAATTCCTCAAGTGGATGTTTCCATGCTTCAGTCCGGAGCGGACGTTCTTATTGATTCTGTTCGGATAAATCCACATGAACTTGTGATTGTAGCGCTGGGAAGTTTTACGAATATTGCAGAAGCACTGCGCAAAGCACCTGACATCGCTCCTTTGATTAAAGAAATTGTGCACATGGGTGGTTCGTTTGAGCCTCAGGAGGGGGAATTACCCTTTGTATGGGACACAGGAGATATTTCACCGGAAGTCTGGGAAAATACTCTTAGGTTTAATACCTGGTATGACAGACAGGCCACTGCTGAAGTCCTTCAAGCTGGCATTCCCGTCAGATTCATTACTGCGAACGTAACAAGCCACTTTTATTTACGTAACGAGCACATGCGCGCTATTCGTAGCGCTGCAAAGGGTGATTTGGGCGAGTATTTAGTTCGCAGTATTGACCCGTGGCTTGCGTGGAGTATCGAGCAACGCAATCTGGTTGGAGCGCATATGCATGACCCGCTCACAATTCTTGCTCTTTTGGATGAGTCAGTGTGTACATACAGATCGATGGATGCAGACATACCAAGCTTTCTTGAGGGTTACGAACTTTTTCCACAGAAGTGTGGTTTGCTGTTGAAAAGTACTGGTTCTGCAACCAAGTTGAAAGTCAAGGTAGCTGTCAACCTAGACACTGCGCGGGCTGAGCAAACTCTGTGTAATTTTTTATGCAGAGCTGCAGCATTAGAATCTAATGTTTAAAGAAATAATTGGTTTTTAAAGATGTTACTTGCTATTGTTAGCTTAATTAGCATGATGAGTGTTTTTATTGTTGAGCGTAATTTTACGATAAAAAAACTCTGTGTATCACCGGTATACTTGGATTTGTTCTTAACTTTGCATAGGCTGTGGAAAAAAATATACTTGTTGCAAAACACCCACCGGTCTAGTGTGCTCTTCAAGCAAGAAGAAAAAAGAATTTTAGGACAAAAAGTCCTGTAAATCTAAGTGTTAGCAAGGATTCTCTGCGGATGTTTTAGGCGGCATCTTGAAAGTCGAACTTTTTCGGTGGATTGGAAGAGTAAGACTGACTCAGAGAATAGAATTTATACACTGGAGGGTCATCGTGTTGAAAAATACCATGGATAATATGATTTTAAAACTTGGGAAAGAGTTTTCAGAGTTTTCCGGAACGCTGCGTTCCGTTAAGAAAAATGACTGCGGCGATTTCGTCGTCTCTCCCGAGATAATGCGTAATATAGTGGGACACGTAGAGAACCTTTTTGGAACTATGCGTGAAACCCAGGAATCTGTGCAATTAGCTCTGGAAAGCGAGTTGTTGCAAGAAGAGAGGAAATGGATTGATTTGCTTGATAACGCAGATATGACTACCGAGCATTAAGCTACTTTCATATCAAACGTTAGGCGATTTAGTTGTGGCATGTGTCCCCTTTATGCGAAAGCATGGAGGGGACGTGTGTTTTTATGGGGTAAAACACAGAAGGCTTGTGAGTAATGTTTTTCAGACAAAAGAAAAGCGGGAGACGAATCTCCCGCTTTACATGCTCAAACTGTAAGATCAGCTGACTATACGCAGCCGGTAGGCTTAGGAAGACCAGCCATCTTACATGCTCCCTTACCTGGGCCGGAAGGGAAGAGTTCGTATACCTGCTTCAGTTTGAAGCCGGTGTTTTTAGAAAGGATACGCACCATAGGAGCGATACCGTTCTTTTTGTAGTAATCCTGAAGGAAGTCGAGGATTTTCTGGTGATCTTCAGAGATCTCAGTGATACCTTCAGATTCTTTTACGTAGTCAACCCACTCAGGGCACCATTCTTCGAACTTAAGCAGGAAGCCGTCTTCATCAACTTCGAAAGTTTTACCTTCATAAGTAATTTCAGCCATTTTGTCCTCCTTGGACATGGTCTATAAGCGTTATATTTAGCTCAGACATATGCCGGGTTGCAGCAACAGCTGACAACCTGATGTAAAGCAGTGATCCACTGCTTGTCTCCATCCAGATTTGCTCTATAAAGCAAACACTGACTTGTTAAAGCCGTGATAGTCATTTTGTCAATGGGCAAGCCAATAAAATTCGATTTTTCTTGTTGTTTAACGAAGCAAGAAAAATCGAAAAACAAGTGCTATCAACGGCGCTAAGATGCCACAGTGTTCCAAAAAACACAAGCTTCCGCACTTGCAGATATTGTTACGAATAATAATAGGTTAGGTTTGACATCGGAAAAAATGAAAACCCATAGAAGTGCTAATCCAGACTTTGTCGGGTGTGAATTATAAAACCGGTTGCATTGCTGCAACTGCAATGTTGCAAAGTAGATACATAATTGAGTAAGAATGTTGCCACTCAAAGGCTCGCAAGTGATTACTCGCATTGTGCGCGGGAAAAAAGAAAGCGGCTCAAAAGAGCCGCTGACTGAAGTACGGGGTTGAAGATTATGTTATTGAGGGTGAACGTTGTCACGTGCCCAGAAAATAACATCAAACTGGCTTTTCAGTTCTTCGATGATCTGATTTTCTTTTGTTCTTTCCATCGGCATGATGCGGATGTTTACGTCACGTGTGCCTTTTCCTTCCTCTTCTTCCATTGAGGAGAGAATAGAAACAATACGGGCTTTATGTGCACGCATTACGTTAAGGATAGGGCGCAATGTTCCGGCTTCGTTTGGAAGACGGATACCGAACTGCACGCCGCCCTGACGGACACCAGTAATCGAAATAAGAACATTGAAAATATCGCTAACGGTAATAATGCCCACCAGTTTACCATCGTCATCAACCACAGGCAGACCGCCGAAGTCTTTTTCGATCATCATCATCGCAGCATTTTCAACTGTGTTGGTCGGGCTTGTAACAAGCGGGTCAACCGTCATGATGTCTTTTACCTTGATTTCAGAGAGCAGGTAGTAAAGCTCGTGCACATCAAGCGTTGTAGCTTTGGAAGGGGAGGCTTCTTTAATGTCTCTGTCAGAGACAATCCCTACGACACGACCGCTGTGATCCACTACAGGAACACGGCTGATATCGTGTGCTTTTAAAGCCTTGGAGGCCTTCATCATAGAAGTATCGGGCGAGACAGTAATTACATCTTTTGCCATCCAGTCGCGAATCAGCATGATTTTTCCTCCTGAAATACACTCATACGTTTGATCATTGATAGTATACTTGTTGTATATATAAGCATTTATTTTATAGGTGAACAAGCGAAAATTGCTCTATCGAAGTGACTGTACATTGTACCGTTGTTGGCTTACTAGTGATTAGATAAGAATAGTGTTTTATATCGTGTCTTACATTGAATGATATTCTTAATCTCTGTGCGATGGAAGGAATTAGAGAATGAAAGCGTTGTATCTGGATTGTCGATTCGGGCTTGGCGGCGATATGTTTTTGGCTGCTATGCATGAACTGGGAGTAGATCTGTCGCGGTTACAGCGAATTTTTATTGAAGCAGGGATTTACGTATCAATTGCTCCGGTCAGTACAGTAAGACAATCAATTGTCGGAACAAAAGTTTCTATTGAATGGCCGGATGGGCAGCCTTTGCGTCACTTGCCGGAAATTGTATCTATTCTTGAAAAACTGGCAGTCTCCGCAACAGTTCGGCAGCAAGCGATAAACGCTTTTACTCGCCTTGCTGAGACTGAGGCTGCTGTGCATGGCAAAGCTGTGCAGGAAGTGCATTTTCACGAAGTGGGGGCTATTGACACACTTGTTGATGTTGTCGGTGCTTTCTGGGCTGTGGAACAGCTTGGTGTTACAACGATTACCGCCTCAAAGTTACCGTGGTTTTCCGGTACGGTTGAATGCGAACACGGCACATTGCCGCTTCCGGCTCCAGCCGTTCTGGAGTTGCTGAAAGGTAAACCTGTGTTTGCAACGGAGTGCAAACAGGAGCTGATTACGCCTACTGGTGCTTTGTTGATAGATCAGCTCGTGGATAATTTTACCTCCGGTGCAGAAGGGCTGTTGCTGCAAACAGGAAGCGGCTACGGGCATCGGGAGTCCGGTGGCGGCTTGCGAGCCAGTTTGCTTGAAGTCGAAGAGGCTGAAAAGCATCCTTCGCAGGCAACAACGGACGAGATATATGTTCTGGAAAGTCATATTGATCATTTGACCGGTGAAGAATTAGGCCGCTGCTTTGATATTTTTATGGATGCAGGTGCACTTGATGTATTTTTTGCAGCAGGAGTTATGAAAAAGAATCGTCCTGCCGGCAGCTTGAAAGTGTTGTGTAAACCGGATGATCTGGCAGTAATGGAACAGCTCTTTTTTGCCCATACTCATACGCTGGGGATACGAAGACAAAAGACAGAGCGTGTTCTGTTGCCACGTAAAGAAGAGCGTGCAGAAACGCCTTTTGGAGAAATGGACGCTAAAAGCTACTCCATTGACGGGCTGACCATTTCAAAGCCGGAATATGAAGAGCTTGTAAAGTTTTCAAAAAAAACAGGGCGCACGCTGCCTGAGCTTCGCTATATGCTGTACGGAAACAGTAAGGCGTAAGAAATAACGTTTTTAAGCTTGGTATAATAAAAGGCTGCCCTTGATAAGGGCAGCCTTTTTGTATTTTATATAACGTGCAGTGGGCTCAAGGACGGCTTATTCAACTTCAACCGGTACGAAGGAGAAGGTGGTAACGTCAAAGAGACCGCCATCTGTGAGTTTGAGAGCAGGAATAACTGGAAGGCTCATGAAGCTGAGCGTCATGAACGGCTGTAATTTAGGGTTGATGTTAAATTCTTTGGCAAGATTCAACAGCTCTTCCATTTTTTCAGCAACGTCCTGTGCTGGCTGGTCAGACATAAGGCCGGCAATCGGCAACGGAAGGTGTCCAAGAACCTTGCCGTCACGAACGAGGGTAATACCGCCGCCGATTTCTTTGAGATCATTAATAGCTACCAGCATGTCTTCATCATTATCACCGGCGACAACGATGTTGTGTGAGTCATGAGCAATAGTGGTAGCAATTGCACCATTTTTGATGTGGTAGTTTTCAAAAATACCAAGACCAATGTTTCCGGTCGCGTTGTGACGCTCTACAACAGCAATTTTAGCGAGCCCTTCGTTTTCTTTAGGGTTGAAGCAGCCGTCTTCATCCAGCACAACTTCCTTGATAACTGCTTCAGTCAGCACTGTGTCAGGAATAACACGCATAGTGCGAACTTTATTGCTGGAAAGCTGTAATTTCAGCGCATCACGGGAAATTTCAGAAAGATTTACGGTGTCGCGTACAGAATCACGAACAAGCTCTTTTGGTTCAACAAGCAGGTTGCCGTTTTCAGCAATATGGTCACCGTTTGTGAACACGTGGCTTACTTCAAAATCTTTCAGGTCGCGAACAATCATAATGTCAGCGTCATATCCCGGAGCAATAGCACCTTTGCCGGTTAAGCCGAAGCATTCTGCGGCATTAAGAGTGCCGATAGTAATTGCTCGAAGCGGGTTGATACCTTCTTCAACAGCAATTTTGAGGTTTTTGTTGATGTGGCCGTTTGCAAGAATATCTGCTGGTTCACGGTCATCAGTACAGAATACACAACGACGGTAGTTTGCATCAGTAAGCCCCTTAGCAAGAGCACGAAGGTCTTTAGTTGCGGAACCTTCACGAATGAGCACGTACATGCCAAGGCGGATACGTTCGTGCATTTCTTCAATTGTAGAACATTCGTGGTCTGTTTTAATACCGGAAGCTGCATAGGCAATAAGGTCGCGACCGGATAAACCAGGGGTGTGTCCGTCTGCTACGCGTCCGCGGGATGATGCCATGTGGATTTTATCAAGCATGGCAGGATCGCTGTTTACGACTGCCGGAAAGTTCATGACTTCTGCAAGGCCGTGTACGCCTTCGTGATCAATAAGCTCGGAAAGTTCTTTTGCTTCCAGAACAGCACCGGAGTTTTCAAACGGGGTAGCAGGCACACAAGACGGGAGCATAATGCGTACATTCAACGGTAAATCTTTTGAAGCGTCCAACATGTAGCGGATGCCTTCCAGACCGCAGACGTTTGCAATTTCATGCGGGTCAGCAACAATTGTTGTGGTTCCGTATGGAAGAACGCATTTCGCAAATTGAGCCGGAGACACTACGGAAGATTCAATGTGAACGTGGCCATCGATGAGTCCCGGCATAAGGTAGCCGCCTTCAGCATCGATAATGTTGGCTGCTTCGTACTCTCCGAAACCGACGATCTTTCCATCGCCAATGGCAACAGAGCTTTCGAAGGTGGTCTGAGCAAAAACATCAACCACGTTACAGTTAGTAATGAGTGTGTCTACAGGAATACGGCCTGCTGCCATGTCGATACGACGGGCGAGAGCTTCACGTTCAGTCATGATCTGTCCTTATATATGATGTACAGCGTAAAAAAATTGCAACTGAGAGAAGACTGCTGACAATGACCCACCTTGTTAGCAGTACAATGTTATTATGTACTGCAATGGCGTTAAAAAGTCAGAGACAATAGGGTGTTATTCTATGTCAGTGCCTGAATTGCATATGTAAATGTAGCAAAGTGCAGGTCTGTCATCAATCTGAGTACGGTGCAGATATCATGTAACACGGCTGGATGAAAGGATAAGAGCCGGCGAAAAGAAGATGCTCTCCAACGTGTTGATGATACATGCAATATGTATTTTATAAATTTGTAGCTAGCTGATGTTCATCAGTGCCTTTCCACTCTTGTAGTAGGCTTGCATTTCTTCATGAGGAACCATGCTGCCGCCAGTGCCCCATGCTATATGTGTAGCATTTTCTATGTTTCGTTGTTTGAGCAACTCGTTGTTGTTCTGAATGATAGCAATTCCTTTCATACCAGCCAGTGCAGACGGTTCCATCCATATATCTTCTGTGTCTGCGAGGAGAGCAAGAAGTTCAAACATCGTATCATCGCTGACGGTAAATGCGCCGTCGATCAGATGTTGCAGAGTTTTTCCCACAAAGCCGGAAGGGCGACCCACTGCAAGCCCGTCTGCCACCGTACGGTTATCTATACCAAGATCCTGAACAGAAATCGCGTCATGTAAGCCAGTGTATAGCCCAAGAAGCATGGCCGGAGAATGTGTCGGTTCAGCAAAAAAGCAGTGAACATGGTCACCGAAAATTTGCTTAAGTCCAAATGCCACTCCTCCCGGGCCACCGCCCACGCCGCAAGGCAGGTAAACAAAAAGCGGGCTTTGTTCGGAGACGGTGATCTTCATATCAGAAAGTTGTGCTTGAAGACGTTTTGCGGCAACTGCATAGCCTAAAAACAGGGTAGTGGAGTTTTCATCATCAATGAAATGGCAATACGGATCGAGTGCCGCTTGTTTGCGTCCTTCAGCCACAGCAAGAGAGTAGTCTGCATCATATTCAAAGACAGTCACACCTTTGGAACGAAGCATATCTTTCTTCCATTGTCTGGCGTCAGCAGACATGTGGACATTTACTGAGAAGCCGAGCTTTGCCCCCATAATGCCGATGGAGAGTCCAAGGTTGCCTGTAGAACCTACAGCAATAGTGTGTTTGCTGAAAAAATGGGCAAGGTCTTCTGAGGCAAGCATGGAGTAGTCGTCTGTATACTGTAGCAGACCAGCGGCACATGCCAGTTTTTCAGCATGGGTCAAGACTTCGTAGATTCCTCCGCGTGCTTTGATGGAGCCGGAAATCGGAAGGTGGCTGTCACATTTTAGCAGGAGTTCACCAGACAGAGGTGTTTCCGTGTATTCTCCGACAGCTTTCTGCATATGCGGAATGCGGCGAAGAGGGGATTCAATCAAGCCGCCAGCCTTTTGTGTTTCTGGAAAGGCGTGCGCGATGTAGGGACGGAATCGTTCTAACCGTTCAGCAGCGTCATTAATATCGTCTGTAGAAAGGGATATCTTAGGCATTGCCTCTTGTACTGGTAAGATATTTGGGTTGAACCAAAATAGCTCTTTCAGTGCGGTTGCTTCTTGGATGAACGAGTCTGTTTTCCATTCTTCAATAGATTTGATTGAGGTCTGCTGCATGGAGAACTCCTGTTGTTATGCTGAATTACTGTGCGGTCACTTCCAGTATTGCTGCACGTGCTTTGTCAGGAAAATCTGAAATAAGTCCGCTGGTTCCCCAGTTGGCAAACGCATAAAGTTCGTGTTCGCAGTTTATTGTCCAAATATTGACCATAAGTCCGGCTTCACGCAGTGCTTTGATGTCGTCAGCAGTAGTGAAGGTGCGGCATGGGTGGTACGCTGCGGCATGAAGCTGTTTGCAGTAGTCTACAGCGTTCTCAATTCTTTCTTCAGTCAGGACTCCCAGAGGCATTTCAGGCATTTCGGCATGGATTGTCTTTAGATAGTCATGGTTGAACGAAGATATCATAATTTGATCTTGAATCTCGTGTACTTTTATCTGTTCAAGAATCGTGTGCACAATGGTGTGGCTGTTGTCACCTATCTTTGTTTGATCTTTTATTTCCAGATTGAGTAACACGCCGGAAGCTTTTATGAAAAAGAGCAGTTCATCAAGTGTCGGAACAAAAGTGCCCTCAAACGCAGCAGCGGTTTCAGCAGAAACTGTTCCCGCAGCGATTTGTCTGTGGGGATCGTTTTCCGCATACCATTTGCCGGCGTCAAGCATACGTACTTCTTCCAGTGTGAGATGGTGGATGCCTGTTTTTTCGCCATGTTTTTGCAGGTGCGGCAGCTCTGCAATATTAGTGGTGCGGGTGAGTACATAGTCATGGAAAATGACAGCGTAGCCATCCTTTGTCAGGTTTACATCAAGCTCTATTGCTTCTGCTCTGAGTTCCAAAGCTTTTTGAAAAGCGGGCATGGTGTTCTCAGGAGCATACGCTCGTGCCCCACGGTGTGCATGGGTAATGCGTTCATCAGCTTTATCAGTAAACACAGTGTTCTCCTGTACTGGCTGCCGAATTAGTGGAAAGCATCGATGGCAAGGAGGTATGGCAGCAATATGTACTTGCATGGAACAGCATCGATAGGAACGCCATATCACCCAAAGAACAGAGAGTGAAGTACTAAGGGGGATGGTGTGATTGTATAAAATTGGGGAGAAAAAACGTTTTTTCGAGGAGGTAGCTTTGGGATGGGAAAATAGATGGTACGGCGTTTTGCCGTCGACTGTCCTCGTTAGGTGAAAAGAAGAGCGCCCGCACAGTGATGTGCAGGCGCTCTGTTGTTTTATCGTTGAAGATCGTCGATAAGTGTTTTTAGGTTTTGAGCCAGCCTGGAAAGCTCTACTACAGCGTGAGCCGATTCAGTAAGAGCCTGTGCTGATTCGTCAGCGAGACGGTTTACTTCGCCTGCAACGCCTGCAATTTCTTCTGACGCTGCTGATTGTTGTTCCGCAGCTGTCGCAATAGAGCGTACTCTGTCAGATGTTTCCATTACAGTATCAACAATTTGTCCCAATGCGTTTCCTGCATGCTGCGTCTGCGAGCTTGTTTCTTCAACAAGCTGAGCGACATCATGCATATGCGTCAGAGTACTGGAGGTGCTGTTCTGGATGCCTTGTACAACAGATTCAACTTCTTTAGTTGCATCCATGGTTTTTTCTGCAAGCTTACGAACTTCATCCGCAACTACAGCAAATCCTCTACCGGCTTCACCTGCTCTGGCTGCTTCAATCGCGGCGTTTAATGCCAGCAGGTTTGTCTGATCCGCAATGTCGTTAATAACACTGATGATGTTTCCTACTCCGTCAGCTTGAGCGCCCAGCTCTTTTAACGTGGTTTGCATGAGCTGGGTATGGGAGTGAACTTCTTCGGTTGAAGTTATAACGTCTGTAACGACTGTCGCTCCCTTTTCTGCGGTAGTTCGGGCTGTCTCAGCATTTTCAGCAGCATCAGAAGCATTTCTTGCAACTTCCAACGTTGTTGAGTTCATTTCTTCAATAGCAATTGCAGACTCTCCGACGCGTTCGGCCTGAGAAGATGCACCGGCTCTACACTGTTCTACCTGTGCTGAAAGTTCCTCAGCAGCGGAAGATACTTGATCAGCAATTGAGTGTGCTTGCGCAGCAGTATCCGCAATACGTTCATTTTGCTGAATAATCACAGTCTCATTTTCTTTGATTTCAGTCATGTCGTGCCAGAAGGAGACAGAGCCGAGTAGTATACCGTCCATATCGTAGAACGGAGTTGTATTTACTGTGATGTAAAGCGTGTTTCCTGATGGGTGAGCGTATTCAATATCCTGAGTGATGGCCTGTTCAGTGCGAATCGCTTTATCTGAAAGAGTTTCAAAGTTTTCGTCATTATAAACAAAAGCGCCTGATTTAATACCGAGATAGCTTTCAGGAGCACCAGTTTTGCCTATCAAATCGCAAACTTGTTGGTTTGCCCAGACAACATTAAAATCCGGCCCTATGATAGTACACGGTGTTGGTATGCCCTTAAGAACACCTTCAGAGAATCCTAGTTTATGCTTAAGCTCCATAACCATTGTATTAACTGAGGAAACAGTACTACCGATGGCATCATTTAGATGGTAATCAGTACGAGCATTCAGATCGCCTTCTGCAATTCTCTTTGTTGCTTCGCCAAGATCTTCCAATGGACGAAGGAGCTTACGCAGTAGGAATATCAAAACGAGGCTGGATAGTATTGATCCGCCTACGATGCTGAAAATGCTCAGTTTCTGTAATGTTTCATCTGCACCAAGGCTTAAATATTTCACTGGAATAGCAAAACAGACGAGCCAGTCTCGTGATGGAATCATTTGTGAAAAGGTGATGCGCTCTTCACCTTCAAAAGTGTAATGAGAGAACTGGTTTTTATTTTGTAAAATCTTTTTTCCGGACTCAGTGTCATTCAGATTTCCGTTGCTCATAAGGGTCGCTTCGGGATGATAGACAAAACTGCCGTCAGAGCGAACGATAAACGGATAACCATGTCCGTCATATGTAATCTTTTTAATCATTTCCAGCAGGGGAGGTGTCATCATCGGTCTGCCACAATAAACAACAGCAATAATGTTGCCGTTGGAGTCTTTCAGCGGCTTATATGTAGTCACATACCAAGCATTAACTACAAAGGCTCTGCCTCTGAACGTTTCCCCACTCATAACAGTTTTATATACAGCACTGCTTGATGGAATGTAGGTGCCGACAGCACGACTTCCATCAAGCTTTTTTACGTTTGTAGAGACTCGAAGCAATTTTCCGGGAAGAACTTGAAAAATGGTTGCAGTACCGCCGACGAGGCTTTGAACTTCATCAACAAGGGCATTGCTTTGGTTCAGTATTGTCGCGGAAAATCCGCTTCCCAGTTTTAAGGTCGGGATAGTTACTGTTTCAGCTTTTTTGCTGATTTGATTAACAATCGTTGTGGTTACAGTATGTAACTTGTCGATGCTCAGACCACCCTTTTTCTCAATTTCATCATCAAATACATTGATGTCTGTTTTAAGTTTTTCAAGAGTAATCTCATGCTGCATTTCAACACTGTCTTTCAGCCCGACAACCATGGTGCTGATGAACTGGTTACCGAGTTTTACCAATGCATTGTGTGACACTGAATAGTTGTTCCAGCTGAGTACACCTAACAAAAGCATAATAACAAGCAGCATGGAGCCTATTAATTTGCGGTTAAAGTTGAGTTCCATTTTCTAGCCCCCGATGTTGTGGTTTGTAGACACTATTCTGTCACGCATTAGCAATGCATTTTGTAATGCGTACGAAGTATACAAGAAATGTGTCGGCAAGTTGTTTTCGTGATCTTGTATAGGGATGAAGATCAGAGGAAAGTACAGATTTTTGAGCGCGTACTGTTGCCAGCAGCATGTGATTCGTTGGGCAAAAATCTTTTAACAACCTATAGTTATTATCGGATTTTTACGCTGCAACTTTAGCTGCAGTGCTTTTTGTATGCGAGATGTTCTTAGCCTTAAACTGTTGAATATATTTAATTAAAATGGAAAAAGAAGTGCTGGAACAAGAAGGGCGTGAAAATCTAATGTAAAACCATACGTAAGAATGACAATGCGTTGAGCCTGAAACCATGTTCCGGAAGAGAAACCTCTTGACGATTCAAACAGTGTTTGAAATAAAGTTTCAAACGTTGTTTGAATTTGCCAGAGGTGAGGTGTGAATGGATAAGAAGATACTTCCAGCAAGATTTAAAGAAATTGCCAAAAGCTATTATGAATCTCGGGATAAAGCAGTAGATGCATGGAATAAGGGGCGCGAAGAATCGCAATGTGCGTCTGACACCCGAAGTCATATTTTTAATACTGCCCGTACAGTATTTGCTCAGAAAGGGCATGGAGCAACCGTACGCGAAATTTGCCACGCTGCGAATGCGAATGTCTCTGCTGTGAACTATCATTTTGGAAATAAGAACAGGCTGTTAGCTGCTGTTTTAGAAGAGTTTCTTGACGAGGTTCGGGACATATACCCGTTGCATGGTGGAGTTGATATTTCTGCCGAACCCGAAGAAAGATTGTTTGGTTTTACCTTGGCTAGCGTGAGCGGGATGCTTCTTGGTCATGGAGAAGAGTATTGGAGCCTTAATAGATTGCTCCTTGATGCTTTCATAAATGAGTTTGAAGAGTTCTTACATGTCTCAGAAAAGGATTGGCAGGAGCTTCGTGAATTTGCCATTCAGATTATAGACGACATGACAGATAACGCATGGGAACCTAAACAGCTAGACTCACTTGCCAGCGGCTATTTTTCGCAGCTGTTCTTTTACGCACTGCATATTGATGACTTGTTAATGGTACGAAATCAAAAGTACTTCACCGATGAACAAGTCTTCGGTATTGCACAACATATTACTGCCTTCTCGATTGGAGGCATTAAGAATTATTCGGAGTTGATGGATGCAGAAATTGATTTTCCAAATTTGTGCGATGCTGATTGCTGCAAGCATGCTCGTAAGCCTGACGGCGTGTAGCAACGGTGATGCAAGTGAAACCGCACAACATCTACCTGAAACCAAAGAATATGTTGTTAATGTAAAAGTAGAAAAACTGGAGCCTGCTGCAATTACAGATACTATCATGCTGCCGGGGGAAACCGAGGCAATGTATGATGTTGCATTGGCTGCAGAGCAGGAAGGACTCATTGAGTGGGTCGGCGTAACAGAAGGTGATTCTGTAAAAGCGAATGGTCAGATTGTTCGAATTGACTTGAAGGCATTAAAAGCCGCGAAAGATCGTGCTGAAGCAAACTTACGTTTGAAAAAGCATCAGTTAAACCGCCGTAAAAAGTTGTACGAAGGGAATGTACTTTCCCGCGAAGAGCTTGAGCAGGCGGAAACAGAATACACCGTTGCAGAAACAAACTTGCGTGAAGCGGAAGTTAAATACGAGCACGGCATTGTTGTTTCTCCTGTTGCCGGAATGGTGAACGTTGTTCACGTAGATCCGGGGGAATACGTATCTAAGGGCACCCCTATTGCTACTGTCGTAAATGTTGATCGAATTAAAATTACCTTCAACGTTCCCGAAATGGATGTACGTTTTCTCTCAACGGGACAGACAGCACCGGTGAAATTTGACGCTTATCCAAATGAAAAATGGAGCGGCGTTGTGGATTTTGTTGCGTGGAAGGCTGATCCTGCCACACGTACTTTCCCTGTACGCATCATTGTGAAAAACACAGACGGTCGTATTCGCCCGGGCATGATTGCTCGTGCGAGTTTTGTACGTCGATCTCTTAACGATATTGTTTCTGTTCCGCTGTTCTCAGTTATTGATAAGGGCGGCGAGCGCATAGCCTTTGTTGAAAAAGATGGTGTTGCAGAAGCACGAACAGTTACTCTCGGTGTTATTGACGGAGACAGAGTACAGATTCTTGCCGGTCTGAATGTGGGCGAAAACCTCATTGTAGCAGGTCAGCGGGAAATTGAAGACGGCGTGAAGGTGGATGTTCGATGATACTGAACCAAGTAGCGTTGAAAAGGCAGTCCGTTGTTTTCGTACTGCTCTGGCTGATTATTCTTGCCGGATTGAGCAGTTATTTCTCCCTGCCGCGTGAGGCGGAACCGGATATCACTATTCCATATATTTTTGTGAACACTACATATGAGGGTGTTGCACCGGAAGATATGGAAAAGCTGATTACGATTCCCCTTGAGCGAAAGTTGAAAGGGCTTTCTGATGTTGAGGAAATGAAATCAACATCAAACGATGGCTCCTCTGCAATTGCAATTAAGTTTTTACCCAGTGTAGACATTGATGATGCTCTTCAGAAAGTACGCGATAAGGTAGATCAGGCAAAAGGTGATTTACCGGGCGATCTGGAAGATGACCCGCTTGTTTCTGAAGCAAACTTTTCTGATTTACCGACAATGCAGGTTGTACTGTCTGGAGATTTCAGCCTTAAGCGTCTTAAAGTCTTTGCTGAAGACTTAGAAGACAAATTGGAATCTGTTCCGGGAGTACTGGACGCGCGACTCATCGGCGGACTTGAGCGTGAAATTCATGTTGAGTTCGATCTTGATCGTATTGGAGCGTACAACGTTCCTTTCAGCGCATTGGTAAACTCTGTTGAAAAGGGGAACGTGAACATGCCGGGTGGCTCCATGAATATTGGAGATGCCCGTTATCAGGTTCGTGTTCCGGAGGACTTCCAGTCTCCTTCAGAAATTAATAATATTGTAGCTTTTGTTCGAGACGGTAAACCTGTTTACCTGCGTGATATTGCAGCAATTCGTGACCATTACAAAGATCCGGTTACCCGAAGCCGCATGAACGGACAGAATGCTGTTACACTTCAGATCATTAAGCGAAGTGGCGAGAACATCGTTGAAGTGAATAAAGGTGTTACCGTTGCTCTAGAGGAAGCAAAGAAATTTCTTCCACCAACCCTGAAGCTGGATGTTGTAGGCGACAGGGCGGAAGATGTTCGGATGATGGTATCTGATTTGGAGAACAACATTCTTACCGGCCTTGTGCTGGTGCTGGGGGTTGTATTCTTCTTTATCGGTGGACGTTCTGCGTTCTTTGTTTCCATCGCAATTCCGCTTTCTATGCTTATTACCTTTGTGCTGTTGCGTATGCTGGGGATCACACTCAACATGGTTGTGCTGTTTTCTCTGATTCTTGCGCTCGGTATGCTTGTAGATAACGGCATTGTTATTGTTGAAAATATTTACAGACATATGCAGGAAGGCAAAGGGCGTTTTCAAGCTGCAATGGATGGAACAAACGAGGTTGCATGGCCGGTAATTACATCTACATTGACCACTGTAGGTGCGTTTTTCCCGATGATTTTCTGGCCGGGCATTATGGGCGAATTTATGTCCTACCTGCCTCGTACAGTAATCCTTGCACTGTTTGGCTCCCTCTTTGTTGCGCTTGTTATCAACCCTGTTTTTTCAGCACGATACCAAACTGCGACACCTCCGAAATTTGCAGATAACGGAACAGAAAAGATAACAGGCGGACGCCGTATCTATCTTGGAATGCTCGAGTGGGCGCTGGATCATCGCTTCATTGTTTTGCTCGTGTCCGTTGTTCTGTTTTTTACTTCGATTGTAGCGTTTGGAATGTTCGGCAAAGGGGTTGAATTTTTCCCTTCTGCAGAACCAAAGCGTGCCAATGTGAATATTAAGGCGCCGGTAGGTACAAACCTTGACGCTACTGACCGCTTTATGCGTGTTGTTGAGCGTGTCGGCGAAGAATATAAAGATGTCCGGTTTGTTATTGCCAACACCGGTTCCGGCTCTGGCGGTTCGTTTGGCGGTGGCGGTACTGGTACCCATCTTGGTGCTGTAACGCTTGATTTTAAGCCGATTGCCGAGCGTGAAGTGAGCTCCTCAAGCATTATTAATGAAGTGCGTGAGCGTTTGACCGCGATGATTACCGGTGCTGAAGTTCGTGCTGAGGAAGAGAAGGGCGGCCCTCCGACCGGCTCTCCGGTAAACCTTGAGATTTATGGCAAGGATATGCGCGAACTCGGAAGTATTGTTGAGCAGATTCGTGCAATTATGCGCGATATCCCGGGGCCTGTTGATGTTAAGGACGACTTTGTTTCCGGTAAGCCGGAAGTACAGATTCGTGTTGATAAAGAACGTGCTGCGCTGCTGGGACTTGATACATATACGATTGCTTACACAATTAAAGCTGCAATTAACGGCGTAAAAGTCGGCGTGTTCCGTGAAGGGAAAGATGAATACGATATTCTGACTAAACTTCCGGAAGGAGAGCGTAAATCTATTAAGTCGTTGCGCCGTATTACAGTCTCAGGCCCTGATGGTGAAGCTATTCCGCTGACTTCTGTAGCGTCTGTAAAACTTGCATCCGGTCTTGGTGCTATTAACCATAAAGACCAGAAGCGTGTTGTTACAGTTTCTTCAAACGTAGAAGGAAGACTTGCTAACGATGTTATTCGGGATCTGGATATTCGCCTGAAGCAAATGAGCTGGCCGCGAGGATATTCCTATACCTTTACCGGTGAGCAGGAAGAACAGCGTAAGGCACAAGCTTTCCTGACAGAAGCGTTTGTGGCAACAATCTTCCTTATCTTCCTCGTGCTTGTGGCTCAGTTTAACTCTATGGCAACACCGTTTATTATTCTTACATCTGTGTTGCTGTCCCTTATCGGCGTGTTTGGTGGCCTGCTCATATGCGGAATGCCTTTCGGCGTGGTTATGACAGGGGTTGGGGTAATTTCACTTGCAGGTGTTGTTGTTAACAACGCAATTGTTCTTATTGATTACTTCGAACAGTTGCGGGCAAGAGGAATGAAAACACGTGAAGCATTGATCAAAGCCGGTTTGACTCGTTTCCGTCCGGTATTGCTTACTGCGATTACAACAATTTTAGGATTGTTGCCTATGGCAGTAGGTGTAAGTTTTGACTTCTTCACGTTTACGTTTATCACGAAGTCTGACTCCACAGAGTGGTGGAGCCCTATGGCTGTAGCCGTAATCTTCGGTTTGTTTGTAGCAACAATGTTAACCTTGCTTGTTGTTCCTGTGCTTTGTTCTCTGAAAGATGGTGCTAAAGCACGCTGGGAACGTATGACCAAAAAGAATGTACAGGATGACGTTGAAGCAGTAATTCAAGAATCCATTACGGAAAGCGAAAAGCGTAAAGGTGCAGGTTCTGCCCCTGGAGACGCAGCATAAGCCGCTACCCGTTATCCTGATATAATGAAGCCCCTGACAGACATCCTGTCAGGGGCTTTTTGTTTTCAAAATAAGTTTGTTGCGCAGTATCGTTATGCAAGGTGGCAGGTGTTGAAGGCCTCATGGACTTCTTCTTCTGTCATAATGCCAAGTTTTACAGCTGCATCAACAACAGGAATACGTTCTTTAAGGGATAGTTTGGCAATGTCTGCTGCTTTTTCATATCCAATGATCGGAACAAGGGCTGTAGCCATAACAGAGCTTTGGTGAAGCAGTTCGTGGCAACGGTCTTCATTGGCAGTGATGCCGTTTACACATTTGGTTGCAAGAGCATGCATAGCGTTGACAAGCATGTGTACAGATTGAAGTACATTTAAGATAATAACCGGCTCCATAACATTGAGCTGTAGCTGTCCAGCCTCTGCTGCCATGGTGACAGTAACATCGTGCCCGATTACCTGATAGGCGACTTGGTTAACCACTTCCGGAATAACAGGGTTTACTTTTCCCGGCATAATGGAAGATCCGGCCTGCACAGGAGGAAGTGAAATTTCACCGAACCCAGCACAAGGGCCGCTGCTGAGAAGACGCAGGTCATTACAGATTTTCGAGAGTTTAACGCTTATTCTACGAAGTGTGCCGGAAAACGTAACAAAGGCTCCCATATCTGAGGAGGCTTCAATAAGGTTTGCAGCCGGAATAAGCTCATATCCTACAAGATCACTAAGGTGCCTGACTGCCTTGTATGAAAAGTGCGGAGGCGTGTTGATGCATGTCCCGATGGCTGTGCCGCCGAGGTTAATTTCTTTGAGGAGCTGTGAGAGCTGGTCAACACGTTCCACATCTTCTTCGATAGTGACAGCGTAAGCAGCAAATTCAGACCCCAGAGTGATAGGTACGGCATCTTGCAACTGTGTTCGGCCGACTTTGAGAATGGTGTTGAACGCTTCTGCACGTTCTTTAAATGCAGCACTCAGTTCGAGTTGCTGATCGGTAAGCTCTTTGCATTTGCTGAGAACCGCTATGCGCGCGCTTGTCGGGTAGACATCATTTGTGGATTGGGAGCAGTTAACATGATCGTTAGGGTGCAAATATTGGTATTCGCCTTTGCTGTACCCCATTTTTTCCAATGCAAGGTTTGCAATAACCTCGTTGGCATTCATGTTGGTTGATGTGCCTGCTCCGCCCTGCATCATATCAACAACGAACTGATCATGATGGTCGCCCTCTATGATGTCGTCACATGCCTCTATGATGGCATTTGCCTGAATGGCCGTGAGAAGCTTGCTTTCAAAGTTTGTAAGTGCACATGCTTTTTTCACACGTGCCAGAGAAACAACCAGTTCAGGGAAGTGGTGCAAGGGGATACCGGTGATGGTGAAGTTCTGGACGGCACGGGCTGTGTGAACTCCGTAGTAGGCGTCGACAGGAACTTGAAATTCGCCAAGTGAGTCATGTTCAATGCGGTATTGCTCGTTCATGGGGACTCCGCAACGTAATGGCTGTTGATGAAATACGCATTCGATAACACCACATTGCTGGTTGAGGAATGCAAGTTGTGACTGTCGAATGGATATAAAACACTGACGTTAGGTGTAGTTAAACATGAAATGTTTTTAATCGCGAGTGTTATCTGGGAGGAGTTTTAAGGCAAAGGGGAGGCTGGGCTGGCAGGCATATAGGCATAAAAAAAGGGTTGTATCTTACGATACAACCCATATTGACAGTGGCGATGAGGGAGAGATTCGAACTCTCGATACGCTTTCAAGGCGTATACTCCCTTAGCAGGGGAGCTCCTTCGGCCAGCTCGGACACCTCACCGTCGATTCTGGTCTTAACGAAGTGATTCCTCCGTTGCGACGAAAGAGTGTTTACAGAAAACGGGGGGTAACTGTCAAGCGCAATTTGAAAAATAATTTCAAATTATGCGGCGTTTTCTGCGCTCTTCAGCGGAAAGCATTGCTAACTGCGATAATCCGCGTTGATATTAATATACTCATGAGTCAGGTCGGATGCGAAAAATTCAGCCTTACCTTCGCCGTTTCCTAAAACAATGTCGATGAGAATATCACGTTTCTCTAAATACGGCTTGAGCAGGGTGTCGAAATCTGCATCTGTAGGCTGACCGTTTTTGAATAATTCAATTCCGCACATGGTGAGCTGAACATCATTTGCTTCAAAATCTGCACCGCTTCGACCGATGGCAGCAACGATTCGACCCCAGTTTGCATCTTTACCGTAGATGGCAGTTTTCACTAATGGAGAATGCCCGACTGTACGTGCAACCTGATCGGCTTGTTCATCGTTTTTAGCGCCGGAAACCATGATCTGCATGACTTTAGTCGCGCCTTCGCCGTCTTGAACCAGCTGGTATGACAATTCGCGCATAATAGCTGTAACAGCTTGCTGGAACTCGGCTTCGGTTGCTTCATTGATTGTTGCGCCGCTGGCACCGTTTGCTAATGCCAGAACACAGTCGTTGGTAGAGGTGTCACCATCTACAGAGACGCAGTTGAAAGACCCGTCTACGGCGATTTTAACAATACGTTTCCATACAGCTGCATCAACGTGCGCATCTGTAATGACAGTGCCGAGCATGGTTGCCATATTCGGGCAAATCATACCTGCACCTTTTGCCATACCTGCAATGGTAACAGTTTTTCCATCGACAGAAATGGAGCGGCTGGCTTTTTTAGGGAAGGTGTCTGTAGTCATAATGGCTTGCGCAAAGTCATCGCCTGTGTGGGTGCCCACAGCATCAGCAAGAATCGGCGCAGCCGCTTCCCATTTTTCCATATCAAATTGTAAGCCGATAACACCGGTAGATGCAGGAAGAATAGAGTCAGCAGAAAGCCCGAGGCGGGATGAAACCAACTCGAGTGTTCGTTTGCAGTTAGCCAGACCTTCTTCACCGGTGCACGCGTTGGCGCTGCCTGCATTGATCATAACGCCCTGAACATTTGTAGATGTTTCTACAAGTTCCTTTGCGACGACAACAGGAGCAGCCTGAAATTTATTAGTGGTAAATGTACCTGCAGCTACGCAAGGTGTTTCACTTACGATGAGTGCGAGGTCGAGTCTGCCAGAATACTTCAAATTCCCTTCAATGGCAGCGTATTTGTATCCTTTAGGAGTATCCACAGCATTTCTCGTCTTTGTTACTGGTTATACGGTAAATTCATTAATCAACACGACATAATTTGCGAGACTGCTCGGAAAGTCAATGCCAACTTTTATTGGTCTGACAGGGAGAGAGAGCGTAAAAAGGATAGCTAATAAAAAACGGGTGGAGTTTGTAACTCCACCCGCTAGAAATGCATAAGGACGTTGTTTTTGTTTATGCTGCGTAGAGCAAAACATTCTCAACGTGTGCAGGGCTATGCGCCACAGCACTTTTTGTATTTTTTACCACTGCCGCATGGGCAAGGAGCGTTACGGCCGATTTTTGGCTCGGCACGCTTTGTCGGAGTGTGTGAATCGTCGCCGCCGGAGTAGGTAACGTCAGTTTCTTCTTTATGACGGAATTCATCACGAAGTACTTCCTGCTCTTCTTCTTCCGGACGCTGGATGCGCAGACGGGTAAGAGCTTTGAACACGTTTTCGCGAATGCGGAACAGCATATCCTGAAAGAGTTCGAAGCCTTCACGTTTGTATTCCTGTTTCGGATCACGCTGACCGTAACCGCGCAGGCCGATACCTTCACGCAGGTGGTCCATATTGAGAAGGTGCTCTTTCCAGCAACGGTCAAGTTCTTCAAGAAGGAAGTAGCGGAGTACATCTTCATATACTTCGTTAGCATCGCTTTTAAGTACTGCCAGACGATCCTGAACAGCCTTGTGTGCTTCCTCTTCTGAAGGAACAGAATCAAGGCTGATGGAAGCAGACAGGTTGAAGATTTCATCAAGCTGGACTGGCAGGGATTCGGCAAGTTCCTTACGGTCTTCAGGTTTGGTTGCGTTCCACTGTTCGTAGAGAGCATCCATGAGGTCGTCGAGGAATTCCTGAATAAGCTCTTCCTGACTTTCGTTCATCATGATTTCGCGGCGCAGGGTGTAGATAACCTCACGCTGCTGGTTCATAACGTTGTCGTAGTCGAGGAGAGTTTTACGAATTTCAAAGTTACGGCCTTCAACACGTTTCTGAGCATTTTCAATTGCTTTGGAAACCATGCTGTTTTCAATAGGCTCGCCTTCTTCCATGCCGAGCTTCTGCATCATGTTTGACATACGTTCAGAAGCAAACAGACGCATAAGGTCATCTTCCAAAGACAGGTAGAAGCGGGAAGAACCCGGGTCACCCTGACGACCGGAACGACCGCGCAGCTGGTTATCGATACGACGGGATTCGTGTCGTTCTGTACCCAGAATATGCAGACCGCCAGCCTCTTTTACACCTTCACCGAGCACGATGTCAGTACCACGGCCAGCCATGTTGGTAGCAATGGTTACGTGACCTTTTTGACCGGCTTCAGCAATAATTTGTGCTTCCTGCTCATGGTGTTTCGCGTTCAAAACATTGTGCGGGATGCGGCGTTTTTTAAGAAGCTGAGAAATCAGTTCAGAGTTCTCAATGGAAATCGTACCGACAAGAACCGGCTGCCCTGCATTGTGCAGCTCGGAAATAGAGTCAGCAATTGCATTGAATTTCTCACGGGTAGTGCGGTAAATTGCATCCGGAAAGTCTTTACGCTGCATCGGACGGTTTGTTGGGATACTGCAAACAGCCAGATCGTAGATCTGCTGGAATTCAACCGCTTCGGTGTCAGCTGTACCGGTCATGCCGCCAAGTTTTTCATACATGCGGAAGTAGTTCTGGAAGGTGATGGAAGCCAGAGTCTGGTTTTCTGCTTCAACTTTTACGCCTTCTTTCGCTTCCAAAGCCTGATGCAGGCCGTCGGAGAAACGTCTGCCCGGCATGAGACGACCGGTAAATTCGTCAACAATAACAACCTGACCTTCTTTTACAATGTAGTCTACATCGCGTTTGAAGATTTTGTGTGCTTTCAGCGCCTGCAATACGTGGTGCTGCAAAGTGATGTTGCTAGGGTCATACAGGTTGTCGACCTTTAAGAGTTCTTCAACACGTGCAACACCTTCGTCTGTAAGGGATACAGAGCGGGCTTTTTCGTCCATGGTGTAGTGTGTTTCTTCTTTGAGATACGGAATGATGGTATCAATCTGACCGTACATTGCGGTGGAATCTTCAGAGGCACCGGAGATGATAAGTGGAGTACGGGCTTCGTCAATGAGGATGGAGTCAACTTCATCGACAATAGCAAAGTGGTGTGGACGCTGCACAAGCTGTTCTTTGTAGAACTTCATGTTGTCGCGCAGGTAGTCAAAACCAAATTCGTTGTTTGTACCGTAAGTAATATCGGAACCGTATGCAGTTTTACGCTCTTCATCGCTTAAGCCGTGGACGATAATACCAGTGGTAAGACCGAGGAAGCCGTAAAGTTGTCCCATCCATTCGGCGTCACGTGTAGCAAGGTAGTCGTTAACAGTAATAACGTGAACACCCTTGCCGGTAAGCGCGTTCAAAACAACCGGAAGGGTCGCTACAAGAGTTTTACCTTCACCGGTTTTCATTTCTGCAATTTTACCGTCGTGCAGTGCACAGCCACCAATGAGCTGTACATCGTAGTGACGCATGCCGAGAACACGCACACTGGCTTCACGAACGAGCGCAAAAACTTCAGGAAGAATTTCTTTAAGTTCTTTTCCGTTGGCAACTTCTTCTTTAAGTTCGGCAATACGTGCTGGGAAGTTCTCATCCTGCCAAGCCTGAATTGTTGGTTCAAGCTCGTTGATCTTTGCGATCAGAGGGCGCAGGCTTTTTAAGTAGCGGTCATTCTGAGAGCCGAATACTTTCTTGATAACGAAGCTGATCATTCTTTCTCCTGAAAACAGTATAAAACTTCACATGAGCGTGAAGGGGAAAATTTGTAATAATCGGGCTGTGATTCTTGTCACTGAGACGCAAGACAATCCAATAAGTGGTACTGGAAATCAGTTAATAACGCAATGAGGATTGGCAAGGGTCACAGCCGGTTTTTTGCCATTTTTACGCACGGTAAAGCGATTACGGCTCGATAATATCGAGCCAATGGCCTACCTTTATTTTTTCGCCGTTGTGCACGGGCGCTGTACCGCGAAGCTGAAGTGTACAGCCGCTGCAACCGGTAATAACGAGATAGTCTGGTACTACCTCATCACACAATTCCAGTGAATCTTCATCTTCGTCGTCATAGAGATCACACAAACAGTTGCCCATAGGCTTGCTGTAGCATGGAATGCTGTCATCTTTTTTAGGCGGCTGTTGCAATAAGTTTTCCCAGCAGCGAGAAGCGACAGTTCGGGTAAGTTTACGGTTGCCAAGCTGGGCTATCCCACCCATTCCGCAACAAGATGCAGAATCCGGTGCGCTGATTTCATCATAGAGCACCTCTTTCAGCCATGCATAGTCTGCATCCTTACCGTGCCAGTGACATGGCTGATGGTAACGGATGAAAAGGTGGGCTGGAGTATCTACAGTGAAAAGGCTGTTGCCCCATAATGTGGAAAGTGGACGCAATGCGTTTGTCCATGCTTCCTGTTCTCCTTCAGCCCAGTCGAGAGACTCGTCATGCGCGTACTCTGCCAGACCAAGGTAGCAAGTTGCACAAAAGGTAACGAGAAGGGGACGTTCTGCTGCACGCCATGCGCGAAGGTTTTGCATACGGCTTTTGTGGGCAGCATCAGGAACACCTGCGTGATCAAGCGTCAGACCGCAGCATGTAAAGTCTTTTGCGGAAAGAAGCTCATATCCGAGATTGGTAAGGATCGTTTCGCTTTTATGCTTCCAGCTTTTTTGCACACGGTTGGCTGTACAGCCGGAAAAGAGAAGTACACGCTGTCCCTTGGCGTTTTCTTTGTCATAGTGTGCAATCTGCACGTATGTAGGAAAGTCCTTTTGGGAGTGCATGGCCTGAAGAGACTGCACAAAGCGGGTAGCCTCGTTTTTTCCTTTGGAGTCGGGGGCTGCTTTGCTCAGTGTGGAAAGCATAGGCCAAAGAACAGAACCTTGGTTTACCCATCGATTCCAAACCCATTGGCGCCAGCCGGAATGTGCAGAGCGCATTGCAGCAAGCTGACGGGGGAAGTTCAGTCCCTGTGGGCACGTCTGTGCGCACTTTCCGCAAGAAAGGCACATTTCTGCAAGCTTGTTACAGTCGGTAACATTCAGTTTTTGTGTGTTCTCTTTGAGTGAGGCAATAGTGCGCTGTTTTGCCTTCGGAGTAAGTTCTTCTTTCTGGGTTGCCAGAAAGACCGGACATACTGAAGCACATTTTCCGCAAAGAATACATGCTGCTTCGCGTTCTTTTTTGGCAGGAGCTTCAGTTTCAGGGGTAGAAGTTTGTGCGTTATCTTGTGTCATGAGTTCGTCCCCTTAAAACGCCTTGCCCGGGTTCATAATGTTGTGCGGATCAAAGATGTGTTTGATCTGTCGCATAAGTGATCGTTCTGTTTCGCTCAACTGTAAGTGAACATACGGAGCTTTTACCAGTCCGACACCATGTTCGCCTGACAGGGTTCCCTGAAGTGAGAGAACAAAGTCAGAAATTTCTTTTTTTGCTTTCTTTGCGCGTGCCAGTTCATCTGCGTCCGAAGCATCATGCATGATGTTAACATGAATGTTGCCGTCTCCTACATGCCCGAAGGTCAAAATAGGCAAGGAATGGTTTTCTGCAATGGAGCGGATGCCGGTCACGGCTTCCAGCAGTCTGCCGCGCGGTACTGTTACGTCGTCGGAGAATTTATTCGGTGCAACTTTGAAGGAAGCCGGATTGATAGAACGGCGCACATCCCAAAGCGCTTCTTCCTCTTCTTTGCCCATTCCTGTGGTCGACCACAGTACGTTGCACGCCTTAAAAATAGCTTCAGCCTTTTCAAGGTCAGCTTTGAGAGCCTGATGAGAACCATCAAATCTGAGGAGTAAAGAGGCGGTAACAGTATCCGGCCATGGAACTGCTCCGGCATTTTTCAATGCTGTGAGTACTTCAGGGCCCATGAATTCAAGTGCTGCCGGAAGCATTCCTGCTTTGAACATAATTTTGATGGCGTGCAGTGCTTCTTCAAGGTTGGCAAACCCTGCAAGAATAGACGCTGTTGATTCCGGTTTCGGAATCAGTTTGAGCGTAATTTCTGTCATGAAAGCAAGAGTGCCTTCACTGCCTGTAAGAAGACGCAACAGATCTAACCCGACAACGTTTTTGTGATTGCGTCCGCCGCAGGTAATGGTTTTTCCGCCGGGTAAAATAGCTTTGCAGCCAAGAACCCACTCTCTGGTCACACCATATTTCAGCGCACGCATACCGCCCGCACAGGTAGCAACATTGCCGCCTATGGTGGATATTCCCAAGCTTGCAGGATCTGGCGGGTAGAAAAGTTTTTCTTGCTCAACCCGTTTTTGCAGGTCACCCGTGATGACTCCGGGTTGAACTCTGGCAATGAAGTCGTCGGAATCGACTTCCAGAATGGAGTCCATTTTCAGTGTGGAAACAACAATGCCCGGCTTTTGAGGAACACAAAGCCCGACAACATTGGTTGCGCGAGCGCGCGGGTAGAGGGGAATGCGCTCTTTGTGTGCCCAGCGCATAAGCTCGATAATTTGTTCATCAGTACTTGGACGAACGACAGCAAGCGGTGTGCCTTCCAGCCTGCTGGCATCTGCCTCAAAAACAACCATTTCTTCTGGTGTCAGCAGACAGTCTGCATCGGAGAAAAGGTCGCGTAAAAATCTACGCTGTGGAAGAGAAAGTTGTGACATATGTATATCCTGAGTGTGATTGATGAATAATCGTGGCGTTCATCAGTCACGCATTACTCGCACATAAAATTGCCCTGCAACCGGAGCCCCTTTGGAACAAGCTGTTTTGGCGTTAACAGTGTTCGGAGTGATAGTATAAGACAGGTATCCGGTAAGGGAAGGTGTATTCACCGTAAATAAATTACTCCAGCATCTTACAACAGAATATGCCGGAAAGAACGCATAGTTGCGTTATTTCCGGCATAAATAAAAAGTAAGATTAACGATCCAGCATTTGGCGTGCAAGATCACGAGCGGCATCGCGCTGCTTGATGGATTCACGCTGGTCATGCAGTTTTTTACCACGGCACAGACCAATTTCGAGTTTAATGCGGGAGCCTTTGAAGTAGAGCTTCAGCGGTACAACCGTAAGCCCTTTTTGCTCTACTTTGGTCATCCACATTTCGATTTCACGGCGGTGCAGCAACAGTCTGCGGTCACCGTCCGGATCATGCTGAGAATACCCTGCGTTTTCATACGGAGCGATGTGTAAGCCGACAAGCCATGCCTCACCATCTTTGTAGCTGATGTAGCTGTCTTTGAAGGCTACCTGTCCCGCGCGCATAGATTTTACCTCTGTGCCGCGCAGGGCTATGCCCGCTTCTTGTGTATCAAGCACTTCGTAGTAACGGCGTGCTTTTTTATTGACGGCAATGGAGCTGCCGCCACTTTTCTTTTTTTTCTTTTTGCTCATTACGGTTCCGTTATATCATCCTGCTCAATGAGTGATGCGAAGAAGGACAGTTCTTCAGGGAAGCGTTTAAAGATACGCTTGCGAACTTTCGTATTAATTCTGGATACAGTGGCGTGTGTAAGAACGTCACCGAGCAGGTTAATACACTCCTCCATATCAATCTGGCGGATTATGCGTTTAATTCCCGGAATAGCTTGCGGCGCAATAGAAATTCCGTCAACCCTCATGCCCATTAAAATAGGAACGCAATACGGGTCTGATGCCACTTCGCCGCATACGGATGCTTCAATGCCTTCTTTGTGCGCGGCATCGATAACATACTTGATTGACCGTACAATTGCAGGGTGCAGTGGCTGGTACAGATAGGATACGTGTTTGTTTGTCCTGTCGATACCCAGTGAATATTGTATAAGATCGTTTGTGCCGATGGAGAAGAAATCCACTTCTCTGGCAAGGGTGTCTGCAATCATGACAGCACTTGGCAGTTCAATCATAATACCTACCGGAATATCCGGATCGTAGGCGACACCTTCAGCATCAAGTTCGCTTTTTACAGAGTTAAGTACAAAACGTGCCTGACGCAACTCTTTTAAGCCGCATATCATCGGGAACATGATGGATACGTTGCCATGCACAGAAGCACGGAGCATGGCGCGTAGCTGCATACGGAATACATTTTGGTATCGTAAGCAGAAGCGAATTCCCCGCAGGCCGAGAGCAGGGTTGGCTTCTTCCAGCATTGCCTGCTCATCAAGAAGCTTATCAGCCCCTACATCAAGGGTGCGGAGGATAACCTTTCCAGGAGAAAGCTGTTCAGCAAGAGTGGAGTACTCTTCGTAAAGCTTTTCCTCATCCGGCATCTTCTTTTTATTGAAGAAGGCGTATTCAGTACGGTACAGACCCACGCCTTCGCCGCCATTATCTTTTACCTGAACCAGCTCTTCTGCCAATTCAATGTTTGCACACACTTCGAGTCTGTATCCGTCAACGGTTTCAGCAGGAAGGTGGCATTGTTTAACAATGGCTTTCTGGTAGTCTTCAAACTGGTATTTTCTGTCGCCGTAGTGAACAAGTTCATCTTCGCTAGGATCGATGAAAATGAGTCCTTTGAGCGCATCAATAATGACAAGGTCACCATCGCGGATGGAGTCTTCCAGATCTTCAACGCCAACGATGGCTGGAATCTGTAAGGAGCGGGCTAAAATGCCTGTATGAGACGTTTTGCCACCCTCAGCCGTAGCAAAGGACATAATTCTGCTAAGCTCAAGTTCAATCGCGTCTGCCGGAGTCAGGTCATGTGCCATGAGGACACGGCGACCAGCAGGAAGTTCTGCCGGTTTTGGTGTGCCTATAAGTGCCTGCATGATCTTGTCACCCACAACGCGTACGTCCTGCATGCGTTCACGGATATAAGGATCATCAATGGCACTGAAGGCTTTCGCAATAGCATTAATGGAGCGTTCAAGAGCCCATTCTGCTGTAATCGCACGTTCAGCAATGTTTTTTGCTGCGGACTCGATAAGTTTCGGGTCCTGACAAATCATCAAGTGAGAGTCGATAATGGCTCCGTGTTCCTTAAGTTCTTCTGGAACACGTGCGCGAGCATCCATGAATCCCTGCCGAACCTCTTCAACTGCGTTGCGAAGGCGCTGGGTTTCAATTGCCACCAGATGGTGCGGGATGGTTTCGCGCGGAATGCGGCGTTCTTTCTGGCGGTTAACGAAGTAAGCCTTGCCGATAGAGATTCCTGCCGAAACAGGAATGCCGCGTAGAATTTTACGAGCCACTATGTATCCCCTTCGAACTTGTCATGAAAAAGTTGACTGATTTGTTCAAGGGCTTCACAGGCATCAGAGCCGGAAGCTTTAATACAAATTTCAGTGCCTTGCGGTGCCGCAAGAGAAAGGATGTCCAGAATGGATTTTGCGTCTGCTCTTTGATCTGCCAAGCAAAGAGCTATGTCAGCCTGAAATGATTGCGCAAGTTGAGCTACTTTACCTGCCGGACGAGCGTGCAGTCCTAACTCATTTTCTACGCAAACAACTACTTCTAAGCTGTTATTTTCACCTGTAGGTTCCATTGGTCGTAAGTTCCTCTAAATGGGGGAAAGTGGAATAACTTTGCTAATCCACGGTAATATAAAAAACATGAGAAAGAGTAAAAGATATACCAGTAGTACGCGTGATAAATGAAGTCTTCCCACAACAAAACTTGCGCTTAGGAGGGTGCCTGCAATAAGCCCCCACTCTGGAATGCTGTGAGTCCCCGGCCAAAAAAGGTAAAGCATTAAAACGAGGATAAAGGAGTTTGCGATTTTTATTCGCTCTCCCCAGTTTATGAGATCCCAGTTTTTAAGGCTTGCAATCATTTTTAGTCCGTTACGGACGCCGGATACAAAGGTGAAGAATTTGAAGATCTGCAAGGCTGTGAAAAGTAACAGCGTCCATGCAAGAGCTACATTGTCGAATCCTGCAACCAGCATACAGACTGTGGAAAGTGCCCACATGGAAAGTAAGCTGCCCCCGAAAAAGGAGTCACCAATTGCAGAAAGTGTGTAGGTCGTTGTCTCTTTTACTGAGCTGAGCATTTTTGCCGGCAGATTCCCACGGGCAATATGAGACTCAATGGAAAGGAACACGCCTACTAAAAGAGGCGTCCAGAAAGGATGGGTGTTGTATAACTCTAAATAACGGCTTCTGGCTTCACGTAGTGCTTCAGGATCTTTGTACAGCTCCCGCAGACCCGGTTCCATAATGAACACTAAGCCTGTGTTTTGCAGACCGCGAGTGTTAAAACCCGTACCTACCAGATAGGTTCGGAGAAAGCAGGTAATGAGTGTGCGGGCAGTAAGCATAAGTAATCCTGAGCGTACAACGTGGTTGGATTAAGTATCCTGCATGAACTGGTAGATGGCTTTTACTGTCCAGCCAGTAGCTTCTTCCTTTACGCGGCGGGCAATCTCTTTCGGCTTGCCGCCAAGCTCTGTCTCTTCAGCAATAAGCGTACGCAGTTCTGCTTCGCTTGTCTTACCATTGGATTCCGGCGGGCCGATAACAACGGTAATCTCGCCTAATAAATCTTCTGGTATTTCATCGTGTTTTTCCAGTCGACCTAAGATAAACTCCTCGTGGAGCTTGGTCAATTCTCGAGCAACACAGAGTTCTCGTGGACCAAGAACTTCAAAAGCTGTTTTAAGCGTTGCGGCTAAACGGTTTTTTCGTTCGAAAAAGACAAGCGTTGAGCGCAGCGCTGAAAATTCTTCAAAAAGTTTTTTCTGATCACTTGTTTTACGCGGCGGGAAGCCTACAAACGTAAACGGCTGCGGAGCAATACCGCTGGCTGCTAATGCGGTGAGTGGTGCACTTGGTCCCGGCACAACGGAAACTTTGATTCCGTGTTCACGAGCCAGTTTTACCAGACGATAGCCCGGATCAGAAAATAACGGCATACCGGCATCTGAAACAACGGCAAAAATTTGCCCTTCTTCCATTGCTGCAATAATGCCCGGCGCTTTCGCTTCTTCATTATGATCGTGAAAGCTAACCAGTTTTTTAGCGGTGACACCTGTGGATTTCAACAGCAAACCAGTACGGCGGGTATCTTCTGCAAGTACTGTATCTACTGTTTCGAGTACTTCACGTGCTCTTGGAGAAAGATCACCATGGTTGCCAAGCGGTGTTGCCACCACCCACAGGCTGGGAGAGTTCGAAGGCATCTTGAATGTGCTCCACCTGATACTCAGTGCCGGTTTTTGTTACTGCAAGCAGGTCGAACCGACAGGGGGTATCCCAAAGATTGTTTTGAGAAATATAGAGCTGTGCAGCTTTGCATAGCTTTTTCATTTTAGGCACGGTCAGCGCTGTTACAGCAGATCCCATGCCGGAAGAGGAACGGGTTTTCACTTCTGCAAAGACAATGCAGTCACCTTGTTTACAGACAATATCGAGTTCCAGCTGTTTTGCACGCCAATTGCGAACCAGTACTTCATACCCGTGGGCGGTAAGGTGCGCTGTGGCGGCATCTTCGCCGGCAGAGCCTGTAGTCAGGTGTGGTGCTACCATAAAGAATTTTGTTCCTGCTTCGCTGGTTCAGGCTTTACCTTTGCAAAGGTGAGGCGATGCATTTTGCAAGGGCCGTTGGCAGCAATTGCAGCAATGTGCTCTTTTGTGCCGTACCCTTTGTGTCCTGCAAAGCCGTATCCGCTGTATCGTTTGTCCAGCTTGACCATCAGGTTGTCCCTGAATGTTTTTGCAAGAATAGATGCCGCGGAAATAGCCTGAATTTTCAAATCACCTTTTACGATACATTGTTGGTCGATAGTTCCAACGATTTCTTTCGGGATAGTGGCGTTGCCGTCAATAGCTAAAAGAACAGGAGAAACCTGAAGGCATTTTACCGCCCTGTGCATCGCATGAAAAGTTGATTGCAAAATATTGATCCGGTCAATCTCGTTCGGCCATGCAACTCCGATTCCCCACGCAAGAGCTTTTTCTTTGATCTGCGGGTACAAAGCTTGTCTGCGTTTTTCAGTCAACTTTTTTGAGTCGGTAAGACCTTCAATAGGATTTGACGGATCAAGAATACAGGCACCGGCAACAACGGGACCGGCAAGGCAGCCGCGTCCGGCTTCATCGATTCCGGCAAACGGGGTAGGCCAGTCTGCTTCATCAAGAGAGGCTGAAAAAAGTGTGAGTGTGTTTTGTTTCATAGTGGTGACCTGTTATTGCAGGAGCAGAGTAGCATGTGTTGGACAGAGAATACAGTGGTAGTTGACCGTAAAAAAGGGAGCTGGCATCGCCAACTCCCTTTGAAAACCAAATCGATGAAGTCCTGAGACTACCAGCGGTTTTTCGGCTTGATACGAGCAGCTTTACCTTTGAGGTTACGGAGGTAGTAAAGACGGCTACGACGTACGCGGCCTTCCTGAACTACTTCAACGCGCTCGATGGAAGGGGAATGCATAGGGAATACACGTTCAACGCCAACACCGTCAGAAATTTTACGAACGGTGAAAGTTGCGTTGGTGGTACCTTTGCTTACGCGAATTACAGCACCCTGGAAAACCTGGATACGTTCTTTTTCGCCTTCGATAATACGCATGTGAACTTTTACTGTGTCACCAGCTTTGAAAGCAGGGATATCCATGCGAAGCTGTTCGCGTTCGATTTTTTCAATAATATTCATGTTAAAGCCTTTCTTCGCAGCACGAGTCTGCGTTAAAAAATTACGTTACGGGTCAGCCCTATAAGGCATCACCCAATATCCGGTCAATGATGATAGCAGCTGCGGTTCTTACAGATAGGTGATTATATCCATCCAAGTACCGTACTGGACGCAGAGTTCTGTCACACATATCCAGAATCTGCGGCGCAAGACCGTGAGCTGTACCAAACAGGAGCAGTATCGGTCGGTCCACCATTACGTCACGTACTTGTTCGTAATGTATGTCACCAGCCCCTCTGGCACTCGTCGCAACCAGTAGAGGGCGTTGGCCGGTACGCTCTATAATATCCTCAATCGCTTCCTCGACATAGCGGACGCCCTTGATAATTTGCAGGGCTTCCCCTCTGTCAGGGTTAGCTGTTGTTCCCGCGCCTGTAACCCAATGCTTGAGAATATCTGCAAGCATTTGCTGTTGGTCCTCGATAGGCGTTGAAATATAGTACCCACCGAGTCCATAGGTGCATGAACAGCGGGCTATATCGTGAATGTCGAGATTTGTCAAAGAAACAGCAACAGATTTATTCTCTTTATTGACAACCGGATAGTGCACCAGTGCGCAATAAAGATTTCTTCCGATGCGTTCTCTGTCTTCATTCTTCAATGTTTCCATATCATTAGCGTCGAGTGGGGCACTATGAAGAATGTCGGGTCTTTCATGCAAAGTTAATTTTAAGGATTGCTCCTTGCGCCACTCTGCAATGCGCTTGTGGTCACCGGATCGTAAGACTTCGGGAACGGTTAATCCCTCATACTCAACAGGGCGAGTGTAGTGGGGGTACTCGAGCAGGCCGGAGGAAAAGCTTTCCTCGTCGCCGGAGTCTTCGTGTCCCATGTAACCGGGAACCAGTCGGGCTGTGGATTCAATAATAGATAGAGCAGCTGTTTCGCCACCATTAAGAACATAGTCTCCGATGGAAACCGGCTCAATGTCGAAAAGCTCCTCTAAACGGGCATCAAACCCCTCATACCGACCGCAAATTATTGTAAGATTTTCTTCCGAGGAAAGCTCTTTAGCCATGGACTGGGTAAAAGGTTTTCCTTTTGGCGCCATCATGAGGATGCGCCCCGGTTTTTTGATACTGCGCAGAGTCTGCACCAGAGGATCAAGCATCATGACCATGCCGGGACCGCCACCGTATGGACGATCATCGACAGTCTGATGTCTGTCTGTTGCAAACGTACGCGGGTTATGAAAATCGAAGGAGACCAGACCGGAGTCTGATGCCTTTTTCATAAGCCCGCAGGTTAGTGCAGAGTCAAAAAACTCCGGGAAAAGACTGACAATGTTAAACTGCATAATTGCGCTACTTCTCGCTTAGGTAGAGTTCCAGTAAGCCGGGAGGCGGCGCTATGGTAACAGTTGCATTTTCGATGTCGATGTCGCTGACAAATTCTTCTGTAGCAGGAAAGAGCACTTCTTTTTTGTCTTCGGTTGTAATAACCCAGACTTCTGCTCCGAGGTTGAACTGGAATGCTGTAATACGACCCACAAGTGTGCCGTTTTCAAGCATAACATTCATTCCTTCGAGCTGATGGAGGTACACTTCTTCTTCAGTGAGTTCCGGCAAATCAGCATCGGGAACCAAAACCTTCACATTGCGTAATTCTTCTGCACAGTTTCGGTCACGGCAACTTTCAAGCGTAAGTAATTCCTGCCCCTTGTGAGGGCGGGAAGATACAACCTTGTGTTCAACAGGTTTACTTTTGCCTTTTTGAAGCCAGACTGAGCCTTTCAAGAGAAAAGGGGAGTCTGCGAAGTAATTTACGCAGACTTCCCCCCGCAATCCGTGTGGCTTGACTATCAATCCAATTTCAATGAAATGAGTTTCAGTCATGTGCCCTTAGGACGTTCTATTCAAGAATTTCCAGAACAGAACGTTTCTTGGCTTTTGTGGAGGCGGCGCCGAGGATGGTTCGCATTGCGCGAGCAGTGCGGCCCTGTTTGCCGATTACCTTGCCAAGGTCTTCTTTTGCAACCTTGAGTTCCAGAACAGATGTCTGTTCACCTTCAACTTCGGTAACGATAACTTCGTCAGGGTTGTCCACCAGTGACTTAGCGATGTACTCAACTAGATCTTTCAACACGACTCACCTCCACTCGTTGTTCAGCATGATATCAATATCAACTATCGATGACCTGCTGAGAGAAAGCTGTCAACAGAAAAAGCTACTTAGCTTTCTTGATAAGACCACGAACGGTTGGAGTAGGCTCAGCGCCTTCTGCAAGCCATTTCTCGATCTTTTCCATGTCGAGCTTGATTTCAGCTGGTTCTACCATAGGGTTGTAGTAACCGAGGTATTCAAGAGGACGTCCGTCGCGACGGCTCAGGTTGTTAGCAGCCACCACGCGGTAAAATGCACGCTTCTTGTTGCCCATACGGGTCAGTCTCAACTTAACGGCCATATTGTTGTTCTCCCATTATATTTTGTAATCATATGGTTTTTTTTCAAGAAAGCAATACTGACATTGTTGAGTCAGCGTATTTCTTTATTCAGGGGCGAAATTATTTCTTTTTCTTACGACCCTGTTTTTTCTTTTTCTTTTCTTTTTTGCGGGCGTCGCGCTTTTTCTGGAGTTCCTTTTTAGACGGGCCGGAGGAATCATCCATGCCCATTCCAGGGAAACCGCCCATACCGGGAAGTCCACCCATACCAGGGAGACCGCCAGGCATTCCGCCCATACCGCCAAGGGCATTCATATCAGGCATTTCGCCGCCACCTAAGCCGCCCATGCCGGGAAGTTTAGGGAATTTGCCTTTTTTGCCCTTACCGCCACCCATCATTTGTTTCATCATTTGACGCATCTGCGTAAAGCTTTTGATAAGGTCGTTAACGTCTTTGAGTTTAAGACCACAACCTTTAGCAATACGCTCTTTACGGCTCTGATTGATGAGCTGCGGATTGCGGCGCTCCTGATTCGTCATTGAGTTGATAATAGCCTCAACACGATTCAGTTCGCTATCCGGCACATTGAGGTCACCGAGTTTGTTCTTCAGCGCACCCATGCCCGGAATCATTTTCAAGATGCTGTCCAGTGAACCGATTTTTTTCATGCGGCGCATCTGAGTACGGAAGTCTTCAAAATCGAATTCCGCCTTCTGCATCTTGAGAGCCATTTCTTCGGCTTCTTTTTCGCTTACTTCAGCCTGAGCTTTTTCAACGAGCGTAAGCACGTCGCCCATTCCAAGGATACGACCTGCAATACGGTCTGGATGGAATATTTCCATCTCAGAAAGTTTTTCACCCATACCGACAAATTTAACGGATTTGCCAGTTACGGATTTAATGGAAAGCGCTGCACCACCGCGTGCGTCACCGTCCATTTTGGTGAGTACTACACCAGAAATTTCAAGTTGATCGTTGAAGGATTCAGCAACGGTCACGGCATCCTGACCGGTCATTGCATCCGCAACAAACAAGATTTCCTGTGGAGAAACATTGCTCTTAATTGTAGCAAGTTCTTCCATTAACTGTTCGTCAATGTGTAGACGACCAGCGGTATCGATAAGAACAACATCGTATTCCTGCTCTTTTGCCTCAGCAAGAGCAGCAGATGCGATATCAACCGGATTCATGTCCGGAGTAGACTGATACGCAGGAATACCGAGCTGTTTAGCCAGTGTGTGTAACTGGTCAATAGCAGCAGGACGGTAAACGTCAGCCGGTACTAAGAACGGCTTTTTATTCTGCTTGCGTAATAAGTTGGCAAGCTTTGCAGAAGAAGTAGTTTTACCGGAACCCTGCAAACCGACCATCATAATGACTGCCGGTTTAGAGCCAGAAATGTTCAGCTCTGTAGTGTCGCCACCAAGAAGCTCAACAAGCTCGTCGTGTACTATCTTGATTACCTGCTGAGCAGGGTCGACACCTTTCAGTACATCCTGACCAAGACATTTATCACCCACACGAGCAACAAATTCTTTAACAACTTTAAAGTTAACGTCTGCTTCGAGCAGTGCAAGGCGCACTTCTCTCAGGCCAGCTTGTACGTTTTCTTCGTTCAAGGTCTTTTGACCACTGAACTTTTCAAATACACCGTTTAATCTGTCAGATAAGGTCTCAAACATCAGCACTCCGCAAGATAGACATAAGAGATGGTTCGTTAAGTGAGATTACGAAATAAGTCAAGTTTAGAATGGCAGATGCCCAAGAGCCCCAACCGGCTAGCGAGGTGTACTGTATTTCATAATGAAAGGAAAGTATGCATTTAACGGCAAATCCGGCTTTTTGTCCGCAGAAGGACTTTTTTTTAACGTTATCCGCAGGATTGAAAAACTTCTTTTGCTGTTTTTATTTTATTCGGCGAGAGGGTATAGCTATTCAACATCTTATAATATCGTAATAAAGTGATCAAGAATACATAGCTAAAAGGCATGGTTATTTGTTTTCTTGAAGGAAAGGACTGATGTTTTTTTATGTACACACTTCGAATTGCCTCATTCATTCGTAAGGTGTTGTTGAGCAGGATAGGAAGTAGAGAGGAACAGGCAGAAGAAAATTCCGGTGGAGAGGAAGCTCTTCTGTCGTTAACACAGGATTCTGAAGAGAACGTTGAGACAAACAGCCTTACGGGGAGGTCGGATACTTATTTCGAGCACCCTGAAAATGATTCCACACTTGGAATGTTGTTTGACTGGAGCGGGACAGAGCTGTTGTTGCCTTCGGAAATAGCCGACGGAATCGCCTTTGCTGGGCAAGTGATCATGTGGAAGGACGGGGAGCTTTCAGAATTTTTACAACAGCCATTTAGTGAGGCAATGCACTATCTGGCTGATGGTCTGGATCGACTGGACGGGCTGGAAGAAGGTATAGTCAGCGTTGCTAGTCTGGATGTATTATCATTGTTGGAAGAACGTGCGGCTGTTCATTTGCCAGATGAGCAGCCTTTTTATGGTCAACAAAATCATTATGTTCTGTCATCAGACAGTAATTTTAATGAGGTGAGTAGGACGGAAGATGTCTTTTCTGACTCGTCAAGTCTTGTTGCTGAGAATAGGTATGACAGTTACCTCAATGAAATGCATCTCCCTGAAAATAGCGAACGTAGCGATTTTATGGGAGACGTTTTGGGTGGGGAACGCCTAGGGCATGACGGTGGGGACTATATACATTTTTATGATGGAGAGCCTATACGGCTAGGTGAACCGGTAGTCGTTGATCCTTTGACAGGAAAAGTTAAAGAGCATTTTTCCGATGTAGGTGGTGGGCAGAACAGTTTGGGAGACGATGGCTCAGATGAGCCTGTTCCGCCTTCTAGTGGTGATAGTGGTTCTTCGGGTGGAGATAGCGGGCCTGGTCAAGGGTTAACAAACCCCGGCGGCAAGCATCTGCCTACTTTTGAAGATGAGTTTGGAACAGACCATGCCTTAAAGGTAAATGTAGATAGCTACAGGGGAACTGTAACTATTGATGGAACACGTCTTGAGGATGGTGACGTTGTTTTGATTGAACGATTTGATTTGGGAGAGGATTCGCTACGGATAGAATCAATTTTTACAGATGAGACAATGATCAGCCTGCGTGATAATACGCCGGAAGAGTATGCAGGGGAGAATGGGGAATCAATTCTGACGTTTGCTGTGGAGGTCGGCAAAGGCGAAGAGTGTGCTGTTGCCTTTGTTGGGCTTACTTACAACGAGTATATGGATTTTATTACACAACAAATGCAGGTGAAGGGTGATGTGTGATTAAAGCACACTGATATCATATGCTGGCAATAGTTCTTGTAAAACATATGTTCTATGCACCGAAGCTGCTTGATGGAATTTAAAAATATCCATCTCTGTAATCAAACCACACTCAGGACAGCTGGCAAGTTCTTCGCAGCTGTTTTTCCACATCTGTCCTTTATACGGTGGTATTTCTTCCTGCCTTCCTTCTAAAAATCCTCCTTGCGCCATTGCGAATTGCCAGAAGCCGGAACGCTGGTGTTTATTCCCTGGGCTCGCAAAAATTATAGCCAGAGAGTCTTGAATGTTCTCAAAAGGAATGGGGGAACGTTCTGTAAGGTCAGGGCGTTGCTCTGCAAATTGAACAAAAAGGCTGTAAAGGCTTTCTGCTGCTTCCATAAAATCATCTGGATTATATCGTCTAATGACTTGCTTTGGCTCTTCTTCTGTTGCGTAAGACCATGCAAGATAGGGGAGATCAGGGTAAACAGCCGTGGCTCCGTGTCCTACTACTCCTGCTGTATTATCTTCCTGCATTTTTATGTTGGGGCGGACATATTCAAACCGCTCAAGAAAACGCATTCGCTCTTCGGCAAGGGCGGAGTCTTCGTTTTGCGGTTCCATAATTGTAATAGAATCTGGTTTTACACTGTTTTTACGTGAGCTGACACCCGAAAAATTGTAGTGGGAAAACGTGTCTGCAATCACATGAGCGGTAATACCTAGCAGCAACGGTGCGAAGTTTTTATGAGATAGGGTAAGGTGGTGGTCTGTCATTTCAGCAGCGACGGTGCTGTTTTTTTTGCAGACAAGACGTTCAGTGAATGTTTCACCAAATGCAGCAGGAAGGAAATGGAAAGGAATCCAGATAGAGCGTTGTGCTTGAGAAGATATATTTTCGTTTTGATGGCTGTGGTGGCCCGTAGGGAATGTGGTGAACTGCCCGCCGTCTGAGAATCGGATAGTCATACCCGAGGTGTTGTCATCAACAAATTGGGAGGCGGTAGCAATCAGTTCGGCCGTTTCCGGCGTTAGTCCTGCTACGCGTGCCAAAGTATATGTTCCGTAATAATGCATATCAATCTGCATGGACATACTCCCTGAGTTCGTTAATGACGCTGTATCAATTGTAAAATTTAAAAAAGACCATATGTTTATTACGTTACAAATTCAGTTATTTAATACGACTTCTTTGTTGAAAATTAGACAAAAAATAAGGGTGTGAACTTTTTGTTTCACACCCTTATTTGTAGTATTGAGTTAGGCTACGCTGTCAATTGCGCGTTTAAAGCCTTCAGCTGATCGATTAATTACTTCTTCTTCAACACAGAAGGTTAAGCGGAAGTAGCCCGGGCCACCGAAGCCGGAGCCTGGGACTGCGAGGATTTTTTCTTCCATGAGTCGGTTGCAGAATTCCACATCGTTTCCACCCGGTGCTTTCGGGAAGAAGTAGAAGGCGCCTTTAGGCAGATGGAAATCATATCCGGCATCAGAAAGAACTTTTGCCATGGCGTCACGGCGGCTTTCATAAATAGCAGGATCAACTTGAGCAGTAAGCGCAGCTTTGAGCATGTGCTGTCCAACAACCGGAGGATTCACAAAGCCAAGAATACGGTTTGTGAGCATGAGTCCGTTGATGAGCTGCTGACGGTCTTCCATGCGCGGAGTAACTGCGATGTATCCTACACGTTCTCCAGCCATGGAAAGGTTTTTGGAGAATGAGGACATAACGACTGCATAATCATACAGGGGAAGAATGCTCGGAACATCAATGCCGTCAAATGCGAGGAAGCGGTATGGCTCATCAGCAATGAGGTAAATAGGGCGGCTGTTAGCTTTGTTGTGTTTTTCAAGAACAGCTGCGAGTTGCTTCAACTCTTCTTCAGTGTAGACAGCCCCTGTAGGGTTGTTAGGAGAGTTGATAATCAGTGCGCGAGTCTTAGGTGTAATGGCTGCATCAATTGCTTCAATATCCAGTTCAAACGTGTCCGGCTTGGACATAACTGTCTTGAATGAAGCCTGATGGTTTGATGTGTAGAAGCCGTATTCAACAAAGAACGGTGCAACAGCTAAAACTTCATCACCCGGTTCCATTACTGCGCGGAAAAACGCGTTCATTGCGCCTGCAGCACCACAGGTAAGGACTGCGTCGTCTGCTGTAATTTCAACGCCCTGTTCTTTCTTGACTAAGTCCGCAATAATTTGGCGTGCCCAAGGGAAGCCGCCGTTCGGCATATACCCGAACGTAAACGGGGTGTCTGTTTCTTTTGCAAGGTCGGTAAGAATGTCACCGATCATTGCAGGTGCAGGAACGTCTGGGTTGCCGAGACTGAAGTCGCATACTGCATCTGCACCGTATTGCTTCTTCAAAGCAATGCCGGATTCAAACATTTTTCTGATCCATGAAGAGTTTTCGATGAATCCGGTAATTTGAGAGGAAAGAAGTTGCATGAGATACCTCGTATGAAATGCGTCGTAAATTACAGGTTACCGGCACTTGCTCATACAAAGACGCCAGCTGTCAGAAAGTTCCTCCACAGAGTCGTTGGATGAGGAGCGATGTGCAGACAGGGGGGCGTTCGTTGTTCTGCAACTGGTACGTGCAGGAGAGGATTGCCGGCATTATATTTACTAAATTGTTATTTAGAAATTGATAGGCAATCTTACGGCAAGTGTCCAGTTTCAGGAAAATAAAAAACGCCGCACTGTGATAGTGCGGCGTTTTTACTTTTAAAATGGCTCAGCTTCCATACGGAGTCTGTTCCGTCTGTTCATTGCAAATTGTCTGTTAACTTCTGCAATGTTCTTTTTTTGACGGTTTGCATGAATTTCACTGGCATGGAAGATTCCCTTTGCAGGGTCTTCAGAGGCAACCAGCTCACGAAACGCGTCTTCAATAGCTTTAAGTTCGCTATCGTACTGTTTAATCAGTGCTTCCACCTCTGGAATTGTTGTCGGCAAAGACTCTACGTCTTTTTGGCTTGTCTCCACTTCTTTCCTCCCTTTGCTTACGAACCATGGTTGGCTCTGGAAGAGTGTTGTAGAACATCCAGAATGTAGGCATCAGGTCAGTAACTGTACCCGGGTTGGAAAGCTGAAGCGGACGGTTGATAAACGCAAGCTGTCCAAGTGCCATGGTCCAGAATGCGTCAGGGCTTGTCCAGACTTTAGCATGCGGAGTGTCTGCATTCGGATGCACTTTATTATCTTCAAGGCTCATGTTGGCCTGTGCAGCGAAGCTTTCAATTACTTCGTTTGCAGTGCCTGCCGGTGCAGCAGGGATTTCAACAGGAGACTTGGTGGCAGCAGCTTTAATGCAGGTAAGTGCCATGGCAAGCGGGAAATAGCTGGCCGGCAGGTTGTGCATATCAACTGGTTCTGTGGAGTGGCCGCGTTCCGGTTTGGCAGCGATAATGCTGTCCGGTTTAACCGCAACAGTAAGACCTACAGACTGGAGCAGAGAAACAACTGCATCGCCTTCTGCGGTTCCTTTTGGCCATGTGCCGCGCAGTGCAACTTTACCGCCTGCAAAAGCAGGGTAAGCAAGAAGGCTGGCACAGATTGTAGGGTCCATGGTGATTGCAGGGTATACAGGGAAGTCCGGCTCTTCAGCGAGAACTACCAGGTTGGTGCCTTCAATCTCATGTTCGATACCCGCAGATTCAAAGATAGGAGCAACAATAGCAAGTGCGTTTGTTGCAGCTTCGTTCTGAGAGAGATCAAGAGAAACAGTCATACCCCATGTGGTTGCAGCAACAAGAGTTGCTACTACAGCTTCTTCAGACAGGTTTTCCGGAATAACAACTGTTTCCGGAATAACGCCGGAGCACTCAAGTCGTACTGGCAGACCGTTTGATCTAGGTACAACGTGCGCAATGCGTGCGCCAAGCTGAGGCAGGAAGTTGCGGAATGCAGAAAGGTCTGCATCTTTAAGTGTAGAACCGCCGGTAAGCTTGAGAGTGCCATGAGCAGCAGCAGCCTGTAATGCGAGAAGGTATACGTTAAATTCGCTGTTTCCTGCGAAGATTACCTTGTCTGCAAAGTCCAGAGCTTTGGACTCTTTACAGAAGAGGTCGTTACCTTTCCAGCCGAGGCGTGCGCCAGCCTGATTGAAGGCTTTAACGATGTCAGACACAGGGTGGGCAGTAGAAATGCCGGTGAGGTTGCACTCAACGCCGTTCGCAGCGGCAAGAGCAATCCAGATCTGTGTCGGAAGCAGAGCAGCAGGGCCTGTAATGTCTACGTTTACAGGCTGTGTGTTAGGAGCAAGTCCAAAGCTGGACTGTTCTTCTGCATCGTCACGGGAGATAAAATCAATATCCTGAAGCAAAGTAAACATCTGGTGAGCAAGACGCGGGTCACGGCTGAATTTAGATGCAGCCTCTTCCCATGCCAGACGAATTCGCTTTTCATTTGAAATAGAATCAGTACCTGCGCCTTCTTTTTTGCGGCGACGGGTCTTTTTAAGAAGCTTGGATCGACGAGCCAACAGTTTTAAAAGCTCAAGATCAAGTTCGGAAATTTCTTCAACTAGGGTCATATTTTTTTTCATTGGAATGTAGCCTTACTTTGTGGGTGTGGCGTTCCCCTAGCCTGAAACCGCTAGAGTCGCAAGTGGAAATCCGGCTTTCTTGCAAAAAGTTTGTTTGAGGGAATGTATCATAAAGATAGAGAAGGTGGGTTTTATAGAACATGAGGAAGGCGGCCGAGCGGGTGATCGGATAGTTTGAATCTATAGTAGCACGATATTATGAGGGGTATTTTTGAATGTGCTTAATTTCACAATAGGCACATAATACGACAAAAGAGCAGATGTTGTGAATGTGTGAACAAGCGCATTTCTTTTCTTGAATGTAAAAGTAGATTCTTAACGTGTTAGAATTGCAACGTAATAAAACAGTTATGGTTTGCGGGGTAAAATCGCACGTGAAAAAAAGCGTTAAGTTATCTCTGATTTGCTTGCAACATCCTGCCAATAATTGTAAATATCTAGTGTCCATCTGGCAAAACCCAGCAAGGCAAGAATAATTGTTCTTACAAGAAATGCTGCAAAAACAGCTAGTTAAAAGAAAAGAAAAAGTCTTTGTGAAAAAAGTGCACAAGATGCTTGACCTTTTCTCCAAAGCTTTGTTAGAACTTTCACAAGCGATACGGAAAGCGCCCGCATCGCTGTCTCTTCCTGATTCGGTGGAGCCTGGATGAGGCGGGAAATATGTTCCTGCTTTATCGACTCCATCGAGTGGTGGACCCCATCGTGGGAAAAAAGCTTTTTAGGTAAACCCCTTAATCGTTGTGTTGGAGGATTAGGTATGCCGACATATGTAGACCCGTCCAAGTGTGATGGCTGCAAAGGTGGCGAGAAAACCGCTTGCATGTACATCTGCCCCAACGACCTCATGATTCTCGATGCAGATGAAATGAAGGCCTTCAACCAGGAGCCAGAAGCATGTTGGGAATGCTACTCCTGTGTTAAAATTTGTCCTCAGGGCGCAATCACAGCACGTCCATATGCTGACTTTGCTCCTCTTGGTGGTACATGTATCCCAATGCGTTCCGCTGATTCTATCATGTGGACCGTTAAGTTCCGTAACGGTAATGTAAAACGCTTCAAATTCCCTATCCGTACTACTCCTGAAGGCTCAATTAAGCCTTTCGAAGGTAAGCCGGAGCCAACTGACCTCGATAACGAGCTGCTCTTTACTGAAGCAGAGCTTGCTGCTCCAATCGAAGCTATGGGTCAGAAGTTTGAAGTTGCAGAAGCTGACATTACAATGGTCAAAAAGGCCTCTGCGGTTTAATTTTTACGGAATTTATTCCTAAGGAGATATTATCATGCCGATGATTCCCGTTAAGGAACAGCCAAGAGGCGTTGCGATTGCAGATCCTGCAGTTGTAGAACATGATGTTGATATCCTCATGGTTGGCGGTGGTATGGGTAACTGTGGTGCAGCATTTGAAGCCGTACGTTGGGCTGAAAAATACGCACCTGAGCTCAAAATTCTGCTCGTTGATAAAGCTGCACTCGAACGTTCCGGTGCTGTAGCACAGGGTCTTTCTGCAATTAACACCTACCTTGGTGACAACACTGCAGACGACTACGTTCGTATGGTTCGTACTGACCTCATGGGTCTCGTACGTGAAGACCTTATCTTCGACCTTGGTCGTCACGTTGATGA
Source organism: Halodesulfovibrio sp. (assembly GCF_015482765.1). GTDB lineage: Bacteria > Desulfobacterota > Desulfovibrionia > Desulfovibrionales > Desulfovibrionaceae > Halodesulfovibrio. The sequence goes on from NZ_JADMLB010000043.1 coordinate 119,925, forward strand.
CTCTGTTCACCTCTTTGAAGAGTGGGGCCTCCCTTGCTGGATCAAAGATGAGAACGACAAGAACCTCGACGGTGCTGCTGCTAAAGCTGCTGGCAAGTCTCTCCGTAATGGTGACTCCCCAGTTCGCTCCGGTCGCTGGCAGATGATGATCAACGGTGAAGCATACAAATGCATCGTTGCTGAAGCTGCTAAAAACGCACTTGGCGAAGACCGTATCCAGGAACGTATCTTCATCGTTAAGCTTCTTCTCGATGCTAACGAAGAAAACCGTATTGCTGGTGCAGTAGGCTTTAACCTTCGTGATAACGAAGTACACGTATACCGTACCAATGCTATGGTTGTAGCATGTGGTGGTGCAGTTAACGTTTACAAGCCTCGTTCAACTGGTGAAGGTATGGGTCGTGCATGGTACCCAGTATGGAACGCAGGTTCCACATACACCATGTGTGCTCAGGTTGGCGCAGAAATGACCATGATGGAAAACCGCTTCGTACCAGCTCGTTTTAAAGATGGTTACGGTCCGGTTGGCGCATGGTTCCTTCTCTTCAAAGCTAAAGCAACTAACTTCCGCGGCGAAGACTACTGCGTAACTAACCGCGCAATGCTCAAGCCTTACGAAGATCGCGGCTACGCTAAAGGTCACATTATTCCTACCTGTCTGCGTAACCACATGATGCTCCGTGAAATGCGTGAAGGTCGTGGTCCAATTTACATGGATACCAAGACTGCACTGCAGACCACATTCGAAACTCTTACTCCTGCTGAACAGAAGCACCTTGAGTCTGAAGCATGGGAAGACTTCCTCGACATGTGTGTTGGCCAGGCTAACCTCTGGGCTGCAATGAACATTCAGCCAGAAGAAACCGGTTCTGAAATCATGCCAACCGAGCCTTACCTCCTTGGTTCTCACTCTGGTTGTTGTGGTATCTGGGCTTCCGGTCCAGACGAAGAATGGGTTCCAGAAGACTACAAAGTACGCGCTGCAAACGGCAAAGTATACAACCGTATGACTTCCGTTATGGGCCTCTGGACTTGTGCTGACGGTGTTGGTGCATCTGGTCACAAGTTCTCCTCCGGTTCTCACGCAGAAGGCCGTATTTGTGGTAAACAGATGGTACGCTGGTGCATCGACCACAAAGACTACAAACCTGCAGTTGCTGAAGACTCCAAAGATCTTGCGGAACTCATTTACCGTCCGTTCAAGAACTACGAAGCAGGCAAAGCAGTTTCTACTGACCCAGTAGTTAACCCAGAATACATCTCTCCTAAGAACTTCATGATGCGTCTGGTTAAAGCTACTGACGAATACGGTGGTGGCGTAAGTACATACTACACTACTTCTGATGCAGCTCTCACAACAGGTTTCCACCTGCTTGATATGCTCGAAGAAGACTCCCTCAAACTGGCTGCTCGTGACCTTCACGAACTCCTCCGTTGTTGGGAAAACTACCATCGTCTCTGGACTGTACGTCTCCACATGCAGCACATCGCATTCCGTACAGAAACCCGTTACCCTGGTTTCTACTACCGTGCTGACTTCATGGGTCTTGATGACTCCAAGTGGAAATGCTTCGTTAACTCCAAGTACGATCCGAAGACTGGTGAAACCACCATCTTCAAGAAGCCTTACTACCAGATCATTCCTACTGCATAATCTGTAGAGCTTCTTACTGAACGTCCGGGGCGGTTGCGGGACACCGCAATCGCCCCTTTTTCTTCCCTTATCAATTCGGTCTAAGCTGAGACAGTAAGTGCTCTCAACTTATTGTCTGTGCTTAGGCCGTTTTGACTATAGGCCCGAAACAACTGTAGGGAGGATTGCTAAATGTCGAACTCCATACTCGTCGTCGGAGGCGGATTCAGCGGCCTTACTGCCGCTCTTGAAGCTGCTGAGCTCGGCTACGAAGTGTACATCGTTGAGAAATCTCCTTTTCTCGGCGGCAGAGTGGCACAGCTGAATAAATATTTTCCAAAGCTCTGCCCTCCATCCTGTGGATTGGAGATTCAGTTCCAGCGTATTAAAAAGAATCCGAATGTTAAGTTTTTAACAATGGCAACTGTGGATTCTGTTGAAGGTGAATCTGGAAACTTTACTGTCAAAGTTTCTATTGCTCCTCGCTGTACTGCTCCAAGCAGCGCTGACCTTGGTGAACTTGCTTCTTCTCTTGAAAGCGAAGTAGCAGATGAGTTCAACCTTGGGCTTGCAACCCGTAAACCGCTTTACATGGACACGCCTTTTGCGTTCCCGAATCGCTATGTTCTGGAACCAAAAAAATTAAGCAGTGCTGATGCAATTAAAGTCGGTGCTTCTGATGCGTGTGATCTTAATGAGGCTCCAAAAGAGATTGAACTCTCTGTTGGCAGCATCATTCTCGCTACCGGTTGGAAACCGTACGATGTTACCAACCTTACCAACCTTGGCGCAGGCCAGATTACCAACTGTATTTCAAACATGCAGATGGAACGCCTCGCTTCCCCTAACGGTCCTACTGACGGTGCTATTTCCCGTCCATCTGACGGCAAGGCTCCTGAAAAGATCGCTTTCGTGCAGTGTGCCGGTTCTCGTGATCAGAACCACTTGGGATTCTGCTCCTACATTTGCTGCATGGCTTCTCTCAAGCAAGCTCTGTACGTTCGCGAACAGTACCCGGATGCTGACGTCACTATTTACTACATCGATATGCGTACCCCTGGTCGTTATGACAAATTTATGCGCAAAGCTATTGCCGATGAGAAATTACATCTCGTTAAAGGTAAAGTAGCCGGTGTTGAAGAAGATGCAGCAACAGGCGATGTGATTGTTGAAGTTGAAGATGCTGTAAAAGGTCATAAAGCTAAGATTCGTCACGACATGGTAGTACTTGCTACCGGTATGCAGCCTAGCCTTGCAGGCGAAGCTAACCCGTTCGGGGTTACTCTTGATGAAGAAGGCTTTGTTGTTGATGGCGAAGCAAAAGGCATCTTCTCTGCTGGTTGTGCTCAAAAGCCTCTGGATGTTATGCGCACTGCTCAGTCCGGTACTAGTGCAGCGCTTAAAGCAATCCAGACGGTTCGTGGGAGGTAGGTAGAATGGCCGAAAAAATTGGCGTATATTTTGACCAGTCTGCACTCGGCATTATTGATGCTGAAGAGTTAAGCACTGGCGTATCTAACAAGTTTGGCGATGCCTGCCCTGTCGTAAAAGTTTTTCCTGTGCTTGCAGCTGCCAGTGCACGTGAAGAAATTAAAAAAGACATTGTTGAGCACGGGCTTGACGGAATCGCAATTTGCGGTTCTTCCCCTCGTGTTGACTGGGATATCTACGAGTTTGAGAACGTTATTGTAGAGCGCGTTAACCTTCGCGAACAATGTGCAATGGCGTACAAAAACCCTGATGGAACTATTCCGGCTGCGGGTGGTGCTGCTCCTGAACTGCTTATGGCCATGGCGAAAGACTATGTGACCATGGGTATTATCAAGCTTCAGAAAACAGCAACTCCAGAACCGCCTGAGTTTGAATCTGTAAAAACTATCCTCGTTCTCGGTGGTGGTTGGGCAGGTTTGACCGCAGCGAAGCAGGCAGCTGATTACGGATACAGCGTAATTCTGGTGGAAAAAGATGCACAGCTCGGTGGTAAAGCACTGAATATGCTCAAAACTGTTCCTCTTGAATTCCCGTATGAAGAAGCGCATGACACAGGTCTTGAAGCTAAAATTGAAGAAGTAACAGCAAATGAGAATGTTAAGGTAGTTCTTAACGCAACTGTTGAAAAACTTACTGGTACTCCTGGTCAGTACACCGCACTGGTTGGCGGTCAGGAATACAACGTAGGTGCAGTTGTTCTCGCAGCTGGCTGGAAGCCGATGGATAACGAGTTACTCGCTCCTTTCGGTTACGGCAATGTGCCTAACGTTGTTACCTCTGCTGAATATGAATTGCTCGCTCGTGACGGCAAGCTGGATGCAAAACGCGTTGCATTTATCGTTAATACCGAGACTGTAACCGGTGGTGACATCTATTCTGCTCCTGAAGAAGTTGAAGCTGAAGAAGCTGCATCCGAAGAGGAAGAAGAAGGATACGTACATGAAGACCTTGAGTCTGTACGTCACCTTGCATACTCCAGCTACGTGAACTCCATGATCGCTCTTAAGCATGCAAACTACCTTTGCGATGCTCACGAAGATGCACGTGCATACGTATTGTATGACTCCATGGTTGTTCCCGGCATCCACGAACGTTACTACAAAGCAGCGCAGGATCGCCTCGGCATCATGATGTCCAAGGCTGAAATTAAAGGCATTGCTGAAGAAGACGGTTCTCTTGTTGTTTCTGCAGGCAACACTCTTATGGGTGAAGATGTAGAAATTCCAGTAGATATGGTTGTTCTTCCTACAGGTATTGTTCCTGCAACTGCTAAAGATCCAGTAATGAACTTTGACTACCGTCAGGGTCCAGCATTCCCGGATCTTGATCTCTTCGACGGTTTTGCAGATTCCAACTACATCTGCTTCCCATATGAAACTCGTCGTACCGGCGTTTACGCAGCAGGTTGTGTTCGTCAGCCAATGATGATGGACGCAGTAGAAGAAGACGCAATCGGCGCAACCATGAAAGCTATTCAGTGCATTGAATCTGCTAACCGTGGTGTTGCTGTTCATCCTCGTTCCGGTGACTTAAGCTACCCTGTATTCAACTTTGTTCGTTGTACTCAGTGTAAGCGTTGTACAGAAGAGTGTCCGTTCGGCGCTCTGGACGATGATGAGAAAGGTACTCCGCTTCCAAACCTCAGCCGCTGTCGCCGCTGTGGTACCTGTATGGGTGCTTGTCCGGAACGTGTTATCTCCTTCGATAACTACAACATTGACCAGATCGGTTCTATGATCCGTGAAATCGATGTACCGGATGACATGGAAGAGGGCGGCCCGCGCGTTCTGATCCTTGCATGTGAAAACGACGCATACCCTGCACTTGATATGGCAGCCATCCGCGGTAAATCATGGAGCCCGTACGTACGTATTATTCCAGTACGTTGTCTCGGTTCTGTAAACGCAATTTGGGTTGCTGACGCAATGTCCAAAGGTATTGACGGCGTTATGCTGCTCGGTTGTAAATACGGCGACGACTACCAGTGCCACTTTGTGAAAGGTTCTGAGATTTGTAACCGTCGTAAAGACAACATTGCTGAAACTCTGGAACGCCTCGGTGTAGAACCTGACCGCGTAGAACAGTATGAAGTTGCAATTGATGAGTACGATAAAGTACCTGGTATGATTGACAGCTTTATGGATATGGTCTTCGAGAAAGGTCCTAACCCATTCAAGGGCTACTAGGAGGAGATGGAAAATGGCTCAAAGAATCGAACCTGATCTTCAGTTTGTAAAAGAGTTGCAAGCTGTCGGTGGGGACTCGCTGAAAAAGTGCTACCAGTGCGCCACATGCAGCGTAGCCTGCCCCATCTCTCCAGCAAGCAATCCTTACCCGCGTAAGGAGATGGTATGGGCTTCATGGGGGCTTAAAGACAAGCTTCTGAACAACCCTGATATCTGGCTTTGTCATAACTGCGGTACATGTTCAGACATGTGCCCGCGTGGTGCAAAGCCGGGCGATCTTCTCGCAGCTCTGCGTAACATGGTATATCAGCGCATCAATCCGATGCCGTTTATCGGTAAGTGGCTCTCCAGCCCAAAATACCTGATTAACCTGATTGCCATTCCTGCTATCATTTGGGCCGTTGTTTGGTTCATTCGTGCAGGGCAGATTGGTTCCTTCTTCCCAGAAGGCGAGATTGTTTACGGTAAGCTTTTCCCTGGTGATTTCACCATTGACCCTATTTTCATGATCACCTTCTTCGGAATGGTGGGTATTTTCTTCAAGGGTGCAAAAAATCTTCTGGCTACATTTAAACCGGAAGGTGAAGTGCTGGTACTTGGTAAACAAAAATCCATGTTCCGTTGCTTCATAGATGTTCTTATTGAAGAAGTTGCAACCCATAAGAAGTTCAAAGACTGCGGCGACGACAAGTCAGATCGTAAAACCGGTCACTTACTTGTATTCTATGCATTCCTAGCACTTATGGTCGTTACCGGATTAATTGCTGCATCCCATTGGGGCGGTAAACTTATCCCGATGATTGATCTTTTGCATACACCGCTTAACCTGCTTAACCCTGTTAAGATTCTGGCTAACCTTGGTGCTATCGCTCTGATCGTTGGTTTGGCTATCCTTACCAATACCCGTCGCGGTAAAGATCCGGAAAAAACCAAGTCTAATTACTATGACTGGTATCTGTTGAATGTCATCTGGGCAGTCGCTCTGACAGGCGTATTATCCGAGCTCTTCCGCTTGGCCGCTATCCCCCAGATTGCGTACTCCGTGTACTACGTTCACTTGGTAACAGTATGGATGCTCTTCGCGTACCTTCCTTGGTCAAAACTTGGCCACATTGTGTACCGTACCATCGCGCTTACCTATGTACGTCACATGGGACGCCAATAAGAAACGACTATGTGCCTGCCTAGGCGGGCACACTTCTTAAAACAAGAAAAGACCATTACGAAAACAAATCTTTCCTTGATAATAGGAGGCCCCAATGTCTGATGAAGCTCGTAGAGTTTTCAAAATGGAAACAATCCTCGGTCTGATCGCCGGTAAAGGCGGCACCGATGTTTCTGATTTGCTTTGCTACCTCACCCAGCGTGAACTTTCCGCTGACGAAGAAGGTGTAGTAGCACCTATGTCCAAAGGCTGGCTGTACAGCATGGAACCACGTTTTATGCAGTGTTGCTACGAAGAAGGCGAACCATTTGATGCTTGGACTAAGAAACACGCATCTAAGCTGGGCGGCAACGTTTCTGTTGAGCCTATTCCAGCTGCTGATATGGCAAGCATTTCTATCGTTCTTGATAAATTAGCAGATGCCAAAGCTACTGTAGCAGAGCAGTCTGCTGCTATTGAAGGCCTTCAGGCTAACGTAGCAGAGTTTGAGCCGTTCAAAGCTCAGGCCGCAGATCTTGAGAAAAAAGTTGAAGATCTTTCCGGTAAGCTTGAAGCTGCTCAGACTGATCTCGCAAAAGCTAAGAAAGAACTCAAAACTTTCGAAGGCAAAGTTGCAATCAACGAAACAGAAGTTGAATCTTCTGTTAAAGATATCGTTTCTCGAGCAGTTAAAGATGCTCTTGCTACTCTTCCTGCTGGTGCAGCAGTTGCAGCTGCGGCTGCTGATGGCGCAGAGCCAGCACCATTTGAAGAAGCTCCTGCTGAAGATGCTGGCAGCTCCGTACCGGATGATTTCGGATTTGGTGCTTCCGGTAGCGATGACAGCGGATTTGGTTTCTAAGCTTAGCTCAGCTTTATTCCATCCAGTTAGAAAGCCCGACTGCAATGCAGTCGGGCTTTTTTTGTTCTGTAAAAAGGAAGCATGTAAAAGGTGGCAGGCAGGGGAGCTTACTTGGAACAATAAGAAGGGCGTAAGAAAAGAGAGAGGTCGTAGCAGAGTGAAAACAGCTTCGACAGAGCAATGTAAGAAAAACGGAATTTGAAGTAAGGGAGGCTGGAGGGGCTGTCTATTTGCCTGATTAAATGCTCGCCAGCATTTCAAGCTGTTCATTGATTTTGCTGGCCTTGCTGGAACGCTTCATTTCATACATGGAAGCATCAGCAGCTCGTAACAGATCCGTGATGGTGTTGCCATCAGCAGGATACTGGCTTGTACCTGCACTTGCAGATACAGAGTGGTCAGTACCACCTAAAGAAATTGGCTCAGCAATAGAGTCAAGAAGACCTTCGGTGATGTTTGCAAGCGCTTTAGAGCACGTCACATTGTTGAGTATGACAATAAACTCATCGCCGCCAAGACGAGCTGTGAAGTCAGAGCTTCGACAGTTACTGACAAGGCGTTGTGCAATAGCTTCTAGAACCCTGTCGCCTGTATAGTGCCCGTGTGTGTCATTGATAGGCTTAAAGTTGTTCAGATCAATAAAAACAACCGCAAACGGTGAAGGCGTTGTTTTCGATAAGAGCGCCTCAATATGGTTTTCGAGGGCGTTTCTGTTGTGAATCCCTGTGGTGCTGTCAATATTTGCACAGCGTGTCAGTTCGATTTCTGACTGCTTTTTTTGCGTAATATCCGAGATAATATTTTCAATGGATTCAAGCTGCCCGTTTTCATCAAACTTGCCACTGGAACTGATAGTCATCCAACCGAGTGTTCCGTCTCTACGTACAAATTCAAAGTCGTAGCCAATGGCAATCTTATTTTCTAGGACTATTTTTATGTACTGATCACGCTGTTCCGGATAGCGCCATAGATCGCGAACGTACGTTACTTCTTTTAGAAGTTGTTTTGGTGAATCATATCCACAGATAGTAGCCATTGCGGGGTTGGCTTCAGTCAGACGACCATCATACTGTACCGTAGTAATCCCTTCGGCGGCATTCCAGAAAAGATTTTTGTAGCGCTTGGTTGTGTCACGGAGATCCTGTTCGACACGTTTCCTGTGCGTAATATCTGTGGCAATACCGACCATTCCAAAGATGTCACCATCTTTCTTTTTGAGAGGGCGACGGGTTACCTCAAAGTGGTGCAGGCGTTTACCCATAAGCGTTGAAAATTCTGCATGATGTAGGGGGGATAATGTATTGGTCGTACCAGACGAAAATTCAGGCGGAGAGAGGAAAGAGTATTTCTTGAGAGTGGTGTTATCTATCTCTCCAAAAGTTTTATTGAATGCCTTGTTTGTGAATGGATATTGTTGGCTTTTATCTCTAACAAACACAGGGACAGGAAGAGCATTAAGTACATTCTGTAAAAAGAGATATTGATCTTCAATTTTTTGATAGATAGTGAAATGCTTAGTAATGTCGATGATCATAGCTTCAACATCACCATTATCATACTTCTCTGCAGTAATGAGAACCTTCAATAAAGAATTGTTAACTGTACACGTGGCAGGGTAATTTTCTACTCTTTTATTTTTCTCTAACTCTTTAATAAGTCCTTCACGAGATTCTTTTGAAAGAAACTCTCCGTGTACAATTTCGCTATGAGTACTCTTGTTTATCTTCTTAATACCAAGAAGATTAGCTCCAGTACTATTTATTGCAGTGACTTTATCAGTAAATATATTAAAGCGAATGGCAATTATCGCACCAGAGCTATAAAGTTTAGACCTAAAATACGGACTAAACCTTCCAAAGTCTTTAAGTGTGTAAAACCTGTTGCATAATAACCCATATAAGAATCTTGGTTTTTTGTAGACAAGAAAAAAGAACGCAAGAAAAAGTACTATACCTGTGTATAGAAGCAAAAGAAAAATAAGAAAGTATGGGTTGATAAGATCTGACATAGATTAGCCTTCTATACTACTGGGAAAAGCATAAGTAAATGGCGCAACTATCTAAATTATAGCAGTTGCGCCATTCTTATATAGGAAGACTGTTATTGTCTTGCAGGTATTATTTTTCAGTAAGATTGAAGTCTACTTTAATCTTATACAGTTCTGTTGCAGGCAGGTTGAGTATTTCAATACCGGTCTTTTCGGTAATTTCAGCAAGGGTCGCTACTACAGCATCCCAGCTTGGGCCGATAAATGTAAACCAGATGTTGAATTTATGGTCTCGAAGGTAGTTGTGCGTTACTCCGGTATGGGAGTTTACTTCTGCCACAAAAGAATCGATTTGATCTTCAGGCACCTGTGCTGCACACAATGTTGAACGCCAGCCAAGTCCTTTGGAGTTAAAGTTAGCGCCAAGGCGTCTGATGATCTTACGTTCTTTAAGTGACCGTACTGTTGCTAATGCTTCAGCTTCAGTCAGACCTACCTGCTCGCCGATAACTTCGTACGGGCGTGGAGCAATAGGAAAACCGGATTGAATAATAGTCAGAACTTTGCGGTCAGTGCTGCTCAGCGCAGATTCCAGTTGTTTATCCATTTCGACCTCGATGATATGGCGTTACACGGAGTATTATTTTTGGCGGCGCGGCTGGTAGCTGCACAGCGGCTCTTCAGCCATGTGTGAGCCCTTCATGGAGTATCCGCGGGCACGGCAGCCACCGCACACGTTGTGGTACTCACAGACTCCGCACTTGCCATCATATTCTTCTTTAGTACGGAACTGACGGAAGTATTCAGACTTACGCCAGATTTCAGGAAACGGTGTTTGTTTAATCTGTCCACAGTCCAGTTCAAGGTAGCCGCAAGGCTGAACCTGACCGGTGTGGGAGATAAAACAGAAACCAGTGCCGCCAAGACAACCGCGTGTGAAGGCGTCCATGCCGAAGTTCTCAGCATTAACAGCAAGACCCTCTTCTTTAGCGCGTTGACGCATGATGCGGTAGTAGTGTGGTGCACAGGTTGCTTTAAGGTGCATGTTGGTGGTCTTACGGAAATCGTAGAACCAGTTAAGCACTTCTTCGTATTCCTCTGCGGTAATAACTTCAGCACCCATCTGGGCTGCACGTCCAGTTGGAACCAGCAGGAAAATGTGCCACGCAACGGCTCCAAGCTCTTCACAAAGATTAAAAATCTGTTTGAAGTACGGAAGATTCTGACGTGTTACCGTTGTATTAATCTGGAATTCAATACCTGCCTCTTTCAGATACTCAATACCACGCAGAGACATGTCGAATGCTCCTTCCACGCCTCGGAAGTCGTCGTGGAATTCAGCACTAGGGCCATCAATAGAGATGGAGCAGCGTTGAACACCGGAGTCTTTCATTTTCTGTGCAGTCTCAGGTGTAATGAGTGTTCCGTTTGGAGACATAACACAGCGGAGCCCTTTTTCTGTCGCGTAGGCGACAAGCTCGTAAACATCTGGACGCATCATCGGGTCACCACCAGTAAAGATGATGATCGGATTACCAACACTCGGGAAGGTATCGATAAGCGCTTTTGCTTCATCTGTGTCCAGTTCGCCCGGATATGGCTCTTCGTGTGCTTCTGCGCGACAGTGTTTGCAGGCAAGGTTGCACGAACGGGTTACTTCCCATGCAATAAGCTTACAGGAAGGGGAGCCGTCTTCAAGAGTGCGTGCCATGGAGCCGGAAAGGCCATTTCCATGAGGGTGACCCGCAGGCATCTTTCCGTGCGGATGACCACCGGGGTGGCCTTCAGGCATCTGTGGATGCCCTGCAGGCTTTTCAGCCTGAGCCGGACGGTTCTGCGGAGGTAATCCTGTATCCAGAATTGCTTCCTTGTGGGCATGCATGTGGCCAAGCGGTGCTTTTTCAGCAATGCGTCCAATGTCTTTGGAAGCGCAGCCGCAAAGTGATTCTTTTTTTTCTGACATATTATTGCACCAATCCACGTTTGATAATGTCTTCGGCAAAATAGGTGATAATGGTATCAGCACCGGCGCGTTTAATGGCGAGAAGTGATTCCATGATAACTGCATCCTGATCAATCCAGTCGTTTTGGGCTGCTGCCATGATCATGGAGTACTCACCGCTAACCTGATACGCAACAAGCGGCAGATCAAAGCCGTCGCGGAGCATACGGATGATATCAAGATATGCGCCTGCCGGTTTTACCATGAGGAAATCTGTTTCTTCCAGAACATCTGCTGTGGCTTCGCGAAGAGCTTCACGGCTGTTGGCAGGGTCCATCTGGTAGCTTTTACGGTCCCCAGCCTGCGGAGTAGATTCAGCAGCATCGCGGAATGGTCCGTAGAAAGCTGAAGCGTATTTAACCGCATAGGACATAATAGGGAGATCAGCAAAGCCTTCAGCATCAAGTGCTTCTCTAAGTGCCTGAATACGTCCATCCATCATGTCTGATGGAGCAACGATGTCTGCACCGGCCTTTGCATGGGAAACAGCTACACGCTGGAGGAGTTCAAGAGTTGCATCGTTTGCAACGGTGACATCATCATGTTTTTTCTGAAGAATGCCGCAGTGTCCGTGGTCTGTGTATTCACAGAGGCAGACATCTGTAACGACAACAAGTTCCGGATGACGGTCTTTTGCAAGGCGTACGGCGCGCTGTACAATACCGTCTTCAGCGTAGCCTTCGGAGCCGGTGGCGTCCTTACATTTAGGAATACCGAAGAGAAGAATAGAGCGGACGCCTGCATCAACTGCTTCAGCAAGTTGTTTTTCAAATTCGTCCAGAGAAAGCTGAAACTGTCCGGGCATGGAAGGAATTTCTTTGCGGAAGGCAGAGTCTTCAGTATCCACAACGAAATAAGGCATAATCAGGTCTTGAGCTGTCACATGGTTTTCGCGAACAAGTGCACGCATAGCTTTTGTGCTGCGAAGGCGACGCCCTCTGTAGAAGTCTGCCATTGAATCCTCCTGATCGTTAAGGATCGGTTCGTTCTGTTTCAGCAGGATAGGGAAAGGGAAGTTGAAGGAACCGGCGAGCTACATGAGCAGAGCTGGTTGTGCTGCTGAAACGTAGTTATAAAAGGACTCCCGCTCTTCCAGAGCGGAACAGCGGGAGCCGGTAGAATCATAATTTAGCGGGAAGCTGCTACTCAGGACGAATTTCGTCGTCGGTGAGGTAACACGCAGGATCCTGTGCCCATTCATCGCCGTAAACAGCTTCAGCACGAGCGCGGAAGTTACCGCCACAGATGTTGAGGAAGCGACATTTAGCACAACGTCCACCAACATGCTGTTTTTTGTCTTTCATTTTGGAAAGAAGTTCGATGTCCATGTCGTCCCAGATTTCGGAGAACGGACGTTCGAGAACGTTACCGAATACTTTTTCTCTCCAGAACTGGTCAGGGTGAACGCTGCCGTCCCAGCTGATGCAGCCGATGCCGCGACCGGAGCTGTTGCCTTCGTTGAACTGAAGCAGTTCAAATACTTCTTTAGCACGCTCAGGGTCTTCGCGGAGCATACGCATCCAAACGTAAGGGCCGTCTGCATGGTTGTCTACGGTAAGAACTTCTTTTGGGTGACCGGCTTCGTGCAGTTTTTTGGTTTCATCCATGATGAGGTCAACAACGTTACGAGTTGCCTGATGGTCGAGATCTTCTTTAATGATTTCGGAACCACGGCCGGAGTACACAAGGTGGTACAGACAGATGCGTGGAATTTCCATATCTTTAAGAAGCTGGAAAACTTTCGGGATTTCAGGAGCATTCTGCTTGTTGATAGTGAGACGAAGACCAACTTT
>NZ_JADMLB010000027.1 GCF_015482765.1 Halodesulfovibrio sp.
TATAGTTCATGTTTGTCTTCTTAATGTTCATAGGCTGCAATGTTGAACTAAACAGAGATGGCTCTGTTAAAATTTTAACACGACTCCTAAGTCGAAAAAGTGAAAAACATCGCTTAGAATCGAAATGTGTAAGATTATAGCTTGGATAATATGTCTTTTTTCTTGTTGAGCAAGTAGTGCAGGTCAACAGTATCGGCAAAATCAAGTTTTTTGATGAAGTCGTTATAACAGCGTGGAAGAGGGAAGCGACCTTCGTACCCTGCGGTTACATCTTTTCCCTTGCCAGAATCCTCATGTCCAAGAGTTTCTTGAACAATAGCTCTGTTGATGTCGTTATGCTTCGCCCAAGTAAAGACTGTGTGACGGAAGGAGTGGAACACAAGTGAGCTTTGCTCGCCTTCCATGCCTCCTACGCCGCAAGACCTTCGGTATTTTGTGAACCACTTGGTTACGTTGTTTCCCCATTTACCTGTAGACTTGTGGCGCTTAAGGTTTGAGAACAGCCTTGTCTCATTGCGCTTTCGCTGTAGCTCGACAAAGTCTAGTAGTCCCAAGTCTACCAAGAACGGATGTATAGGTGTTTGCCGTTTTCCTGCCTCAGACTTGACGTGCTTTTCTCCAATCTCGTTAATATCAATGTAATGAATACCGTTGTCTTCTCGGATATCGGTTAGCTCAAGTTGGCAGATTTCACCTAAGCGCATTCCTGTGAAGAGAGCTATTAACGGTGTCCAGAACTGATAGGAGTGCTTGAAGTCTAAGTCCTTGTAGACGCTACCATGGAATAGAGAACGAAGCTCTTTAGTGCTGAAATACTCACGTGCTATAGCTTGCGGGGCTGATGCCTTGGCTTTTTTGGAAAGATGAAGTTGTGCTGTTAGATGACTAGCTTTTTCTAGATAGCCCTCTTTCTCGCACCAGTTGAGAAAGCCTACAGCGCATGTGCAGAAGTTTTTGATGGACTTCTGACTGTATCTGTCACAAGGCGGGATTTCTTGCTTTAAAAGCTGCGCTATCCTCTTGTTTTTATATTGCTTTTGGCTTTGTTTGTTTGCCCTTGGAGCTTTCTCAAGAACGCGCATGTAGTAACGAATATCATCCCGAGTGAGTTCGTTCATGAGCTTGCTTTCACCGATGCACTTGGCGAAGTAGTTCACACGCATGGTATTGTCTGGGATGCTGCCCGTAGACCAGTCCCCGCGTTCTGTCTTGATTTCAATATGCTTCGCTACCGCTTCACCAATGGTAAGGGAAGGTGTGGTGAAAGATTGCTGTTGAGTAGCTATAGGCGCTTGTTTTGGGGAGTATTCAGAAAGTAGCTCTTCTTCCATTTGACGGGCTTCTGAGACCTTGAAGTTGTCTTTAGCCATCTCTATGCGGTACAGCTGCATTTTTGCATGAGCAAGCTCATAACAAAGTTTTTTGAAGTCGTAGCTATTTCCATGGAGACTGACGTCACTGAGCTTTAATGCATATTCAGCAGCACGTTTAGCACTGTCATATCTACCTGTAGCCATTTCTACACGAAGGTCATCTATGAAGTTCTGAAGTTCAAAATGCCACTCATGGTTGCCTTCAGCAATGGTTTCAAGAGAGCTAGTTTTATATACTCCCTTGTTTAACCGATGCTCTTCGTCTTCTTTGAGTATTTCTTGGATGTAGTTTCGAACTATCCTCTGTAGTTCTTCTTTTGGAAGTGATTGCATGTTGGGTGACTCCCTGATGGTGTCAAAAAGAATGTTGGTTGCAGCCGCAAGGCTACGCGCTTTTTTCTTTGCCTCATGCTTACGCATAGTGCGAAGTGAATAGCGAAGTTCTTTAATTCCAACAAGTGGTTGTAGGTCAGAGGGGATTGCTCTGCGGAAGCAGTGTGAGTGAGGTGTTGTGACGAGATAATCTGCCATGACGATTCCTTACTTTGTGTAGGAAATGTGTAGGAATGTGTAAGCGTCATGGCTATAAACGAAAAAAACTCCTAACACATTAACATGTTAGGAGAATATTTTCGATGGTGCCGGGGGAGAGACTCGAACTCTCACGGAAATACATCCACTAGACCCTGAACCTAGCGTGTCTACCAATTCCACCACCTCGGCACGTTTTCGTCGAAGCTTTTTATGCGCTTCGAGGAGTGGTGTTTAGCGATAATATGAAAACCTTGCAAGCTTTTTTTAGAAAAAAATAAAAAAAATGTCTTCTATATCAAACTAAAAAACTGCAAACTCAAAATTGTTTTTCAGCAACCATCTGAATTTACATGCGACTGAAGAAAAAACAAAGTGCGTACTCCAAATACGTCGGGCGACGAACTGCTACTTGAAGCGCTACCTCTTTTGCTGTAACAATAATCGCCTTCGCGCAACAGGCAGCCTGTACGCGAAGATCTAATACGAAAATCACATGCTGCTGGTGGTACCCATGCAAATAGCACGAAGTATACAGGAAATTTCAATTGATCTTTCCCAAGGTTGTTGCGTCACTATCGGAAACTTCGACGGTGTGCACAACGGACACAGAAAGTTAATTAACCGCACTAAGGAAAAAGCGGCTTCTATGGGCGTACCTAGTGTCGTAGTTACTTTTTGCCCGCATCCACTCAAGGTGCTTGCCGGTTCGCATGCCCCTGCCCTTATTACAGACTACGAAAAGAAGCTGGATTTGCTCGAAAAAATCGGTGTAGACCTCGTTCTGTTGCTCGAGTTTACACGGGATCTGGCATCTCTTGAACCAGAAGACTTTGTAAAAACTATCCTTGTAGATGAGCTTAATATGAAAGAGCTTGTTGTAGGGTACGATTACGCCTTTGGTAAAGGTCGTAAGGGTAATTATGAGTTGCTCTCCGCATTAGGAGAAAAACTCGGATACGGCATAGAACGCCTGAAACCTGTAATGATCAATGACGCCATTGTCAGCTCCACACGCATTCGCGACCTGATTAAAGCAGGTAAAGTGTGGGATGTCCGGCCGCTCATGGATCGTTTTTACATTATCCGTGGCACAGTTATTCACGGAATGGATCGCGGTGGCAAACTGCTCGGCTTTCCGACAGCAAACATGCGGGTACGGGATGAATTGCATCCTAAACCCGGTGTATACGCCACATGGGCAGAATTAGATGGAAAGGTCTATCAGGCTGTAACCAACATCGGCTACAACCCGACCTTCGGTAATGATGAAATCAGCGTTGAAACATTCATTCTCGACTTTGATGCAGATATCTACGGATGGGAACTGCGTCTTAACTTTGTTGCACGCATGCGGGATGAAAAAAAATTCAACGGGCTGGACGAGCTCATCGAACAAATTACCAGCGACGTTTCTTTAGCTCGACAATTACTCGACGCCCCAGAAGCGCGCCTTTAGCACAACACATACTTGGAGCGCCCAATGCTCGGTCCTTTTAAGAGAATTTGGCAGGAATACCTGCGCGTATACAACAGCGTAACATACGTTCGTATGTTGGTTCTCGGTATACTCGTCGGTATTTTTGCAGGATTAGTTGCAATTTTATTCCGCCTTGGGCTGGATTACTCCCAATACTTTATCCAAAACCACCTTGCCGGTCTTTCTGCACATGGAAGTAACGGCGAATACCGTCCTTGGGTTATCCCTGTAGCGCTTGTTTCTGTCGCCTTTATTACCGGCTTCCTTGTAAACAAATTTCTGCCGGACTCAATTCATGGTGTCACCGATGGCACTGACGCTATGATTAAGGCATTTCACCAAAACAAAGGTGACATCAAGCCAAAGGCACCAATTATTAAAGGAATTACAGCTGTTTTAACCATCGCTTCAGGTGGCTCAGCAGGTCAGGAAGGACCTGTATCACAGCTCGGTGCCGGACTCGGTTGCTGGTTTGCTCACAAGTTCGGCCTCTCAACAAAAGAGCGACGAATTCTTATGCTCACCGGTGCAGCCGGTGGTCTCGGTGCTATATTCCTCGCCCCTCTCGGCGGTGCGATGACTGCTATTGAAGTTATCTACAAAGAAGATTTTGAATCTGAAGCTATTGTTTCTGCGGTTACTTCTTCTGTTGTAGCATACTCACTCTTTTTCATGGCATTCGGTTCTAAACCAATGTTTGAAATTCCTGAGTTCCACTTTAATGACGCCCGAGAGCTGCTGTTCTACGCAATTCTTTCCGCAGCCTGTGCGCTCGCCGCATGGTTTTATGTTCGCACCTTCCACTTCCTCAAGTACTCTGTATTTGAAAAACTTCGCCAACGCGTAGGGATTATGTGGACCATGGTAGCAGGCGGCCTCATCATGGGTGTATACGGCATGTTCTACCCGGAAGTACTTTCAACGGGTCACCACGGTTTGGAACAAGCCATTAACGGCAACTTGCCAATACTCACCATGCTTGTGCTTCTTTTCGGAAAGACACTTGCCACATCACTCACACTCGGCTCGGGTATGAGTGGCGGTATGTTCGCACCTGCACTTTTTGTAGGCGGAATGACCGGCGGTGTTGTAGGTTTTACCGCAAACAGCTTCTATCCGAACATTGTCACTCAGCCGGGCGGTTATGTTCTTGTAGGTATGGCGACCTTCTTTGCTGGTGTTGCAAACGCTCCTATCGGCCCGCTGATCATGGTTTGCGAACTTTCCAAAGGTTATGGTCTGCTTGCTCCGCTTATGCTTGCAGGTGCTGTCTGTGTTGTTATCAGCCGTAAAGTTTCTCTCTACGAAAATCAGGTCGAAAACAAATTTGAATCCCCTGCTCATATTGTTGACTCTACCGTAAACATCCTCGAAAATTTACAGGTTAAAGAGTTTTACCAGCGCGGACGCGTTACAATCCTTGAGGAATCAATAACCCTTAAGGCACTTACGAACATTATTACAGGTACAAATGAATTCTTCTTCCCTGTTAAAAACATTGCAGGTGAAATCACGGGGATTCTTTCCATCAACGATGTTCGAAACATCCTTTACGAAGAAAGTCTGTTCGACCTTGTTGTCGTAGGCGACCTTGCCCGTAAAGGCGTTACGCTTCAGGAAGACGATGACCTATACACTGCACTCGTAAAGTTTGTAGACTCTGACCTTGGCCAAATTCCTGTTGTTCAGGACAATAGTCCTAATGAAATCCTTGGATTGATCAACAGAGCAGACGTCTTTAGAGCTTACAAAAACCACTTGAGTAACATTCGGGAAAACGAAAAATAACCGACACATTCAATACCCAGATGAAATAATGAAAGCCCTCTGAGAATATTCAGAGGGCTTTCTTACGTTTCTGTCCGTAATAAAATTCTTCAAAACTGATGTTCATTATGCTATTGGTCAGACCAAAGTGATTGGTCAGACCACCATTCTGATCATAGAAGGATTACATGAACAAAATGACATCCGCACAACCAAATGATCAGCTGAAAATTTACGAACAGGTCGTGCTCCGCATCGAAGAAATGCTGCACAAAGGCACTCTTACTGTCGGAGACAGACTGCCTCCCGAGCGTGATTTAGCAACTACGTTTCAGGTATCCCGAAGCTCTATTCGCGAAGCAATTCGCTCTCTTCAGGAAAAGGGAATTGTTGAAAGCAAACGCGGAAACGGCACCTTTATCGTTAACACAGGCGATATCCTTGAACCGCTTGCCGAAGCAGTTACAGAGCAACGAATTTACCTGTTACAAATTATGGAATTCAGGCAAGCTATTGAGCCTCCAATGGCAGGCCTAGCTGCCAAAAATGCAACAAAAGAGCAGTTACAAGCTATAGCCGCAATCATTGATGAAAAGGCACCGGAGCCACCAAAGGGCAATCCGTGGGAAAAAGATATACGTTTTCACACTGCCATAGCAAAAGCCTCCGGCAACCCTCTCTTTGAACAGGCACTGTTCAATGCCAGCACGGCACTTGAAGAGACACGTCAAGCGCCGCTGCAAAGCCCTGAACGTATGGCTGCTTCATGCGCAATGCATAAAGAAATTTTCAACGCTATTGCCGCCGGAAACGAATCTTTGGCGACAGAAACCATGCACAGACATCTTGAACAAGTGCACGGCATGTTGTTTTCCGAAAAATAAACAGCGCAACGCCTTGCAATAAATAAATTAACCACAACAACCCTGTAAGGAAATGTTATGCAAGAAGTTCGTAAAGAAGCCCGTGAACGTATGAAAGGCTTTTGTCGAGTCTGTAAAGAATGTGACGGACGCGCCTGTGCAGGTGAAGTCCCCGGCATGGGCGGTCTTGGAACCGCTTCCTCCTTTAAAGGCAACGTTGAAGCCTTGGCAGACTACAAACTGCGCATGCGCACTATTCATGATGTTTCTGAGCCTGATACCAACTGTACAGTCCTTGGTTACAACCTCTCTATTCCGGTATTCGCAGCGCCAATCGGGGGTGTTTCCTTCAACATGGGCGGTAAAGTTACCGAAGATGAATACATCACCTCAAAACTTAAAGCATGCGATGCTAACGGTATTGTAGGCTGTACTGGTGACGGAGTTCCGCCTTTTATCTCAGAAGCAGGATTTGACGCACTTAGAGCTGTAAGCGGTAACGGCATCCCGTTCATTAAGCCATGGGAAGGCGATGAGTTCTTTGAAAAGATTGAAAAGGCTGCAGCTACAGGCTGTACTACTTTTGGTATTGATATTGATGCAATCGGCCTTATTACGCTCGCGAAAATGGGTCGCCCTGTCGCACCTCGCGGCGTTGAACGTTTGAAAGCACTTATCGAGCGTATTCCGGGTAAAGTTCTTCTTAAAGGCGTTATGACGGAAGAAGACGCACTTGCAGCAGTAGAGGCCGGAGCAGCAGGCATTGTTGTCTCTAACCACGGCGGACGCGTTCTGGATCATACTCCGGGCACAGCCCATGTTCTTCAGGGTATTGCAGAAGCAGTAAACGGTGAAATTGCCGTTCTTGTTGATGGAGGTATCCGTACTGGCGCCGACATTCTCAAAATGATCGCACTTGGTGCAGATGCTGTTATGATTGGACGTCCTTTCTCAATCGCAACAGTTGGCGGCCTTGAAGAAGGTGCCTCAAAATATATTCAGCAACTCACAGGTGAATTGAAATCTGCGATGGTACTAACAGGCTGTGAATCTATTGAAGATGCAAATCTGAATATTATTACTGACGTTCTGGGACAATAAAAACTCATCACAACGCCATCCAACGGTAAGCGAATTCGCCTTATCTGCATGCATCCCCCGCTGTCTGCTTCCAACAACAGCCAGTGGAACTGATAACGGCACGCTTACGGCGTTGTGATGCCTTATAAAATATGCCTAGCTAGAGGGGGGCAATGCCCCTCCCTCCTTGAGATCAAATACTCTCAACTGGCATAGAAAAACGCCTGTCGTTTACTGAACTTCTCTAGTTCAGCAAACAACAGGCGTTTCTTTTTACTCAATACTGTTTTCACCAAACGAAAAATTCAAAAGGAACCATTTCCCCTTCTCGCCGGTCTCAAAAAACATGAACACCATAAATATCATGCTCAGATACAATGTTTTTTTACGTTATACACTCTCTCGAGAATACACGCCGTAAAAATGAGCTTTCTCTAAAATATGACCTTCCATAGCGCGCAAAAGTCCAGCTTTTGCTGTCCCCGGCTTAATCTTTAACCGGCTATCAAGCGCATAGAGCTTAAAGTAATATCTATGCTCACCGGAAGGAGGACAAGGGCCGCCATAATACGCATTCTGCCAGCTGTTTAAGCCATGTCCAACCCCACGGAAAGGATCAAACTGCTTGGGCGTATTCTCCTCAAGTCCAGAAAGCTCTGGGCTGATATTAAAGATCAGCCAATGATCCCAAACTCCTGAAGGAGCATCTGGATCATCGCAAATAACAGCAAGGCTTTTCGTTCCTTCCGGTAGATCTGCCCACTCGAGAGGAGGAGAAACATCCTCTCCATCACATGTATATTTTTGCGGAATGCGCTCTGTAGCGGCAAACGCAGGACTAGAGAACTTCACACTACTCTCCTAAGCCGATGCCCGGCTCCATAACTGTACCAGTCAAAGAAGTTTCATACCCACCCAAAGCCTCAATTCGAGCTTTAAAAGTCGGGGATTTTAAGAGCTCAAGAACAGCCTGTACCTGTGGAGTGTCAAGGTATTCTGTTGGAATAATCAAATCATACCGTTCACGAGCAAGCGGAACAAAATCTAAGTTCAGCGCCTTTGCAGCAGCATAAATTCCAAGCCCTGTATCTGCAGCGCCTGTTAAGACATTTACTGCCACCGCCATATGGGTGAACTCTTCCTTATCATACCCTGTTACGGCATTCGGGGCTATCCCCGCTTTCTTTAAGTGGTAGTCGAAAAGAATGCGTGTGCCGGCTCCGCGTTGCCGGTTAAGGAACTTGATAGAGCTACCAGCAAGATCAGTAATAGACTGAATATTTTTAGGATTCCCTTTTGGGACAATAAATCCCTGATGACGGATAGCGAGGTTTACAAGCGTAACATCTGTATGTGGAAGATACTTTTCAACAAACGGGAAGTTATAATCATTTGTTTCCGGATCAAACAGGTGCGCTCCAGCAAGATGACAGGAACCGTTCTTGATCGCTAAAATTCCACCCATCGACCCCACATGACTTGAGGCAAGGCGCATTGGAGTATCAAGCCCCATAAGCTCATCAGACAAAATATCCAACGTATTGTCATGACTGCCGACAGTAACAAGGACTTCATCCAAACGCTTTTCTTCAACAAGCAACTCTGTGTGAACAATGGAATGCTGATCAACACCTTCAGCCTGAGCAGGAATCCGCCCTACGCCCTGAGCACGGGACATTGTTGTAATACAACCAGCCCCTCTGGCGAGAGGAGTCGCTACGTATTTATCACCAACCTTACCAACAGAAAGGCGTAAAAATTCTTCAATACCAAGCTTTGACGGAACTTTTCGGGTCAGTTCAGCATTCACAACAGGGCGGGCTGGAACAGGCTTACGGCTAATCCACGAAATAAGCGGAGTGAGTAATTCTTCAAAGCAAATTACAGCACTTACAGGGTATCCCGGAGCACCGGCTACAAGCTTATCTTTACAAACTCCAAGCAGGGAAGGCTTACCTGGCATAGCAGCCACACCATGCACAACCACCTCGCCAAGTTTAGCAATCGTTGATCGGGTAAAATCTTTTGATCCTGCAGATGAACCCGCACAGATGATAATCAAATGGTACGGTTCATTCAGCTTCTGAGCTACCGTTTTCTCAAGCAGCTCTGGCACGTCAGGCACCGGCGGGATACGATCAACAACACAATCAAGATTACGAGCCATTGCTCCCAATACCTGAGAGTTACTTTCTATAACCTGCCCCGGTTTCGGTTCTGGACGATTTTCAAAGTCGAGAACCTCATCTCCTGTAGGAATAATACACACACGAACCTTTTCCCACACACGTACTTCCCAGATACCGGCACTCAACAATGCCCCGATATCATAAGGGGAAACTTGCTGATTCTGTGGGAACAGTAACTCCGTTGCAACGATATCCTCACCGATACGGCGAACATGTTGCCAAGGAAACGCGGGGGTTTCAATTTCTACGTGCTCTTCATCAACTGAGATTACATTCTCAATCATAACAACGGCATCACACCCTTCAGGAAGTGGATTGCCGGTATTTACAGGCTCATATGATTCACCTTTTTTTAAGCGTAAAGGTGCGCCTTCCCGAGCGGTAAAGGTCTCTTTTGCGGTAACAGCAATGCCGTCCATTGCTGCGCTATGAAATGTCGGCGAGGAGTATTGAGCAAACACTGCTTCAGACAAAACCCGACCGGCAGCTTCATGTGTCGGTACAACTTCAGTCCGTAAAAGCACTTCCCTATCCAGCGCAGCCTGCATTTTAGCCACAGCTTCAGTAAGCGGGATTGTTTTCAAATATACGTTTCGTTTAGATGCAGTCATAAGCCCCTCGCGGTATTTTTTTTAGTCGGCGAGCATAATACATGTTTTAGAACGGTAATAAAAGAGCCTGAACCTCATTTATATTCAGGCACAGAGCTTTCTATTTTAACGTGACAGTAAATAGAATGTATATACTGTGAACACATCCTTACTTTGCAGTAAAGTTGCTTTTTACAATCACTGTTAAACAGCACTGTAAGCAACTTTCAGGAGGCACGTATGCGCATCCGCCCCGAAAAAAAATATGATGCAAATGCAATACGTAAGGTTCACTATTACGCATTTAATGACCACCCATATACTCTTAAAGAAGATTATAAACTGATTGATTTATTACGAGAAAAAAATGCACTTGTCGCCTCTCTCGTAGCAGAGGAGCCACCGCTCGGCATTATAGGACACCTTACAATCTCTCCGATACGAATTAACAAAGAAAAAACGAACTGGTTTTATCTTGGGCCGATCGGAGTTTTACCAGAAGAGCAAAGAAAAGGAGTCGGAAAGCAACTCGTAAAAGAAGCAATACGGACAATGGCTGCACTGGGCGCTGAAGGACTTGTTTCCAGAGGTGATCCAAAATTCTTCACACAAGTTGGTTTTAGAAACGACTCAAGACTTATCTTTAGCAAAATTCAACCAGAACACAGCGTCCTTCTTCCACTCAGCTCCAATGTACCGGAAGGAATCATTACACTCGACCCTGTATTTTCCAGAGAACTCTAAGTAATACAATGCATTTTCGAAATAAGTACTCATATGGTTGTTCACTGAACCACACGTCATTCAAAAAAAACTTATGAATTACATAAAATTTATTAAGTTGCTTACTTGCACTGCTTCGGTATGATGCACCTTCCTCGCATAACGCGTGATCTTTACGCGTTGATGCTGCGTTTTCCGAACACGAATGTTCCGTAAAATGTGTTCGGAAAACACGGCAACAGCTCTGACAAGCCTGAATGATTAAAAAAAGGTCTCAATGTAAATTGAGACCTTTTTTGCGTCCACCAAAACACCCTATCCACTCTGTATAATTGATTAAAAAGGCCTTTAACTTTCTTAGTAAGGCCTGTTACTATATGGACATTTTCTTGTGATATTTTTCATTTTCTTTACACAAAAATAAAACTTCATTATTTCTATTAATAATGCTCACTCTTTTAAAGAATTTATATGAGCAACATACTGTATAAACGCATCATCCATGATTACTCAAACTACGCCAAAGAGTACATGGGTCTATACAGTATATCCCTACCCAGGAATTCTTCGGTTTTCCTACCCTAAAAGACTAATTCTCGACGACATCCGAGAATTAGTCTTTTTATTTTAGTATGTATTATATCTTTTTTATCCAATTGCTACACTCTTGCCTGCACGCTATGCTGAAGATCATATGCCAAAAAACTGATTTTATCGGTGCTGGTAAAAGAACATGTGTCATCTTATTGCAAAATAAAAACAAAAGATGTTCTTTTATTGTCCGTATAAAGTATGCTAGCATCGATACAGGACTTTTACATAACCTCTGCTGTTACATGGGAGTTAGTCTATGGACATTAAAAAAATATTGTTACCGGTAGATGGATCGGAATATTCTCTCAATGCTGCTGCAGAAGCTATTGATCTTGCACAAAAATTCAGCGCAGAAATCATGTTGCTCTATTGCAGTGAAACCTTTCAGAACCTGAAGCAGTTTAAAGATTTTTCAGTTGAATCTCTGGAGTATGCTAACCTCGTACTCACACCGGTACGTGAACTTCTCGAGAAAACTGAAGTAAAGTACACAGAGCATGTTATAGACAATTCACCAAGCGAAGAGATTCCGCGCATGGCTGAACGTGAAAACGTCGATGTAATTATTATGGCACCACGCGGAACTAACCCGCTGGCTTCCATTCTGCTGGGCAGCGTGACCACCAGAGTGCTCAAACAAGCTCCCTGTAACGTCCTTGTCGTGCATCAAAAGCCGTAACTAAAAAAAAGAAAAAAGGTCGGTGAAACTTCTGATGAAGTCCACCGACCTTTTTTATGTCGTAATTTTCATACGCTGAACGCAAAAGAGTCCGGAGTTCAGAACTAGTAACCATCGGCTGAACCCCGGACTCTTTTGAGGAGCTCCGGCAGCATTTCGCCCATTGAATGCTACCGAAGATGTGCAATACGCAGCGCTAAACCGCTAAAAAGAACGGTTTATTACCAGATAAGGTTTGTGTCAGATTCATCCGGTAAACTGCGATGGAAGCTTGTACGGGGGTACAACCATCCATCATTCATTTCCCGGAAGCGGTTACACTCTACAAATACAGCGCATACTCGCCCTGTCACTCTTTTCAGAGTATTTTTGTAGAAATTATCTGAATCCATTCTGTAAACGGTTTCAGGATGACTGTAAAGCTATCTGTGACATTTGGGAAGTACAAAATTACAAAAAAAAGTGCCGTGGCGTTTTTTCAACAAAAAACACTACGGCACTCCGTTTATCTTTATGAAATATCAATCAATGCGCTGATATTTTTTTATCCTGACTAGCTTACATTGGAAGCCTGAAGTCATTATTGAGCGAACACAATAAAAGTAGCAGGCAAAAGGAAGAATACTCCCAGCACGTAGCACGCTGCATAACGTTTCTTGCGTCCTGCAAAGTCAGCAAGCCACTCTGCGCAACGTGGCGGAATTTCGCGCATGAACGGAATGCCGAAAATGAGCAGCACACCTGATATATTGAACAGCAAATGCACAATAGCAATTTGCAGTGCAAAAAGGCTGTTTCCACCAATCACAGCAGTTGCTGCAAGCAAAGCTGTCACGCAGGTTCCAATGTTGCTGCCTAATGTGAACGGGTAAATTTGACGCATGCTGAAAATACCGGAACCCACAAGCGGAATCATCAAACTGGTTGTCGTAGAAGAAGACTGAACAAGCACGGTAACAACCATGCCGGAAGTAATACCAGCTAACGGTCCGCGTCCAATGGCAGTATGAAGCATGTTCTTAGCGCGCCCCACCATCAGCACTTTAAGAAGTTTGCCCATAAGAGTAATCGCACAGAAAATAAGTCCGATTCCGATGACAACAAGAAGGGCACCCTGAACCTCAGCAGGAAAACCACCGAATGAACCTTTTACGCTGCCGATAATCGGCTTGGTAATCGGCTTAATAAAGTTCATGCCTTTCATGCTCATAGAGCTGCCGCCAGCAAACATAGATGCTATGGCGTAACTTGATTTTTCCAGAAAACCTGTTGCCATCTCCAAAGGAAGGAAGATGCCTACAGCCATCAGGTTAAAGAAGTCGTGAACCGTGGCAGCGGAAAACGCACGTTTAAATTCTGTGCTGCAACGCATATGACCTGCGCTGACAATAGTGTTTGTAATAGTAGTACCGATGTTTGCGCCCATAATCATAGGAATGGCAATAGAGACCGGTAGGCCACCGGCGACCAGACCAACTATGATGGAAGTTACAGTACTGGAAGATTGGATAAGGGCTGTACAAACTGTACCGATGATAAGTCCGAGAAATGGATTGGAAGCAAAAGCAAACAATGTTTTTGCCTGCCCTGCTGTGGCAGTTTTGAATCCGGCACCGATCATACCTACTGCGAGCAGCATACAGTAAATAAGAGCAACTACAGCCAGCCAGCGACCAACGGTCTTCAGGCTGAACTGTTCAGATTCCATCACAGAAGCAGCTTCATGTGCTGCTTCAGGAGAGTAAGTCATCTCAGGCATACAAGCTCCATAACGTGTCTATCTAGGTGAACGACCCGAACTGTCAGACACCCATGCCTGCTTCCTCGAGCCGTGCTTTTGATAGTCACACTTTGTGACAGTTCTGTTACAGTTTTGCTTCATTGTGACAGCAATACTGATGAACACTTATATCATGTTAAAAAACCATGTTTTTTTGATGCTCTTGGCGTCTGTAAATAATATCGTTCTTTATCCTCAATCTTTTTTACCGTATTGTACCTTGGCACAGCACGACATACGTTTATCCCCCGATAAATCCTGTCTTCTTTCAATCAATAAAATCCCCTCACAGCAGTGACGTAAGGAGAATATATGCTGGATTTCACCGTCGATACCGAAAAATGCATCCAATGCAAGCAGTGCGTAACAGACTGTCCGGTTTCGATTATCCGCTTTGAAGATGGCTACCCTGCCATTGCCCCATCACGAGAGGCACGCTGTCTGAAATGCCAACACTGTTTGGCAGTTTGTCCTACAGCAGCAATTTCTATTCTAGGTATTCAGCCTGAAAACTGTATTCCACTTAAAAACAACCTGCCCTCCTCTGATCAGCTTGAAACCTTAATGCGCGGACGCCGCTCGGTTCGACGCTTCAAAAGCGAGAATGTAGATACCGCGCTAATAGATAGACTCATCAAGGTATCAGCCAATGCTCCAACAGCAAAAAACGCCATGCCTCTACAATTTTCAGTTGTAGACAACATGGACGTAATGAAAAAAATCTCCGAAAGAACATACAACTACATTAATTACGCCATCAGTGAGCACCGTGTGCCAGATGAAATGTCACACTTCTATGGCATGAGCAAAGCACACGCCAAAGGTGCTGATATCATTTTCAGAGAAGCACCGCACATGCTGGTTGTTTCTTCGCCAACCTCAGGTTCTTCACCAATGATTGATATTGCCATTGCGCTGACTCACTTTGATTTAGCTGCAACAAATGCCGGACTCGGCAGCCTGTGGTGCGGATTTGCCTTACAAGCATTTATCCATTTTGTTCCAGACTACAAAGAACTTCTCGGAATTCCCCAAGATCATGAGGCAGCATATGTTCTTATGTTCGGTAAGCCTGCAGTAAAATACTTCCGCACTGTCGACCGAAACCAACAAAAGATTCACAAAATTACTGTGTAATCATCGTGATAGATAAAAAAAGAGCTGATTCGCACATACGAATCAGCTCTTTTCTACTTACATCAGCCCAAGAATTTAACCCACAGCTTACGATTTCGAGCGCCGTCAAACTCGCAAAAGTAAATGGATTGCCATGTTCCCAGTTGTACCCGCCCATCTTCAACAATCAACATTTGATCCGGGCCGAACATGCTTGCCTTAATGTGTGCATCACTGTTCCCTTCCATGTGACGATAATCGCCTTTATATGGAACTATGCGACGCATATTAACCGTAATATCTCGCGCCACATCGGGGTCAGCTCCCTCGTTTACGGTTACCGCCCCTGTAGTATGAGGGCAAAACAATAACAATGCGCCGCCCTGCCAGTTTTTTTCACTTACTAACGCCTGCACTCTGGATGTAATATCAATAAGTTCTTCACGTGTTGAAGTATGAATTTCAAGTAATTCCATGACAGCCTCTTTTTTATAATCAGTTTATCCTGTGACAGAGGATATAGCACGTACGTGCCATATCTGCCATTAGCGGGGAACAGTTGAGGTGTTGAGTTTTTTTCAATACAACAGACAATCTTTACGTGGCAATGCTACCTAAAGACCACCATACTGAATAATGCGCTGCAGTTACCGTGAATGGCGGCAACCAGCACCAGATAGGAATTATGCCAAGGAGTATCTATGCCTGTAGTAATGGGCACTGCCGGACATATCGATCACGGTAAAACCACACTTGTAAAAACTCTTACCGGAATCGATTGCGATAGACTGGAAGAAGAAAAAAAACGTGGAATTACCATTGAGCTGGGATTTGCTTTTTTTGATCTGCCTGACGGCGGTAAAATGGGAATTGTTGACGTTCCTGGGCACGAAAAATTTGTAAAAAACATGGTTGCGGGCGCATCCGGCATCGATTTTGTTATGCTGGTTATTGCTGCTGATGAAGGCGTCATGCCTCAAACCAGAGAACATCTGGAAATCTGCTCCCTTCTTGGTATTCCTACAGGTTTTGTTGCGCTTACAAAAACAGATATGGTGGATGAAGAATGGCTTGAGTTGGTTCAGGAAGACGTAAAAACGTTCCTCCAAGGCTCCTTTCTTGAAGATGCGCCCCTTTTCCCCGTTTCATCTCAAACTGGAGAAGGTTTGGATACCATTCGGGCGCATATTGCTAAAATGGAAAAAGAACTCAAACCACAGCGTCGCTCTGACCTTTTCAGAATGCCTGTGGATAGATCATTCACCATGCACGGTCACGGCACAGTTGTTACCGGCACCATGGTTTCCGGTTCACTTTCAGTTGGTGACGATGTTCGTTTCTACCCGAACGACCTACTGGGGAAAGTTCGTGGCCTTCAAAGTCATGGCAGTGCTGTTGAAAAAGCTCCGGCAGGAAAACGCACCGCAATCAACATCGCCGGTGTCGATGTAAGCGACGTTCATAGAGGTGACGTTCTGGCACGCCCAGACACCCTTTTCCCGTCCGACACTTGGCACATTGAACTTACATGCCTTTCATCATCTCCATCGCCTCTCAAAAATCGTACAGAAATACATTTTCATCATGGCGCACGTGACGTACTTGCACGCCTCTATTTTCCAGACAGAGACAAACTCATGCCTGGCGAAACAGCAATATGTGAAGTTCGTTTCCCAGAACCGATGGTCGGAGTTGCCAATGACCGCTGTGTAATTCGATCTTTTTCTCCATTACGAACGGTTGCAGGCGGAAAACTTCTTCATCCCGAAGCAGAACGTTTACGCAAAAAAAATCCGCATTACGATATTATCTGGAATAGCCTGCAAGAGCTGCCAAAAGCTGAACCGGAAGATAGAGTTCGCCTACATTTAGCCATGGCAGCGGAGAAAGGCTTATCCTTCACTCGCCTTTGCATTTTCACCGACATAGAAACCAAAAAGCTTGAAAAAATACTCAATCTTTTCGGTGGAAAGCAGGAAGCACTTTGTTTTGACAAAGAAGAACGCTTATATGTTTACGGCAACACACTCACAGAACTATCTGAAAGTTGCCTTGAATTCATGGCAGACTTCCATAAAAACGAGCCTATGAAAGCAGGCCTCGCGCGTGGCATTCTTGCATCCGGCTGGGGAAAACACCTTTCTCCAAAACTCGTTCACTTTCTAGTAGAGCGCCTCATTAAAGCAAAATCAATTGCTATTGAAGGGGATGTTCTTAAACTTCCTGCTCATAAAGTTTCCATGGCGGCAGATCAGGAAGGCTTACGCAAAACCATTCTTGAAGCCTACGAAAAAGGCGGCATTACGCCACCAAATTTAAAAGAAGTGCTTGAACCTCTTGAAGTTGAAGTAAAGGAAGCACTGCCTGTCCTCAAACTTATGGAAGAGAACGGCGAGATGGTGAAAGTAAAAGACACCTTGTACTACCACACTCCAGCGCTTGAGAAGCTTAAAGAAATGGTACGAGACTATCTTTCTAACCATGATGATATGGGGCCGGGCCAACTAAGAGAACTTGCCGGCCTTTCCCGTAAATACGCTATCCCGCTTCTTGAATACTTTGACCGAATCCGTTTAACCATGCGCATTGGTGACAAACGTCAGCTTAGAGGTACTGGCAGCGTATAAGCTGTTATACTTACCATACATACAAAAAAAGGCTGTCCCCTTTGGGGACAGCCTTTTTATTATACATAAAAACAAACGCTAATTTAAAGCAGCAGGGTCGTCGTTTCGCTCTGCTTCCATGTCTTTCTGAACATCTTTGGCAAGGTCAGCTTCAAGACCACGACCAGTTTCATTAATAACATCGCTGGTTGTAAGTCCCGGAACTTTACTACCGGTTGCGTTATACAAAGAAGCTACAGAAATCATGTAATCACCACGAGCCGCAATCAAAGAAGCTTCCGCTGAAGAAAGGTCAGCCTGTGCATCAAGTACGTCGGTGTTAGTACCCACCTGAGCTTGGTATCGGGCTACAGCCATACGATAGGCTTCTTCGGCAGCAGCAACAGTTTTTTCTGCCACTTTGATACGTTTTGCTGCGTTAATGATGTTCAAGTAACGAGACTTAACTTCGAACGCTGCTTCCTGCCATGTGTTAGCTTCAGATGCTTTATTGGAAAGTACTGTCTGCTTTGCACTGGTTGTTGCAAAGTAGGTTGTACCCCATGTAAACAAGCTCCACTCTGCTGTGGCACCAATAGTAGTACGTGAGAGAGGGGTTGTGTTATCGTCATTATCAAAGCCGTTTACAGTAAATCCGTCACCGTTCTTAACCCATTCAACGGTACCATACACTTGCGGGTAAAACTCGCTCGCTGCAATAGTTACCTGTTCCTGTGAAACTTCTGTTGCTTTACGGGCAATCAGGATGTCCGGACGGTAGCGGGATGCAGTATCAAGACTTACTTCAAGAGGCTGTTCAAACGGGAAATATGCCAGCTCACCTTCGTAATTGATATGTGCGTTTACTGGAAGGTTGAGCAGGGTATTCAGTCGGGCTTCCTGAATAACAACAGTGTTCTGAGCAGAAATCAACGTATCTTCAGCTTCAGAAAGCTGAGCTTCAGCACGAAGTACGTCAATACGAGGTTTCAAACCAACATCATAAAATGCCTGAGCAACTTTAAGCTGAGAAGCAAGACGCTCTACAGAGTCTTTAGCAGACTCAACATTTTCACGTGCTGAAAGCAGGTTAATGAAGTTCTGCTGTACAAGAAAAATCAAGTTCAATTCTGCTAAATTAAGTGCAAGTTCCTGACTCTGAGCAGTAAGAGATGCACTGTTGTATGTAGCAAGAATATTAAAACCGGTGAAAATCGGCTGTGAAACTTCCACAACCCACTGGTAGGTGTTGTGGTTGTTAAAAGAGCTCACATCAGAATGTGATGCTGTGTATGAAGTGCTTAAAGCTGGACCAAAAGCACCGCGAGCAGCTTTTCTGCTTTCTTCGGCACTGGTTGCGCCTCTACGGGCTGCTTCAATTGAAGGGTTGTCAGCAAGTGCTTTAAGAACCGCTTCTTTCAGGTTGTATGTACCTGAATATAAAATACCTTTGGTAGATTCCGGCTCAACTGCTTCAGCAGCCTGTTTAATTTCTGTTGCCACAGCAGAACGCTCTTCCGGTGATGCTTCGCGGTCTATCTTTACATCCGTGGAAAGGTCTTCCTGTGAGGTCATCTGTTCAGCATACGCTGGTGCTGCTATCATAACACTCAGTAAAATGAGCATAAGCAGCGACTGCCAATGGCGGCATCTCATGGTCGGGTCTCCTTGCGTTTGTCTCATCGACTTGCAGCTGGCACCGTAAACAATATTTCTAAAGAATACATACTTTTACGGACCGTTTCAAGGGTAAGGGGATAAAAACACTGATCTATACGCAATATAACGCTGTGTTTCAGGTATGCTTCCGTGTGTGAGGAGAAGCACTGAATGATCAGGATAATTCCTAAGTAGTTATGCATCATTCAAACACTGTTTGAAAAGAGCTGGTTTCTACTCAAAAATTCGTACTACCGCAAGGCACTTCCCGATACAAGGAAAAACACCCAGTAGGAGATGGTGTTGCGGTTTTCTTTCAACAAAAGAATATGTTTTTTTACTCTATAACTTAAAAAATATTAAATGGATATGGAAGAACTTTAAACCGTAACTTATTTAGGGTACAACGCATCAAACTTAGAATAAATACATCCGCAACATCAACCGGAGAAATATATGGGCGATACCAACATCTTCATGCTCATCGGGCAAGCAACAATTGTTGTAAAAATTGTTCTAGGAATGCTTGCAGCTATGTCCCTTATCAGCTGGACAATTATGTTTAATAAATGGCTGACGCTCTCCTCTGCGAAGAAACGTGCCACTAAAGGCATTGATGATTTTCAAAATGCAAAATCACTGCGTGAAGCAGTTCAAGCTGTCGGTACAGACTCTTCTTCCCCTCTTTATTTTGTAGCGCAGCAGGGTGTTGACGAATACACCCGCCTTAGAGACAACGTTAACTCCTCATCTGTCATTGCTGAAAACGTACAGCGTTCCCTAACCCAAGGCGTTTCCATGCAATCATCCTCTTTGGCCTCATCTCTTCCATTTTTAGCTACCTGCGCCAACTCTGCACCGTTTATCGGTCTGTTCGGTACTGTTTGGGGTATTATGCATGCCTTCCAGACTATCGGGCAAATGAAGTCTGCGGCTCTGGCTGCTGTTGCACCGGGTATTTCTGAAGCACTTGTAGCAACTGCAATCGGCCTTGCTGTCGCAATTCCTGCCGCAATCGGCTACAACATGTTCCTTGGCAAACTTCAGGATATTGAAGTCCAACTTAACTCATTTTCCGGTGTATTTTTAAACCGTGTTCAGCGTGAACTCCACGCACAGCGTCCAAAACGCACCACCGGCGAGGGGTAGCATTCATGGCAATATCTGTCGGAAATAAAAAAGGCTTTGTTGCCGAAATCAACGTAACACCGTTTGTTGATGTTATGCTTGTACTTCTCATCATTTTTATGGTGACAGCACCGCTCATGACACAAGGGCTGGACGTTGAGCTGCCCCAAACAGAAACTGTTTCCGCCCTGCCTTCTGATAAAGATCATTTAATACTTACCATTGATAAGAATGGTAAAATGATGCTTGATGACTACGCTGTGACAGAAAAAGACCTTCCGGGTCATCTGGAGCGGCTTGTAAAGAAACAGAACAAGCAATTGTTTCTCAGGGCAGACAAACACGTAGCATACGGAAGCGTCGTAAAAGCTATGGGCATCATAAAAGGTGCGGGCATTAATAATTTGGGTGTTCTTGCTGAAAACCCAGAAACCGCGACCGCAAAAAAATAGGTACTCGTAGCATGCGCTTTTTGAGTATGTTCCTATCCCTATGCCTTCACTTAGGGCTTATTGCCACAATCCTTTACTGGCCTGTTTCAACAATGAAGGTGCGACTGGATGTACCGGTTTACAAGGTAAAACTTGTACAACTGGCACAAAAAGCACCAAACCCGCTCCCTAAACAGTCAAAGCCGGTAGTAAAAGAGACCAAGGCCAAAAAAGAAACACCAGCAAAACCAACCCCTAAGAAAGAAGCCCAAAAAAAAGAGGCTCCTAAAAAAGAAGCCGTAACGAAGAAGGCACCGGCAAAGGCAAAACCTAAAGCAAAACCCGTCAGTACCAAAAAGAAAGATCTTCCTAAAAAAGCGGTAAGTAAGAAAAAGAAGCCGCAAAAGAAAAAAGCTGTAAAAAAAGAAAATACAAAGAAAAAGGCTGTGAAAAAAAAGGCAAAAAAGAAAACGCCTCCTAAGCCAACACCAGAAGATCTTTTACAAAAAGCTCTGGCATCAACTAAGGCTACTGTAAAAAAAGATGACCAAAAGAAAGTTCAAAACATTGAAAATGAGCTTGCAGCATTACAAAAAGCAGTAGCAAAGGAAGATGCAAAAAAAGCAGAGCAAGGTATTGAAGGTACACCACAAGATGGTATTATCGGTAGCATTGAAGATTTGTACGCGTTAACAGTTATGGACGCTATCAGACCAAATTGGCGCTATCCAAAACTTGCCACACGTACCATTCTTGTTGCACAGGTACGAATTATGATTTCGAATGCAGGGGAAATTCTCGACGCCAAGCTTGTAAACTCTTCCGGCCGTCCTGATTTTGATTCATCCACTTTGCGCGCAATTGCCGACACAGAGCATCTGCCGACGCCACCAAGCCCTGACCTGACCGAAATCACCCTGAACTTTAACAGTCAGGAACAATAACTGACACAACGTCTGGATGGAAAGAATGAAGCGTAGTTATATACTGACATTACTGGTCTGCATGGTCTTTGCCTCAGCAACATCCGTAACCGCCCGATCTTTAGAAATTGATATCTACGGGCCGGGGCAAAACAGCATTAACCTCATCCAGTCTAAGCCGGTTCTTGCTCCGCAGGCACAAACGAGCCCGCAAACTGTTCAAAGTGCAGCAGCACTAACAAAACTTATTAACAACAACCTGTATTATTTACCGTTTATGAACCTTGTAAAAGGTCACACTATCCTCGGTGGAAATACAGCCGCTGGTGGAACCGGTAAAACCATTGATTTCAAAAAATTCCAACTCGCGAATGTTGACCTCCTCATTACAGAAGTATGGCCAGCTGTTCCAAACGGTGCCCGTCCACGGGTAGAGCTGCGAGCATTTGAAGTATTTACAGGAAAACTCGTTCTGGGTAAGGCATACTCTGAACTTACACCGGAAAATCTTCCTAATGTTGCAGACAGATTCTGTTCTGCACTCATGAAAAAATTAACAGGGCGTGGAGAATTTTTCCTCTCCACACTTGCTTTTGTTCGAAAAGCAAATCCTGAAAAAAAAGATATCTGGACAGTCCGACCTACCGGTCGCGACCTGAACAGACTGACGAATATGTCCGGCCTTGCCATGTCACCTACATGGTCTCCAGACGGCCGGTATATCTTATTCAGTCACATCGGCAAAAGATACCACTCTCTGGGCATCTGGGATCGCCTGACCCAGCGAGTACAAAAGGTAAAATTCCCTGGTAACACCATCATCGGCCCTGCTTTCCTGCCTGACAACAAAGTTGCAGTGAGCCTTGCTGCCGGTGGTAATCCGGACATTTACCTTTTGAACCACCTCTTTAAACGCGAAAAAACTCTTGTTAAGAACTGGGCTATCGACGTTTCTCCAAGCTTCGATGCCACAGGCAAGAAGATGGTGTTTGTTTCCAGCAGACGCGGTAACCCGCACATCTTCCTCAAAAACCTGGTAACAGGTAAAGAGACCCGTATTACTCGAAATGGCAAATACAACACCAGCCCGTCAATTTCACCTGATGGAGAACTGGTAGTGTTCGCACGCAGGACACCGCAAGGACACAGAATTTTTGCTCTGGACCTTGTAACAGGCAAAGAAAAGCAGATTACCTTTGGACCGGGCAGCGATGAAATGCCAGCCTTTGGCCCTGACGGCTTTTTTGTAGCCTTTGCGTCTAATAGAAGCGGCGAATACAAAATATATCTTACCACCCGCCACGGGGGGACTCCAAGGATTGTGAAAACCGGCCCGGGAGAAGCAACTCTGCCTTCATGGGGCATGGTTCCGGCTGCGTCAACACGATGACATTTGTGTTCTAAGTGTCATCGCACTTGCCAACAGCCTGAAACCGTGTAAGAAATGGACGGAGTTTTTTGAATTTTTTGAGAATATATAATATTGTGACACATTGTCGTAATTTACATATATTCGCGTTATTCAAATCGGTTTTTAAATGCTTGTTATAAAAGCGATTCTATCGCCAGAGTCCTTTTTTGCAAACTTTAGGAGGATGCAATGATGAAACGTTTAGGTATGGCACTGCTGCTCGTTATGGTTATGGCCATGAGCTTTGGTTGTGCTAAAAAACAGGTAGCTGTTACCCCTGAAAATGCCTCTGGCTCCACTGCTGTTGTTGAAGCTCCTGCTGATAACAACTACAACGGTGGCTCCATGGACATGGATTCTCAGGCAACTGAAGGTCAGCTTGCTGAAGAAATTGCAGCTGCAGCAGTTGTTATGGCTGACGCTCCAATTTACTTTGATTTCGATAAATTTGACATCAAGCCTGAGTACCGCACAGTACTCAAGCACAACGCTATGATGCTTAAAAAGTACCCTATGATGCGTGTTCTTCTCGAAGGCCACACAGACTCCCGCGGTACTTCCGAATACAACCTTGCACTTGGTGAACGCCGTGCCCGCACTGTTCAGGAATACCTGATCGTTCTCGGCGTACCTGCTACTCAGCTTGAAATCGTATCTTACGGTGAAGAGCGCCCAGCAGTTCAGGGCTCCAGCGAAGCAGCTTGGGCTAAGAACCGTCGTGCTGAGTTCAAACTCATCAAGTAATACAGCTTAGTTTTAGCGTATGCTTTTTAAGGCGTTTCCTTTTGGAAACGCCTTTTTTATTATCCAGCCCACTCTTTCCCCACAAAAAAAGCAGGCAATGGAAATCTCTGTTCCATTACCTGCTTTCTGCGCTAAAAATATGGAGAAGGTATAACTACTGCTTTGTTGCTGTTGTATCAGTCGCAGTAGCAGCTTCAGCAGCCTTCATTTTCTCACGGGTCTCTTCAATGTAAGTCTTAACTTTATCAGACTGCTTCCATTCTGAGTACATGGAGAGCCAGTTGCCAAAGTCTAAGAAGCTCTGATCGAGCTGGGATTCATGCCCTTCGACCCACATACTGAATAGGTGCATTTCAAACTGGAAGGTGTTGCTGTTAAAAACACGCTCTGCCATGCCTGCTTTCATCGCATTACCATCAAGTTCGTTAGAAACATGGACAACAATGGCTTCCCGAGAGGTGTCAGGAGTAATTTCCTTATTGTTAAGCTCATCAGCAAGCGAATGGATATGTGGCCAGTTCTCACGAATACGCATATCTGCTTTTTCGGGGATTCGAATGAAGAGTTTTCCGTCTTCCTCTTCGCTGATGAAGTAGAAGCGTAGCCAGTTCTCAAAAATAAGAACTTCGCTGATAGATTTAACTGCCTTAGAAAATTCTGTAACCGCCATGTGGCACTCCTTTCTCTGTTTCTCCCGCGGAATGGGGTACAACTAACTATGGTCACTGAATGCCCATACGTCAAGTTACTTTTTTCACAATCAGTACTTATGAATATAAGTGGCACAATACATGATGATTTTGGCCTACTTCCAACCAGTCAGGAACAACTTCCCTACAAATTTGCATCGCATGTTTACAGCGCGGGTGGAAGGGACATCCGACGGGTGGAGTCAACGGACTCGGCAAGTCACCCTTTTGCCCAATTCCGACACTACGCCTGCCCGGAACAGGCACCGGAACAGCTTCAAGCAACATCTGGGTATACGGATGTAGTGCGTTATCAAAAAGCTTCTGGGCACTTGTAAGCTCAACAAGACGCCCAAGGTACATAACGGCGATAACATCGCTTACGTGCCCCACAACAGCTAAGTCATGAGATATGAACATGTAAGTAAGACTAAAGTCATTTTGTAAATCCGAAAGCAAATTTAACACTTGAGCCTGTACTGATACATCCAGAGCAGAAACCGCTTCATCACAAACAATAAAGTCCGGATTCAAAACCAGAGAACGGGCGATAGCAATTCTCTGACGCTGCCCCCCAGAAAACTCATGAGGATAGCGCCCATAATGCTCGGCGCGCATTCCAACACGCTCCAGCAACTCTGTTACAACCTTCTTTCGGTCAGAAGATGTACCTACACCGTGTACATCCAGTGCTTCCTGAATACTTTTCCCGATGCTTTTTCGAGGGTTCAATGAGGAAACAGGATCTTGAAAAATCATTTGGATGCGACGCGGCAAGGATTTCAACGTTTCCTTACTTCCCTGCCACAGTGACTCCCCTTCCAACAACACATCCCCGGAAGAAGGCGCCAATAAATGGGCTACAATTTTTGCAAGAGTCGACTTACCGCAGCCGCTTTCCCCAACCAAACCCAACGTCGTGCCTTTTTCTATGCTGAAACTGACATTGTTAACTGCCAAAAGCTCTCTGGGAGCAGCTGAAAATAATGGCTGATCAACAGAAAAACGTCGGGTAACATTTTTGAGTTCTAAAAAAGTTGTAATGCTCATCTCTCCAGTACGTTAGTGTCCAACATTGCCATATTACCAAAGTGTACGCAGGTTAGCAAAAACCTATCGATGTGCTTCATGATTACCAACGCAATAGTACACTTCATTGACAAGGGGTTTGAAATGAGCCACTTTCCACCCCGAGGAATAACTATGGCAAAAAAACGTACGAGAAAACCACGTCCACCGTTACCTGCACCAAGCTGGTCCAGCACGCTCTATGCGAAGATCGAAAAGAAATATATCGGCATGTTCCGTTTCTTGCTCGAAGCGCAGGATAATCTTGGCTACGCATCCGTTGTTGATAACTACGACTGCGTGCTCAAAATCACCTTTTCTCCACATCAGGAAAGGGAAATGCGTGCCTTCTTAAAAGGAATGCAACAAACAATTCCATTTGAAATATTTGAACGCCCTGCCGACTAACGTCTACAGGGCGTTTTCACTTTCAGCATTCAAGGAAACCTAAAGCAGCAGTTATGTAAGCAGCCGGCCTGAGGCCATCGCTATTTTTTGAATGTATACATCAACCTTAAACTTTCTTTTGGCACCAGCGTAATTCATATAACGCACTGTCCCAAAAATGGCTCGTTCCCGCCACGGCCTGTCATGAACCCCGCCAATGGACCACGCCACTCCAGTGTAGCCATTCGCATCTACACCATCGAGCGAATAAGTATCATTCAAATAAATGGCATAGCGCATGGCATCTTCAGGAGTCGCTGTCCATTCCAAAATCTTTTTCGCCCAGTACATGCGCATATATCCATGCATTTTCCCTTGATGAACTAATTCCCACTGAGCGGCGTTCCATAGAGAATCATGCGTATTCCCTTCTTCAAATTCTTTAAGCGAGTAGACATGCTCCCGTGGATCAGCCCGATGCTTGGCAAGAGTCTTTTGCGCCCACTGAGGAAAACACTGCGGAGAGTCATAATGAGGATTAAAAAAGCAAAAATTATCTGCTAATTCTCTTCGTACAACTAATTCTTCCAGAAAAACTTCCTTTGCCTCCACAGGCACCTGCTTATTTTCCAGCATATCAAGAACAATTCGTTGCGCCGAAATCATACCGAAATGCAGATACGGAGAAAGATTGGATAACGCATCCTTTGTTGGATCATTTCTTTCTAAGTATTGATGAACCTTCTCTTTCACGAATGTGGAGAAAATAGTCCGCGCAGCCTTCTCACCAGGCACAAATGAACTCACCGCGGTAGAAGCATCCTTCCCAGCTAAAGGGGCTGTAAGCGGGTCAGAAAAAAAAGAAGCAGCATGGCCTTCAAGCTTAGAAAGCGAAGGAAATGGAACCAAAAACTGCTCTAACATCCGATGAATCTTTGGACGGATTGTTCGTGCAGCATATTCCTGTTTATCAGAGACAGCACGTAACGGAACAACATTTCTCCCATCGACCTCTACCACTGAACAGAGGGTGTGATAGGCTACCGTTTCAAGCCATTTCCGCTGAGGTTTAAGAGAAGAATGGTCTGTTACCAAAAGGTGAGGAGACATTTCCTTTATTCGTTCTGCCAATTCCTCCGGTGTCTCTACGTCAGCATTTACAAAAAAAACACCGTGCTTTTCCAAGCTACGCTTAAGCTCTTCAAGCCCATCAAAAAGAAATTTTTTCTGCCGGTATGAACAATTCGGTGTCGAAGCAGCAAGACTAAAAAGCACGACAAAAGGCAGTTTCTTTTCATCTGCCTTCTGCAATGCATACAATAACGCCCAATTATCTTGAGACCTATGCTCACAACGCATCCAATAAACAACACTTTCAGACAATGGAGCATTAACTTCTTTCACAACATGTATTCGTTCTATCTGCATAACAGATCTCCTCATCTATACAATGTCATATCAATATATCAAAAGTACTGAGTCATGAACATGCTTGTCTACCAGTACGACAAAACAGTACATATCAATCCCGCCCAAAGTTTGCGGTTATACCGCTCTGTCTTCTTTCTTGACCAAAGCGGGTTCTTTATGGAATAGGCAGTCATCAACAGCGTAGGATGTAAATTTTTACGCTTACAAATCAGCACATACAGCAGCGCGGTCATACGCGCTGTTTTTTGCGAGATCGCACCGTTTTTATTAACAAAACGGAATACAGAGGAATAACCATGAGTAAAGCTTTAGCACGCGAAGTTGATAAACGCCGCACATTCGGCATTATCAGTCACCCGGATGCCGGTAAAACCACCCTTACAGAAAAACTGCTCTTATACGGTGGTGCAATTCAGATGGCGGGATCAGTTAAATCCCGTAAAGCGGCTCGTCACGCCACTTCTGACTGGATGGCAATGGAACAGGAACGTGGTATTTCTGTTACTTCTTCCGTAATGAAGTTTGAATACAAAGGACACGAAGTTAACCTTCTCGATACCCCGGGTCACCAAGACTTTTCTGAGGATACATATCGAGTTCTTACTGCTGTTGACTCCGGCCTTCTTGTTATTGACTCTGCAAAAGGTGTTGAAGCACAGACCCTGAAACTTATGGATGTTTGTCGCCTTCGTAACACTCCTATTGTTACGTTTATCAACAAACTTGACCGCGATGGCCTTGATCCGCTGGACGTAATGGCTGACATCGAAGAGCATCTCAAAATTGAATGTGCTCCGCTGACTTGGCCAATCGGTATGGGACAGGATTTTAAAGGCACGTGGAACATCTATAAAAATGAACTGCATCTTTTCAGTGCAGTACATGAAGGCAAAACTCAAGAGGGTCTTGTTTTTAACGATGTAAATGACCCACGCCTTGAAGAATACCTCGGCGAATATGCAGCACAGCTTCGTGATGAACTTGAGCTGCTTGAAGGTGCAGGTAACCCTTTTGATAAAGAACGTTACCTTAAGGGTGAGCAGACTCCTGTCTTTTTTGGCTCTGCAATCAACAACTTCGGCGTGAATGAAATGCTTGATGCTTTCGTAGATCTTGCTCCTGCACCTAAAAGCCGCCCTACTACCACGCGTGAAGTTTCCCCATATGAAACCGATTTTTCCGGTGTTGTGTTCAAAATTCAGGCAAACATGGATAAAAACCACCGTGACCGAATCGCATTCATGCGTATTTGTTCCGGCAAATTTACACGCGGTATGAAAGTTAAGCACCACCGTGTGGGTAAAGACTTTACCATTGCCAACGCAACCATCTTTATGGCGCAGGATAGAACTGGCGTTGAAGAAGCATACGCCGGTGATATCATCGGTATCCACAACCACGGCACCATTAAAATCGGTGACACTTTTACAACAAAAGAAGAACTCAAGTTCGTGGGTATTCCAAGCTTCTCTCCAGAACATTTCAGAAGAGTACAGCTTAAAGACCCTATGAAGCGTAAGCAGCTACAAAAGGGTCTTGAGCAATTAGCCGAAGAAGGCGCGGTACAGCTGTTCCGTCCTATTTCAAATAGTGACTACATTCTTGGAGCCGTTGGCATTTTGCAGTTTGATGTAATCGTACACCGCTTAAAAGAAGAATACAGTGTAAACGCCCTGTATGAACCATGTATGATTACAACCGCACGCTGGATAAGCAGTGAAGATGAAGCAGTTTTAGCAGATTTTAAAGACTACTATCGTAGCGACCTTGCTATTGATGCAGAAGGCTGCCTCGCATATCTCGCACCAAACCCTTGGAAGCTTGAATCTGCTCAGGAACGGTATCCTAAGGTGGTATTCAGTACCACGCGTGAAATCCGATAATTCCTACCATTACAGACATAAAAAACCGCATTGAAGATTTCAATGCGGTTTTTTTCTTTTTAAAAGACTATGATGCCACTCCGTCGCTAAACATAGCGGCTCTGTTGGTGTGGCAGCATATCACTTACGCTTTCTTTTTACGTTTTTCCCACAAGCGCATATCTTTCATTTTCTTTCTGCGCTCACGCTGAAGTGATTTACAAACAAGCGGCATACCTTTTTTGTAGCCATATTTTTCACGATACTCTTGCATGGTCAGATCATGAGAAAGCAAGTGCTTGCGGGTAAGAATTTTAAATGACTTTCCGCATTCAAGGCAGGTTATGGACTTTTCTTTGATAGCTTTTGCTGGTTCCATAATTGGTTCTTGCTCAATTTCTTCCTGTGCACCTTCAGCAATCTGCTTAATGCCGAAAGCTAACTTCTGCATCATGGAACCAATTTCATCTTCGGTCATAGTACGAACACTGGCCTGTGCCTTAACAATATCTAAAGCCTGCTTCAGATATTCTTCCATTATTTCCTCCTTCCGTTACGCCACGTATTTCATTGCATCATATTCCACACGTATTAACCGTCTTTAATAGAACATCGGCACTGTCCAGACCTTAATACTTTCTTCTCAAATTCTAAAATGAAGC
This sequence comes from Halodesulfovibrio sp., assembly GCF_015482765.1. GTDB lineage: Bacteria > Desulfobacterota > Desulfovibrionia > Desulfovibrionales > Desulfovibrionaceae > Halodesulfovibrio. The sequence continues at coordinate 29,767 of NZ_JADMLB010000027.1, forward strand.
TACGTAGTAAAATATAACATTTCCATTATATTATGTTGGAATAATATTTTTGCGATTAGATTCTCACAACTTTGTTGCTTAAAAAACCTGTTGCAATATTAAATGGAATGTTGCTTACGTTGTTATCTTAGAGAGTTTCTTTACTACGGGATTTGTATAGTCTCCGACATTATTCAGAACCCAATCAACATACAGTGAAGAGTCTTGTGCTTTTCTTACGTCCTAACTCATTTTTGATAAGTCAGTCTCAAAATGTAATGAGTAATTCTTATCAAGAAAGTAAAGTTTGATTTACTGTAGTTACTCTTAAATACAGTTTTGAGCAAAGCTTTCGTATTAGATCCAATTATAATAGCATTATATTTTGCACATTTTTTAATTAGATACAGTTATAATTGCATTATATTGCCTATGTTCTGCACTCGGTTGCCAAACAGCCTGTTCGAGCGGTAGGCTGTGGCTCTTTCATGTACGGGAGTATGCGCAATGAAAAATAGTAAACGGTATTGTATTGGTATTGATACCGGTGGCACATATACAGACGCAGTCATTGTCGAGGCAGACACTGGAAATGTTGTAACTACAGCAAAAAGTCCTACCACACACTATGACATCCAAAAAGGAATCCAAGCTGTTATCGAAAAGGTATTGGCAGTATCTCAAGTAGCAGCATCAGACATCATCAAAACTTCCGTTTCAACAACGTTAGCAACTAACGCATTGGTAGAAAATAAAGGTGCTGACGTAGCACTTTTTGTCATCGGTTTTAATCAACGGCTGGAAGTCCCTGCAGTCGCAGCCCGCTTTGTTCCAGGTGGGCATACCATTAAAGGGGACGAAGTTGAGCCGCTAGGAATTCAATATATCGTAGACGGGGTAAATGAACTTAAGAAAGACGTCGAGGCATGGGCAGTATGCAGCTCAATGGCGTTTATGAACCCCGTTCATGAACTTGTAGCAGCAAAAGCCGTAAAGCTTGTCAGCGATGCTCCTGTATTCTGCTCACATGAAGCCAGCTCAAAAGCAGGGATGAAAGAACGAGCATCAACCGCCTGCCTTAACGCTCAACTTCTTCCGGTTATGCAAAAGTTCCTTTCCGGTATAAGCAACGCCCTTTCTGAATGTGGAATTTCAGGAGAAGTTCTTGTCGTCAGAGGAGATGCAACGGCAATGCAAATGCAGGAAGCACTCACCCATGCGGCATCGACAATCGCAAGCGGTCCCGCTGCAACCGCACTTTTCGGTGCAAAAAGGACTAACTCTACCCACGCACTGATTCTAGATGTGGGAGGCACCACAACAGATATTACACTCATTAAAGATGGCAATCCCGTTATTGATACTGCAGGGATGTCTATTGGAAAATGGGAAACCCATGTCGAAGCTGTAGAAATGTTTACAGTTGGAGTAGGCGGAGACAGTCTTGTTCAATTATCACAAGGAAAGCCTATGACTGTTGGACCTGCAAGAGTAACTCCCGTCTGTATGGCGCGGGCTATCCCCGCTCCGGACGAATGGATTGGACAAGGACGGTTATCCCGTTGCATTTCAATGGCACCGGACATTTCACAGGATACGATTAACGCCTCTGCAATACTCTCCTGTTTGAAAGAATACGGATCAATGACCCCGAGTGCTCTACTTGAACAACTCGGAATTGCGGAAATCACGTTTGAGCAAGACCTAACCAAGTTGCTCCATAAACAGTACGTACACGAGATAGGATTTACTCCTACAGACGCATTACATGTCCTTGGAAAACTAACAATTGGTAACAGTAAATATGCACAGCAAGCAGCAAAAAAGCTGGCGATCATAGATGGCTGTTCAGAAAAAGAATTCGCTCAGAAAGTACTAACCAACGCAGAAAGAACTATTGAAGAAACTGTTCTTAAGCACCTTTCCAAGCGTGAAATAGGCGGCAACCTTGCAAGCTACCTCACGTCTCGAGAACGTCACCAGCTGTTAGAAATTTCAGTATCCCTGAATGTACCAATGATTGGCATCGGTGCAGCTGCACCGTATTTGCTTACCAACGTTGCAAAACGACTGAATACAACTATCTGTTTTCCTGAACACTATTCTGTAGGAAATGCACTTGGTTCAGTCTTCATGGCAGAGCGCAACTGCTTATAGCAACATGCAAAAAAGGAAGATAATATGGAATATAAAGAACAAAGTTTTGAGGCAGTTATTGAAGTAGGAAGCGAGTGTGAAGATTGCACAATCGTACATGGCTGGCTTTATGACGGTGAAAAATGGGTACTTCATGCATGGGGCGAGACTCCGGAAGCAGTATATGACCTCACTGAATCCCGCGATCCGCAGCACCGTGAAGAATACTACAAAACACACGGAATTACAGAAGAGCGTCTTAAAAGATATTCCCGTGTCGAATTCTTTACCCTTTTAGGGGACACAAAACATTTTGGGCCGTACGACACTGAGCTTTTCTTTGCCACGACCTCAGCAGTAGATCCTCTTTCCAAGTAATACAGAAAAAGGCTTCAACACGCTGGGATATCCCGATGTTGAAGCCTTTTATAATATGATAATACGCTAACGAGATACTTACTTTCGTCTCGTCACTATATTTAGCAAAAGGCGGGCAATAAACCACGCGCTGCCAAAAAGAACAGCTAACGATAAAAAATAAAGCGGAGTACTGGCAGCTAATTCTGAATTACGAAGCATTGTTATTCCGCTGAAGATAATAGCAGCACTGATTATAAGCTGTAGCAGATGATTCGAATCACGAATCACCTTTCGACGCTTGCTCATAAACAAGCTCATGATCCAAACGACCACAAAAAACAGTACAGCTATTTTAAACATCTTCTTTCGCAGGCTCCTCAGGTAATTTAGCTATGCTTTGAACGCGTTCTAAAGCTTCAATCTGCCCTTCAGCAGGAAGAACCTGAAACGGAACAATTACGCCGTCAGCACCACAGCTAAGTCCATTTTCAATGGAAGAGCAATAGGCATCAAAGGATGTCGCCCCATGTGTCCCTGTTAACAACACCGGAGCTGTTGCTTCTCCAATGGCTTGAGCAAAACTTTCTTGGTGCCCGGAATACGGTACGGCAATAATATCTGCCCCCAGCTCGCTACCAAGAAGTATAGAGTCTGAGATAAGTGCCCGATCATATTCCTGAACAATACGGTCACCTTTAGCAAAAATTGAGAGTAAAACCGGCAAACCATATGAATGTGCTTCTTCACTGATTGTTCCAAAATCCTGAAGCATCTTTTCTTCGTACTCGTTGCCAATAGCTAAATGCAGTGCAACCCCTTCAGCACCGGAGCGCAATGCTTCCAACACAGAACAAACAACCGTTCTATTCCATGATGGAACAGCATGCTTACTTGCTGATGAAAGCTGGACGATTAATGGCAGTGATGAAGGAAACGTCAATCCATATGTTCTGGCAAAACCACTTGAAACAAGAAGTGAGTTGAGAGGATGTTTGCTGATGACTTCCGCACAACCCACTGCGGACGTGGAGGCACTGAAGCCACCATCCATTCGGGATTGTTCAAAGGAAACAAGCACTGGTCGCACATTGTTTTCAGCCGAAAGCAAACGTTCTCTTCTTCGATACATGCCAATCATAGACTCTCCAGTGGACTAGCGTCCGCGTGCATTACATTCCAAATACGGACAATATTCCAACGCCCCGTCCGTAAGGGCTGTATCATTCCCTGTACCACTATACATAACAAGCGGAGGTTCAACTACTATTCCGCAATTACCGTTTTTTCGTGCTTCAAGCAATACCAGCGTGCTATTTTGATCTGCCTTACTCTGTATAAATTTCAAACGCTTAGGGGTGAGTCTGTTCTGCGAACAAAGAGTTAATAACTCTTCAAGACGTTCTGAAGGAAAAATACAGCAGAATGTTCCTTTATTCTTCACAAGAAAAGCCGCACCTTGGATGAAAGCCTCTAGCGCTCCTTCAGTCTCAAACAAGGCACATGTACGCTCCTGAGTAGCAGCATGTCTCCCCTGATTCGTTTTTCTATACGGAGGGTTAGACACAACAAGGTCGGCACTTTCTGCTCCAAGCCCACTTGCCCGCAGTGCACCAACATCTGATAAAATTCCTTGAAAGCGCTCTGAAACTCCCAAGTGGACAGCATTACGCAACGCAGCCTCAAGTAATACAGGCTGCAACTCAACTCCTGTAACTGAAAGTCGCTCATTTTCAAGCAGCAAAGTAAGGCCGATAACCCCGCATCCAGTACCTAAATCAACCGCCGTTCTGTATTTGGCAGCGCCTGCAAAACGCGCCAATATCAACGCATCCATAGAAAAACGGAATGTTCCTTCAGGCTGAAAAAGACCTCGAGGAAAATACTCGCGGGCTGTGATAATATCCTGCTCTTTGCTCATTAATAATCCTTTGCAAATGTTGGTATCGCCATCACTACAGGTACCGTATAACATATGCTTACAATCCATAAAAAAAGGGTGGGGATATGTCCCACCCTTTCTTTTTTTCAGTCAATAGTACACACACTGCATGTTTATTAGGTCAGCATTTCATACTTATAATACCAGCATGGTATGCTCATCACATCATGAACGTATCACCTTTAAGGCGATCCTGAACACTGTGCTACTGGATGAACTAGTTAACGATGTTTTAATTCAACGTTCAGTCAATTATGGTCACATCACATGTTTATTGGATCAGTATTGTATACTCATCATGATAGCATGAACTACTCATGCGAATAAAACCACAGACTTTTTTCAATGAACCCACGTAACGGTTACTAAGTCATCCAGTTATGATGTACATTTTGAACGAGAATACTACTCGCCGCATTTCTCTTTGAGAGCTTTTGCAAGCTCAACACCCATCTCGTAGCATTTTTTATAAGAATCATGAGTTGGGACGAACTGATTTTTCACACCGTCTACCGGCATTTCAAAACCCATATCAACGAGGCTTTCAGTAAGAGATTTTACACACTCACCGGACCAGCCGAAGGAACCGAAGGAACCACCGATACGATTCTGCGGACGAAGGCCTTTCATGTATGTGATCATTTTAGCAACTTCCGGCAAAATACCGTTGTTGTGTGTCGGAGAACCGAGCACAACTGCGGATGCACGACCAAGTTCTGTCATAACTGCGCTATGGTGATCAGATTTCAAGTGCATAATGCGTACTGGTACGCCTTCACTTTCAAAGCCTTCAGCAATAGCATACGCCATTTTTTCTGTGGAATGCCACATGGTATCGTACACAATAACAGCACGTTTTTTCCATGCCTGCTCTGCGAATTCGCGGTACTTATCAAGGCACCACTGAACATCTTCTTTGCCACGGAAAATAAGACCATGGTCAGGGGCAAGCATATCAATTTCAATACCCATTTCTGCAATAGCATCAAGGGTTTTGAGAACCAGCGGGGAGAAAGGAAGAACGATGTTATGGTAGTATTCGATCATGTCATGTTCAACAACAGTACGGTCTACTTCATCAACAAAACGTTCTGTGCTGGAAATGTTCTGTCCGAAAATATCGTTGCAGATAAGAAGCTTGTCCTGAGGAATGTAGGACACCATGGAATCAGGCCAGTGAAGCATACGAGTTTCAATAAACTGAATGTCACGTGAACCGATGTTAATGGAGTCGCCTGTTTTTACAACTTCAATTGGCCAGCCTTCGGTGTTGTAATGCGCCTGCATGGAGCGCTTACCGAGAGGAGAGCAGAAGATTTTTTCAGGCTTACAAAGTTCTACCAGCTTAGGAAGACAACCGGAGTGGTCTGGCTCAAGATGGTTACAAACGATGTAATCTACTTTTTCAAGCTCAGTCACATTGGACATGCGGCAAAGCATGGTTTCAAGAAAATTACTTTTAACTGTATCAAAAAGAACAGTTTTTTCGTCTTTTACAAGATAGGTATTGTATGTGGTGCCCTGTGGAGAAAGGGAGTAACCGTGGAAGTCACGGCTTGTGTAATCAACAGCACCAACCCAAAATACGTCTTTTTTAATTTCAACAGGATGCATCATGTTTTCCTTATTTACCTGCCCTCGCAATTTGCTAAAGGGTCTTTAAGAGAAATTTTGTAGCTTTTCAAAGTGCCCGACACCACAATCCGCTCCCAAGAGCATAGCGCAATGCCCTTTATTTACAGTGCCCTGGTACAAGACACGTAGGCAACATGCGGATATTTTTTGCAACAGATACGATACCGTATCGGGGCGCTAGAGCCAAGATTGCGATAGCATGTCGCCCTGCATCCTGTACAGAGTATGCTATACGCCAATTTACAAAAAAAAGCCTCCCTGCGGTAGAGGGAGGCTTAAAACTTTTACTTACGCTGGTTCAAATTCGCTTTTAGGAGCCCCGCAAACCGGACAGAGCCAGTCCTCAGGAATATCTTCGAATTTTGTGCCAGGCTCTACACCGTTAGCGGGATCGCCTTCAGCAGGATCATACTCATAGCCGCAAATTACACATACGTATTTTTCCATCGTTCTTTTCCTCTTTGTTTACGCTTCTGCTTTCCAGTGACCGTGAAGGTTACAGTATTCACGTGCTGTAACTTTTTCTGCCTTAATACAGAATTCTGCTTCCGGAGCGTCACCAGGGTTGAGGAATTTAGTGTAACTTACACCGTCTGCTACAAGCTCAATCCACTGAATCCAATGCTTATCAACCATTGGGTGAGGGACTTCACCAACTTTTACGAGGTACCCGTTCGCAGTTTTTTCAATAACCGGAATATGCTTCTCGCGTGCTGCATCAACAGTACCTTCAACCTGAAGAACCATATCTTCACCACAGCAAACCAAAGATGGACCGCCACCTACGAGAATTTCAGCCATATTTCCGCAGTGCTCACATTTGTAAACTTCGAGACGATTTGGCATCGGGAGCCTCCTGATCAACATTGTATTATTTGTATTCGGGGTAAATTTTTCCAATAACCATAAATTTGAGTGCAGCGCCACTATACACATAAAAGAGTATCAGTTCAACGCGTTAAGCAGGCATTTACTTCTTCTGCCCGCCGTTGAGGAAAGATATACGCACTTGAAAAAGAATAATCAAGTTAATAATAACCATTCCTATTAAGAAACTTTCAACTATCACCATAACACACTGATTTACAAAATATTTTTATAGTAAAATTTTATACAAAAAATAAAAAGGCAGATAGTCGGAACTACCTGCCTTTCAAGACAAAATATTAACGGGTGAGTCGCAAAACTACTTTTTATGACGCCGTAACTGATACTTACGAACAGCTTTATTGTGCTCTTTCAGTGTCTTACTGAATTTATGCGATCCATCGCCCCGAGAAACAAAATACAAGTAGTCTGTCTTCTCCGGATCAAGCGCTGCTTTAATCGCCTCTAATCCCGGAGAACAAATAGGCCCCGGAGGCAAACCTCTGTGCTGATACGTATTGTACACATTCTTTTTATTACGAATATCAGCACGACGGATATTACCGTCAAACTTCGGGCCTAATCCATAAATAATGGTTGGATCAGCCTGAAGACGCATTCCCTTTTCAAGTCGTCTTGCATAGACACCTGCAACAAGAGTACGTTCATCCGGAACAGCTGTTTCCTTTTCCACAAGCGAAGCCAAAATAAGAACCCGTTTAAGCTCTTTTACATCCGGCCTGCCGTCACCCCAGAGTGGTGCTGTCTTTTGCCAAAACATATGAACCAGCATAGAAGCGACATCTTCGGCGGACGCCATATTCATCTCACGCGGTTTACTGAGTTTATATGTTTCGGGGAATAGGAATCCCTCTGCATCCGAAAACGGAATACTATGCTTTTTCAAAAATTCCGGATCGTGGATAACTTTTGCAAAATCAGATGCTTTTGCAAATCCTTGCTGTTCAATTTTCTTAGCAACAATCCACCACGGGAGTCCCTCTTGAAAAGACAACGTGTACAGAACGCCTTTACCGCTTACGAGTTCCTGAAGCAGACGTTCCGGCGTCCAGCCTGTATTTAACAGGTATTCACCGGCTTTTAAATTTTGTTGTTGCTGGCGAACACGCACCAGCAAACGAAAGGCAAGCGGGTATGTAACAGCACCCTGTCGCGCCATATCATCAATGACCTGCGAAAAAGATGCCCCAGCCGGTACTACCAACGGGATTTCCCGCAATTCTTTTTGCATTGGAGTTCTGGTGTACGTTTCAAACGCAAACCAGGCACCACCAGCGGCAAGAATTGCCAGCATCAATACCGCTGTGCATATTTTGGAAAATGTACCCATAACATTGCTAATCGTATGTTTGTCTGTGTTCTTCGTGCAAATGCAAGAAAGACTCTAGAATGCGTACTGCCGCCTGCTGGTCAACAACCTTATCGATTTCATGACCTTTTAAGCCGGCATCACGTAGTTCCAACTCAGCTTCAAACGAGCTTAGAGCCTCTTCAATAATAAAAATCGGCAAATCACACCGGCGACGCAATCGGGCTAAAAAGTTGCGCACCTGACGCGACATCAGTGTTTCCTCTCCATCGAGAGATTTAGGCAACCCTACAACAATAGCAACAGGTTCTTCTGCTTCAATAAATTCAAGCAGTTCTGCAAAAAATTTATCGCGCGTCTTCATTACCAAGGTTTTTCTTGGAAATGCCATATTACCACCAGTATCACTGGCTGCCAAACCTGTACGCTTTGTTCCGTAGTCTATAGCAATATACTTCATGAGGTAAATCTTTTGTCTTCAGTAAACAAAGCTCCCCCTCTGAACAGAAAGTGTTCAGAAGGGGAGCCTACATTCTTAAAGACTTTTTGTATCAACAATTCGCTTCGAATCTTTGGTGGAAGATTCCACCGCCATTCGCTTCATCTGTTTTTTCCAGTCTGCACCGTACAACGCTTCAGCAATGTATTCTACCGTATGCAGTACCGGTCGCTTTTCATGCAGGTTCAAGAAGATTCGGGAAATACCGACCTTACACGAAGGGCAACCGACAACAACCGGCGTTTCCCTATTCATTGTAGGTAATACGCGGGTTAATCCCTCTTCCTTCTTTGCACGAAGCTTGTTGTAGATATCAGGACTGGTTAATGCACCCATTCCGGATTCACCACAACAGCCGGGATTAAGTGTCACATCAATACCGCACAGCTCGCCCAATGCTTTTGCATAAACACCGGCAGCCTTGGTTTTATGAACACCTGTCCATTCTGCGTGACATGAAGGATGGTATAGAACTGAATCACCCTGAACAGCATCAGTAAAGGCGTCTTTGCCCATACGTTCAATCAGGAACTGAACTGCATCTTTATGTTCAAGCTTCAAGCCCAAAGCTTCCGCAAGGCCGTAGGATTCAAGTCCCTCACGGCAAGAGCCGCAAGCCGTGATGGAGTGTGTAATTGTAAGCCCTGCGCGCACAGCATCAGCAAGAAATGCTTTCATTTCTTCGATGTTCGTCGCACGGTTTTTCTTGTACTCTTCATCCTTACCTGCTGCGAGCAGCGGATATCCACAACACATGTGGCGTGGCGGCATAATGACAGCCACACCGGACTTCAACATCAGCATCAGTGATGCCAGACCGATATTTCTGTAGAACAGGGAGCCACCGCACCCCGGGAAGTAAAAGACTGCTTCGAGTTCTTTACCTTCCGACGCATTTTCCGGAACAAAGATTGAGCCTTTATCCAGACGCAATGCTTCATTAAGTCCACGATACCCCACTTCCGGCCCGAAACCGGAGAACAGAGGGCTATTGATACCGGAGCGCCATGAGCTTGGAACAAGACGCAACATCTTGTTCTGAACACGCTGTCCCATAGAAGCCATCTTAGCGGCACGAGGAACACGGTTAGCAACGTCCGCAACAAGGTAATCCAACACCTTGGACTTAATCGGATGGCCGCCGGCACCTTCATCTTCCACAAAAGCACGAAGCTCTAAAGCAACCTTGGAAGAGTCAATTTTAACAGGACATACGGCCATACACTTGCCGCACCCTGTACAATGCTCCATAAGCTTACGGAGCTGCGCCATCAGGTTGTCATCCGGCTTTCCTTTGTTCACCTGAGAATAGTACACAGCTTCAAGCAGCGCACCGAGGCTCAGGTTCTTGTTACGCGGATGATATAAAAGGTCGCCCTGCGGGTAGAACATAGGACAAACCTGCTTACACTTACCGCAGCGAGTACATACCTGAACGTTTGTGAGCAGGTTGATAAGACGCTCTTTTTCAGGAAGACCGGACGCCTGAATATCACGAATCAATCTGTTGAATGAGAACGTGAAAGGCTTAACCGGCGTATCGCGCTGGGTCAGTTTTGCAGGGTTCAAGATGGAAAGCGGGTCAACTCTGCGTTTAAACAGAGTAAGCTCATCCATTTTTTCTGCCGCAAGGAATTTAATTTTGGTAATGCCGATGCCGTGCTCACCCGTTACTTCACCGTCCATCTCCTGCGCCTTTGCCATAACCTCTTCTGCCACTTCTTCTGCATGGTGCAGCATGACAGGGTTGTTGGAATCAACAGGAATGTTCACATGACAGTTACCGTCACCGGCATGCATGTGGTTTGCAACGATAATGCGGGTTGCCAGCATCTCATCAACGATGTTCTTCAGCTTTCGGCGCTGATTCGGGTATCTGTCCTGAGCGTGCTCAAAGTACGCAAGAGCCTGATCAAGCATCTCCTGATCGGAAAGGTCTGAAATCGGCACATCACCTTTGGCAACTTTAGAAGCAAAGGTAAAAGCACGGTTCAGTTCTTTATCTTCAAGCGGCATGCCGCTCAAACGACCACTTTCACCAAGGGCTGTACGGAATGCTCTACCCATGCAACGCTGGTTCAAATGCTCAATAAAGTCAGAAAACTCAGGAATAACATCGATTGGAATAACGATATCTTCGTTGATTTTAAAGCCTGAAGTACGTCGGGCAATTGCAGACAGTTTATGTCTGTCATCCCAGAACAGTTCTGCTTCTGCTGCATCCTGCGCAACAAAAACATCAACACCCTCGTATGGCTCACAAATGTTCACGATATCCTGAACACTTTTATCCACAGCAAGCATGTCGTTTGAGTTCAGCTCAATAATCAGAACTGAAATCGGACGTTCATCGTACTTTGCAGATTTGGTCTGGTATTCAATGGCTTCAACATATTTAACGCCAAATTCTTCCAGAGCCGAAATTTTAACAAGGTCACCCTGCTCACGAATGGTATCACGCAAGCCGACAATGTCTTTAATAACGAGCATTGCGTTACGCATGGAGCGTCCAAAAAACTCCAGAACAAGAACACGATCGTATTTTTGCTTAGGGTAACAAATGAAGGTTGCCTCAGTGATGATACCATCAGTGCCTTCTTTCTGTACCCCCGGCAACCCGCCGAGAAACTTGTTTGTAACGTCTTTACCAAGACCTGCTTTGCGGATTTGGTCGCCGCGAAGAGAGATAACCGTACGGACACCACCTGAAACATCCTTAACCTCAAACACGGCTGTTTCATTTTCCATAATTTTATGGCGAGGGTGATTTACTCGTTCAACGTTAATAATTTCACCTGTCGGTGTAACCATTGTGTAGTGAAGAATGTTGTCGAGAGTCGTTCCGTACTCAAAGGCAAAAGGGCCGCCGGAGTTTTCCGATACGTTCCCGCCAATGGTGGAAGCTGTCTTGGATGCAGGGTCAACAGTAAAGAGCATTCCCCCGTTATCAGCAGCTTTGATGGCATCAATAGTGATAACGCCAGCCTCGGCTGTGAGGGTCATGTCTTCATTGTTGATGGATTTGATAGCGCTCAACTTCTGCAAACTCATCACAACAGTACGTTTTCGCGCAGGGATAGCGCCACCGGTACAACCGGAAGCACCGCCGCGCGGGATGAGTGCAAATTTCATTTCATTCGCCAGACGAACGATAGCGCTGACTTGTTCTGTTGCAGAAGGAGCAACGACAAGCAGCGGAAGTTCCATGCGTAAGTCAGTGGCGTCTGTGGAACATTCCACTAACGATGCAGGTCGCAGATCAATATTGTTTTTTGGAATGATCTGTCCAAGTCGACGTACCAGTTCACTCCGGAATGCCATATCTGCCTCATAAGCACTCCAGAACATGGTGATACCTTCGCTCAAGGTGTTTGCGTAATGATGAGCCAGGCCAGGTTCTGCCCTGTCGAAACGCTTTGTTACACTTGTGCGAACGGTTTCTGCATCGATAAAAGGATTGTAGCGGACAAGGAAGAGTTCTTCAGCAAGCGCAATAGCTAACTCGCGAACCGCTTCCGGCCAATCTTCAAATTCATCAAGATCAATCCGCAACACCCTATGGACAAGAAACTCGGAACCTATAGAAATATGTGGGCCTTTGTGCGGCATGACCAATTCTCCCAGTAATTAAGAACGAAGCCTGTGAGTCTACTTTTTGTTCTCTAAGAATGCAAGAAGAGCATTGCCGCACAATTTTCAGGCGCAACTTTCGTCACGAAATTATTCGTCACACATTTTTTCTATATCATCTTCGGCAGGTTTTGCGCATTTGATGGAACGATTACGGGTAGGGGAAACGAGACGTTTAAACACAAACATCTCTACATCTTTTCCTTCAAGCGCTTCGATAGGAATTTCTGCACGCGCCAATGCTTTGTGTCCACCAGCAGAGCCGACATCGTTAAACTGGCAATAGGCAAAATGCCCAAGATCACGGTTTACACCGTCACCACGGAAAATAATGACTGCTTTATCCTGATAGACGCCGCATACCGCCACCCAGCGCATTTCATGCACGCGCATGAAGAAATCTGCAATAACAACAAGAGCGTCAGGGTTCTCAACCATTCCGACAAAGGAGTAGCGACCGGAACCGACCTTATGCATCCCTGTGATGGCTCTGGAGAAATACTCCAGCCAGTCTGAATGCATTTCACTTCGTGCTATACGTGACAAAAGTGGATGGTTCGCAAATTTGCTCAGTACCTTAAAAGCACGGATATCAACTTCGTTGAAGTTTCTCTCAAAGTCGTTGGTATCTGTTTTGATGCCGTACATAAGGGCCGTTGCGAGCATTTTACCCGGTCTGATTTTCAGCTGGTACAGGTACTCCGTAAGAATTGTGCTGTTTGAACCATAGCCCGGTAAAATTTCCTGAAATTCTGAAGTAACAGGGTAATCTTCATTCAACGGGTGATGGTCGATAACAATGGAGTAGTCCAATTCACTGAACAGCGGGTGATGGTGCGGCTGTGAGTCGACAATTGCGAATCTGTCGTATTGCGCTGAAACCTGCGGAGTAAGTTTGACCATTGGAATGCGGAGCAAACGAACCATAGCAAGGTTGTCCGGACGGGTAATTTCGTTCACACGGGCAATATCCACATCCGCGACCCGATGGCTCATGATGCGTTTAAGCGCAAGTGCAGAGCCCATTGCATCCGGATCGGCATTAATGGTGATAAGCCAGCGTTCATTACGTGAGAACATTCCCAGAAGCTGGTCAATCTGTGGTTTTACATTACGAAAGTACGACATGTTACGCCTTTTTTACATAGAGCGGGATTCCCGCAATCATGAGGCAGACCTCATCACTCACGGCTGCAACAGCCTGATTCAGAGTGCCTAATCTGCGAATAAATTGACGAACCTGAGAACTTGCCGCGATTGGGCCGAGTCCTGCCTCACAAGAAACAATAGTAACCTGAACATCATCAGGAACCAATGAAAGGCTGTGGAGCAACGCATCCTGTGCCTGCTGCCACTGGTCTCCACAAGAGAATACCCAAAAGTCTAAACTGTCGATAAGAATAGACTGATACTCCAGTATGGACTTTTCCAGAAGGCGGGGCAATTCTATTCCTGTTTCTTTAACAGGAATTTCCGGTTTTCTTGCTAAGCGGTGATCCAGAATCTGGCGACCGAAAGAAAAATCCTGCGCCTGACCTGTTGCCAGTAACACGGAAGGAGAGTTTCCCTCGTACAAGCGTTGCAATCCAAAATCGGATTTGCCTGACTTGTCTCCCCCCAGAATAAGTCGGATCATTACTCTTGTCCTTCCATCAGAAGCAGTTCTTCAACAATCGGAATTGTTGATTCGATATGCTTCCAGTTAAACAGCTCGTACACAAGCGTGCAGTCCTTACCGCAAGCTTGTAATACCTTACGCGCTATCCGCTTTCCGGATGCATCAAGGTTCTCCAGACTTACATGCTTACTGCGCCCCTTCTGCGTTGTTATATCCGCGGGTGCGTTTATGTGAATCATGCGAAGTCGGGTAAAAATATCAGTACGATCAAGAAGTGCAGTATGCCCGTATGCAATGATATGCCCTATGTCAATGCATACACCAAGTCCTGAATCTGTAATAACGGATGCAAGATCAACAAGATCTGCACCTTCAATATTCTCAATTAGTAAATCATTACAGTCAAATCCATGACTCTTCCATGCCCGCGCAACTGCCGTAAGTTTCTGTTGAGCCGCTTCTACAGAAAATGCATTTTCTCCCTGCGTAACCGGAGGATGTAACACCGCTTTTCGCACACCGAGAAAATGAACTTTTTCCATTAATTGCAGAATAATCTGCGCTGTAACATCTGCGTTTTCCCATGGAAGATCGAGCGGCAAATGCACATGGTAGCTCAAATTTAATGTTGAGAGTTGGCTCGGTAAATCTTCCTCACCATATTCAAGGCACGATTGTGTTTCAAAGAACAATAGCGCAACTTCGTCTACCTTTCCTTCAAGAAACACACAGTTTTCATAGACGGTTCCTGCCATAACCCATGACGGGGCGGCGCTCCTGTATGATTGAAGAGACTGAGGGTTACGATTATTTTGATTTTGGTTCTGCTGCATACGCTACTATATATGACCTGCCGAATTACAACAAACTCAATTGTGTTTCTTTGTGTTTTTTCTTTGCCTTAAGTGCAGAATGCATCAGGCCGTCATCCGGCAAATCTCTCAAAAAACGGGACGGTGAAAGATGCACAGTGTGACCATAAATCATACGTTTTCCGGAATGGCTGAGGAATAACAGCTGCTCTGCACGGGTCATTGCCACATAGAGCAGGCGGCGTTCTTCTGCTATATCAAACTGATCCGGAGCTGTGGACGCTGTTCCTGTTAACGTGTTCATACCGGAATAAGGCATAATGCCATCTTCAAGTGCCGGTAAGAACACGGCTTTGAACTCAAGTCCTTTTGAAGCATGCATGGACATGATCTGTACTTTTTCACTCTTCTGACGCACCAGATCAAGCTCAGTCTGTAAATTAATCCAGTTCAGTAAACCCGCCCATCCTTTGTGCTCTTTATAGTGAGTTACAAGCTGTTTGAATGCTGTGGACTTCCAGAAAAGACGATCAAACGGCGGAAGATCTTCCATATACACAGCGATGCCTTGGGGTCCTTTAGCAAGAACAGCATCAGGACAATTAATCTGCTCTTCGCCTTCTTCACTGGAAATCCCCACAAATCGACCGGCAGCAGCCAAAATAAGCTCGATACGCGGATCAACCCAAAATGCTTCCTGTTCCGGCACAGCACATGGGATGCCCAGTCGATTAAGTGTCTGACTGATGACTGGAATGAGCGCTTTGAAGCGGACAAGAACAGCAATATCTCCCGGAGAAAGTTCGCCTCCGAGAAGCCGCTCCTGCCTGTTATCTTGTAACGAGTGGCTGGTTTGTCCCAGCAGACCGCGCACCTGCTCGCCTATCCACGATGCTTCAGCTTCCGATGTTGGTGCTTCGAACATCCTTACTTCAGCTTCTACTGATTTCTTTGCTTCAATAGGTGCTGCTTCACGAGCAGGCAGCATAAGCGTGCTTGCGTAGTCCACTATCTGCTGTGATGAGCGATAGTTTTCTGAAAGTTGAATTGTCTTAAGGGAAGGAAGCTCTTTCGCAAGATACTCCTGAACGCCTCCATGAGCGCCCCTGAATCCATAAATCGACTGATCCGGATCGCCGATTCCGAAAAATCCCTGCCCGTTCTGGTCATCCTGTGAAACAAGTTCACGAACAACCGCCAGCTGAAGCGGAGATAAGTCCTGAATTTCATCAACAAGGACATGCGTCCAAGGACGAACAAAAACATTATTGCGCAGTGATTCAAGCCAGAACTCAAGCAGATCGGTATAGTCTGCCAGATTCCATGAATTCTTCAGACCTGAATAGTTATCGTATGCTTGCTGCTCTTCTTCAGGGCACGGTTCCATACGTTCGCGACACAGTGAAATGACTTCCCATGATCTTTTGCACTGCTGTTTGCTCGCCTCTGCGTTGGCTTCTGCAAACACACGTTTTGATCCTTCTTCAGAAAGCAAGGTCGGTGCGTCAGAATATGAGTTCTGCCAGTATTCAAACGCAAGACCATGAAGAGTGTCCGCACGCGGAATAGACAATTCATTCTGGATAGAGTCTGCAAGGCGCGTTGTCAGCTCCTGTGCGGCACGACGAGTAAAGGTTAACGCCAGAATTTGACGCGCCTTAACGCCGGAGCCGAGCAGGTGCTCAATTCTGCCGATCAACGTACGGGTTTTCCCTGTTCCGGGTCCTGCCATAACAAGTACAGGGTCAGGAGACGAGGTAATCGCCTGCTGTTGGGCATCGTTATACGCTATTTCTTCCGGCTGTTCCTGCAACTGCTGAACTGCGGAATCAAAAACAGGCATGATGGATGCTTCTTCTTGCGGAGTCAGTCCGGTTACTTTTTCCGGAATATCGATCAATGACTTGCCGTGCTTGAACTCGTTACGTTCCTTTTGTGAGAACACGCGAACCACGCCGTATTCGCCATCAAATCCAGGCTGGCGCAGCACTTCACCTTTACGCATTCTGCTGACTGCTTCTGCTAGGATAGGGTGAACTTTCTTAATGTCCTCCTCAGGAACCTCTTTAAGAATCGCCATTTCTGAACCAAGCTTCTGGATGGTCTCAGAATAAAGCGTCATAACTTTCTTTGTCTTCGGCCCCACGCCAAGCACTTCGCTCATAAGCTCAGGAAGCGGAATCAATGAACTGTAATCACCGGCTTTAGTCGGTTGCTTAGGAGTGTCTCTATCTGCAAGAGTTAAGATCCTGTTGAGCACTCCCACGGTTAACGGCTTGCCACACACAGGGCAAATTCCGTCACGGGTCAAGGTCTCTCTCGGCTCCATAACAACATTACACTTTCGATGACCGTCAAGGTGGTATTTGCCCTCTTCAGGGAAGAACTCCATCGTTCCTAAAAATTTATGACCAAGACCTTCACCGCGCAGACTGCGATACATGCCTTCAAAAGAGATATCACCGGCAAACAGGTTACACTCGCGTCCAAGCTTGTCACCGGAATGTGCATCGGAGTTTGAAACCAATGCAAAACGATCGAGAGCGCTCCAAAGCCAGTTCATTTCCGGATCGGAAGAAAGACCGGTTTCAAGCGCAAAAATTTCTGAAGTGTACTCGCCGTAACATTCTTCAATGGTATCAAAACCGGACTTTGAGCCGAACAGAGAGAACCACGGTGTCCAGATATGAGCAGGAATCAAAAATGCTAAGGGATGGGTATCTAGCACGAGATCAAGGATGTCCCGTGAGTCCATCCCAAGAATAGGACGGCCGTCTGATGTGATGTTACCGACTTCGCCGAGTCGGTTGCTGAATTTTCGGGCAGCCTCAAAGTTCGGCATGTAGACAAGGTTATGAACCTTCCTCACCTTGCCGCCACGTTTATAAATGGAGCTGATTTCGCCCTGAAGCATAAACAGAGAGCGTCCGTGCATTGGAGCATCACCGAACCGCGGTATTTCTTTCCCGAGATCCGATGTGTCTTTCAATCTGTACAATCCACTTTGACTGTCCTCTTCAAGCTGGTCTTCCAGCTCATCAAGCCATTCTGGATGTGTGCAGTCACCCGTCCCCAGAACATCAAGCCCTTTTACCTCTGCCCATGCTGCCAGATGGCGCGGGGTTAATTTCTTACTTGTGGCACGGGAAAATCTGGAGTGAATATGCAAATCGGCGCGAAACTGTTTCATGGAGCAATTATCCTAGCTTAAAGCCGTTGGCTGCGTAACGCAGACAGTGAAATACATCTTTCCGTTCAATACCTGTATCAGAGGAATACTCCCTAGACAATTGCGTTACGATTTCGATTTTTATGCTCTTAAAATGGTGCAACCACTGCTCAAGCTCTCTTGTCATCAGCTCTTGAGGCAGTTGGTGTTTGTTCACAACACGCCTTTTTGCCTGATCACAAAATGATGCTTTATCGGTGCACGCTCCTTCAGCTCTTTCCCCAAAATTTACAGTGTCTAGATATCAAAAAAAACGGCTGCCCTATCAGGGACAGCCGTTTATCTGACTATTTCGTACCACTGCGATTGCAGCGACGTGAAAGCAAGTATTACAACTTGCCAAGAAAGTCTTTAAGACGAGGGTTCTTAGGATTAGAGAAAAACTCATCAGGAGCTTCCTCTTCCTGAATAACGCCGTCTGCAATAAAGATTACACGGTCAGCAACTTCACGTGCAAATCCCATCTCATGCGTTACAACCACCATGGTCATACCTTCATCAGCAAGATTCTTCATTACATCGAGAACCTCACCTACCAACTCAGGGTCGAGTGCAGAGGTTGGTTCGTCAAAAAGAATAACTTTCGGGTTCATTGCCAAAGAACGGGCAATGGCAACACGCTGCTTCTGACCACCGGAAAGCTGATCAGGGTATGCTGCAGCTTTATCCGGAAGACCAACTTTATCGAGCAGGCTCAGAGCAATTTTATCCGCTTCTGCTTTATCCATCTTACGAACTTTAATCAGTCCGATGGTGATGTTCTGCAAAACAGAGAGGTGCGGGAACAGGTTAAACTGCTGGAACACCATACCTGCTTCTGAACGCACGTAGTTGATATCTGTTTCCTTGGCGTACAAGTCGTAGCCATCAACAACGATAGAACCGGATGTGATTTCTTCAAGGCGGTTGATACAGCGGAGCACTGTAGATTTACCGGAACCGGAAGGCCCCAGAATAACAACTACTTCCCCCTGCTTAACACTTAAATCAACACCCTTAATTACTTCTATATCACCGTAATTTTTGTGCAGATTACGGATTTCAATCATATTTGATGTATCGCTCATAACAAGCTCCTAGCGGCGGCTGCGTGCCATCAATTTTTTCTCATACCAGCGAAGCCCTTTCGCAATGGAAAGAGTCATACAAAGGTATACGATCGCTACAGTCAGGTACACTTCGAATGAACGGAAGTTAACCGCAACAATCTCCTGACCGGAACGGGTAAGTTCTGCTACACCGATAACGGTAAGGAGTGAGGTATCTTTAAGCGAAATGATAAACTGGTTGCCAAGTGGCGGAATCATACGGCGGAACGCCTGAGGCCAAATGATAGAAAGCATGGTCTGGTTATGGGTAAGACCGATAGAGCGACCTGCTTCAAACTGTCCTGCATCAATAGACTGAACAGCGCCACGTACAATTTCCGCAATATATGCACCGGAGTTCACAGCAATGGTGATAACACCCGCTGTAATCGGATCAATACGGACTCCGGAAACAAGCGGTACACCGAAGTACAGGAACAACGCCTGAACAATCATCGGGGTACCACGGATAATTTCTATATAAATGCCCGCAAGGGAGCGATTAATTCTATTTTGAGAAAGTCGACCTAAGCCTGCGACTGTGCCGATAATAAAGCCGAACGCAAGGCCAAGGAGAGTGATGTAGATTGTAAGCTCAAGCCCTTCTGCGAGAAGAGGAAGAGTGTCTACCATCACTTCTGGTTTAAACTGAAATGCCATGAGTGTATCTGCCTTTGGGGTAACTTAAGCTGAAAAAATTCAGCGTATAAAATATACATAGGGATGGCACAACGCCATCCCTATGTTTTACTTTCTATGAGGAAAAAGAAGACTGCTATTTAGCAGGTGCGTAACCGAACCACTTCATGAAAATGTCGTTGTATGTTCCGTCTGCTTTCATTTCTTTCAGCGCTTTGTTTACGCCGGAAACCAGTTTAGAACCTTTAGGGAATGCGATACCGTAAGCCTGACCCTGATAGATAGGACCAACTACTTTAACCATGCCCTGACCTGCTTTTGCTTCGAAGTCTTTAACAACAGGCATATCGAAGATAACTGCGTCTGCGCCGCCGGTCATGAGTTCCATGAACATGTTGTCGTTGTTCGGGAAGAGTTTGATATTCTTTTTAGGAACGTACTGCTGAGCAAGGTCAACAGAAGAGGTAGCAAGCTTGGTAGCAACGATTTTGTCTTTCAAATCGTTGATGTCTTTGATGTCGTTGTTGTCAGAACGAACGAGGATAACAAGACCGGAATCGTAGTAGCCATCAGAGAAATCAACAACTTCAGCACGGGAAGGTTTGATTGTGATGCCAGCTACCGCTGCGTCAATAGAACCAGCCTGAAGGCCCGGGATAATACCGTTAAAGTCCATTGGCTGGAATTCGTAATCAAGGTCCATACGTTTCGCAACTTCTTTCCACATATCGATATCAAAACCAACGTATTCACCGTTCTGTTTAAATTCAAACGGTTTGAAGTTGGTATCGTGAGCTACAACAAGCTTTTCAGCAAAAGCTGTAGAAGCCATTGTAATAACGAGTAAAGCTGCAAAGACTGCGATAAGACGTTTCATAAAGAACCCTCCAAAAAAATGATTACGATAACTACTGTGTAAAATTCCTACTATTTCATTTTTCCGTTGCACAAAAGTTTAACGAAAATGTGTTCTCAAACCGAGAGAGTATTAGCAGATGGAATAAAAAAAATCAAACGAGCTGCATTTTTTTTCGTTTTTGTTAAATGTAAAAAATTTTTAACATATCACAACATTTCGATTCAATTATTCCGCGGCAATACTCACCGTTTTGTAAACACTCCACGCCTTCTACTTTTAACAAAAACGTAAGGTAATAGATAGGGATAAAAAAAATCCGGCTTCAAAAAAGAAGCCGGACAGTAAATACGTCTCAAAATGAACAGAAACTACAAGACATCTTCCGGTGACATTGAGAACAGTTCAAAGGCTTCACCAACAGCAGGGCAAGTAAGTTTGCCTTTATAGGTATTCAAACCAAGAGCGAGAGAACGGTCAGCACGCAGCGCATCCATGCCCTTGTTAGCAAGCTGAATAGCATACGGTAAGGTTTGGTTGCTCAGTGCAAAAGTAGAAGTACGCGGAACCGCACCCGGCATATTTGTAACGCCGTAATGAACAACGCCGTGCAGGTTAAAGACAGGATCATCATGCGTTGTCGGTTTGATTGTTTCGCAGCAACCACCTTGGTCGATGGCAACGTCGACGATAACGGCGCCTTCCTGCATGGTTTCAACCATATCTTCTGTAACCAGGCTTGGGGCTTTTGCACCCGGAATAAGCACAGCACCGACAACAAGGTCTGCATTTGCAACCCATTCACGAATGTTCGGCTCTGTCGAGGTGATAGTACGGATACGGTTGCCAAACACATCATCGAGGTACTGAAGGCGCTGATGGCTTACATCAAGAATAGTAACATCTGCACCGAGACCGATTGCCATTTTTGCAGCGTTAGTTCCTACAATACCACCACCAACAACGGTTACGCGCCCCGGAGCTACCCCCGGAGTACCGCCGAGAAGAACACCGCGGCCGCCGTTGGCTTTTTTCAAGAAATTTGCGCCTTCCTGCGTTGCCATACGACCGGCAACTTCAGACATAGGCATCAACAACGGCAGACAACCGTTAGGAAGTTGAACTGTTTCATATGCAATAGCTGTTGTTCCGCCCTCAAGCAGCGCAGTTGTTAAATCACGTTCAGCAGCAAGGTGAAGATAGGTAAACAGCAACAGCCCGTCGCGAAGATACTGGTACTCAGAAGCAACAGGTTCTTTAACCTTAATAACCATTTCAGCACCCCATGCTTCCTCAGCAGAAACCATGGTAGCACCGGCAGCAATGTATTCCTCATCAAACAAGCCGCTTCCGCGACCTGCATCCGTTTCCACAAGAACAGTATGACCTTGACGAACTAAGGTTGCAGCGCCACCCGGAGTAAGGGCGACTCGATTTTCCAAAGTTTTAATCTCTTTAGGTACACCAACAATCATAACTTTCTCCTTGTACACTCAGAGGAAATGACCTGCCTGCGAAACGCCATGGCACGTTGCGCCCCTGATTGTAAGCATTGAATCTATGGTAGTATTTCACGTTAGAACGTGTGCCATTTGGGTTACCTCCCCCTGTACAACCACCACAGTTTTGCGACAAGAAAAAAACAATTTTTTGAATGAAAACATGTAAATTTACTGAGATTTGCGAAAACAGAAAGACATATTGCATTTTTGCAACATAAAGACATTCTCATACCATTTCAGCGAGTTAACTGTTTAAACAATCACCTACAAAAAGCAGACACAATCCAGCTTCCCCCAAACTGCGAAAAATGCAGTATCCATCAAGCACGTTGCATTTTTGCCACAAATGATTTTTTCATTAATTTTTTTGAATTTTTTACTCTAATCTTCAGTTTTTTAGAAAAAAAGATATGAGAACACCAGTTGTTCCGCAGACAATAAAGGCTTTTTTACTATAGCAAATAAATAGCGTATACATTTGCCTCAAAAAATAGCTTACTTATTCGTAAAAAAATTCCATGAGAAAGCTAGCTTTAACAGTATATTGCACACATAAAATCTGTCGTAAGGAAACACCATGACTATGCTAACTGCACTTATCCTGTTTTTCATTATCGGTGCCTGGGCTCTTGAAACATGGGTAAGCAGGCTGAATATTCAACACCTTGATCAGCCAATTCCCGAAGTGTTTGAGCATGCATTAGACGAAAAAAAGTATGCCCGCTCTCAAGCGTATACAAAGAGAAACGACCAGCTCGCCTTTGTTTCCGGTTTTATATCTTGTATAGCTGTCGTGCTTTGTCTGTTACTCGGTATCTTTAATATATTTAACGAATGGGCCAGTGCGTTGTTCACAAACAGCATTCTGCAGGGGCTGGCGTTTTTTGGTATTGTATCTCTTGCCTCTATGCTCTTATCATTACCTTTTTCTATCTACCACACTTTTGTTATTGAAGAAGAATACGGCTTTAACCGTACCACTCCGAAGCTCTTTTTGGCTGACCGCCTCAAAGGAATACTGCTTGGTGTTTTGATAGGTGCTCCACTTGCCGCAGGTGTTCTCTGGTTTTTTGAAACATTCGAGACGTTCGGCTGGCTCATAGCATGGGGATTTGCAACAGCGTTTATCTTTGCGGTACAATATGTTGCTCCAATCTGGATTATGCCTCTATTCAACAAATTTACTCCCCTTGAAGACGGCGAGTTGCGACAGGCAATTGAAGCATTTGCCCATAAAAACGGATTTCATATCTCTGGAATCTACATCATCGACGGTTCAAAACGCTCAAACAAAGCAAATGCATTCTTCACTGGCTTCGGAAAACAAAAGCGAATTGCGCTTTTTGACACACTGGTTAACACCATGAGCACCGAAGAAATCGTCGGCGTTCTTGCTCATGAAATAGGGCACTGCAAACTGAACCACATCAAACGAATGTTTGTCACAAGTATCGCGACAACAGGAATCACCTTCTTTTGTCTTTCACTCGTGCTCAGCTATGCTCCTTTGTACAGAGTATTTCACGTAGAAAATATGACTGTTGCCGTCGGTATTGTACTTTTCAGTTTCCTGTACACACCGCTTTCAATGATCATGTCAGTTTTTGCATCATACCTTTCACGCAAGTATGAATTTGAAGCCGATGCCTTTGCAGCAAAAACCACTGGAACACCGGATGCTCTCGCAAGTGCACTTATAAAGCTTTCGGTTAACAGTCTTTCAAACCTGACACCTCACCCTGCATATGTTGTTATGCACTATTCACACCCTCCCGTTGTTGAACGACTGAATGCACTGGAGAAAGCAGCGCAGTAATGCTCAGTTAAAAGAAATATGACAGCAAAAAAGCGGCTCAATATATTGAGCCGCTTTTTTTATTTCAACAAATTACCATACACAATATATATCAAAACCATAATGAAGAGTTGCTGCAATGGGCATATCTCTTTTTTCTATACAACAATGATATCCAAAATTCACTCCAAAGTGTTTTTTTGAATAGTCTAAAAACTAAAGCAACACGAATCCCCCGTATAAACAAAAACATGTACTAAATGAGCGTTCAAACAATGTAATACACTAGAAATAAACATTTATTTTACATCTTTTTTCGCACTCAAGCATTGACCTTCCCCTTAGGGGGAGGGGCTAGGGTATCACGCAGGCACAACCTTTATTGTGACGACAAGCCCCCGAAGTCAGTTCCGCTTTCTGAAGCCTAACGTGATGAATGTATAAAAGGCATTGTGTGGATAGTCTTGCATTCATCAGTCAGTAAACGGGAACTGACTCTTTAGCAGTTGAAGAGTTGTATCGCGACTGTAACCTTTAATGGAGAGAGATGTATGACTTTGTTCCGACATAGTAAGAAAACGGGATTTAGCTCCCTGATCATTCTGGCTGTTACATTACTTATGGCTTCCAGTGTATTTGCAGCCACCGCGCCTAAATATGTGTTCTACTTCATTGGCGACGGAATGGGCCCAGCTCAACGCCAGTCTGCTCAATATTTCTACAAAATTCAGACACAAAACCCAGATGCGAAGCTGGTTATGAATACCTTTCCGGTTTCTGCACTGGTTACCACCCATTCCGACAACACCATGATTACAGATTCCGCAGCAGGCGGAACCGCATTGGCTACTGGTTTTAAGACCACAAACGGTGCTGTCTCCAAGTTGCCGGACGGTACCAGCATCAAAACAATTGCTGAAGCTGCACGCGATGCCGGTTACGCTGTAGGTATTGCCACTACAACCCGCATCACCCACGCGACTCCTGCGTCTTTTTCCGCTCATAATATGAGCCGTGGTAACGAAAACGATATTGCAGTTGATCAGCTTTCCACTGGATTTGATTACTTTGCGGGTGGCGGTTTCCGTCATTTTGTAGCGAAAAGCAACAAAGACGGTCTTAAATCAAAACGCAAAGATAACCGCGATCTCGTGGCTGAATTTGCGTCTAAAGGATACACCACCTTCATTGGTAATGATGCTCGTGACACGTTCCGCAGCTACCAGCCTAAAAAAGGGGATAAAGTTCTCGCTCCTCTCGCATACAGCGCACTCGGCATGGAAATCGACCGTCGCAACAGCAAAGAAACCGTAAACGCTATGCCTTCGCTTGCAGAGTTAACCTCTAAAGGCATTGAAGTATTAGCTGCTCAGGAAAAACCATTCTTTATGATGGTAGAAGGCGGCCGTATTGACTACGCAGCTCACTGTAACGACGCCTCCGGTACTATTTACGATACTCTGGCTCTTGATGAAGCTATTGCCAAAGCATACGCCTTCTACAAAAAACACCCTGAAGAAACCCTTATAGTTGTTGCTGCTGACCACGAAACCGGTGGTATGGCTATGGGCATCAGCCTTGATTCAAAAGGATATTTCTTGAAGCTTAACGAGTTATTCAAAGTAAAAGCTTCTGTTGAAGACACACTTGCGTATGTGTACCCTGAAATGCTCAAAAAATACGCAGATCCGGCTACTCGCCACCAGAAATACCGTAACTATGTTGGTGAGAACTTTGGCCTGACCAACTTAAACAAACGTGAAAGTGCCAAACTTGAATCTGCCATGACCACTGAAGATAAAAACCAGACTCTCAGTGCAGCAGAACAGACAACATATGGATACGCGTACACTCCAACCATGATTGCCGTTGCGCATCTGGTTTCCGAACGCGCACGCATCAGCTGGACTTCATACGTCCACACGTCCGGTGTTATTGCATTATCTGCAATCGGTGCTCAGTCACAAGAATTCAGCGGCTTCAAAGACAATACAGATATTCCTCGCTTAATGGCAAAAGCCATGGGGGCACAGTTATCTACATTTGACCGTACTCCTTCCAAAGCTCTGCTGGGCAACACTACCGGTCCTAACGAAAAATACTCCAAGATCCCATACGGCAATACCGAGAACGTTGCCGGTAAAAACTAACTCCTGAAATAATGTACGAATAAAGCAAGGCACCTCAAGCCGTGGGGACCTCCTGCCATGCTTTTGCGTTTATTATAATGAAGAGCAGGGAAACCTGCTCTTCTTCTATTCGAGGTTATCAATGCCGAGACACGCTATCACCGCGATCTGTTTATCAGCGACATTGCTTCTCTGTTTCTACGTTGTATCCAATTGGCAAAATGATTCCGTTACTGCATGTAACATCTATGAAGTCAGCGGAACTGTGATTTCTGTTGATAACAGTGAAATTATTCAGGCGGGAGCTGGAACCGTCGGGATTCAATCTGTTGAAACGGTTATACGGGAAGGGGATTGGAAAGGTGAACGGGTTGTTGCAATTAACCACCTCAATGGTCAGTTGGACTTAGATGAAATTTACTCGGCAGGGGATACTATTCTTCTCGCAATTCAAACGGAAAACCAGAAAGTGGCTTTTGCCAAAGCCATCAACACGTATCGCCAGCATTGGGAGCTAGCACTTTTTGTTCTCTTTGCAGGAGCGCTTGTTCTGTATTCAGGCGTTGTAGGTATTAAAGCGTTATTCTCCTTTGTAGCCTCTCTAATCATTCTTTGGTGCTACTACATACCCAGCCTGCTCAACGGAGCAGCCCCGTTACCACTGAGCCTCAGTGTGCTCATTCTATTGTCCATGGTGATAATACTCACAGTTGCCGGGCTCACACGCCAAGGCTTTTCGGCTTTTTTAGGAACGGTCAGCGGCTTAGGGGTAACGTTACTGCTCACACTCTTTTTCGGCGAAAAGCTTCAGCTCTGCGGGATGACAGCCCCATTTGCACAAACACTCCTTATGCAAGGCAACTACGGACTGAATCTTCAACACATTTTCTACTCAGCAGTTCTGCTCGGAGCATCCGGTGCGGCTATGGATATAGCCATGGATGTGAGCGTTTCTATGAATGAAGTAAAATGCAAAAAACCGGACATATCCATGCGCGAGCTGATTCAATCCGGCTTTACTGTGGGAAGGATGGTAATCGGGACAATGGCAACAACTCTGCTCCTTGCCTACTCGGGTGGATATCTAACCATGTTGATGGTTTTTGTATCCCAAGGAACCAGTTTTACGAGAATTGTAAATATGAAGCTCGTTGCCGCAGAAATTTTTAGAATTCTTATTGGGAGTATCGGACTCTTAATGGTTGCTCCTGTAACTGCCCTGATTACGGGAATTTTACTCAGTACCTGCACAACAAAAATCCCCGAAACACCTTGCGGCTCAAGCACTTCCCCGCCAACAGACAAAATTATTGAAAATTAGTTTTCCATAAAAAAGCCGAAGCAATGCTTCGGCTTTTTTTAGTTGTAAATCAAAATTATAGAGAATCAATCTAATGTAAAAAAATTGAAATAACTCATTTTAACGATTAAGCAATGAATTCGGATCGTCAGCAACGGTTTTTCCGATAGGTGCAAGGCAAATTACTGCAAGTTTGAGGTGCTGGAAACCGAACGGAATGCCAATAATGGTAATAAAGTTCGCAAAGGCAAAAAACAAGTGTCCGATGGCAAGCCATAATCCTGCAACGACAAACCAGATAATATTGCCGACTACACCTAAACAGCCGGTTCCAATGTCGTGGCAACCATTTATATCATAACGGTTTACGACTTCTTTACCGAACGGCCAGAGGGTAAATTTGGCAATAACAAAGCAGGATCGCGCCCACGGAATCCCTACAATTGAGATAATCATGATGATTCCGGCAATCAGCCATCCCAGCGCCATTTGCAACCCTCCGAGGAATAACCAGAGGATGTTCATAATAATTTTAAGCATATTTTTTCTACCATTTTCTATTTCCGTCATATAACATGCCGGACTGTTTAACATTTTTGTAAGGAGACATGTAGTTTTTCTGAACTTTTAATAATAAGTATGAATTGAATTAAAAAGCAAGTTTGTCCAGTTTACAATATTTTTTGCCTTTGTATTCCAACATTGCAAAAAAAAGTGCAGTATGTCGCCACTAATCTGTACATGAATTTAACGTTGTTTTTGCTGCGCGTCGCTGCAGCCCTAAGGAGTCCAACGAATGGATATTCTCGACCTTATTAAAAGCAGAGACCCTAATGAGCGTGAATTTCATCAAGCGGTTACTGAAGTTGTAGATTCTATCAAGCCAGTCCTTGATCGCAATCCTCATTACCGCAGCGCTAATATCCTCGAACGCATTGTTGAGCCTGAACGCGTTATTATGTTCCGTGTTCCTTGGATTGACGATGATAGCAATGTTCGGGTTAACCGCGGGTTCCGTATTGAAATGAACAGCGCTATCGGCCCTTACAAAGGCGGATTACGCTTCCACCCTTCTGTAAACTTAGGCATTCTTAAGTTCCTCGCTTTTGAGCAGGTGTTTAAAAACGCACTCACCAGTCTCCCTATGGGCGGCGGTAAAGGTGGTTCCGACTTTGACCCTAAAGGCAAAAGCAACATGGAAATTATGCGCTTCTGCCAAAGCTTTATGACTGAGCTTTCCCGTCATATCGGCCCTAACACAGACGTTCCGGCTGGTGATATCGGCGTTGGTGCTCGTGAAATCGGCTTCCTTTTCGGTCAGTACAAACGCCTGCGCAATGAATTTTCCGGCGTATTAACCGGCAAAGGTCTGGACTGGGGCGGCAGCCTTATCCGTCCTGAAGCTACCGGTTACGGTGCTGTTTACTTTGCAGCTGAAATGCTTGCAGTTGACGGCCGTACTCTGAAAGATACTCGCAGCCTTGTTTCCGGTTCCGGTAACGTTGCCCAGTATGCAATGGAAAAACTCATTGAACTTGGCAGTGTTCCTGTAACGTTCTCTGACTCCTCAGGGTACATTTATGATGAGAAAGGTGTGGATCAGGAAAAACTCGCGTTCATTAAAGAACTCAAAAACGTACGCTTCGGCCGCGTAAGTGAATATGCTGAAGAGTACCCTGAAGCTGTATACACTCCTGTTGATCCGACTGCAGACTTCAACCCTCTGTGGAACCACAAAGCCGACTGTGCTTTCCCATGCGCAACACAGAACGAAATTAACGGTAAAGATGCTGCAAACCTTGTAGCCAACGGCGTTAATGTTATTTCTGAAGGGTCAAACATGCCGACCATGCCGGAAGGTATCGACCTTTTTGTGCAGGAAAAACTTATGTACGGCCCCGGTAAAGCTGCAAACGCCGGCGGCGTTTCTGTTTCCGGTCTTGAAATGTCACAAAACTCTATGCGCCTGAGCTGGAGCCGTGAAGAAGTTGATGAACGTCTTCGTGTGATCATGAAAAACATCCACAAACGTTGTCTGGATACAGCTGAATACTATGGCACTCCTCGTAACTACGTGAACGGCGCAAACATTGCCGGATTCACAAAAGTTGCGGACGCCATGATCGATCAGGGCGTTGTATAACGCACCAAACGTACAGATTACACAGTACACAGTTAGATCATATTGATCCCTCAAGAGGCACACATATTTTCATGTGTGCCTCTTTTTTCTGTCTTCCATACTACCTCCGTTCTTTATTCAATCAAGCCACTCCATTCTTTGAGGTGAGTCATTGCTCTAAGAGCTTGCAGGTGCTACAAATTGTACAACAGCATCTTTTTTTCAGGGCAGCAGTTCCGCTTAGCACAGTCATACTTCTTATTTAAGAAACAAAAAAGAATCACGCGGAAGCCTGGACTGCCCGTCGCTGCTCATAGAGAACTTTTCTGATTCACCCTCAAAAGAGCGGGGCACTATGGTACGTTCTGATTTTTGTCATCGAATTACAGCTGAAAACAAATTCACCGTATACCACGACCTCATGCGCCTGAAGGTTAAACATATTCTTCTTGTTTCTTCTCCTTACGATGCGTGGGTGATGGAAGAAGATTGCAACCTTTCCGCACGCCTTGCCAGTGAATACCGAGGACTGAATTTAAGTTCTCCGCCACGACTCTCGTGGATATCTTCCCCTGAAGATATTCCCGCAGCATTAGAAAGACGTCCGGCAGACATGGTTATACTCATGTCCGGTCTCGCTGAGCCGGAGCTTATCGATCTCAAACAACGGATCGATGCGTTTGTACCTGATCTGCCAGTCGTTGTTCTTACCCATAGAGAAATACGCCAAAGCTCCAAGCTTAAGCGCAAGAATCTGGATCATTGCTTCCTGTGGACCGGCGATGCCGAGCTTCTCATGGCTATTGTTAAGCTTACAGAAGATAAACTTAACCTTGAGTCCGATACCCGCGAAGCCGGTATTCGCAACATTATTCTCGTAGAAGACTCTCCAAGCTATATATCCTCGTTTCTGCCGATTCTGTACCGCGCGTTAGTGCAACAGGCACAGGCTGTTATTCAGGAAGGGCTGAATCAGGAACATCGTCTGCTTGTTATGCGCGCCCGCCCTAAAATTCTGGTTGCGGAAACATATGAAGAAGCAATGGAATACTTTCGCGAATATGAACAATATGTTCTCGGGGTTATTTCTGATGTTCGATACCCGCGAAACGGCATGATCGACCCTTCCGCCGGAGTTACACTGCTTTCCGAAATCAAGCAGGAAAGAAAAGATATTCCGCTTCTGCTTGCGAGCAGTGAATCTGTGAACCAATGGTATTCCAAAGAGATACCATGTGAATTCATTGATAAAAACTCACCGCTTCTCTTGGCAGAACTTCATCGCTTTGTGAGCGAGCATTTAGGGTTTGGAGATTTTATCTTCAGAAACAAAGACGGGGTAGAAATAGACCGTGCCCATACCATGTTCCAACTCAAGGAGAAGCTGGATCAGGTGCCGGATGATGTTTTTCTGATGCATTGCCTGAACAATGACTTTTCCCGATGGTTTTTTGCGCGGACAGAAACAGAACTTGCCTGTGTTATGCGCCCGCTCACAGCCGAAGATTTCGAAAACAGCGTTGATGCCATGCGCACCTTTGTTGTTCAGCAAATCCACAACAGGCTCCAACAACGACAACGCGGAATTGTTGTGAGCTTCAAAGAAAATGATTTTGACCCGCAGACCGATTTTCTCAAAATAGGAGAGGGATCAATCGGCGGGAAGGCTCGCAGTCTGGCCTTTATGTTCCGGCTTATAGAACAAAGCGGCTGGCTTAACAAAAAATACCCTAATATCGACATCATTCCGCCCAAAGTACTTAGCATTGCAACAGAAGGATTCGACAGCTTCCTTCGGCTTAATGACCTCGGCTATCTTGCAGATGAAGACTTTAAAGACGAAGAAGTTGTCAAAATATGTCTGGAAGCCAAGCTTCCCGACTGGCTG
>NZ_JADMLB010000070.1 GCF_015482765.1 Halodesulfovibrio sp.
CTGCGTGAAAGGCAGGTGTCCTGGGCCAGGCTAGACGATGGGGACGCTTCTTAGTGCTTCGTGAGTTCCCTCACGTGCGAAGAGGTATTTATGGAAAACAGTGCTGACTGTCAAACAGTTTTTTATCTTTTTCTCAGTTTTCTTTCTCCAAAAAACGACACAATGCAAACAACACCTTTAAAAGCAAAATGTTAGCTACTAAAAAACGTTTAACCTTTGTTCTGCCTAACGTTGCAGAACAAAGTTTTTGTATTTGCAGCGAGCAAGGTAAGCAGGTATCATTCGTTTTTTGCGCTAACAGATGCAGGTGAAGCGGCAGCCACTCTCTTACTTCCATTTCTAATTACACAGCAATGCCGCCAGTAATACAACCCCCAACACCTATCTATATTATATGTCTTTACAAGAACGCCTCGGTCTTACATCTAAGCCAGTATACCTTATCGATGGCTCAGCTTTTATATTTAGAGCTTTTTATGCCATGCAGCACCTTAAACGTGCAGATGGTTTTCCAACAAACGCACTGTTTATCGTTTCCCGTATTCTTATGAAAATACTGCGAGACGAGTCTCCCGAATATATTACGTTTGTTCTTGACGGGCGCGGTAAGAATTTCCGCCATGAACTTTATGGCGAATACAAAGCTAACCGCTCTGCTACACCAGAAGACCTGGTCCTTCAGCTTGAACCAATTAAAGAAATGGTTCAGCACCTTGGTATTCATCTCATTGTTTCTGATGGCTGCGAGGCTGATGACTGCATTGCCGCGTTGGCAAAAAGACTTAAAAAAGATCATCCTGTTATTATTGTTGGGGCAGATAAAGATTTAAAACAGTGCCTTGATACCAATGTTTTCATGTGGGATCCGGGTGCAAAGCAAGAAAAACTTACAAGTCTTGCTGACTTTGAAGAAGAAACTAGTCTCACACCAGCACAATGGGCTGATTATCAGGCAATTATCGGTGACTCCTCCGATAACATTCCCGGCGTACCGGGCATCGGCCCTAAAACCGCTGATAAAATTTTTGCTCAATTCAAAACTCTGGAAGAAATTCGAGACGGCTTTGAAGAATTAAAGCCAAACCTGCAAAAGAAATTTGCAGACCACCTTGAAAATATGTTTGTGTTCCGTCAGTTAACGACCCTCAATACTGACACATGCGACCACGAACAGCTGGACAGCTTCAAGCTGAAACAAATCGAGCGCGATACTGTTTTAGACTTTGTCAAAGAGTACGAACTGCGCGCACTTGTTCGCGAAGTAAATGCTCTGTCTCATTCAGACACTCCAGCACCTGCTCCAAAAAAGAAAAAAGTAGCAACCGATCAACTCGGTCTCTTTGGTG
Organism: Halodesulfovibrio sp.; assembly: GCF_015482765.1. GTDB lineage: Bacteria > Desulfobacterota > Desulfovibrionia > Desulfovibrionales > Desulfovibrionaceae > Halodesulfovibrio. The sequence goes on from NZ_JADMLB010000070.1 coordinate 1,347, forward strand.
GCGGGGAAAAAACTCTGCCAGATGAACCGGATGCAAGCCCTGCTATGTCTGTCAATGACGTTACAGGCATTACATCCTGCAAAGACAAACGAGTCGCTGTTCTTCTTGCAGAACAAACAGAAAGCAATTCTGTTCTTGTGGCTGTTGAACAAACAGAATTTTTGTATGCAGGCAAAATGGATGAGCTTGCAGAGTTCTGCACCGTAGCGAAACAGATAATTACTCCAGACGCAAAAGCACTTTTCCGTAAACATGCCGGATGGGCTTCTATTGCCCCAGAAAAGCTTCTCGACCTTGGGCTAATGGCATACTTACTGAACCCCGAGGATAGAGACTATTCATGGAAAAAATTATCCCGCAAAGCTGATGAACTCGAAATTTCCCGTAAGAACGGTGGGCTGTTAGCACTTGCCATTGCTGAAGAACTCGAGCGAAGCCTTGACGGCGGACACTTGCGCCCTCTCATGCTTGATATCGAACTTCCTTTGGTAGGTGTACTTGCTGACATGGAAGAAGCCGGAATCCGCATCGACAGATCAGCTTTTGCTGACTTCTTAAAGGAAGTTCAGGCTGATCTTGATAATCTGACCCGCTCCATTTACGAAATCGCTGGCAAACCATTTAATATTCGCTCATCGCAACAGCTTGGAAAAATCCTGTTCGAAGACCTTGGCTTAGCGTCAAAAACTAAAACCAGCGGTGGTCAGGCTTCCACCTCACAAGCTGTTCTTGAAAAGCTTGCAGGTGAACACAAAATTATTGATCTCATTCTTGAGTACAGAAAGCTTGAAAAACTTCGCTCAACTTACCTTGAGCCACTGCCGAAGCTTGCAGATGAAGAAGATCGCATCCATACCACATTCAATCAGCTTGCGACAGCAACAGGACGCCTTTCTTCCAGCAACCCGAACCTTCAAAATATTCCGGCTCGAGGCGAATTCGGCACTCGTATGCGCGGATGCTTTGTTGCCGCAGAAGGGAAGAAACTGGTCTCTGCTGACTACTCCCAAGTAGAACTTCGTGTTTTGGCCCATTGCTCACAAGATCCAACACTACTTGAAGCGTTCAAACAGGATCGGGATATTCACAGCAGTACCGCTGCTCTTCTCTTTGATGAGTCAGTAGAAGCTGTGACTTCAGACCAACGACGTGACGCCAAAACCATTAACTTCGGCTTAATCTACGGCATGGGACCACAGAAGCTTGCAGGCGAACTGCAAATTTCTCTCAAGGAAGCAAAAGAATTTATTGCCCGCTACTTTGAAAAGCTCCAACACTTAAAAGAGTTCTATGACAAAGTAGAAGAAGACACGAAAAAACTTGGTTATGTAGCAACGCTCGCCAGCAGACGTCGTTACCTTCCGGAAATTAATTCCGGAAACAACATGCTGCAATCGCAAGCACGTAGACAAGCTATTAACACTGTTATTCAGGGCAGCGCCGCAGACATTATCAAAATAGCGATGATCAAGACCGCTCGCGACGAGAAGCTTAAAGAACTCGGCGCACAGCTTATCCTGCAAATTCACGATGAACTGGTACTTGAAGTACCTACTCAAAACGCAGAAGCTGCCGCTGTACGACTTCAGGAAATCATGTCTAATGTAGCGCCTGACGGTAAAACAATGATGGACGTTCCGCTAAAAGTTGATGCTGGAATCGGTGACCGCTGGAACGAAGCTCACTAACGAGCGTACCTACGGTAACAATAACGCCCGTTTAAAAAACGACGTGCCAGGATAATGTCAGCTTCTCCTTATATACCGTTACCGAACGTACCTAAGCCGTTTTCTTTATAATAAGTAGCTTATTTCGTCATACGAATCATAATAACGATTTTTTGGAAGGCGCTTTGAGGGATGCAGATTCCATGTACGTCCTCTCAGTCACCAAAACATAAATGCACACATCGGGGCGCATATCGCGAACCCGAGCCTAACAGTATGGTTTACAGGAAACCAAAAGAACAGATGAAACAATTAATTCTCAAAAAAGGTGAAGACCGTCGTATCCGCCTCGGTCACCTCTGGATTTTCAGCAACGAAGTAGACACAAAAAAAAGCCCGCTCAAAGAGTTTGAACCGGGTGAAAGCGCTGTTGTTGTAAACGCTCAGGGACGTCCAATCGGCTCAGCATATGTGAACCCAAATTCTCTTATCTGCGCCCGCATGATCAGCAATCGTCCTCATGAAGGACTTTCTGAAGCACTGCTCGACAAACGTATTTCTCAGGCACTTACCCTGCGCGACTCAATGTTCGACAAGCCATTTTACCGTATGGTTTTCGCAGAAGGTGACTTCCTGCCGGGTCTCGTAATCGATCGTTACGATGATCTTCTTGTAGCCCAGCTCACAACAGCCGGCATGGAAAAAATGAAAGATCAGATTACATCTGTTCTGTGCGATATTATGCACCCTAAAGCAATTCTCTTCCGTAACGACTCTGCAAACCGCCCTCTGGAAGGGTTGGATCGTTATGTTGAACAAGCGGTAGGCACTGTCCCTGCTAAAGTTGCTATCGAAGAGAATGGCGTTAAATTTGAAGTTCCGATGATCGAAGGTCAAAAGACGGGCTGGTTCTATGACCAGCGCACGAACCGCCGTGACTTTGCATCGTTCTGTAACGGCAAACGTGTTCTTGATGCGTTCTGTTACGCTGGCAGCTTCGGCTGTAACGCAGTCAAAGCAGGTGCGAAAGAAGTTACGTTCCTCGATGCTTCCAAAATAGCTCTTGAAGCTGCTGTGCACAACGCAGGGCTGAACGGCTCACCGGACAAAGTTGATACCGTCTACGGAGATGCTTTAGATACATTGCAGGAGTTAAAAGATTCTGGCGCACAGTTTGATGTCATCTGCGTCGATCCGCCAGCATTTATCAAACGCAAAAAAGCGTTTAAAGAGGGACTCTCAGCATACCAGCGTGTCAATAAACTCGCTATGGACCTTGTGGTTGATGGCGGTATTGTTACCAGCTGTTCCTGTTCACAGCACCTTAGCGCTCAGGACTTGAACCGCGTTCTTCTTCACGCAGCTTCCAAGTCCAAAACACGCATCCAAACCCTCATTCAGGGTCATCAGGGTCCAGACCATCCTGTTCACCCTGCAATGCCAGAAACTCACTACCTCAAAAGCTACACTGTCCGCGTGTTCAAAAGCTAAGAACCATCGCGTATAAATATAATAAAAAAGGCGGAGCACTTGCTCCGCCTTTTTTATTAACGCTTTTATGGTGCGTCAGCTATGCCTTCTCAATCTAATCAAAGGTGGTATCCGGCATAACCACAGCCTTTCCGTCTTCTATGCGCACATCAATGGAGTATACAGTATCTGGATCTCCATGATGATCAAACACAAAACGAACTTCTTCAAACGGTGAAAGAAGTGGTAATTCATCAAGGCTTCTTATCCGAAGATTATGTCCGTCCTGAACGTATATTTCTTCTTTTTCAGCAGCAGCACGTGCAGTCTTTTCGATCTGATCCCGTGATATCTGAGGCTGTACAGAAGGGTTCAGCGGATATTTTTTACCGTCATTTACCATCACATGCTGAACACCTTTACTGGTAATAATCAGGTCATTCCAGCCGTTTGTTTTTTTCTCGAAAACAAATACTGGTGGTTCAGATACTGTAAAACGAGATAGTTTTTTCCCGTCAGCTGAAAACAAAAATGCTGTACATCCTCCAGAACCGCAAAAGTACGGATCCTGAATCAAAACAAACAATTCTGCTTTCCCGTCACCGTTCAAATCATGTTCACCATACTTAAACGGAGTACGATCTTTTGGCATTTCAGCTTTTTCAGGAGCGAAAACCTGTTTTTCAACAAGTGCATACACATCTTGCTCAGAAAATTGCGGAGCTACTTTTCCAGCTGCTTTAACAGCGCTGGATGTTTTCGTATCCTTTGCTGAACTATCCTCGGGCTTATTCTCTTTAACAGATTGATCTGGTGTACTCTTATTTTCGATGACAGTAGACGTCCCTGTCTTACCGGCACTATCCTGTTGATGAGAGCTCTCAGGAGAAATTGACTCCGCCGGCGCTGCCGTTGTTGCGGGTTCAGCAGGCTTTTCCGGTGCTGAATCACAACTTACAAGAGCAAGCTGAAGCAGCAGTGCTGCAACGATCCAAACCAAAATAAACATGTTTCTCTGTTTCATACTAACTTCCAATTTTAAATTTCGACGCCCTAAAAATTGCGACCGAACTGCCACTATCCCACAGACAACGCTGTATGACCATACAGCTGTAAAAGGTTGTCTACTGGAGTAATGCGCCCGAAGATTCGGATTGTCAACGCAACATAACGTTATATAAAAAGATTTTGCTCCCATTGTGCATAATAAATTGTTTTTTTGCCTCACTTGCTTGCTTTTATTTTTTTCATTGCCAATGTAGAGTCAACAGGATGAAGTTTGGTTCAAAAGCAGGAGACTGTTCCCTGCCTTCCCGCCGAGCAAAGGAAAAACGTCCGTGCCGGCCTTTATATTGAACCCCGAATATCTCATTCAGCATTTACTACCATTGCGGAGAAGATCATGCTTAACAAAAATAGATTGTTAGCACCGGGTCCGACCCCGGTTCCAGAACGTGTCCGTCTCGCATTAGCGCAAGACATGATCCATCACCGCAAGCCTGAGTTCAAAGCTATAATGGCGCAGGTTCAGCAGCGGTTACAGAAACTTTTTGGCACAGCACAGCCGGTTATGCCGCTGGCATGTTCCGGCACTGGTGTTATGACAGCAGCAGTAACCAACCTATTTGCTGCCGGTGAAAAAGTTCTGGTTATTGAAGCAGGTAAGTTTGGCGAACGCTGGTCAGAAATCTGTGAAGCCAGTAACGTAGCAGTAGAAAAAATCATCTTGGACTGGGGACAGGCAGTTACTGCAGATGCTGTTGCAAACATGCTGGATCGTCACCCTGACTGCAAAGGTGTTCTCATTCAGCTTTCAGAAACCTCCACAGGCGTACTTCATCCTGTCGAAGATGTTGCAGCCGTAACCAAAAAACGGGATGTACTTCTGGTTGTTGACGGTATTTCTGCTGTATCAATTTCTCCATGTGCTATGGATGAATGGGGGATTGACTGCCTTCTCACCGGTTCTCAAAAAGGATTAATGCTTCCTCCGGGGTTAGGTCTCATTGCATGCAGCGACAAAGCTTGGAAAAAAGCTGAATCAGTTACTCCATCTTGCTTCTACTTCAATCTCCTCGCTGAAAAACAAAAAATTTTGCAGGATCAAACACTGTTCACCACGCCGGTAAGTCTCATTGTTGGCCTTAACGAAAGTCTTGCAATGTTTGAAGAAACAGGATTTGATGTTGTCTTTAAAAAACAATGGGCTTTGACCATGATGGCACGCACGGCCGTTACTCACATGGGACTCGAGCTGCTTGCTAAAGATCACTTCACCTGGGGTCTCACAAGTGTTCTGGTTCCTGAAAACGTAAATGCCGGTGAAGTGCTCGCATATGCCAAGGACAACTTCGGTGTTATCCTTGCCGGTGGCCAAGCTCACATGAAAGGGCGTCTTGTTCGCATAGGACATATGGGCTGGGTAGATTGGGCAGATCTCGCTGCCGGTCTGCATGCGTTTGCCGAAGGTTGCAAAGCTTGCGGCGGCACCATAGCTTCAGGCTACCTTGAGAAGGGTCTGACAGCATACCATAGTACATTGAACGCCTCTGAATAATATCAAAGGAGCGCACCATGGCTGACCAAAACACAGAACAAACCGGCATGCCGGAAGTAACTTTTTCCACATTCATACTTTCCATTGGCTCTTCTGCACTTGTACAGCTTGGCGAAGTCCCTGATCCAGAAAGCGGACAAATGATGGAAAACCTGCTCGCAGCAAAACATTCCATTGATATCCTTTCAATGTTGCAGGAAAAAACAAAAACCTGCCTTGAAAATGACGAAAAGCAGCTGCTCGATACACTGCTTTACGATCTGCGTATGAAATACGTAATGAAGACAAAATAACAACCAACACAAGGTATAATGCAAATGGCACAGACTAAAGTAGGCTTAGTAGGGGTTACCGGATACACCGGAATGGAACTGATGCGCCTTTTGCAAACTCACGATCACTTCGAACTGGTACGTGTAACCTCACGTGCCGAAGCCGGCAAAAAATTACGCGAAATCTACCCGTTCATGCAGGGCATGGAAAACGGAGAATTACCGATAACTGAGCCGGATGCAGATGATCTTGCACAAGCGTGTGACCTCGTTTTTCTTGCAGTTCCTCATCGTACTGCAATGGAAATTGCAGCTGTTCTTTTAGAAAAGGGTCTCAAAGTTGTTGACCTTTCTGCTGACTTCCGCCTGCGAAGCAAAGATGAATATGAACATTGGTATGCTTGCGATCACACTCAGGAAGCCTTGCTTTCTCAAGCGGTATACGGATTACCGGAGCTGTATTCCGATGCTGTGACCGACGCTCAGCTAGTTGCAAACCCGGGCTGCTACCCGACTTCAGCAATTTTAGGTCTCTACCCTGCGCTTAAAGAAAATATGATTCTTACAAGCGGTATTGTTGTTGACTCCAAATCCGGAACAACTGGTGCAGGACGTAAAGCCAGCGTTGGAACTTTGTTCTGTGAAGTTGCTGACAACTTTAAAGCATATGGGCTGACAACGCACCGTCATACTCCGGAAATCGAACAGGAACTTTCTGTAATTGCAGAAGAAGATATTACAGTATCTTTCAATACACATCTGTTGCCGATTAACCGCGGAATCTTATCTACGATCTACACAACACTTTCAAAAGACATGACTCTAGATGACGTTCACGCCATTTACGAAGAAGCTTACCGGACACATCCTTGGGTTCGAGTTTTGCCTAAAGGCAAGCTCCCTGAAACCAAGCACGTCCGGGGTACTATGTTCTGCGATATCGGTATCGCTGTAGATAAGCGTACCAACCGCCTTATTATCGTCAGTGCAATCGACAACCTTTGTCGAGGCGCTTCCGGACAGGCTTTGGCAAACGCAAACCTTATGTGCGGTATTAATATCGATGAAGGGCTCAAACTCGCCCCGCTGCTGCCGTAAGTAACAACTCAATAAAAAAGGTGAACCGAATAACCGGTTCACCTTTCTTTTTTGCCCACACATACCTTTCTTTACACTTCCCAATAAAAGCTTACCCCGTAAAGTCAGGCTTTATCCCTAAATTTACCTTTCAAGCATGTACTTTTAATGTAGTTCAGTTCATTTTCACGTAAACACTATTCACCCTACAACGCAGCTAGCTGAGCAGATTCTCTACCAAAAAAGCGCTACACTGTTATATGCCAAAGCAGAACACGTTGTTACACATATTTGTCACCCTGTTCGGTACATTATATCCAACCGTATTTATATACTCAGCACTTTATAAAACGTAATTGTGAATAGTTGTGTCTCTACAAAAGGAAGAAAAAAGTATGCTTAAAAATCAGACCTTTTGTGCTACACATCACTTACTTCGTAAAAAATGCGTTTTTTATTAATAAAGCTGAAAATTTTGAAAAACTAATCAATTTTTTTCAAAATTCTACATTAGATCGATAGACAAATCGTGACCGTAATGACGTGCTTCACATAATAGAAATACTGATTGTAAGTGTATCGTTCACTTTTGTTCGAAAAAATTTGTCCATTTTTTGGCCGCCGACAACGACAGAGATATTTGCTTCGTTATCAGCTGATTATTTCTTTCACCCCTTGCATGACGGCAACAAAAGATAGACCCCATCAGGGCGACAAAAGAACATACCTTTCCTTTCATCATCTGGTTACTGTTCAACAACCATTGTATTTCCATGAAGCACCCTTGTAATAGTGTCCTGTCTCGCAAGAGAGTAACCGGTTACCAACCGCTAAGGACAAAGCAAACTGGGAGGTTCTGTTTATGGCTAGTAAGGCTTTTAGTGCTGGATGTATTGTTGCAGGCTCAACTATTGGCGCAGGAATGCTCGGTCTCCCCATGGCCGTTGGAAATCTTGGCTTCACTATGAGTTGTGTACTGCTCGTCTTCATGTGGGCACTGGCTCTTTACTCCGGATTACTGCTTGTTGAGGTAGATATGCAGGTAGGTCCAGGACTTAATTTTAATAAAATGGTTAAAAGTGTTCTAGGATGGCCGGGGCAAATAGTCGCGGTATTAAGCCTTGGTTTCCTTTTGTATGCGCTGTTAGTTGCTTACATCACAGGCATGGGCAGTATTCTGGCTAACACATTCCACATTGCAGACAGCGGATTCGGTGCTCCTGTCTGTTCAGCAGCATTTGCACTTATCATGGCTTTCATTGTTTTTTGCGGAACAAAAACCATCCTCCGCTTTAACAACGTCTTCTTTATCACTATGCTCTGTGCAATGACGTTCGCCTTCTTTTCTCTCAGCTCGACCGTAAATTTTGATAACCTTCTTGCTGTAGCGCCTAACTACAACCACTTCATGGCAAGCCTGCCTATCCTCTTTGCAGCATACGGCTACCATTTCTGTATTCCAAGCACCTGTAAGATTGTTAACGGTAATAAAACAATTCTTTACTGGGCTATCATTGGCGGTACCATTGCCCCTCTCGTTTGCTATGTACTGTGGCTGTTCCTTGCTCTCGGCAGTGTTCCTATGTCTCAGATCGCCCTCATGGACGGCAACGTTGACTCCTTGATTGCAGCTATCTCTCAAAGTTCCGTTTTCATCAAAGCTGTTCTTTCTGTATTTGCTTCCTTCGCACTCGTAACCTCCTTCTTCGGTGTTTCCCTTTCATTATATGACCTCGCATCTGAAACACTGAGTCTTGGTGAATCTCAGACTCATCGTTTGATCGCAACCGTTGTTGTATTCGCACCACCAATTGTTGCTTCTTACCTCTGTCCAGGCAGCTTTATTGCTGCGCTTGCTCATGCAGGTATCGGCTTTGCAGTTCTCTGTCTCTGTTTGCCATGCATTATGAGCTGGAAACTGCGTAACGAACGCAAAAGAACTAACACTGAGGCACCATATCAGGTCGCCGGCGGTAAATTCTCCATTGCTCTCGCTTCCGCATGTGGTATCTTCATCATCTTTGCTGCATGTGTTTAAACAGCTCTTACAAAAAAAGCGCCCGTTATTTAACGGGCGCTTTTTTATTTCTATTATGAAAACGAATTACTTTTCGACATCACTCCAAAAAGAATCCCACTGAGTCAGCAAGGCAGCCAAAGCATTTCCTCGATGAGAGCGTTTATTCTTTTCTTCTCGGGTCAACAGCGCAGAAACAGATCCATCGGTTGCATCGATAAATAACGGATCATATCCAAATCCATTATCTCCAACTTCTTCAGTGCCGATAAAACCTTCCCATGCACCTGATGCTGTAATGCACTTACCTGACGGTGCACATGCAGACATTACGCAACGAAAACGCGCAGTACGTTTTTCATGCGGAATACCTTCCAGCTCCATAAGCATTTTTTCATTATTGCGTTTATCACGCGTTTCGCCTTTCAAATTCGGCGTATTATCGCTGTAGCGAGCGGAATATACACCAGGAGCTTTGTCTAACGCATCAACTTCAAGGCCGGAATCATCAGCCACTGCAACAAGACCTGTGTGCTCAGCTACAGTTCGGGCTTTAATCAACGAGTTGGCTTCAAAGGTATCGCCATCCTCAACAATATCTCCAAGTTCAGGATACGCATCCAGCCCGCGGACAGAAAGACCATATTCACTCAACGTTTTTTCAAGTTCTGCAATTTTACCTGCATTACGAGTAGCAAGCACAATAATTTTTTCCATAATTTCATCCCTGCATCCTGCGGACGCTATATATGACCAGACAACAACTTCTGCCAGATAACAGTTGTGCATTTTTCAATTCGCTATATTAACTGCGCACACACTAGTAAGTTATGCTGCCGGACATCAAGCAGAAAAACTTAGAGTACAAGTTCAAAAAACGTTCTCTCTCACTCTGTCTCTTATGGCTTACCAATAAAATCAGAAGGAGAGCCTAGAAAATCAACGCTTCCTGATCGTTCTCTTACTTCATCCTCCTCATGCTTTTTAACAACTGCTTGAGAAAGAGATAACGGAGGCAGATAAAATGACAGAATGGTTCCTTTGCTCAATTTGCTCCGCAACTTAACCTTGCCACCCATATCTTCAATAATCTTTTTTGTCATCGCTAACCCAAGTCCAGAACCACCACTTTTTGTGGTAAAAAATGGATTAAAAAGATGTTCCAACAAATCTTCCGGAATACCTTCGCCTGAGTCCATTATCCGGATAATAATCCAGTTATCTGCACTTAAAGACGTTTCAATCCGCATTGTTCCACCATTCGGCATGGCTTCAAAACCATTCTTAATACCATTGATAACACATTGTTTTAATTGATCCGGATTTCCCCGCACCTTTGCAACATTAGACTTTAAGTTCGTCGTTACAACGCCTCCCTGCGATTCAAATTTCATACGCAGTAAACCTAATGCTTCTTGAATTACTTCATTAACGTCTATCTCGCCGTCTTCACCATGCGCAGGACGAGCGAAATTCAAAATAATCTTTAATATTTTCTCTAATCTTTTAGATTCATTGTAAATAATCTTTACTTTTTTCGTATCTTTTTCGTTCAAGTTTTTTTGTCTAAGAAGCGCTCTTGCAAAACCGCCAATAGCAAAAAGCGGATTACGAATTTCGTGCGCCACGAATGCGGACATCTCTCCAATAGCAGCAAGCTTCTCTGTCTGTTGGAGCTTACGCACCATAAAGTAGTTCTCGGTAATATCTTTACGGGTAAGAATCACCGAACGTACCGTGCCGTCACGCTTTACTGCGGGGTATGCCGACAACCCAAAATATTGCAGATCACCATTGCTGGTGACTTTTGTGATAACCTGATCTGCCCTTTTTGCCGTCTCAACAGCTCGCATAACAGCATTATCCGGCTTTGTTGCGTAAGGAAGAACATTATTAATAAGTGTCCCTTCCCTGCCCTCAAATTCAAGGTCACGCGGTCGATCGAGCACAGCACTGTTCGCATCAAGCACAACACCATTACTGTCTAGAAGCCAAAATTCTTCCTCTGCCTGATCTACGAAGGTGCTGAACAGTCCTAAGGCTCGATTCAAATTGCACGCCTTCAGGTCCACTGGATCAGGATCAATAGACGTTTTCTTAAAGACTAAAAGGGCTTCGCCACCGACAACCGACACTGCAGCAGGTACACAACGCTTAAGATGCTCTATATATTTACATTCTTCGGAAAGATCGAAGACTATGTTGACATCATCTATATTCTCGCATAGCTCCTCAACACTGTCATAGAAATCTACGCCATCAAGACACGTCAAAGCCGGTAGTTCATCATGAGGCGCACACGCGATAGCGCGCACTTTTATCCGAACGACTCCTTCCGGAGTATCTATGGAGAAAAGATGCATCAGCATTTCACGATATATGCTACGATATCCGACAGTCGCTATCTTGAGTGTCGTGAAAATCTCTTTACCGTTCTGGAATGGTTGCTTATTTTCCACGTATGATCTCTCCTATGACAGTGCAGCAAACACATGATTCATCAGTCAAAATAGTATATATACTGGAAACCACCCCATGATTAATATTTATTCCATCAGCCTCGGCTGCCCGAAAAACAGGGTTGATACCGAATGGTTGCTCGGCGCGGTAAGCGAAGAGATTACTCCGGTTGAAGCACCGGAAGATGCAGACCTAGTCCTGATTAACACATGCGGCTTTATTCAGCCTGCCATTGAAGAATCTGTTCAAACCATTCTTCAAGCCGTGGCTGATATTGAAGGCCTGCCATCAGGGAAACGTCCACTCATCGCTGTTGTCGGCTGCCTTGTCGGTCGCTTCGGAGAAAACGACCTTTCTTCAGAAATTCCTGAAGTAGATCTATGGCTCACCAACACACAGATGGAAGAATGGCCTGAGATGATCGCTAAAGCTATGAAGCTTCCGCTCATCAAAGATCCTCTTCGCCTTATTTCCACAGGTCCTTCGTACGCATATTTAAAAATCAGCGACGGCTGTAACCACAAATGTGCGTTCTGTACCATCCCTTCCATCCGCGGCGACCTTCGCACCACTCCTGCGGAAACAGTTGTTCGCGATGCTAAACACGCCCTTGAACAGGGGGTGAAAGAACTTATATTCGTTGCACAGGACGTTACAGCCTATGGTCGTGAGTTAGGTCTGAAGCACGGCCTGAGAGAGTTACTGGACAAAATTTTACCGCTGGACGGTCTTGAAAGATTACGTCTCATGTACCTTTACCCTGCCGGCTTATCCACAGAGTTTCTCAAGTACCTGCGTGATGCAGGTGAACCGTTTGTTCCATACTTTGATGTGCCTATCCAGCACGCCCATTCTGATGTACTTTCCCGCATGGGACGTCCGTTTGCCCGCAATCCGCGTGAAGTTATTGACCGGATTCGTGATGTATTTCCGGAAGCCGCAATACGCACCAGTATCATTGTAGGTTACCCCGGTGAAACTGAAGAACAATGGGAATACTTGCGCGACTTCATCATCGAAACCAGATTCCATCATCTCGGTATCTTTGCGTATCAAGCCGAAGAAGGAACTCCGGCAGCAGCTATGGACAACCAAATTGATGACATTGAAAAAGAGTGGCGTCGTGATGCTCTTATGGAAATCCAAGGTGACATCTCAGAAGATATTCTGGAGCAATACGAAGGCCAGCGCATGAAGATACTTGTCGACAATGAGCATGACGAATGGCCGGGGCTACATGTAGGACGCACATGGTTCCAGGCACCGGAAGTAGATGGCATTACCTATGTCAGTGGACCGGGCGTTGAGCCGGGTGCAATGGTAGATGCAGAAATTGTAGAGACACGTGACTATGATTTAGTCGCACTTGCATAATTAGCGGCGGTATTTTTTTTGTATGTTTTTTTATATAACTTCTTCTACCATGCGAAAAACATACATAAAACAGGGCAAGCAGCGACATATTAAGGGTAAAATCCTGATATTCACAGCATTTTCTGTTGAGTTTACAACGGTAATTTGCTAACACTTCGCATCTCACTTTCCAAGTGGGAAAAATTTTTTTTGTTGGTTGGAGGATTCTTTATGGAAACCATGGAAAATAACTCACTCGAAGCTGAAATGAGCTTTGAGGCTGCTCTTGAAGATTACCTTAGCTCAGATTTTGGTGAGCTTGATGAAGGTTCAATCGTTAAGGGCGAAATCGTTCGCGTGGACAATGACTACGTTCTCGTTGACGTAAACTTTAAGTCAGAAGGTCAGATCCCTGCTTCCGAGTTTGCAGATGCAGACGGCGCAGTAAGCGTTGGCGTAGGGGACAAGGTGGATGTTTTCGTTGTTCGTAAGAACGAAATGGAAGGCACCATCACCCTGTCCTTTGAAAAAGCAAAACGCATGCAGATGTTCGACCAGCTCGAAGAAGTTCAGGAAAAGAACTCCGTCGTTACTGGCCGCATCGTTCGTCGTATCAAAGGTGGCTACACAGTCGATCTCGGTGGTATTGAAGCATTCCTTCCTGGCTCCCACGTTGATCTGCGCCCAGTGCCAGACATGGACGCACTCGTGAACGAAGAGTTTGAATTCCGTGTACTGAAGATCAATCGTCGTCGCAGCAACGTTATCGTTTCTCGCCGTGTACTTCTTGAAGAAGAACGCGATTCCAAACGTCAGGACCTTCTCCTTACTCTCGACGAAGGCCAGATCGTTACCGGTAAAGCGAAAAACATCACCGAATACGGTGTATTCGTTGACCTTGGCGGCCTCGACGGTCTCTTGCATATCACTGATATGTCTTGGAAACGTATCCGCCATCCTAAAGAGCTCGTACAGCTCGGTCAGGAACTCGAGCTTAAAATTCTCAGCTTCGACAAAGAGAACCAGAAAGTATCTCTCGGTCTCAAACAGCTTGTTGAAGATCCTTGGCAGGACATCACTGCTAAATTCCCTGAAGGCCAGCGTCTCAGCGGCAAGGTTACCAACCTCGTTGATTACGGTGCATTCGTGGAACTCGAGCCAGGCGTTGAAGGTCTCGTGCACATTTCTGAAATGTCATGGACCCGCAAACTCCGTCACCCATCCCAGATGGTACGCGTAGGCGACGAAGTTGAAGTTGTTATCCTCGGCGTAGACGAAGATAAAAAACGCATCTCCCTCGGCATGAAGCAAGTTAAGCCAAACCCATGGGAAATCGTTGCTGAAAAATACCCTGAAGGTACTATCCTCGAAGGTGTTATCAAAAACATCACTGAGTTCGGTATGTTCATCGGTATCGAAGACGGCATTGACGGCCTGATTCACGTTTCTGACATCTCTTGGACCAAAAAGATCCGTCACCCTAATGAACTCTTCCAGGTTGGCGACACTGTACAGGCAAAAGTTCTTACAGTTGATCAGGACAGCGAAAAATTCACCCTCGGTGTTAAACAGCTTTCCGAAGATCCATGGTCTAAAGTTCCTTCCAACTACCCTAACGGTACCATCGTTGAAGGTGTTGTAACTAACATCACCGACTTCGGTCTCTTCGTTGAAGTAGAAGAAGGCATTGAAGGTCTCGTTCACGTTTCTGAAATCTCTCAGAAAAAAGTGAAATCTCCTTCTGAAATGTTCAAAGAAGGCGTAACTATCAAAGCTAAAGTTATCCACGTTAGCGCTGAAGAACGTCGTCTCGGACTTTCCATCAAACAGCTTAAAGACGAAGAAGATCGCAAAAAGCCTCGTGAATTCCGTTCCGGCGGTTCCGATGCTGGTCAGCAGACCCTCGGCGACATCTTCAAGCAGCTTGAGGATGCAGGCGAATAAGCCTAACTTCTCGCAGAGACATCCGTTTCTGTTTGGCATAATGCTAATTATTGCCGCAGTAGCCCTGTTTACAGGCGCTACTGCGGCTTTACGCATTTCAAACGGCACACCTGTCTCTTACTTTTCTCAAGACAAATTTGGCGTTATCAACATCCAAGGCTTTATCAGCAGTTCGCGCAAAGTTTCGGACTGGGCATATAAACTGCGTACTGATGATTCTATTAAAGGTGTTGTTGTTCGCATCAACTCTCCCGGTGGTGGCGTTGCTGCCTCTCAGGAGATGTACTCTGCAATTAAACGCCTTGCAGAGGTAAAACCTGTTGTTATTTCAATGGGAACCGTTGCCGCTTCCGGCGGATACTACATTGCAGCAGCCGGAGACAAAATTGTCGCCAATCCGGCAACCCTCACCGGTTCCATCGGTGTAAAAATGGAGTTACCTAACTTTAAAGGGTTAATGCAAAAAATCGGCGTTTCCTACCTTTCCCTTACAAGCGGAAAGCTCAAATCTGCTGGCAGCCCCTTCCAAACAATGACGCCAGAAGAGCGTGCCTACCTTCAAGCTATCATCATGGACATGTATAATCAGTTTATTGATGTTATAGTTGAAGGCCGCCATATGAAGCGCGAACAAATTTTACCGTATGCAGATGGTCGTGCAATGACTGGTAAGCAAGCCCTTGAAGCTGGACTAGTTGATGTTCTTGGCGATAGGGAAACTGCCTATATGGAACTTGCAAAACTCTGCAAACTTGAAGCTCCGCTTCCTCTTGAAGAAGGCCCTAAGAAAGAAAAGAGCTTACTTAAGGACATTCTTTCTTCTGCTCTAGACCTTGCACCGGTTAACACCGTGCGGGAACAGAACTCTCTCCAGCTTCTGTATAATTAAGCTCCCACGCTAGTCTCCATCCTTACCTCCATGGTATCATCGGCAGGTAACTTTTTTGGAGGCTCCTATGAATATTCGCTCCAGCGGAATACTTTTACACCTTACTTCCCTTCCATCACGCTTTGGTATTGGTGACTTAGGCCCTGCAGCTTATGATTTTGCCGATTTTCTCCGATCCCATGGCCAGCTTTATTGGCAGTTTCTTCCAACAACACCTACCACAGAGATCATGGGGAATTCACCTTACGCCAGTTGGTCTGCCTTTGCAGGAAATCCTCTGCTCATCAGCCCAGAAATGATGGTTGAAGACGGAATCATTACATGGGAAGAAGTGCGCGATTCTCCACAAGGACACGCAAGCTATGTAAATTATGGAGCAACAGAAATATACAAAGCACATTTATTACGCATTGCTTACGCACGTAAAAAGAAATCTCTAAGCTCCTGCCCACGCTTTGCCGTCTTCAAAGAAAACAATGCCAGCTGGCTTCGCGACTATGCTCGCTTCGTAACAATTATGGATGAACATCCCGGTAAAATTTGGAGCCAATGGCCAGATCCTCTTAAACATCGGGAGGAAGAAGCGCTCCTGAAGTGGGATGCTGAACATAAGGACGCAATTATCTTTGAAGAATTTGTCCAATTCCTTTTTTTCTCCCAATGGCGAAGATTGCGAGAGTATTGTAATAAAAATGGATTAAATCTGATCGGTGATGTTCCTATCTATGTCACTCATCATAGTGCAGATGTTTGGACTACCCCGCATCTATTTAAACTTGATTCAGACGGAAACCCTACACATGTTGGCGGCGTTCCACCGGATTACTTTAGCGCAACTGGGCAACGCTGGGGAAACCCTGTGTTTAACTGGGATGCAATGCGAGAAGACAAATTTTCGTGGTGGGTACGCCGGATGAAACATAACATAAATCTGGTCGACAAAATCCGACTCGATCATTTCCGCGGGTTTGCTGGATATTGGGAAATCCCTGTTGAAGAACAAACGGCTGTGAATGGCAAATGGGTTGAAGCACCGGGGATTGAGCTTTTCCGAATGTTCACGCTTAGGTTGGGAATGCTTCCGATAATTGCTGAAGATCTTGGGGTGATTACGGCAGATGTTCGAGAACTGAAGCAAAAATTCTCTTTACCGGGAATGAAAATTCTTCAATTTGGTTTTGGTGGTGATCTTTCACAGAATCCAGACACACCGTTTCACCATGAACCACACTCGGTTTTATACACTGGTACGCATGACAATTCGACAGTAAAGGGTTGGTATGTAACGGAAGCTGGAGATCAGGGGCGGAACAATCTTCACGAATTCGTCGGGCAATGTACTGATCTGGATAACGTGCACATCACGTTCTTACGACTTGCAATGCAAAGTGTTGCAAACACAGTGATTTTTCCTGTTCAAGATGTACTTGGTCTCGACAACGCCAGCAGAATGAATACCCCTTCTACTGCAAGTGGAAACTGGGAATGGCGTATGACAAGAGAGCAGATGCAACATCCTATGTTCATTAGACTTTCTCAGATGACAAAATTGTTCGGCCGTTGGACATAACTCCTTAAAAAGACGAACAAATACACCTGAAACCTTCTGTTTTTGGAGTACGCTTTCACGCTGTTTCTTTGCGCCCATCTGCTGGACATATTGGGAAGTTAGGGACAAACTGCTCCATCAATTAATGGTGACAGGTGTCTTCTTGCTAGCCGATAGGGCTGTATTTTATGTATAATTCGGTTGTTTTTTATATGCATTTTGTTGTTTTTTATGCGCATGACATCATGATTTTCACACATAACGCACGAAAATCACCTAGTTTACACCATTATTCGATCTTTTTTTGATACACAGTCGACGGTATGCACACGCCGGAGGAAAAATGCACAAGCTTTATATCGGGATGGTAGGATTACCTGCCCGCGGCAAAACCACAGTTGCTGCAAAAATTCTTGATGGACTTTCTAAAGAAGGTATCCGCACACAAATTTTTAATAACGGAGATATTCGTCGCGAACAGCTCGGATCAAAATCTTCGGAACCGCAATTCTACTGCCCGACAAATCAGGCGGGAAAAGCTGCGCGTGAAGATATTGCCGTTACCAATATGAATCGTGCTACAGAATTTCTCCAGAACGGTGGCAACGTCGCAATTCTTGATGCAACAAACGTAAGTCGTCATCGCAGATTAACGATTGAACGCATGGCGATTTATCCTATCCTCTGGATTGAATGCATCAATAACGACGAAGAGCTGGTTGAAGCTTCCATTCTGAGAAAAACAAAGCTTCCTGAATTTACGCAGCTGACAGAAGAACAAGCGTGCATGAGTTTTAAAGAACGCATCAAATATTACGAACAAATTTACTCACCGCTTCTTGATGAAAAGATGTGGGTAATGGTCGACTCCCTGCACAATCTTATTCTGAATGAAAACGTACCGAGTGATGTTCCGTTTTATCCGAACATCAGAGACATTCTTGTTTCAGACTGGGTACGTAACCTGTACCTCGCACGACACGGGCAAACAGAATACAATGTGATGGACAGAATCGGCGGCGACTCGTCCCTGACTGAACTCGGGCACAAACAGGCAAGTTGTCTTGGTGAATATTTTAAGGGACAAGAAATCAACTACATATTCACAAGTAAAAAACGCCGCTCAAGACAGACAGCTCAGTATGTGGTTGACCACATGCCGAACTGCACTGTTATTCCGCTTCCTGAATTTGATGAAATTGATGCAGGGATTTGTGAAAACTTACAATACTCTGAGATTAAAGAGCAGTATCCGGAAATTGCCCGTGACCGCTCTTATGACAAGTACGGATATGTGTACCCGAAAGGGGAAGGATACATTACCCTGAAAGAACGAGTGGACAAAGGTTTGAAAAAAGCTCTCTTCCTCTCTGGTAATGCAGAACGAGTGCTTATTGTGGGACATCAGGCAATCAACAGAATGATTCTGTCACACTTTTTGTTCAGGCGGCAAGAAGACGTTCCGTACATTCTTGTTCCGCAAAACTCGCTGTTCCATATTATCTCGACACAGCAAAAGAAACTCTTTGAGCTTGTCAAATTTATGGATGTCGATCTCGGTAACTAGGCAAAAAATAAGGGGACTCACCATTGAGTCCCTTTATTTTTTTATGCTTTGCTGCAACCACGCCTCTATCTTACAACAAAGCATTGCAAAACTGTATAAACCGTACAGTTTTACATCCTTCTATGTAATACGTACCGAGCCTACCCCTTCTTGTAAACTGCTTTTACAATTACTCATGTTATAAGTTCGCAGGCTGAACCCCTCGTATAATCAGTACAACGTCAATTTTGCTATTTTTTTGGCACAACAATTCTATGCACACTATTGCAAATTGCCAAAGCATGACTATTTCAGTACACGAATTATAGAACCGTCAGTTCTAAACTGTAACCGCCCCGTAGAATGGATTTTTGTATGACACAGAAAACTGATACCAGACGCCAGATTCAAGTGCTGCCATCAGACCTGCGCAACCAGATTGCCGCAGGTGAAGTTGTGGAACGCCCCGCCTCTGTTGTGAAAGAACTCGTTGAAAACAGCATTGATGCCGGAGCCACACATGTGGACATCACTATTGAAGAAGGCGGACAAACTCTTATTCAGGTACGGGACAACGGTCACGGCATCCCGCAGGATGAACTGGAAATGGCTGTCACCCGCCACGCAACAAGCAAAGTCTCCAATCTTGAAGAACTGATAAGCATCGGCAGCTACGGGTTCCGCGGTGAAGCCCTGCCGTCCATCGCCTCTGTCTCCACATTTACCATCACCTCCGCACCTGCACCGGAAGAGCCTAACACGCCGGCAGATGCTTTCTTTATCAAAGTGGAACACGGCAACACCATCAACCAAGGGCCTGCGGCACTCCATCAGGGGACAGTGGTTGAAATTCGCGATCTGTTTGCCAACATACCGGCACGCCTCAAATTTCTTAAAACAAAAAATACTGAAACAAAGCGTTGTCAGGAAATGCTGTCGCGCCTTGCACTCGCACGTCCAGAAATCGGGTTCACATTCACCAACAACGGACGCGAAGTCTGGCGTTTTCCCCAAAACCAGACATTGCGTGATCGCCTTGCTACATTGTGGCCGCCTGCAATTACAGAATCACTCCTGCCATTAAACTTCACCCGTGACGGATACACCGTTCGCGGCTTAACCGGACACCCGCAAAAAGCCCAGCCTCGTGCTGACAGAATGCTGTTCTGGGTAAACGGTCGAGCAGTCAACGACAGGCTGCTTATGCGTGCAGTGCGTGACGGCTACAAAGGACGCCTACTCAGCAAAGAATATCCACAGATTGCCCTATTCCTTGAAATGGAACCTGAACTGGTTGACGCCAACGTCCACCCTGCCAAAAATGAAGTCCGTTTTCAGGATGAAAACAGCGTCTACCTTGCCGTTAGAAAAGGCGTTGAGCGCGCTCTGGATGACCTCACTGTGCTGGAACAGGTTGAAGCAGGTACTGATCCCTTTGCGCCTGCAAAAGCAGCTCCTGAGCCCGCACAGGCATCTATGGACATTCACACGCCGCCACCGAAACCCACTGGATTCTGGGGTGCGGCAGACGACAATAGCGTTATCGGGAAAACCCCTGCTAAAGAAGCTACCGGATATGAAACGGAAGTTATGCATACAGCACATGCTGAGCCTGCAACAGAACACGAGAGTTCTGTTTCTATAAACTTTACCCCGTCCACAGCGCAGGAACCTGCACCGTATGCGCCGGTACTGGAAATAGAAGAACTCAGCAACGGCAGTGTTGAACAGGTCGATCTTTCCATTGCTCCGCCAACGCATGCATACGCTGAAGATGTGAACGCCGCAGTCGACACAGAACTTTCTGCACCAGAACACCCTGAACCGCACGTTGAACCAGAAGAGTCACACGCGGTAACCATTGGCGATTTGACGTATCTTGGACAACTGGCAGATACATATCTGATTATCCGCCAGCGTAACCAAAAACTGGTGCTGCTGGATCAGCACGCAGTTCATGAACGAATTTTATACGAACGCATTAAGCGTGATGCGTCCCAAGGACATTCACAGCTCCTTGCTCTGCCGATGAGTATGACGCTCCACCCGTCTGAGGCGAGCAGACTACAGGAAATGTGGAGTGATCTGGAAAAAATTGGATTCTCTTTAGCAACCTCCGGTGAAACGGAAGTACGAGTAAAAGGAATCCCGAACGCACTGGAGACTTCTGAAGCTAAAGACTTTTTGCGCGAACTGCTTTCCGGTCAAATCAGTTCACTGGAAGATGTATGGGCAATGATGTCCTGCAAAAGCGCTATTAAAGCCGGTCAAAAACTCACTTCAGATGAAGCTGCCGGTCTTATTGCCCAATGGCTTGCCACTCCGGATAAAACATACTGCCCGCATGGACGTCCTGCAGTTTTACAGTTCACTATTGATGACCTTGAAAAAATGTTTAAACGCAAAGGATAATCTCCTCTGCCTATATACCTGAAAAAAACGGTCAGCATGAATTTCATGCTGACCGTTTTTTATTGTGCATAGAGCGCCCCATACCCCATTACGACACATCCATTCTATTGCGGTATTCTCCATCGGGTATGGCGTTAATTTCATGTCAAAACGTCACGATATTTTTACAGGCTGATACAAATGATTGCCTACTGCGCCCGTCTGAAAAAATACATGTTCTAATGCCTCTACAATTATCACACATTTCTTTTTAATAACAGAATGTTATCGACAAACCATGTAGACTCTCAACTATTCTCTTCCTGCCGAGAATACAAAGAAACTCCTTACTGCGTTAATATAGCAGATACAACGCTGTAAAAACGGTATGGTGGAGTGGTATTCGTTGAACTTTATCCGAAAAAAAATACGCACGTATTTTTCCCATACAACGCAACGTTTAGAGCAGCTCCCACGGAGGCATAAATGAAAGAATGCGCAAAGGTAGAACGTATCACATGCATTGTTGATGAAGATAGAACCCACAATGGCGAACCGCTGTATCGTGCAATTGTAGAAGAAGCACAAAAAGCAGGTATTGCCGGTGCTACCGTAAACAAAGGTATTATGGGCTATGGCGCCGGTAAACGGGTAAGTCAGGAAAAACCGATGGGACGTAATTCGAACCTTCCGGTCATTATCCGCATTGTGGACGATAAAGAAAAGCTTGATGCATTTTCCGACCAACTTTGTGACATGATCCAGCAGGGTATCATCCTGCGTGAACCAGTCACCATGTGTCTTGTACGCTGTGGCGGCAAGACTCTTTAGCAAAGGCAAAAAAAGGGTGAAGCTGATATCAGCTTCAACCTTTTTACATTCAATGACTGCCCACCCCGTCTAGCCGCAGGGGAACAGGTACTTACTAGAGGTACGGATCTTCCTGTGCAAGGTAGTTCTGTACGTAGTCTTTTGCCCCTTCTTCAAGGGAGCGGAATTTTACAGGGCAACCTGCATCCTGAAGACGCTTCATTGGTGCTTCTGTAAAGTACTGGTACTTACCGCGCAGGATTTCCGGCATCTCGATGTAGCTGATGTTCGGTTCAATATCCATTGCTGCAAATACTGAGTTGGCAAGATCGTTCCAAGTACGAGCTGTGCCGGTACCAAAGTTGAAAATGCCGTTTGCCTGCGGGTTCTCAAGGAGCCACCACATGGCTTCTACGCAGTCTTTTACGTATACGAAGTCACGCTTCTGACCGCCGTGCGGGTAATCTGGATGGTAAGACTTAAAGAGTTTCATCTCTTTTGTCTCGCCAATCTGAGAGAACGCTTTGCACACAACACTCATCATGTTGCCTTTATGGTACTCATTAGGACCGTACACATTGAAGAATTTAAGGGACGCAATCTTATCAAGACGTCCGGTACGATCTGCCCAGAGATCAAAAAGCTGTTTAGAATAGCCGTACATGTTCAGCGGCTTCAGTTTGTTCATAGTCTCAAGGGAATCCTCAAAACCAAACTGACCGTCGCCGTAGGTAGCTGCGGAGCTTGCATTAATGAAGCGTGCGTTGTTCATAAGCGCAAGTTCGCACATCGCTTTGGTGTACTGCAGGTTGTTTTCCATAAGGAAATCTGCGTCTTTTTCTGTAGTAGAAGAACACGCACCCATATGGATTACAGCATCAACTTCCCATGGAAGCTGGTCGTGCATAACCATTTCGAGGAATGTGTCGCGATGAACATACTCTTCGTAGGTACGGTTAACGAGGTTCTTCCATTTTTCAGTAGAAGCAAGATTATCCACTACAATAATATCTGTGATGCCCATTTCGTTGAGCTTCCAGATCATAGCGCTGCCGATCATACCGGCGCCACCAGTAACTATGTACATTCAGTCCTCCAGAAGGAGCTAGCTAGCTTTTTTCTCGGTAAGTGTCTCAAGCTCAGGGCCGTGTTCAGTTTCAACAATACGCAGACCGAACATATGTACGGTTTCACCAAGGGTGCGACCGAAAAGAAATTCCATTTCTGCTGCCGGAACGCCTGCTTTTTCCTGAACAACCTTGCGGAATGCCATGTCGAAACGAACAGCCTCGAGGAACTCTTCCTTTGCAGAAGGATCGTCTTTCATACGTTCGTAGATGGTTCCGAGGTACTCGTAACCACATTTTTCTTCATGCATGCGCACAAGTTCAGCATAGCCGTTGTTGTCGCCGAGAATGTCATAACGTGTGATGCGGTTTTCTTCATACATTTCCTGAAGTGCATCAGGATTCCAACAGTCCAGAGTTCTACATTCTGCAGGACGGTCATTGTAGATGAAGCAAAGACGGTCTACCACGTTAAAAAAGCAACAAGTCCAAGTAGTTTCGTTACGGCGGGTAAGTTTTACGATTTCCTGCTGAAGCGGTTCAAGATGACCGGTTACGTTGTTACGCACCAGCTCACCGCGACGGAAAGTCATAAGGTCTTTACGCTGAAAAACCCCTTTTTCGTATAACTCAATATCTTCTTTGTGCAGAGCCGGCCCGCCCTTGGCACAACAAGTACCGCAGCGGGTACATTCTTTCTGTATTTCTTGACCCATGTTAGGTCTCCTTTTTTATCTGTATGGATAGTTCGTCTACCCGCGCACCGCTCTGACTGCAAACTGGCATGTCATATCCTGCCAGCCGACAAAGCCCATCGATGCACTCACAAACCATGCCGCCATATACGACTTTGTATCGCACGTCCAGAGTGTATCCTGAGCACTGTCCAGAAGCTGAGGCACACAAAAGGCTCCAAGCTCCGGTGGTTCCTGCACTAGTGACGATAATTCATCCACAGTAGGTAATTTCCAGTCATTGTAGCCAGCAAATTTATTTTCATTCAGCCCTGCAATATAGTCATGGGCTTCTTCCCATGTACATGCAAATTCGCTGCCGGACTGCTGCCACATTTTTCCTGTAGCGGCATCCGTCACGGTTCCGTCTTCATTGTCCACGATATCTGCCATCCCCGCACAATCCGGACGCCATAAGGAATCCAGCCGGAACGTCTTCTGCGCATCATGGAGACGAACCTTCAACGGCTCTGTGCGCAACGCTGGGGCGTCTGTCGGGCACGGCTGCGTTTCCGCAAACTCATCAATAAAACGGCATTCATTTTCTACCCGTTCCTGCCATTTTTCTACCAGCACATCCAGAGCAAGACGCATTTCTTTTGCTGTTGCAAAGCGTTTTTCCCGATCATACGCCATTGCTGTGTCAAAAAACGCATCCCACTCCGCATCAAGATCAAGAGAATACTGGCTGGCACGCGGAACGATATTATTTGTATACAGAGCTTCGTCCGTAGGCAACACCCCTGTGAGCATTCTGTACAACATAACACCCACAGAAAAAATATCTGCTCTGCCGTCTACACTGTCCGGTGCAGCTTCCTGCTCGGGCGCAGCATAGTATGGTGAACCGATACGCTCGCCCTTGGCGGCTGAGGTCGGCATCATTTCACCACGAAGTCGGGATAACCCGAAATCAATCAGCTTTATTTCATCAAGCCCTGTAATCATCAGGTTGAACGGCTTAACATCTCTATGAACAATGCCTGCCTGATGCATACGGTACAAGGCATCCAGAGTCTGGGAAGCATAAGAAACTGCGGTGGTAAGCGGCAGTTTTCGTGTCGGGGCTTCCACCCTGTAACTTTCTCCGATTACCATACCGAGGTTACGGCAAAAATACTCCATGATGAAAAAAGGAGTACCGTCTGCCACATCGTAATCCCAAATGGCTGCGATGTTCGGATGATCCAGTTTCCCCATTATGCGCGCTTCTGCTTCAAAACGGGCAACAAGCTCTTCCTCGTCAACCAAAAGCTCCATCATATCTGACGGCTTCAGCACCTTAAGGGCAACTATGCGTCCGGTCACAGGCTGGCGGGCCTTAAATACAGCCCCCATGCCGCCTCTGCCCAGCAGGCCGCACACCGTATAACGTCCAATTTTCATCTCGTATTCCTGTTGACTATGGCAGCAAACGCC
This sequence comes from Halodesulfovibrio sp., assembly GCF_015482765.1. Classification (GTDB taxonomy): domain Bacteria; phylum Desulfobacterota; class Desulfovibrionia; order Desulfovibrionales; family Desulfovibrionaceae; genus Halodesulfovibrio. The sequence goes on from NZ_JADMLB010000070.1 coordinate 26,569, forward strand.
TTGCGTATCGTTCCGGCAATCCGCGTTCTTTCATTTTTGCCACAGTCTCTGTGGGATCGTACGCAACGCAGCGTACAATGAGTTCGTGAGTGTCTGTGTCCCACACCAAATATTTCGCCCGAGGATCGCCATCACGCGGCTGGCCCACGGCTCCGGCATTAATCATGTAGCGGCTGGTAAAATCGAGGGTGTATGTGCCTTCTTTCAGGTCGCTCCGCTCCACTTCGCCATCCGCAGCACGAACCAGTCCCAGTTCATGGGTATGCCCGAGAAAGGCAATCTGCTCTGAAAAACGGGAGAACTTTAGGAGCACCCGTTCGTCGTCCAGCTCCCAGATATACTGGAATGCGGAACGTGGCGGTAAGCCGTGAACAAACAGGGAGCCGTGCAAAGAAAGCACGAGGGGAAGTGTGCGAAGGTACTCTATGGATTGTTCAGAAAGCAGTGCCGCTGTCTTATCCACCACTTCCACAGACTGCTTGTTGAAGCAGGATCGATATTTACTGCGCCCGACACCAAGCTCATGGTTTCCGGCAACAGAAATAATACCGCGTTCCCGAACGGTTGCAACGCACAGCTCAGGATCTGGCCCGTAGCCGACGATATCACCAAGAGAAATTCTCTCGGAAACATCTGGAAAAGTATGGGCAATATCATGTAGCACACTAGTAAGGGCTTCATAATTTGCATGAATATCTGACAGAACGACAATTCGCATGAGCGGAGCATAGCAGGAAGTGTTTTAGCTGACAAATTTACGTCCTGACTTGTAAAAACAGGCTGTTACGCTGAAAAGCACAATTCTGAGTACAAAGGGTGCCATGAAAGCCTGCATCTATCATGACTACAGATTGCACTAACCCCGCAGCTCACGTATTTTGTAAAGTGGATTGTTTTTCCGGATATCGGAGCTGCCGCGGCTTTTCAGATTCTGGGTATACGGTACGTGCATTCGTTGTACAGCACGATTCAAACAGTGGCGTCCGTATTTATATTGAGTTTGTCAAACGTTCTAACAGGCAGCGTGATTCGGGGTTGTCATCAATCTGAACCAATTACGTTTTAGAGGTACTCGTATGCAGATAGCAATGATCGGTCTTGGCAGGATGGGAATGAATATGGCGCGCCGTCTTCTTAAGGACGGTCATGAAGTTGTTGTTTGGAACCGCTCGCCGGATAAAGTTGCCTCAATGGTAAGCGAAGGTGCTGTAGGTGCACAAACAATTAAAGAGGCAGTACAGAAATTAACCGGCCCCCGCACGGTCTGGTGCATGCTGCCTTCCGGTAACGTGACCAAGATGGCGCTTAAAGAAATTTTAGACGCTCTGGAACCGGATGATCTAGTCATTGAGGGGGGTAACTCCTACTGGAAAGATGATCAGGAAAACTCCAAAGCATTCTTTGAGAAAGGATGCGGCTACATTGATGCCGGAGTCTCCGGCGGCGTATGGGGACTGAAAGTCGGCTACTGCACTATGGTCGGCGGAAAAGATCGTTATGTTCAGCGGGCAAAACCTATTTTTGATACGCTTGCGCCTCCTCGAGGCTGGAAACATGTAGGCCCTGTAGGTTCCGGACATTTTGTAAAGATGGTTCACAACGGTATTGAGTATGCCATGATGGAAGCTATTGGCGAAGGGTTTGACCTTATGCGCAACGGGCCTTTTGACAAGCTTGATCTTGGCGGCATTGCCGACCTGTGGGGACAGGGAAGTGTTGTACGTTGCTGGCTGCTGGAGCTGCTGGTTCTTGCGTATGAACGTGACCCTGATCTTTCTTCAATCCGCGGGTATGTTGATGACTCGGGTGAAGGCCGCTGGACAGTGCTTAACAGTGTTGAATACGGCGTTTCCGCCCCTGTGCTTGCTCAATCGTTATTCAAACGTTTTGAGTCACGTCAGGAAGACGTGTATTCAAACAAAGTTCTGGCTGCCCTGCGTAACGAGTTCGGCGGACACGCCGTTAAAAAAGAATAGGAACCGCCATGATGCCCAACATTGAAGCCACTATGACGCCATCACACGCACCGTGTGAAGAAAGCAAGCCTGAGGGCTGCGGGATTATCATTTTCGGTGCGTCAGGCGACCTTGTTTACAGAAAGCTGCTTCCGTCGCTTTTCCATCTCTACTTGCGCAAACTGATGCCGGACACTTTTTATGTTTTAGGGTTTGCGCGCACGGAAATGACGGATGATGCGTTTCGGGAACGAGTTCGCGAAGCACTTGCTGATGCGCATGAAAACAGTGATCCGCAAATGGTTGATGCCTTTGTTGCAAACTGCCGGTACACTTCCGGCGATTATAGTGACATTGAAGCCTACAAACGGCTTCAGAAAAAGGCGACCGGTTGCGACTCTGATTTTACTAAAAAAGAAAACAAACTCTTTTACCTTGCCCTGCCGCCGCAGTTACATCCGGTTGTTGTCAGCCGTCTTTCGCAGTCCGGCCTGACGACTGAAGGAGAAGATGAAAAGCCGTGGGCGCGAGTGGTGTTTGAAAAGCCGTTCGGGCACGATCTACAATCTGCTCTTGAGCTGGATAAGCATCTATGCTCCATGCTCAGTCCGCGACAGATTTTCCGCATTGACCACTATCTCGGCAAAGAAACGGTGCAGTCTATTTTAATGCTCCGTTTTGCAAACATCATGTTTGAGCCGCTCTGGAATCAGCGGTACATCGATAATATTCAGATCACCGTGGCGGAGTCTGTAGGTGTTGAACACAGGGGCGGATATTATGAACAGGCAGGCTGTCTGCGTGATATGTTCCAGAATCATATGCTACAGATGCTCTCCCTTGTGACCATGGAACCTCCGACACGGTTTGAAGCTGAATATGTTCAAGGAGAACGTGTAAAGCTTCTTAAAGCCATACGTCCGTGGTCTGAACGCACACTGAAAGATAACATTGTCCGTGCGCAGTATACGGCGGGAGATCTCGACGGTGAAACGGTTCCTGCATATCGAAAAGAAGCGAACATCGCGCCTGATTCTACCACTGAAACCTTTGTGGGAATGAAACTGTATATCGACAACTGGCGCTGGCAAGGTGTGCCGATTTATCTGCGTTCCGGCAAACGCATGCATATGCGTGAGTCTGAAGTCGCGGTAACGTTCAAACGCGTGCCGCATTCCCTTTTCGGTTTTGAATCACAACATGAGATGCCGGCTAATATTCTGGTGATGAAAATTCAGCCGGACGAGGGTGTTGATCTTACCATCCACACCAAACAGCCGGGGCCGAAAACGTGTATGGCGAGTCTTTCACTTTCCTTTAAGTATGATGAAGTGTTCGACACTGTTCCTCAGGATGCATATGAACGCCTGCTGCTGGACTGCATGCTCGGTGACAGGACACTGTTCCTTTCTCGCGAGGGTGTTGAGGCAGCATGGAAGATAATCGATCCTATTCTTACCTTCTGGGAAGAACAGCCTGAAAAGGCGCCTTTACATACGTACACTGCGGGATCATGGGGGCCGAAAGCGTCTGATGACTTACTTCTGCGTAGCGGGCATTTATGGCGCAATCCACCTCATGAACACGGAACGCATTTCAAAAGTCTCGCAAAGCCTCTCCTTATACGGAAGTAGGCTACAACATATGCGGAAAGCAGGCATTTTGCCCCTTTCCCAGTCCACGAGGAAAACCTGCTTTACTGTCCGGCGGCTTCACAGCACAAAGGCAGCGAGGCAGGTTTTTCCATATTTATTCCAGCTAGCTCTTTTTAAAGACCGAAATTCATCTGTGTAAAAGGTTCGTTCCGCAAATCACAACTGACAGGCTTGTTTGCTTTTGGTATGTCAAAGGAATGTTTCGCCCTTTCATGAACCCCATTCACGATATCGCCATTGTCTTCGGACATGAACGAAGTCTCAGTAACGGTGAAAAGAGAATTTACTCCGTTGCTGCCTTGCGTATTACACAAGATGCCACTGTCAGTGAGTTCACTTCACATATCCGCTCTGAAAAGCTTCGCGCACGGGAGTATGCTCATTCCCAGTTAAGTGAGTCAAAACTTCGCAATGCGCCTGATGAAATTACGGTTTCCGGCCATCTTCAAGATTTTCTGGAAGGAATTGAGCACGTGGTGGGGTATGTTCCTAACGGGCACATTATTTCTCTGGAGCCTCTTTGCAACAATGAACGGATTATTGATGCCGCTCTGCTTGCAGATTATTTCATGCCATGGGCAGGTGCTGCCACTGCGAAATCGCTCTGGGAATATCTCCACAAACAGGAGCGTCAAAAAGTTAGCTTCTCTGCGCTGGAAGGTGCACAGCTTTGCCAAAAGCTGCTGGAACATCTCTTCGGCACAGTGCTCAACGATACATCATTTCCCGCGGCCTGCGCTCTGCGGCATTATCTTCGCGCCAGCAACACGCTTTTCGGAACATTCTGTTGTCATCTGCTTGAAAACTATGGCGGCTACTTCGGAAGTTCTCTCATTACCCCTGCTTCAAAACCTGATTCAGCAGACTGGCAACAATTCCTTGATACTGTTCCTAAAAAAGAAAAAGAGTCTGTTCAGCAGGATGGTTTCCATGAACTGCCTGAAGACGACATTCAACAACTTTACGAGCAGCTTGCTCACAAGCGGAAGGGATATTCTGTACGCCAGCCGCAAGTCGAATATGCTTCCCATGTGGCACACGCCATCAACACCAATGCAGTGGCATGCATTGAAGCAGGAACAGGCACGGGCAAGACGCTCGGGTACCTTCTTCCTGTCATGGAATTTCTTAAACGCAACCCGTCTCAGCGCGTCGCAATTGCGACCTACACCAAAAGTCTGCAAAAGCAGCTCTACGGAAACGAGCTGGATTCCTGTCGTGAGTTATTCGGACAGTATGACGATATCCCTGTGGCGCTCATCAAAGGGAAGTCCAACTATGTCTGCGCTCAGAAACTAAACGATATTCTCTCGCCGCTTATGGATGGTCTGGAGATGCTCTGCTGGCTCTACTTTGCCAACATTTGCTACCACTACCGTATTGCAGATTTAGATGACATGACGCCGCGTATGCGGGCATATTTTGATGAAGGGCGGACACTCAGCAACATTGCTCAGGAAGTTTCTGCAAAAAACGGCTGTTACAGCACGCACAAACAGTGTCCGGGGAACATTGTCACTGCTGAGGCTGCGCAATCACGTCTGGTGATTACCAACCACAACAAACTGGTGTTGATGGAACACGATCCGCAGCTGAGCGATCTTTTCAAACACTGCATTATCGACGAAGCAAACCACTTTGAAGATGCCGTGCGTACAACGCTGAGTCCTGAAGTTTCTACATCGGACATTGTGTTCTACTGCCGGTACCTGCGCGAGCAATGCCGCAAGCTTATTATGGCTCCGTCAACACCCGAAGCTGTAGAGCATCAGGCAGAAGCTGTTGTCAGTGAAATTGCGTACACCATGACAAAAATCGACGCCCTGCGCGACCAGTTCAAGCAGATGAATCAGGGAGCAGCATTCGGGGCAGTTCCAGTTACCGCGTCACACAAAGCTTTTACCAAAGGCGACGCTGCAAAAGATCTTGAAATCCTAGGGAAACATCTGGAACGCATTCAAGATTTTTCAGCATTCTTTACGGGAAAAAAAGCCAAAGAACTCCCCATGGGATACAAAACTATATCCCGCTGCCGCACCATGCGGACGTTGCTGCAAGAAGTCAGTGCAAACCTGACTTCCATTCGCAAGGGATTGCATGAGGACGGTACATGGAGCTCTATCCACGTATTTCCCCGCAATTGGTTACTGTGCGGCGGAAAAGTCTACATGGGCGCATTTATTCGGGAAACCATCATCAAACAGCGCGATACTATTATTCTGACTTCGGCGACACTTACGCATCAGGCAAGTTTTACACCGTATCGCCGCACTCTCGGGCTGGGTAAAGGGGACAGGGTCTTTTTCTCTGATCCTGAAGCTCCGCCCAAACCATGCTTCGTCGCCCGAGTTGCCCCGCCGTTTGTACCGGATTTTTCATTAGTAGTACCTGCTGATGCACCCAGTGCTCTTTATGAATATAAAAAACAATGGCTGGAATACACCCTTGCCGTGCTTCCAAAGCTGATTGAATACAACGACGGCGCAACGCTGGTGTTATGCGCCAGCTATGAAGATTTAGAAGCTCTTCGTAAGAATCTTGAAGCAACCTATGACGGAAGCTACCCGTTACTCTTTCAGCGTAAAGGGGAGCCTGCCACCGCACTTATTGAAGAATTCCGAACAACACGCGAAAGTGTGCTCTTTGGTGTAGAAACGTTCTGGCACGGTGTTGATTTTCCCGGAAACACGCTGACACAGGTTGTCATTACCCGCCTGCCGTTTCCTGCTCCCAACTCCCCGTTAATGGATGCACGTAAACGATTTCTGCAGGACGGTGTGTTCTGGGAGCGCTATCGGTACGAAACTGCCATAAAATTCCGGCAAGGTGTCGGCAGGCTCATCAGACGTGAAACAGATTCCGGTCTTGTGGTTGTTCTTGATAATCGACTGCTGCGAAATCAGCGTCTGGCTCCATGCGAAATTCTTCAGGGTATGCGGAATATTCCGCAACGCCATCGTGGACGCGGGTGGAAGAAATCGTAAGCGAAAATTCATCCGTAGAAGTCCAGCCCCTAACTGCTGCAGCGCACAATGAAGCTGCTTCGTAGCTATGCTACTCGCGCAGCATACAAAAGAACGCTCTTCGACAGCGCGTACGATTAAAAAAATATGATAACGCACACAAAAACGCCCTGTTTCGATTTGAATACAGGGCGTTTTGTAATTGGATTTTTTTCAGCTTATTTTTTCTTCTCTTTCAGCTGCGGCTTGCCGGAAGATGAAGGACACATTTTTTCATACGCATGTTTGAATACGTTGTTCACGTCTTCCATTGATGAAACTGCGCCCATCTGACTGGCTAAATATCCGTGCAGGAAGCCACGTTCATACGCAAATACCTTAGCCATATCCATTTCTGTGGCTTCAGGATTCTGCTCTTTGAACATTGCTTCACCTTCAACAAAGTAATTTTTTGCAGCCTCATTGTTACGCATTTCCAGTGCCAGATATCCGCACTGGATTTTATTTTTGTAGTTTCCTTTTGCAGAATCGTCTTCTCCTCCTTGAGGAGCTGCCATAGCAACCTGCGCAACAAGCAGAAGGCTCAACGCCAGTACCAATGCTCTCATTGTATCTCCCTGTTTTTCGAACGTAATTATGTGGTGTTGCCACCATATCCGAAACAGCAAACGGTAACAACATGACTCGACAATCATCCGTTTACTTTTTGAAAAAAGTGACAACACCACTTTTTACACATTTTGCTCATTTTTTAAAAGCTAAAGCACAACTAATTAGAATAATACAACACCTGAGTGTAACCGCTTTTTAGTCCTTTTTATGTAACCCAAGTCACAGTTTGCAGGGCTTTGAGAGCGATTTTCACCTCAATGTAAGGCTCAATTAGTGAGTAATCAATCACGTTTACGAAACTCTGAGGTATGAATTTGTGCGTAAAAAAAATACTCCATACAATTCAACAGGCTAAGCTGTGGATAACATGTGAATTTACCCTAAATTTACAACTCCATACTTGATGCAAAACAGGCTTTTTGTTAGCTCTTGGGCACCCAAAGAATACTCCTTCAGGAGCCGAAAGGCGCAAAGGAAATCCGGTAAAAATCCGGTGCGGTCCTGCCGCTGTAATCTTACTCTTGTTTTATGAAGCAGCCACCCACGGCGCGTACAGTAAGAAAGCCAGCCCCCTTCCTGAAGCCCTACCGGTATAAGCGTACAACCGGTATTTAATCACAATAATATAACCTGTGCCTGCGTATGTAAGGGTTCTGCCGTTGCGTACACACATCAGGCTGCAAGATGTCGAATTGCTATCGCAACGCATGCGTTCTTTTCGTGTGCCTTTCTTTTGCCATGCACTTTTATGACGTCCGGAGTTGTAATGCCCAAACAGATTCTCAAGCGAGACGGTTGCATCGAAACTTGGTCCCTCGAACGAATTGCCCAAGCTATCCTCAAAGCACTCAAAAGCAGTGGTATCAAAGACCCACTTCTTTCCAAAAGACTTGCACGCAAAGTTGAAGAAAAACTTGCAAATGTAGAAGCTCCTGAACAAGAGCAAGTACAAGACACTGTTCAACAAGTACTCATGGAAGCTCGCTTGTACGCTGTAGCAGAGCGTTACATTATTTACCGTGAAAAACGCCGCGAAATGCGCACTCAAGATCAGGCTTACTTTGACGTTTCCAGCATGATCGAAAGCTACCTTGACCGTAGCGACTGGCGCGTTAACGAAAACTCCAACATGGGTCACTCATTTCAGGGTCTTATCCTGCATATGGCTGGTTCTGTTCAGGCTCGTTACGTGCTCGAAAAATACCCGGAAGAAATCCGTCAGGCACACACCCACGGGTACTTCCACATTCACGATCTTTCCTTCGGCCTCGCCGGTTACTGCTCCGGCTGGAGCCTGCGTGATCTGCTGCTTGAAGGTTTCAACCTTGAAGGTCGCTGCTGCTCAGCACCTGCAAAGCACTTTGATTCCGCATGCGGTCAGATTGTAAACTTCCTCGGTACCCTGCAGAACGAATGGTCCGGCGCACAGGCATTCAACAACGTTGATACCTACCTTGCTCCGTTCATCCGTAATGACAACCTCGATTACCCGACTGTTCGTCAGCAGATTCAGAAGCTTGTTTACAACCTGAACACCACTTCCCGTTGGGGCGGCCAGAGCCCGTTCACCAACTTTACTTTTGATATGGTTGTTCCTGCTCATATTGCAAAAGAACCTATCATCATCGGCGGTGCATTCCAGGATACTACCTACGGTGACTACCAGAAAGAAATGGATATGATTAACCGTGCGTTCCTCGAGGTTATGCTCGAAGGCGACGCAGACGGCCGTATCTTCTCTTTCCCTATTCCTACATACAACGTTACCAAAGATTTTGACTGGGATTCCAAACCGGCTCAGCTTCTTATGGAACTTACTGCTAAATACGGTGTTCCGTACTTCCAGAACTTCATCAACTCCGACCTTAATCCGGAAGATGTTCGTTCTATGTGCTGCCGTTTGCAGATGGACCTTCGCGAAATCCGCAAAAAAACCGGCGGCCTCTTCGGCGCGGGCGACCTCACCGGTTCCATCGGTGTTGTTACCCTGAACCTGCCTAAACTTGCTTACCTTGCGCACAACGAAGAAGACTTCCTCGACCTCGTTGAAGAATACGCAGAAATGGCAAAAGAATCTCTCGAGTTCAAACGCAAACTTTGCCAGCAGAACCTCGAAGCAGGCATGTTCCCGTTCTCACGCCGTTACCTCAAAAACGGGTACAAAGGTCACTTCTCCACCATCGGTCTCATCGGTGGTCACGAAGCATGCCTCAACCTGCTTGGTAAAGGTATCGAGTCTGAAAGCGGTCTGCGCCTCATGCGTCGTGTTCTCAACCACCTGCGCGCTCTTACAGTGCGTTTCCAGGAAGAGACCGGCAACCTGTACAACCTTGAAGCAACCCCAGGTGAAGGCACTTGTTACCGTCTGGCAAAAACAGACAAAGACCTCTACGCGGACATCGTTTCCGCCGGTAACGAAGTTCCTTACTACACCAACTCCACCCTGCTTCCAGTAGGTCTTACAAGCGACGTATTCTACGCTCTTGAGCACCAGAATGAGCTTCAGACTCTGTACAATGGCGGTACCGTATTCCACTCCTTCCTCGGCGAAGCAGTACCGGAACCGGAAAGTGTAAAGAACTACCTCATCAAAGCGATGACAAATACCAAAATTCCTTACATCTCCGTAACTCCTACCTTCTCCATTTGTAAGGAACACGGCTACATCAACGGCGAACACTTCAACTGCCCTACCTGCGGTAATGAAGCTGAAGTATACACCCGTGTTGTAGGCTACTACCGTCCGGTTAAACGCTGGAACAAAGGTAAACAGGAAGAATACCGTCAGCGTCAGGAATATGCTCTGACTGCACTCACTGATTGCAGCTGCGGTTAATCCTTTCCGACAGACTACATACAACAAAAGCCGTTCTGCTTATGCAGAACGGCTTTTTTATTTTGTATGAAAAAAACTATGCTAGTTTTTCAAACTATGGATCGGTGCAGGAATACGTCCGCCTAGGTTGATAAACGGCTCTGCGTTACCACCCGGAACAGCCATAATCTGCGCTTCACCCAGAAGACCGCCGAATGAAACGTTATCTCCCACGCCTTTGCCCGGAACAGGAATGATACGTACAGCAGTTGTTTTGCTGTTGATCATACCGATTGCCATTTCATCGGCAATAATACCGGAAAGGGTTGAAGCGGAGGTGTCGCCCGGTACTGCTACCATATCAAGCCCTACAGAGCAGACACTTGTCATGGCTTCGAGTTTTTCCATGGTCAGCGCGCCTGAAGCAGCGGCTGCCGCGATACTGGAGTCTTCTGATACCGGAATAAAGGCACCGGACAATCCACCCACATGAGAGGATGCGAACGCGCCGCCTTTTTTCACTGCATCGTTGAGCATTGCCAGTACTGCGGTGGAACCCGGAGCACCGATTGAGGACAGACCGATGGCTTCAAAAATTTCACCAACGGAGTCACCTACCTCCGGTGTCGGAGCCAGAGAAAGGTCTGCTACACCGAACGGCAGGCTGAGACGTTCTGCCACTTCTTTACCGATAATTTCGCCCACGCGGGTTACTTTAAATGCGGTACGTTTAATAACTTCTGCAATATCCCCGAGACTTTTGGCACTGCCGTCCTGCACTGCGCGGTCAATGGCTTTTTTAACAACGCCGGGACCGGAGACACCCACGTTGATAACCGCTTCCGGCTCACCCACACCAAGGTAGGCACCAGCCATAAACGGTACATCCTGCGGAATGTTGGCAAAAACAACAAGCTTGGCGCAGCCAAGTCCGTCTTTATCCGCGGTACGGCTTGCAATGTCTTTAATGCGCTGACCCATAAGCGCCACTGCATCCATGTTAATACCGCTTCTTGAAGACGCAACGTTAATTGAGGAACACACGCGCTGCGTAACTGCCAATGCTTCCGGAAGAGAATCAATAAGAGCACGATCGCCTTTGGTCATGCCTTTCTCTACCAGTGCACCGAAACCGCCGAGAAAATCTACGCCGGCTTCCTGAGCTGCTTCGTCCAGAATCTGACACGCTTTTACCATCTGTTCCGGCGTGTATGATGCACAGACAACGCCCATAGGGCTTACACTGATGCGTTTGTTAACGATAGGGATACCGTACTTGTCGCCCACTTCATTACAAGTAGCCACAAGCTTTTTTGAATAATGTCTGATCTTGGTACGAACCCGATCTGCAAACACGTCAAAGTCGTGGCTTGCACAGTCAAAAAGGCTGACACCAAGGGTTACGGTACGAACATCCAAATGCTCGTTTCGGAGCATTGCCAGCGTGCTGAGCACTTCGCGATCTGAAAGCATCTTTTTTCCTTATAAAATGATAGCTAAAAAACTCATCTTACACAGACGGTGACAAAAATTTCCCAGTAGTTGTCACCTGCCTGAAGCTACACAGGTTGAACCCTGTGCACTGCTTCGAAAATATCCCTGTGCTGAAGACTGACGCGAAGAGAAAGTTCCTCCGCTTTAGTATTCAATGCATCACGCAGAGCCGCAAGCTCCACGGAACCGGGAACAATAACCTCAAAAACAATGAGGGCATGTCCGTCCGGCTGATCGGCAGGGACAATAGCTTTCAGGTTGGCAATATTCACATTGTGCTCTCCCAGAATACCTGAGATTGCCGCTACGAGCCCGTGTTGATCCGGCCCGTCTACGCTGACCACAAACGATTGTGGATCTTCAGCTGTCCAGCTCCTACCGTCGTAAAGGCGTGCTGTAACACTGAGGTCTACCTGTCGTTCAGCAAGCCCTTTCACCAGTGCTTCCTGCAAAGAGTCTACGGTGGTACCGTCCGGCATTTCTGCGATGACGATAGCGGCAAACTCACTATGCAGGATAGTTTGGCTTACTTCATTAATGTTGCACTCCAGACCTGTAAGCAGGCTGGAGACCGCATGTACGACTCCCGGACCATCTTTGCCGAGAAATGATACAACTACCTTTTTCATATTTTGCACTCCAAACATATAGATTCAGCGAGATTGATTGCCTCTTCAAATAATGTCAAGCCTAACTCCATAAAGAGCATGGACAAAGCTTAGCTGAAGTTCCCGCTGTTCATACCGGAACCGTGTACTCAGATATCCTGCGCGTCTTGCATTCCGTTACTCATTTCCTACCAAACCAATCCGGTAACACTATGTTTTATAAAACATATTTTACATTCCATGCAGCTTATGCAAAGACACAGCTTATTTCACAAAACATGTTTTCACATAAGTTCAAAGGATATTTTCATGAAAAAGATCGGATTATTAGGCGGAATGACATGGGGTTCTACTATTGAATACTACCGCCTCTTAAATGAAGAAACACGCAACCGCCTCGGCGGGCTGCATTCCTGCAAAATCCTTCTGGACAGTGTTGATTTTGCCGAATTCCGTGAGCTTATCAGCAAAGACGACTGGGTTTCTGTAGGCACCAAACTGGCACAGGCAGGATTGAATGTTGAAGCAGGCGGTGCAGATATGGTGCTGATTGGTGCGAACACCATGCATCGTGTGGCAGATACTGTTCAGGGGGCGTTGGAAATTCCGGTTATCCATATTGCGGACGCTATTGCTGCTAAGGCGAACGAACTGAACGTGAAAAAGCTTGGTCTGCTCGGAACAGCTTTCACCATGGAACAAGATTTTATCAGCAAGCCGCTGGCTGAAAAATATGACCTTGAAATCATCACACCGAATGAAGATGACCGCTCTGTGGTACACAACAGTATCTTTGATGAATTTGCGCATGGTAAATTTCTCGACAGTACCCGCAAAGAATACCTGCGCGTTATTGCAGCGCTTAAAGAGAACGGGGCTGAAGCTGTTGTTCTCGGTTGTACCGAAATCGGGCTGCTGCTCAAATCTACCGAATGCGGCGTACCGTTAATCGATACAGTACAAGCACACGTTGATGCTGCGCTGGACAAAGCGATTGTTTAACAACAATCATCTCGAAGAAACAAAAAAAGCCACGCTATGCGTGGCTTTTTTTATGATTCAAAGGCAACTATGTCTTAATGACAGCCGCAAGTCTCACCATGATGATGTCCACGGCGTTTAATAAACTGACGACCGACAAGGAAGAGCAAAAGAATTGCTGAGGCATAGGCGATAATGCCGTGCTCATGTGCTTCCACATTGTTAATCCAAGAAAATACGGACAGACCAAGTTTTGCGTAAAGCCAGTTTACGGCGAGCCCCAAAATCACGGATGTTACAGCAATGGAAGAAACATAAATCATCGCAACACGCTTACCGAGGGTTTGTGCCACAACAGTGATTGTCGCTGCGTTTGTTGCTGGCCCAGCCAGAAGAAAAACAAGTGCGCCGCCCGGTGAAAGTCCCTTCAAAGCTAATGCGGCAGCGATTGGTGTTGACGCTGTTGCACAGACGTACATCGGTACACCGATGAAGACCATAAGGATCATGCTCAAAAGACCGTCGCCTACGTAATCCTGAAAGAATGTTACCGGCAGGAAGGTTGAAACAACAGCAGCAATCAAAATACCGATGAGCAGCCATTTTCCGATATCTGCAACCAACTCACCAAAGGCAAACTGCATACCGGAGGTAAATTTTTCTTTAAACGTATTTCCCACAGAATGCGATGAGCAGCAGCCTGAAGTGCATTCCTCTTTCTCAAGAGTTGTAGGCTTGAAGTTAAGCGGCGTGAACTCCACTTTTCCCGGTTTAGGCTTTTCAGGAAACATATCTACGAGTGTCCCTGCTGTAAGAGCAGAAATAAATGCAGCAAACGGACGGACAATTGTCATAATAGGATCAAGCAGCGCATAGGTGATTGCAATAGAGTCTACACCTGTTTCCGGAGTTGAAATCATAAAGGAAGTGGTAGCCCCTTTACTTGCACCTTGCTGACGAAGCCCTGCCGCGGCAGGGATAACACCGCAAGAACATAAAGGAAGTGGAATACCGAACAAAGAAGCTTTAACGACTGCTCCTTTTGTTTTACTACCAAGGTGACGTGCTACAAAATCATCAGGCAGAAAACCTTTCAGCAACCCAGCGACAAAGAAGCCGAACAGAACGTACGGGGCAGCTTCCAGCAGGATCTCCCAGACTTCTGTTACGTATTGTAATGCAATTTCCATATATTACCTCTGAAATAAAATTACGTATGAATATGTGTTCATATGTAATTAAGGCAGAAGCCTCCACGGGTCAAGTGGATAGATCAAAAGTTTCCATTCTCTTTTCATCATGCTGAAATACCATAAAAAAAAGGGACATCTTTTCAGATGTCCCTTCTACATACAATATGATGCATAGGTTGCTAGTCTATAGAGTGGTCAACGTTCCGTCATGTAACCGTTGTCAAAAATATGAGTCGGTTATTTTCGGATATGCCAACGTTTTCACCTTATGCAAGCATAGATAACGCCACGGTCAGCTCGGCATTAAGTCTGCTCTGCACACTTGCCTGAATCTGAGGTGAAGAGGTAGCAAACTCTTTTGTGCGCTGTGCGTATACGTTTTTAATAAACGCTTCCTGCATCTCTTCTGAGAAGCCGCCTGTTGCGCCAAAAGCTTTTGCAAAGATTTTTACTGCGCCGCTAGGCCCGTGCTGGAGAGAAGTGGAAAGTAACACTTCTTCCATGGCACTGCTCATGCGAGCCACGTTCATTTTATCCTGAAGCACGCTCGCCACCGGTGTGAAGTAGCGGGACTGCATGAAGGCATCCTGCATTTTCTCAAACCGTACAGGATCAATGCTTGCTACTTCCTGCCAAGCTGTTGGCATTTCGCCTTGTCTTGAACCTGTATTCACATCACCGGCTGCTCGCAAATGCAGTGAAATATCCGATGCATGTGTATCAAGATATGTCAAAAAATCGTCCATTGTTCCGCGCGCGGAGGAGAACTGGTATTTACCATATGATGTTCCGCCCGTTGCATCGTAGCCAATGGCAGCAATATTTCCGGCTGCGCCGGATTCGAACATTGTAGCTAATGAACCACGAACTTCATTAGTTACAACAGGTTCTACCCTGTTTGCCTCATTCTGATCAGCACTATCACCCATAGCGCTTTCAGAGGCTTGAACTGTGCTTTTTACAGCTTCACTGACAATTTCCCGACTCATCATTCCTTCCAGATTAACTGGAATACCACTGGCAGAAGCTGTCTCGAGCTGATTTTTTTCAGCTGCTTCTGTCAATGCTTTGAGCGCACCGCTTAATACAGTCGGCTCTACGGACGATGTGTTGATAAGTGTTGCCAGAGCAGAAACGTTACGCAGGTTCATTCCTGAACGTGCTGACTTCTCTGCTTCTGTCAGTCCAAAATATTGATATTGAATAGGTAACGCCGCAGTATTCGTAGATTGCGTTGATGCCATGGCATCCGCAATCTGCTGCGGTTCTCTAAGCAAGGCTTCGAAGCGGCTCATGCCGTTATCAGATGCAGCATCATTAAGTAAATTCGCACCATTGCGTCTCTTAGAATGCTGCAGGGCTCCCTGAACCTGCGTCATTGAGATTTGGGTAACAGACATAATATTCCTCCTAAAGCTCCCCCGAGCTCGACAACGTACGGCTCCTATTCAGCAATTAGAATGCCAACTCGTTAGACTCGTTATAATCCGTGGGCTAGAGGCTTTCCGATAGTAATCACTCACTTTAGTTATCGAACAAAATGTCAGTAAATTGAACACCATTAACTGCTGTAATAGATCCTGTTTCAGTAACAGCAACTTCTCAACCTGTATCATTTCCTTACTGCAATCATTTTGTAATATAGAGACAACGATAGAAAAGCCGGAAATTTTGCATTGTTCTTCAGGAACATATACCGTTGTAATCATAATTTTAGAAAATCGGCACTTGACGCTGACAGCATTTGCCGTATCTTCCCTTAACGGAAAAACGCTTAGCATCTGGTACACCTATTGATTTCTTTGTGGTGCCAGGTATTCCTTAACCAACATCGGAAACAGGACATTCAATGGGAAAAGACCTGATCATCGTGGAATCACCCGCAAAGGTGAAAACAATTAAGAAGTTCCTTGGCCGTAACTACATGGTGCACGCCAGTGTAGGTCACGTGCGAGATTTGCCTAAAAAAGACCTCGGCGTTGACGAAGACAAAAACTACAAGCCGAAGTATCAGATCATTCAGGGTAAACAGAAAGTTGTTTCCACACTGAAAGAAGCAGCAGCGAAAGCTGATCACGTTTTCCTTGCTCCCGACCCCGATCGCGAGGGGGAGGCTATTGCGTGGCATATTGCTGAGATTATCAAGAAAGAAAATCCCAATGCAAAGCGTATCCAGTTTAACGAGATTACCGCCCGCGCGGTTCGTGAAGCACTTGAGCATCCTAAAGAACTGAACGAAAACCTTTTTGATGCACAGCAGGCTCGTCGCATTCTTGACCGCCTTGTGGGGTACAAGCTTTCCCCGCTGCTGTGGAACAAAGTAAAACGCGGTATCTCTGCCGGTCGTGTGCAGTCTGTTGCGTTACGTCTTATTGTTGAACGTGAAGCAGAACGCTATGCTTTTGATCCAGAAGAGTACTGGGTATTCAAAGCTGAAATGGAAGGCGAAACTCCGCCGCCATTCAAAGCTCTGTTGCATCAGATTGCCGGTAAGAAAGCAGTTGTGCCGAATGAAGAAGCAGCAAATGCGCTTCAGGAAGCTGTTCTTGCCTCCAAAATGACCGTAGAAAAAGTAGAAGAGAAAAAACGCAGCCGTCAGCCGCTGCCGCCGTTCATCACTTCTACACTTCAGCAGGCAGCAAGTCAGCGTCACGGCTATTCTGCCAAGCGTACCATGTCCATTGCTCAGCGCCTTTATGAAGGTGTTGAACTTGGCGATAAAGGTACAACAGCACTTATCACCTACATGCGTACTGACTCCGTACGTATTGCTGATGACGCACGCGATGCTGCAAAAGAACTCATTCTTTCCCTTTACGGTAAGGAATATGTTCCGGCAAAACCGCGCTTCTTTAAAACAAAATCCAGCGCGCAGGACGCTCACGAAGCTATCCGTCCTGTTGACGCCTCTATTACTCCGGACTCAGTGCGTACTCTGCTCCCGCGTGAACAGCATGCTCTGTACTCCCTTATCTGGTCCCGCTTTATGGCATCCCAGATGGCAGCAGCTCAATTCCATGATACCACGGTAACTATTGCTGCTGCACCGAATCCTGCAACTATCGACAATGCAGACGCTCTTGCAAGCACTTGGCGTGTAAAAGGCGAACGCATGCTCTTCCCCGGCTTCCTTGCGGCTTCTCCGCAAAAAACCAAGGAAGACTCCGTTGAGTTGCCGAAGCTTGAAGCAGGTCAGGATATCCGACTCATCAAGCTCGATAAGGAACAAAAATTTACACAGCCGCCTGCACGATTCTCTGAAGCGTCTCTTGTACGCGAAATGGAAGAATTGGGTATCGGCCGTCCATCTACATATGCTGCCATTATCTCGACACTGCTCGACCGTGGCTATGCACAGCTTGAAGAAAAGAACTTTGTGCCGACAGACCTCGGTCGTGTTGTCTGCCAGCAGCTGGTAAAACATTTCTCCACCCTTATGGATGTTCGTTTTACTGCGCAAATGGAGACTCTGCTCGATAACGTTGCAGAGGGCACATTGAACTGGACTCAGCTCATGACTGACTTCATGAACGACTTCAATCCAACCCTTGAAAAGGCTGCCAAAGAAATGGAGTCTGTAAAACAGGGTTTGGAAACTGAGCTGACCTGTTCCGAATGCGGCAAGCCGATGATGATTAAATTCGGTAAAGCCGGAACATTCCTTGCCTGCTCCGGCTATCCGGACTGTAAGAATACTTCGAACTTTACGCGCGATGAAAACGGGAATGTTGTTCTCGTAGAACGCCCTAAAGAAGAATTACAGAAAATGGGCGAATGCCCTGATTGCGGCAAAGATCTGGTTCTCAAACGTACCAGAACCGGCGGACGTTTTATTGCCTGTACCGGATACCCTGAATGCAAGCATGCAAAACCGTTCTCTACAGGTATTAAATGCCCACGATGTAACGAAGGTGAAATCGTTGAAAAATCTTCACGCTCCGGTAAAATCTTCTACTCTTGCAGCAGATACCCGCAGTGTGACTACGCATTGTGGAACTACCCTGTTGAGGAAGAATGTCCGCAGTGTGAATCCAAATTGCTGACGATCAAAACAACAAAGGCACGCGGCAAACACATTGCGTGTCCTGAAAAAACCTGTCGCTACACTCGCAGTTTGGAAGAAGATTCTGAATAGCCTGTTGTAACGCGGTTCCGTTCATAAACAGAAAAATCCCGAATCACTGAGTGATTCGGGATTTTTTTATTTCTTTAACAGTCTCTGCTACAAGGACTGTTAAAGAAATTTACCTTACGGCCTGCTGCATAACCTAGGTAGGTCTTTTCGGGGGGGGGGGAATATTGCAGCAAGCCGCAAGGGTAAAGCAACGCAGTCTAACGTGAAGCAACCAGTCGGACTATACGTATGCCTTAAACTCGCTTTGAACGGTCAAACTGCACAGCAGTGCCGTAGCAAGAGAAATATTTGCTGCCATCCGGATGAAACGCAACGTTTTCCTGATATCCGATAATGGCTTGTGCGCCTTTGTTTACTGCGCGTGCTGTCATGCCGAAAAATGCATCGTCAGAATCATATCCGCGACAAGCAACCAACCCGAGAACTTTTCCGATAGCGCGTCCTTCCAGCACTTCAGTAGTTACTACAGGGAAACGGCCGGCAAGAAATAAGTCCTTCACACGTTCCATATTTTCGGTACGAGCCTGTTCAGCCTGTGTCGGCTTTTTATCATTTCCACCAAGCAAAAATAACATTGCAGTCCTCCTGAATGGGCACTCTATCTATTCGGAACGCCACGTAATTGTCTTTGCGAAGACTTATAGCAAGGAGCTTGCCATTTTTATAACATATTATTTTTACAGTAATATTTTTACTATTGTCAAAAATTCGCCGCTTTAGGGAAGATGACAATTGAGTGAATAAACGGTACATGAGGCGAGGGGGATGCAACAAAATTGGTAAAAAAAGGCTCCCTCCGGCTGTTTGCAGGAAGTTTTGCATGCAATACATTAGTTGAGCATATGAGGGATCGGGTATGGGTACACGAATTTTACATCTTATAGGTATAGCACTGTTCGCTGTTTTACTGACAGTTTCCGGTGCGGTTGCCAATCCTGCCTCGCAAACAAAACAGCGCAAAAACATTCTGTACCTCAACTCCTACCACAACGGCTACGCATGGTCGGACAACCTGCTCGAAGGCTTTAAGCAACGTATTATGGAAAGCCCTTATTCCATAATGTTGCAGGTTGAATATCTCGATTCCAAAAAATTTCCTTACGAACAGGCAGTGACGCATGTCATGGATCTGTTCCGTCGTAAGTTTGCCGACACTAAATTTGATCTAATTGCTGTTTCTGACAACGACGCCTTTAATTTCATCAATACATACGGGGAAGAACTTTTCCCAGATGTTCCCATTGTCTTTGTCGGTGTGAACGATTTTAAGCCTGACTGGATAAAAAGCAAAGAAATAACAGGTGTTATGGAGACGTTTGATGTCGCTTCAAACATCCGTCTTGCATTAGAAATGCACCCGAGTCTGAAACAGATGATTGTTATCGGTGACGAATCCGTTACCGGTAGAGCTATTCGCAAACAGGTAATTGAAGGTCTTCCGAAAATTGACAAGGGATTGAAGGTTCAATTCTGGACGGACTTACCGCACAGAGAGATTATCCGCCGTGTACAACAGGTTCCACCGGACACCTTTTTCTACTTTATTCCGATGTATCGGGAAATTGACGGTCAATTTTATTCTGCGCAGGAACTTCTGCAAAAAGTGCATGACAGCACCAGTGCCCCGCTCTACTCAAACTGGCGATTCCTGTTAGGTCACGGTATTCTAGGCGGACGCCTTATCTCCGGCTTAACCGACGGACAAAAAGCTGCGGAGCTTGGTTTACAGATTCTTGATGGCACCCCCGCTAGCGATCTTCCGGTCATATCCAAGACTGAATCTCCATGGGCGTTTGACTACAACGAACTCAAACGTCTTCACTTGAGTGAACGTGAGCTTCCTGCTCCAGCAATTATGATTAACGCTCCAAGCAGATTCTATGAACTGAATAAGCAGGTATTCTGGACAATTATTGTCAGTCTTATTTTGCTTACCATTACGCTTGTGCTGTTGGTGATGAATATTGTGGAGAAAAAATCCGTTGAGCAGAAGATCAAAGACCAGCTCACCTTTCTGCGTCTGCTTATGGATACCATCCCTATTCCAATTTATTCCAAAGACAAATTCGGACGCTATAAAGAATGTAACCTTGCATTTGAAAAATTCTTCGACATCAAGCGCGACGACATTTTGAACTGTAATGAGTGGGAGTTGCAGGAGTTCGGACTTTCGCAGCTTCAGCATCCTGTAGACCATCAGTTGCTGAACGATCAGGGTGAGTCCATTTACGAACAGACCATCTCCTCCCGCGAGGGCAGTGTGCACAACATTCTGTTGCACAAAGCTACAAACGTGAACGCGCGCGGAGAAATTACCGGCATGGTAGGCGTTATCTTCGACTTTACTGACCGCAAAAAAGCAGAAGACCGCTTACGCTTTGCTGAAGAAAAATACCGTTCTATCTTTGAAAACTCTCCGCTGGGCATTTTCCGAGTTCGCCCTTCCGGTGCATTTGTCGACGTAAACACAGCATTTGCACGAATGAACGGGTACACTACGCCTGAAGAGTTCATGGCGCATGAAAATAATGCCCTTGATGAATTATTACTGGATGTAGACTTCCACAAAGCACGGGCTAACGAGATTTTGACATTCGAGCGCACTCTCATGCGTCCTGATAACACAACCATTGCAGCGAATATGTCTGTGCGTGTTATCCGCGACCGACTCAATAATATAGAACTGCTCGAAGGCTTCTCTGAAAACATCACCACCCGTAAACGGGCTGAAAAAGCATTACGTAATTCAGAGCGGATGCTGCAATCCGTTATGGACAACATTCCACAGCTTGTATCGTGGAAAAGCAATACATTCCGCTACATGGGCAGCAACCGTTCCTTTGACAAGTTTTTCGGCATCAACCATGCCCGCGAGCTTATCGGAAAAACAGATGCAGAGTTCCTTTTTGACAAACAGGATGCTCTGGCCATGCAACAGTCAGAAAACATGGTGCTTGCCCACAACATCCCTCAACTGAAATCCAAAGAGCGGATCACAGATAAAGACGGCAATCTTGTATGGCTGGAGATCAACCGATTACCATTACACGGTGACAAGGGTGAAGTTGTCGGTATGCTGACCACAGCCGAAGACATCACACAGCGGATCAACCTTGAGCGCCAGTTATTGCAGTCTCAAAAAATGGAAGCTATCGGCACCCTTGCCGGCGGTATTGCCCACGACTTCAACAATATTTTGACCTCCATCATCAACTCGG
Organism: Halodesulfovibrio sp.; assembly: GCF_015482765.1. Lineage (GTDB taxonomy): Bacteria > Desulfobacterota > Desulfovibrionia > Desulfovibrionales > Desulfovibrionaceae > Halodesulfovibrio. The sequence goes on from NZ_JADMLB010000070.1 coordinate 48,198, forward strand.
TAGAGCTGGCACTTATTGATATTGATGAGGAGACATTAACCTGCAACGACCTTGCCCGTGCTTTACGGGCAGCCCAGCACGGAAGCAGTCTTGTTAAGAAAATTCTGACATTCAGCAAACCTTCTGTTGCCGGATTCCGCACCACCGATATTATCGACGTGGTTAACGAGTCTGTCGGGCTTGTATCAGCTTCCCTGCCGCGTAACATTACTATTGAAACAGAATACCATGTTGACCATGCCCATACCTTTGGTGATCCGACCCAGATGAACCAGATCATCATGAACATGTGTACAAACTCGTTTCAGGCACTACGTGAGCACGGCGGCAAACTCCGTCTGGAAGTAGACAGGGTGAATCTGACTGAAGAAAAAGCCAGTCAGGTAAACATTCCGGAAGGAGAATACTTTACGCTTGTAATCGAAGATAACGGACCGGGTATTACGTCTGAAATTCAAGACAAAATATTTGACCCGTTCTTTACGACCAAAGGAAAGACAGAAGGAACCGGTTTGGGCCTGTCTGTTGTGCTCGGCATTATTAAAGGTCATGGTGGCGGTGTTGAAGTAAGCAGCATCCCGTTTGTCCGCACTGCGTTCACCATTTATCTGCCGCACATTGACAAGCCTGTTCAGGAAGCGGATGACCAGCTGACGGAAAGCATTTTTCAGGGTGAAGGACGCATTCTTTTTGTAGAAGACGATCCCGACCAGCTTGAGACAATCCCGAGAGTTCTCAGAAACTTAGGGTACGAGGTTGACCCCATAGCCAATGCTGCGGTAGCTGCTACTATGGTCAGTGAAACTCCTGAAGCATGGGATTTGGTTATTACCGACTTCGACATGCCGGAACTTAACGGCCTTGAGCTGGCTAAACATATTAGTCTTGCTGCTCCGAACCTTCCAGTGATTATGGTTTCCGGTCGAAATATTGCCGCCAAGGGTGCAGAAGAAATCGCTTCAATTAAAACCCTTGTCAGTAAGCCGTACAACAGTTCGATAATTGCCAAAGCAATTACTTCTGTATTGCATCCGTTGCAGTAACCAAACACTTTACCGCCCCCGGGGGGCGTTGATCACCTCAACGTTTCGGAAAATTGAGCATGCCCAACATTCTTATTATTGATGATGACATTAATATCTGTGAGACCTTTGAAAGTCTTCTCTCACGCCTTCAGTATGACTGTGCCACAGCGCAAACCATAGCACAGGGATTTGATCTGCTGCGCAAGCGTGAATTTGACGTGCTCTTCCTTGATGTCCGGCTTCCTGACGGAAACGGGCTGGACTATCTTTCTGATATTTCGCACTTCGACAACCCGCCGGAAGTCATTATCCTTACTGGCGACGGTGACCCTGCCGGAGCTGAAACAGCTATCCAGCGGGGAGTTTGGGACTACCTTGTAAAACCTGCATCCATTAAGGAAATTACTCAGACGCTTCGCCGTGTTTTAAAGTATCGTCAGGAAAAAAAAGAAAAAAGCAGCGATGCAAAACCGCTGGAAATTGCCCACATGGTGGGAACCAGTTCTATTATCCGAAACTGTTTCAATTTAATGGCGCAAGCTGCCTCAACTGATGCCAACGTTCTCATCACCGGAGAGACAGGCACAGGCAAAGAGCTGACAGCACGCACCATTCACGCAAACAGCAAACGCACACAAGGCGATTTTGTTGTAGTTGACTGTGCGGCTCTTACAGAAACACTGCTGGAATCCACACTTTTCGGGCATAAAAAAGGTGCTTTCACCGGTGCGCAGACAGACAAAGACGGCCTTGTAAAGCTGGCCGATAACGGCACATTGTTTCTGGACGAAGTTGGCGAGATGCCGCTCACTATCCAAAAGTCGTTCCTGCGGTTCCTTCAGGAGCGAGTATTTCGCCCTGTCGGCGGAACGGTTGAAGAAAAAAGTAATTTCAGACTTGTTTCTGCAACAAACCGAAATTTGGAAGAAATGGTGGAACAAGGTGAATTCCGTCAGGATCTTTTATTCCGTCTTAAAACTGTACACATTGAGCTCCCCGCGTTACGTCTTCGTAATGACGATTTAGAATTGCTTTCAAAATTCCGTATTGAACAACTTTGTAAGCAATACAGTATTCCAGTAAAAACTTTTTCTGCGGATTTTTTCCCGACCCTTGCAAAATATGATTGGCCGGGAAACGTTCGCGAGCTTTTTAACGCCCTTGAACAGGCGTTAGTTGCTGCCGGCTCTGAATCTGTTCTCTATGCCCGTCATCTGCCTGCTGACATTCGTATTAAGATTGCTCAGGCAGGGCTGGTACGCGGAACGGAAAATCAGACAGCGGAGAGTGTTTTGGCACCTGTGTCTGAAAAATCAGACCAGAAGTCCGGAACACCGGTTTCATTTTCGTTCGACTCACTGCCGACCCTTCGACAGTTTAAATCGGACATGGAAAAGAAGTACCTTTTACAGCTAATCGCAGAACATGGATCTAACATTCAAGAAATGTTGGAAACTTCGGGATTATCCCGCTCCCACCTATATGCGTTGCTTAAAAAGTATAATATCTCCTTATAAAACAAGATTGATAAAACAAGCAAAAATAAACGCGAACTTTCCGTAAACAACCATTGTTTGTGTACTCATTTTGTTGTAGAAGGAGCAACGATGTTATAGTTGTCTGATATTTAGGACATGATAACCGTTTAATTTTATTTGCAAAGAATCAATGAACCCGCGGTTTACCGCGTGATTCGGAGCAGATAGATTAGAACGTGTCTTATTTTTCGGACACTATCGTGATTTATAAAATCTCACTCCAACCGTCTTACCATGTAACCGTTTGATTTGTTTGAGATTCTAAAAAATCACACAAGTGGCATATCTTTTGTATTGGTTAACCCGATCACCCTGTTTTTTTCCTTCGTGAAATGTGGGGCGGGGATAAACCCGCATTTCAGGCCGTCTGCTCTGCAGAGGCAGCGAACAGGAAAAAGCAGGATAGCATGACCCACATGCTTTCAGGCTACATAAAGGAGTTACTCTAATGGCCAAGACTATGAAAACTATGGATGGTAACACAGCTGCTGCACATATTGCGTACGCTTTAAGTGATACAGCTGCGATCTACCCGATCACCCCATCCTCCAACATGGCAGAAGCTGCTGATGACTGGGCTGCTGCCGGCAAGAAAAACATTTTTAACCAGACAGTTTCCATCCGTCAGCTTCAGTCCGAAGCTGGTGCGGCTGGCGCGGTACACGGCTGTCTCGCAGCAGGTGCGCTGACCTCTACATTTACAGCGTCTCAGGGTCTCCTGCTCATGATCCCTAACATGTACAAAATTGCTGGTGAGCTTCTCCCTGGCGTTTTCCATGTTTCTGCGCGTGCTCTTGCATCACACGCACTCTCCATCTTCGGTGACCATCAGGACGTAATGGCTTGTCGTCAGACCGGCTTTGCATTCCTGTGTTCCAACTCCGTACAGGAAGCTATGGACATGGCTCTCGTTGCTCACCTTGCAGCAATCGAAACCAGCGTTCCTTTCTGTCACTTCTTCGACGGCTTCCGTACTTCTCACGAACTTCAGAAAATTGAAGTTATCGACTACGAAGACATCAAAAAAGTAGTTAACTTCGAGAAAATTGAAGCTTTCCGTCAGAACGCAATGAATCCTGAGCACCCACACCTTCGCGGTACTGCTCAGAACCCAGATATTTACTTCCAGGCTCGTGAAGCTTGTAACCCATTCTACGATGCTGTTCCTGAAGCAGTTATCGATGCAATGGCTAAAGTTGAAAGCATCACCGGTCGTTCCTACAAGCCTTTCGAATTCGTTGGCCACGAAGAAGCAGAGCGCGTTATCGTATGTATGGGCTCTGGTAACGAAGCTATCGAAGAAGTAGTTAACTACCTCACCGAAAAAGGCGAAAAAGTAGGTCTCCTTAAAGTTCGTCTTTACCGTCCGTTCTCCATCAAGCACATGCTCGAAGTTGTTCCTGCTACTGCAGAAATCTTCACTGTTCTTGATCGTACTAAAGAACCAGGCGCTATCGGCGATCCTCTTTACCTTGACGTTTGCGCTGCATTTAAAGAACACGGCGAAATGCCAGTGATTCTTTCCGGCCGCTACGGTCTCGGTTCTAAAGAATTCACCCCTGCTGACGTACTCGCAGTTTACGAGAACATGAAAGTTACCGGTCCTAAAAACCACTTCACTGTTGGTATTACCGATGACGTTTCCCGTTCTTCCCTCGCTGTTGGCGACGTACTCGACACCGTTCCTGCTGGCACTGTTCAGTGTAAGTTCTTCGGTCTCGGTGCTGACGGTACTGTTGGTGCTAACAAACAGGCTATCAAAATCATCGGTGACAACACCGATATGTACGCACAGGGTTACTTCGCTTACGACTCCAAAAAGTCCGGCGGCTTCACTGTATCTCACCTTCGTTTCGGTAACGAAAAGATTCAGTCCACTTACCTTGTTAACGCTGCTGACTACGTTGCTTGTCACAAGTCTGCATACGTTAACCAGTACGACCTTCTCGACGGAATCAAAGACGGCGGTACTTTCGTTCTGAACTCCAACTGGTCTCCAGAGGAAATGAACGAACACCTCCCTGCTTCCATGAAGCGTACTCTCGCAGCTAAGAACATCAAGTTCTACAACGTAGATGCTGTTAAGATTGCATCTGAAGTAGGTCTTGGCGGTCGCATCAACATGGTTATGCAGACTGCATTCTTCAAGCTTGCTAACGTAATGCCTTTCGAACAGGCTGTTGCTCTTCTGAAAGATTCTATCCAGAAAGCATACGGTAAGAAAGGTGACCACATCGTTAAAATGAACGTTGACGCTGTTGATAAAGCTGTTGACGCTCTCGTTGAAGTTAAAATTCCTGCTGACTGGGCAACCGCTTCTGATGAATGCGCTTGCAACGGTGACGCACCTGAATTCATCACCAACGTTGTTCGTCCTATCCTTGCACAGAAAGGTGACAAACTCCCTGTTTCCGCCTTCGAACCGGACGGACTCTTCCCTGTTGGTACCGCAGCATTTGAAAAACGTGGCGTAGCTATCCTCGTACCTGAATGGGTTCAGGAAAACTGCATTCAGTGTAACCGCTGTTCCTACGTTTGTCCTCATGCTGCTATTCGTCCTGTACTCGCTACTGACGAAGAACTCGCTGATGCTCCAGCAACCTTCACTACTCTCGATGCGAAAGGCAAAGAAGTAAAAGGTCTGAAGTACCGCATGCAGGTTTACGCAGAAGACTGCCTCGGTTGTGGTTCTTGTGCTAACGTTTGTCCTGCTAAAGAAAAAGCACTCGTTATGAAGCCAATCGAAACTCAGGTTGACGATCAGGCTGCTAACCTTGCTTACGCTGAAGAAGCAATCGAAATCAAAGATTCCCTCATGTCCCGCGACTCCCTCAAAGGCTCTCAGTTCCAGCAGCCTCTGATGGAATTCTCCGGCGCATGTGCGGGTTGTGGTGAAACTCCATACGTTAAACTCCTCACCCAGATGTTCGGTGAGCGTATGATCATCGCTAACGCAACCGGTTGTTCTTCCATTTGGGGTGCATCTGCACCTACCACCCCGTACACTGTAAACAAAAACGGTCACGGCCCTGCTTGGGGTAACTCCCTCTTCGAGGACGCTGCTGAATTTGGTTACGGTATGGGTATGGCTTACACTCAGCGTCGCAACAAACTTGAAGACGTTGTAAAAGAAGCTATCGACACCGTTGAAAGTGCACAGCTCAAAGACGCTCTTCAGGCTTGGCTTGAAGTTAAAGGTCAGGGCGAAGCATCTGCTGCTGCAGGTGAAGAAATCCTCGCACTTATCGAAGCTGGCGTAGAACACAGTGCTATCGCACACGAACTCTACTCCATGGCTGACCTCTTCACCAAAAAATCCGTTTGGGTATTCGGTGGTGACGGTTGGGCATACGACATCGGCTTCGGCGGCGTTGACCACGTTCTCGCTTCCGGCGAAGACATCAACATTCTCGTAATGGATACCGAAGTGTACTCCAACACCGGTGGTCAGTCTTCTAAAGCTACACCACTCGGCTCCATCGCGAAAATGGCAGCTTCCGGTAAGAAAGTTGGTAAAAAAGACCTCGGTCTTATCGCAATGTCTTACGGCTACGTTTACGTAGCATCCGTATCCATGGGTGCTAACATGAACCAGGTTATCAAGGCATTCAAAGAAGCTGAAGCATTCGACGGTCCGTCCATCGTTATCTGTTACGCACCTTGTATCAACCAGGGTATCCGTAAAGGTATGGGCAAATCCATCGAAGAAGAAAAAATCGCAGTAGAAACTGGTTACTGGCCACTTTACCGCTACAACCCAGTTCTCGCTGACGAAGGCAAGAACCCGTTTGCTTACGAGTCCAAAGCTCCTAACGGTCAGATCCAGGAATTCCTCTCTGGCGAAAACCGTTACGCTCTGCTCGAAAAAATGGCACCAGAAGAATCCAAGCGTCTCCGTGCTCAGATCGAAGAAGACTACATGAAACGCTACGAATACTTCAAAGCTCTGAGCGATATGCCAGGCATCGAAGTAGCTACTCCTGGTGCTCCTGTTGCTGCTAAAGGTGACGAAGGCGGCCGCTGCGAAGTTGCAGCTACTGCTGAAACCGACGGCAAAGCAGGCGCTGGTGAAGCTTGCGACGACGGCCGCGACGCTAAATAGCGCGTAGCCTACTATATGCTGATAAGGGCTCCCGGTAAGGGAGCGGAAGCCTGAGCCGGGAGCCCTTTTATTCAATCGTATCCGTTTTAATGGTGGATAAACGGATACGGTTGCTAACAACTAAATGAGGAGCGTTTTATTATGTTGGCAATGTATGCTGTTCTGCCTATTTTGGCAGCTCTTATCCTGATGGTAGGTCTTCGTTGGCCTGCAACAAAGGCGATGCCTGTTGCTTGGGCATGTGCTGTTCTCGGTGCTATGGCTGGTTGGGGACTCGACGCTAGTTACGTAGCTGCGATGTCTTTCCACGGTCTCATCACTGCTATCTCCGTATTGATCATCGTTTTCGGTGCTATCCTCATTCTGTACACACTTCAGTACAGTGGCGGTATGGAAACTATTCAGTACGGCATGCAGCAGATTACTGGTGACCGCCGAATTCAGGCTATCATCATTGGTTTCATGTTTGCAGCGTTCATTGAAGGTGCAGCTGGCTTTGGTACTCCAGCGGCTCTGGCAGCTCCACTGCTTCTCTCCCTTGGCTTCCCGCCACTGGCAGCAGCAGTTATCTGTCTCGTATTTAACTCCTTCCCTGTAACCTTCGGTGCTGTTGGTACTCCGGTTATTCTTGGTCTTAAATACGTTCGTCCGCTCGTTGATCAGGCTGTTGCAGCTGGTATCCCAGGCCTTAACTTTGCCTCTGCTGACCAGTTCAACGCAGTAATCGGCCAGTGGGCTACTGTTTTCAACGCACCTATGATTTACATTCTGCCTATCTTCATGCTCGGTTTTATTACCCGTTACTTCGGTCCTAACCGCAGCTGGAAAGAAGGCTTTGGCGCATGGAAATTCTGTTTATTTGCATCTACCGCGTTTATCGTACCTTACCTCACCTTCGCGTGGCTCGTAGGTCCTGAGTTCCCATCCCTTATCGGTGGTCTCGTTGGTCTCGGTATCATTATCCTTGGTGCTAAAAACGGTTTCTGCATGCCTAACGATCACTTTGACTTTGGTGATCACGAAAAATGGGAACCAGAATGGACTGGTGATATCAAAGGTGGTGGCAACACCAACTTTACTGCTCACATGTCTCAGTTCCGCGCTTGGCTCCCGTACGTTCTTATCGGTGCGATCCTCGTGATCACCCGTATTCCGGAACTTGGCCTTAAAGGTATGCTTGCTGGCGTATCACTCAGCTTTGACGCTGGCTTCCTTGGTCACCCTGAAATTAAGAACGCTATTAAGTACCTGTACTTGCCGGGTACCATTCCATTCGTTCTTGTTGCTATCATCACTATCGGCCTCCACGGCATGAGCGGTGAAAACACCAAGAAAGCTTGGACTGAAGCTATCGCTAAGATGAAGAACCCTACCATCGCTCTCGTTTTCGCAGTTGCTCTGGTATCTATCTTCCGTCTTTCCGCGAACAACCCTGCAGGTCTTCCTTCCATGCCTCTGGCATTGGCGGAAGTTGCAGCTAACATTTTCGGTAGTGCTTGGCCTATGTTTGCTTCCTTCGTTGGTGGCTTAGGTGCATTCATTACTGGTTCCAACACCGTATCTGACCTTCTCTTCGCTGAATTCCAGTGGGGTATGGCAACTCAGCTCGACTTACCTCGTCAGCTTATCGTTGCTGCTCAGGCAGTTGGTGGTGGTATGGGTAACATGGTTTGTATTCACAACATCGTTGCAGCTTGTGCAGTAGTAGGACTCTCTGGTCAGGAAGGCGCCATCCTTCGTCGTACCTACGCTCCTTTCCTTCTGTACGGTATCGTGGTTGGTATCATGGTATCTCTCTGCATCGTTATGTTCCCGACCCTCTTCTAAGTATACTGGCAGGAGACAGCCCTGCGCTGTCTCCTGTTTTTCTTACTAGTGTATTGAAGAACGGGGCTACTGCGGAAGTGTGCCCCGTTTTTTAAAAAGTACGGTCTAGCTGTTCGTTGCCGGTTACTGTGGGCAGTTAGCACCGATTGTAGACAACATAATTATTGAGGAGAACTCCGTGATTAGTGCGTCCTTGACTAAAGAATTTGAAGCCGTTGTAGGCAAAGAAAATGTTTTCACTTCTGAGCCGGAGCGTCAGGCTTACTCTTACGACTCCGCTGTACTTGATCCTGTAACCCCTTCATTGGTTGTTCGCCCGACCAACTCTGAAGAATTAGGCAAAGTTATTGCTCTTTGTAACGAAAACAACTGTCCTATTACCGTTCGCGGTGCTGGCACCAACCTTTCCGGTGGTACCATCCCTGACAAACGTAACGGCATTGTTATTCTCACAAACGGTCTGAACAAGATCCTCGAAATTAACGAAGAAGATCTTTACGCTGTTGTTCAGCCGGGTGTTGTTACTGCTAAATTTGCTCAGGAAGTTGCAAAACGTGGTCTGTTCTACCCACCAGATCCAGGTTCTCAGGCTGTTTCCACTATCGGTGGTAACGTTGCTGAAAACGCTGGCGGTCTGCGCGGTCTTAAGTACGGTGTTACTAAAGACTACGTTATGGGTCTGGACTTCTTTGACGTAAACGGTCAGCTCGTTAAAACCGGTTCCCGCACAGTTAAGTGTGTTACCGGCTACAACCTTGCTGGTCTTATGGCTGCTTCTGAAGGTACACTTGGTGTATTTAACGAAATCATCCTTAAGCTTACTCCGCCACCAGCTGCTTCTAAAGCAATGATGGCTGTGTTTGATGATGTAAACAAAGCTTCTGAAGCTGTTGCTGCTATCATCGCTGCTCACGTTGTTCCTTGTACTCTCGAGTTCATGGATCAGGCTGCGCTCAAACACGTTGAAGCTTACACTAAAGCCGGTCTTCCTGTTGAAGCTGCTGCTATCCTTCTTATCGAAGTTGACGGCCACCCAGGACAGGTTGCTGACGAAGCTGCTGTTGTAGAAAAATGTCTCACCAAAGCCGGTGCGACTGCTGTTCACGTTGCTAAAGACGCTGAAGAGAAATTTAAACTGTGGGAAGCACGTCGTAACGCGCTGCCAGCTCTTGCTCGCGCGAAGCCGACTACTGTACTTGAAGACGCTACAGTACCTCGCTCCCAGATTCCTGCAATGGTTGCAGCAATCAACGACATCGCTAAGAAATACGACCTTGCTATCGGTACCTTCGGCCACGCTGGTGACGGTAACCTGCACCCTACTATTCTTTGTGACCGTCGTGACGAAAAAGAATTCCACCGTGTAGAAGAAGCTGTTGACGAAATCTTCGACGTAGCTCTTTCTCTCAAAGGTACACTTTCCGGCGAGCACGGCATCGGTATGGCTAAATCCAAGTGGATGGAAAAGGAAACTTCCCGCGCTACTATTGACTACTCTCTCAACATGAAGCGTGCGATCGACCCTAACAACATCCTCAACCCTGGTAAAATCATCGCAGGTTAGTATCATGTCAGCAGATCTTACTAAACTTGCGAAGCTCCTTCAGGAGTTGGACGACCAGATGGTTGCCTGCATGAAGTGCGGCATGTGTCAGGCTGTTTGTCCAGTTTTCTCCGAAACAATGAGGGAGTCTGACGTTACCCGTGGTAAAATTGCCCTTCTCGAGCGCCTTGCAGCTGAAATGATCAAAGACGCAGAAGGCGTTCAGGAAGCCCTGAACCGTTGTCTGCTTTGTGGTTCATGTGGTGCTAACTGCCCATCCGGCGTACAGATCAGCGATATCTTCATTAAAGCTCGTAACATCGTTAACGAGTACATGGGTCTTTCCCCAGTGAAGAAAGCTATCCTGCGCGGCATGGTCGGTAACCCTAAACTCTTCAACATGCTTCTTGATTTCGGTTCTAAATTCCAGAACCTCATGACTTCTAAAGCATCTGAAGCACAGGGCACCCGTAAAGCTCCATTGCTCGAGCCATTTATCGGCAACCGCCACTTTAATCCGGTTGCTAAAAAATCTCTGCACGCCAAATACGGTACAATTGACACACCTGCTGGTAAATCCGGCCTTCGTGTTCTCTTCTTCCCTGGCTGTGTAGCAGATAAAATGTACACCAACATGGGTGAAGCTTGTCTGAAAGTATTCAAACACCACGGCGTTGGCGTTTGGATGCCTGCAACTCAGGCTTGTTGTGGCATCCCTGCTCTTTCCGCAGGTGATAAAACTGCCTATGACAAGATGGTGAAATACAACGCGGAAATCTTTGCTGAAGGCGAATATGATTATATTGTCGCCCCATGCGGTTCCTGTATTTCCACTATCATGAAATACTGGCCTAAGTATGGTAAAGAATACCCGGCCGACGTACAGAAAAAGATTGAAAAAATTGCTGCTAAAGCAATGGATATCAACGAATTCCTCGTAGATGTTCTTGGTGTGAAGCCGGAAGGCGACGCTCCTAAGGGCGGAAAAAAGGTAACATTCCACGACTCTTGTCACCTGAAGAAGGGTCTTGGTGTGGCAGAACAGCCTCGTGACCTTATCCGCATGAACAACAACTACGAACTGGTAGAAATGGACGAAGCCGATCGCTGCTGTGGTTGTGGCGGTACCTTCACATTATACCACTACGATCTTTCCAAGAAGATCGGAGGACGTAAGCGTAACAACATCATTGATTCCGGTGCGCAAGTTGTATCCACAGGCTGTCCGGCTTGTATGATGCAGATGAACGATATGCTTTCACAGAACTACGACGACGTAGAAGTTAAGCATAGCATCGAACTCTACGCTGAAACCCTGTAATCGCATTGCGATTAACGGTTCAGTGACGACGTCCTGAACTTACAGACTGAAACAAATCCGTACATTGCCGACCGCGGAACAGTTTCATGAGCCTGCACATCACTCTCCCGTGTAAGCACTTGAAATTTATACCGCAATAGCGCAGTGTACGGGTTTGTCATCGGTCTGCAGAAGTATCCTCCAGGAAGCGGTTCTGGAGATGCAGGTTCGATAATTTGGCTAGTATCAATGGATATGCAAGGAGTCCATAGTGTCCCAAAACCTTTACATTACAGCTACCGAAGCAAGAACAGGTAAATCTGCTGTTGTTCTCGGCATGATGCAATTGCTCACCAAAGACATCAGAAATGTTGCTTTCTTCCGCCCTATCATCAACGACGATGAGAACGGAACTAAAGACCATGATATTAACCTGATTCTTGAATACTTCGGCATTGAAATTCCGTACGAAGATACCTACGCGTACACCCTTAATCAGGCACGCGAGCTTATCAACAACGGTCAGCGTTCAATGCTTCTTGAGAACATTCTCAACAAATACACTCAGCTTGCTAACAAATACGACTTTGTTCTTTGCGAAGGAACTGACTTCCTTGGTAAAGATGCAGCGTTTGAATTTGACCTTAACGCAGATATCGCCGCTAACTTAGGCTCCCCTGTTCTCGTTGTTATCAACGGTCAGAAACAGGACTGCGAAGAAATTATCAGCTCCACCAAGCTCACCCTCGATTCCCTTGAAGACAAAGGTCTCGACATTGTTGCTTCTATCATCAACCGTGCAGAAGTAACCTCTGAGCACTGTGCTGACATCATTTCCCAGATCGCTACCAAAGAAGGTGCTGATCGCGCACTGGCTGTTTACATCATCCCTGAAGAACCTACCCTCAGTAAGCCGACCATGAAAGACGTGGCACAGTGGCTTGAAGGTGACGTGATTTACGGTGAAGATCGCCTCGATACCCGTGTAGACGACCTGTGCGTTGCTGCTATGCAGATTGGCAACTTCCTCGATTATGTTAAAGATGCCAGTCTTGTTATTACCCCTGGTGACCGTTCCGACATCATCATTTCCACCCTTGCTTCACGTATGTCTTCTGCATACCCGGACATTTCCGGTATTGTGTTGACCGGTGGTCTTGAAATGCCTGAAAACGTTCGTCGCCTTGTAGAAGGTTGGTCTGCTGCCCCGATTCCAATCGTGAATGTTAAGCAGAACACCTACCTTACTATTCAGGTTCTGAACCAGCTTTACGGTAGAATTGATCCTGAAGATACCCGTCGTGTTGCGACTGCTCTCGGTATCTTTGAAGACAACGTGGATACCAAAGAAATTGCAAGCCGCGTTATCTCCCGTAAATCTTCTAAAATCACGCCGAAAATGTTTGAATTTAACCTTATCGAAAAGGCTAAAGCAAACAAAATGCGCATTGTTCTCCCTGAAGGTCAGGAAGAACGTATTCTGCGTGCAGCAGAAATGCTCAACCGTCGCGGCGTTGCAGAGATCATCCTCCTTGGCAACATTGACGTTGTTAAACAGAAAATCTCTGACTTAGGTCTCCATCTTCCAAATGTTGCAATTATCCAGCCTGAACTTGCGCCTAACTTCAATGACTACGTAGAAACCTACTTTGAAGCACGTAAGAAAAAAGGCATCAGCATGGAACAGGCACATGACACCATGTGCGATACTACCTACTACGGTACCATGATGGTTAAAAAAGGCGATGCTGACGGCATGGTTTCCGGTGCGGTTAACACCACTGCCCACACTATTCGCCCTGCATTTGAGTTTATTAAAACTAAACCTGATGCTTCCATCGTATCTTCCGTGTTCCTGATGTGCCTTAAAGACCGTGTTCTCGTATTCGGTGACTGCGCAGTTAACCCGAACCCTAGCTCTGAACAGCTTGCTGAAATTGCCATCAGTTCTGCAGACACTGCACGCATCTTCAATGTCGACCCACGCATTGCAATGCTTTCCTACTCCACCGGTTCTTCCGGCAAAGGTGCAGATGTAGAAAAAGTTATTGAAGCAACTAAAATTGCACAGGAACGCGCTCCTCAGCTCAAACTGGAAGGCCCACTCCAGTACGATGCTGCAATCGACGCAGACGTTGCTGCTACTAAGCTTCCGGACTCTGAAGTTGCCGGTCAGGCCACTGTTTTCATCTTCCCTGACCTCAACACCGGTAACAACACTTACAAAGCTGTACAGCGTGCTGCAAATGCCGTAGCAATTGGTCCGGTCTTGCAGGGACTCAATAAGCCTGTTAACGACTTGTCTCGCGGTTGTACCGTACCGGATATTGTAAACACTGTTGCCATTACAGCAATTCAGGCACAGGCAGAAAAAGGGCTTATCTAGCCAAGCCATTTTAAAGGATAAAAATAGATGAACGTACTCGTAATTAACTCCGGCTCCTCTTCTCTTAAATTTCAGCTGATCAATATGGAAAACGAAACCGCTCTTTGTTCCGGTCTCGTAGAACGTATCGGTCAGGAAATGGGTAAACTTGTTAACAAGCTTGCTCCAGACACTGACGACGAACGTAAAGTTGTTATCGACGAACCATTTGCAGATCATGAAACCGCTATGAAGCGTGTTGTTGAGCTGCTCACTGACGAAAACGACGGCGTAATCAAAGACAAATCTGAGATCTACGCTATCGGTCACCGTGTTCTCCTCGGTGGTGAAGAGATTAAAGAATCAGTTAAAGTAACTGACGAAGTTAAAGACATCATTCGCAAATACATCCCGCTCGGTCCTCTGCACAACCCTGCTAACCTTGCTGGTATCGAAGTTTGTGAACATCTCTTCCCTGGTACTCCGAACGTTGGTGTATTTGACACTGAGTTCCACCAGACCATGCCTGAGAAAGCGTTCCTTTACCCGCTTCCTTACGATCTCTACGAAGATCTGCGCATCCGTCGTTACGGCTTCCACGGTACTTCCCACCGTTTCGTTGCTAAACAGGCTGCTAAGTTCCTCGGTAAAGCTCCTGAAGAGCTCAACCTCGTTATTTGTCACCTCGGTAACGGCTGCTCCATGTCCGCTGTAAAAGCTGGCAAGTGTGTTGATACTACTATGGGTATTACACCTCTCGAAGGTCTCATGATGGGTACCCGTTGTGGCGACATCGACCCTGCACTCGTTCCTTTCATCATGGATCGTAAAGGTCTTTCCGGTGAAGAAGTTGACACTCTCATGAACAAACAGTCCGGTCTCTTCGGTATCTGCGGCATGAGCGACATGCGTGACATCCACGCTGCAGTTGATAACGGCGACGAAAAAGCTAAAACTGCACTCGACATGTTTGTTTACCGCATTAAAAAATACATCGGCTCTTTCATTGCTGCACTCGGCAATGTTGACGCTATCGTATTTACTGCTGGTATCGGTGAAAACGACGACATCGTTCGTGAAATGGTTTGTGCTGATATGGAACTCTTCGGTATCAAAATTGACACTGAAGAAAACGCAACTCGTCGCGGCACTGAGCGTTCCCTGAACGACGGTGGCAAGACTGAAGTTCTTATCATCCCTACCAACGAAGAGCTCGAAATCGCTCAGGCTACTGTAAAAGTACTCGCCTAGTATTTCAGTTTTTTTTGCGAAGACAATCCGGAGCAGAAACATGCCAGTTTCTGCTCCGGCATTTGCCATTTTACCGAAAGAGGTATATCCCGAAGCATCTTCTTTGGGAGGGAATACATGATAGGAATTTACATAGGCTCAACAGACGCATTTGCGGGTAAAAATATTGCATTGATGGCTTTAGGGTTGGAAATGCAACGACGCGGCATGCGTGTAGGGTATATGAAACCTGTTGGTTCTCTTCCTAAACGGGTTGATGATGTTTTCGGGGATGAAGACGCCATTGTCATCCAGGAACTTCTCGGCCTTGAGATTTCCCCAGATATACTGACGCCGGTACTTATTCCTAACAACCTGAGAGCCACTACCCTTTCAGATGAAACAGACGCTCTGGCTGCCATCCAGAGTGCCTACGACACAATATCCAAAGACAAAGACGTTATGCTTGTCGGCGGCTGCGGTTCCATCCAATATACCGGCACCCACAGGGGTGTGGATGGCATCACACTGTCGAAACAGCTTGGATTGAAAACCATACTTGTTGACCGCTATCGCCGGAACAGACTCAACTACGACGCTATTCTCAATATCAAAAACACGCTCGGCGACGACATGCTCGGAGTTCTGTTCAACGATGTGCCGGAAGACTTTTCCCGCGATGCTGAAGACATCCTTATTCCTTTCTTAGAAAGAAACGGAGTTGATGTTTTTGGTACTGTACCACGCGACCCGATGCTCAACGCCATTAAAGCATCGGAACTTGCATGGCGCCTCAAGGGAAAAATTATTTCAGGTAATTCTCAATCCCAGCGTATTATTCAGAACTTCCTGATTGGTACTATGCAGGTGGAAAACTTCATGACATATTTCCGCCAGTCATCCAATCTTGCCACCATTGTTGGTGGAGACAGAACTGACTTACAGCTTATCGCTATGGAAGGTGGTTGCCCGTGCCTTATCGTTACAGGCAACATCACTCCTAACGAGATTGTACGTTCCCGCTCTGAACAGCTCGGTGTACCTGTTATTCAGGTTTCAGATGATACCTATACGGTTGCCAAACGTATGGAACTGATTCTGAACAGCCAGAAGCTTCGTGAGCTGGTGAAAATTAAACGCGGCGCTGAACTTGTTGATAACGCGTTTAACTACAACAGGCTGTGTAAAAAACTGTCGGAAAAATCTGACTAGCATTACGCCCAACCCGCCTTATCAGTTGCCACATGACAAGTACGGATTGCATTACTGCATATGCATTTCTTTACTGCTGCCATTCTAGATCACAGCAGTAAAGGTGGATGTACCGTACGAGCAAAGCATACTCGTTGCCGCTTTGCTGAATTTGTCCGGAAGACCGAATTCTGTACGACATTCATCCGTGAGGAGATTCTACAACCTATACGGTTGCTGTTCTGCATACTCCAGACCCGCCTGATAGCCTCAGGATGCAGCGGTTATGGATATGCTCAGCGGTATTCCTATGGAATGCCATAGTCTCAGGAGTGTCACATGAGCGACCTGAAAGAGCTTTTTCGCGAAAAAGCAGAACTGGTAGCAGCTAAAGTTACCAACATTAAATCCATGGAAGAAGCATACGCTTACGCTGCAAACTACGTTGCAGAAAAAAATCCATGCGAACTTCTTATTCCTTCCAGCCCTAGCGCACCACAGCCAGAATTTGCTGAAGAAAAAATTATGGCTGCACCAGAACTTTCTGATGAACAGTACGCTGCTCTCGCAAAAGAATGTGAAGCAAAAGGCGTAAAGCTCATTAAAGACGGTATGCGTGGCTACATGGCCGGCATTGATGCCGGATTCACCATTGCTGACGCTGGTCTCATTGAAACCGGCTCTATTGTTCAGCAGTCCAATGGAGAAGAACTGCGCCTTGCAACTATGGTTTCTGAAGTACATGTTGCTGTACTTCCTGCTTCCAAAATCTTCGAGGACTCCATCGCAGCAGAAAAACTTCTGCTCGAACTGATGAGCGGCGTTGCATACACCGCATTTATCACCGGACCTAGCCGTACTGCTGACATTGAGCGTACTCTCGCTATCGGCGCACACGGCCCACTCGAACTGCACATTCTTCTCCTGGAGGACTAATCATGCATAACGCTGAAAATCTTAAAGAATACCGCGAAGACATGCAGGAAGCTCTTGATAACGAGTTTCTGCGTAAATCCATGGATGCATTTGCTGTTGGCTACCGTGAAAACCGTGCAAAAGCATTTGCTGGCATTGACGAGCGTGCGCTCATCAAAAAAATTGCTGACTGTAAAGACTACGCTGTAAAAAACAATGCTGCGCTCATGAAGCAGTTCACCGAAGAAGCTGAAAAGCGCGGTGTTCATGTTCATCAGGCAAAAGATGCTGAAGAAGCTAACCGCATCATTGCTGAAATTGCGAAGAAAAATAACGTTAAGAAGATTATTAAATCCAAGTCTATGACTTCTGAAGAAACTCTTCTTAACCACTACCTCGAAGATGAGAACCTCAACGTTGTTGAAACTGACCTCGGTGAGTGGATCATTCAGATGCGCCATGAGGGCCCTTCCCACATGGTTATGCCTGCGATTCACCTTTCCCGTTATCAGGTACAGGATCTCTTCTCCAAGCGTACCGGTGAAAAACTGGATTCCGACCCTGTAAAACTCACTAAAGTTGCTCGTCGTGAACTGCGTCGTGACTTTGCTGATGCTGACATGGGTATTTCCGGTGCTAACTTCTGTGTTGCAGAAAACGGCCACATCGGTATCGCTACTAACGAAGGTAACGCTCGTCTTACTACTACTGCTCCTCGCATTCACGTTGCTATCGCAGGTATCGACAAGCTTGTTCCTAAGCTTACTGACGCTCTTACCGCTCTTAAAGCACTTCCACGTAACGCAACCGGTCAGGCTCTGACCTCTTACGTAACATGGATCGGCGGTGCTAACGAGTGCGCTATCGGTGAAGACGAAAAGAAAGAAATGCACATCGTTTTCCTCGATAACGGCCGTTCTAAAATCGCTGAAGATGAAATGTTCTCCCAGATTTTCCGCTGCGTACGCTGTGGTGCTTGTGCGAACGTTTGTCCTGTTTACCGTCTGGTTGGCGGCCACAAAATGGGTCACATCTACATCGGTGCTATCGGTCTTATCCTCACTTACTTCTTCCACGGTGAAGAAAAAGCGAAGAACCTTGTTCATAACTGTATCAACTGCGGCGCTTGTAAGAGCATTTGTGCTGGCGGTATCGATCTTCCGGGTCTTATTAAAGAACTCCGCGCTCGTATCAACCAGGACAACGGTATGCCTATTGAGACTAACCTCCTCGGTAAAGTTCTCAAAAACCGCAAACTGTTCCACTCCCTGCTTCGCTTCGGTAAATGGGCACAGGCTCCTATGAAAAAAGGTCCTTACCTGCGTCACTTACCGCTTATGTTTATGAAAGATCAGGGCTTCCGTTCTTTCCCATCTATTGCTGACAAGCCGTTCCGTGATCGCTTCAGCGAAATCAAGCCTATGGTTCACAACCCTAAACACCGCGTTGCGTTGTTCTCCGGTTGTGTTCAGGACTTTGTTTACCCTGAACAGATGGAAGCTGCTGTAAAAGTTATGGCTCGCCATAACGTTGCAATCGACTTCCCTATGGATCAGAGCTGTTGTGGTCTCCCTGTTCAGATGATGGGTGAAAAACAGGCTACTATCGACGTTGCTAAGCAGAACGTTGATGCATTCGAAGGTACAAACTGCGATTACATCGTTACTCTTTGTGCTTCCTGTGCTTCACACCTCAAAGAAGGCTACGCTGAGCTTCTCGAAAACGAACCTGGTTACAAAGCAAAAGTTGAGCGCTTCTCTGCGAAGATTATTGACTTCTCTTCCTACGCTCACGACGTACTCGGTGTTTCCGCTGACGACTTCAACAAGTCCAGCGAAAAAGTTGCGTACCACGCTTCTTGTCACCTCTGCCGTGAACTTAAAGTTGTTGAACAGCCTCGTAACCTCATCGAAATGGCTGGCGACTACGCTCCATCCGCAGAAGAAGATGTTTGTTGTGGCTTCGGTGGTACATTCACCGTGAAGTTCCCTGAACTGTCCTCAACTCTTCTTGATAAAAAACTGACCAACATTGAAGCAACCGGCGCAAAACGTCTTGTTGCTGACTGCCCGGGCTGTCTCCTTCACCTCGGTGGCGGTTCCAACGTGCGTAACAACGGCATCAAAGTTACACACATCGCAGAACTTCTTGCAGAAAACCTCAAGTAATCTGCTAAGTCTCTCTGTTAGAACATCAAAAGGGCGCCTTTGGCGCCCTTTTTTTATGCTCTTTATCTATTGCATTGCCTCTTGAGTAATGCAGCATGGTTTGTCTCCCCCAAAAAATATGTCAGCCTGAGACTGTATTCTCCTGCATCAGCACTCTTTAACACAACACAATCTTTTTATTACTTAGTATTACAAAGACAAACACATACAAACCTTACTTTCCCTAAACATAAGCGTTTGCTTTTTAACACCTTTTTTCATTATAATATTAAGTTCAAACATTTTCTGCCGATCAGACTATATCCACCGCAATACATGGACTTACTACTGAAGGGGGCTAGATGTTTAGAAAGATTACAATCCGTGCACGAGTTTTCCTGTTACTGGCAGTTTTTTTACTGTTTATTTTAGGAATTCTTTTGTTCAACGCACGTTCAACAATGCAGTCGAATGACGAGGCCGTTCAGCACCTGCAAAATGTCATGCTCACAGGTGAAAAAGAAACACTGAAAGTTGCAACCCACTCACTCTCCCTTGCAATCAGTGCTCAGCTTTCCGGAGTCAGTGACAAAGAAACACAGCACACAATTATTCAGGATGCCGTTGATAAGGCACGCTTTAAACCGGACAGCTCAGGTTACTTCTTTGTATACGAAGGAACAACAAACGTTGCGCTCCCAACCAAGAAGAGCTTGATCGGTAAGGACCTTGGCCAATCGAAAGACAAAAACGGCGTTTATTACGTACGTGAACTGAAAAACGCTGCCGTTTCCGGCGGTGCGTTTGTTGAATACGTGTTTAATAAACCCGGACAGGGCAACCAGCCGAAACTTGCCTATGCTGAGAAAATTCAGGGAACACCATACTGGATCGGTACCGGCGTCTACATTGACAACATCGACAAGCACAAAGCAATGCTCCAAAACGAATTTGATTCCCGTATGAAAGAAAGCCTGACTATTCAGCTTTCCATCATCGGCATTGTACTGCTTTGCGGATTTGCTCCGTTCTGTCTCTTCCTTGTTCGCTCCATCACTACCCCTGTTTTACAGGCGAACACGGTCGCTCAGCAAATTGCGGGTGGTGATTTACATGTTTCCATCACTGTTGAAGGAAATGATGAAATTGCTGAATTACAGTCTTCTTTGAGTGTCATGGCTGAAACACTGCGCAGCAACGTTGAAGAAATGGAGGCAAAAGAACAAGAAGCAAACCGACAAGCTTCTATTGCCCGCGATGCTGCTGCTAAAGCAGAAGAAGCCATGCAGCAGGCTGCTGTTGCAACCAGTGAAGGCATTAACACCGCAGCGGATCGTCTTACAGGATTGGTGGGCAGCATTAACGCCAGCTCTTCCGACTTGGCAGCAACCAGTCGTCAATTGGAAAAAGGCTCAGAAGTTCAGCTCACACGCATCAGTGAGACCGCCACAGCCATGGAAGAAATGAACGCAACGGTTCTTGAAGTTGCGCGCAATGCCAGTGATGCTGCCGAACGTACTGAACGTTCACGCCGACAGGCGGCAGAAGGACAATCCGTTGTTAACGACACAATCAGTGCGATCAACGAATTACGCCAGATTACCAATACCCTGCACGAAAATATGAATTTGCTTGGTAAGGAGTCTGAAGCAATCGGTCAGGTTATGACGATCATTAACGACATCGCAGATCAGACCAACCTGCTTGCGCTGAACGCTGCCATTGAGGCTGCCCGAGCCGGTGATGCCGGACGCGGATTCGCAGTTGTTGCTGATGAAGTACGCAAGCTTGCAGAAAAAACTATGGGTGCTACCAGCGAAGTCGGAAACAGCATCAGTACTATTCAGCAGCTTGCTCAGAAAAACATCAAGGGCATGGAAGAATCTACAAGCGCGATGGAATCTACTGCACAGCGCTCTCAGGTTTCCGGTGACATGCTTGAGTCCATCGTTGAAATGGCAGATGCAGCTGCTGCACAGGTACAATCCATTGCTACTGCGGCAGAAGAGCAGTCAGCAGCGTCTGAAGAAATTACCCGTTCCATTGAAGACATTAATGCTATTGCCAACGAGTCCCGCTCCATGGCTGGAAATGCTGAGCAAAGTGTTTCTGCACTGCACGACGAAGCGCGTAATCTTCAAGAAATTATTTACGAACTTAAAGAAGAAGCTGCCCGATAAAGCAAAAAAAGTTTACTTACAAAAAAAGGGCTGCCTTCATCATGAAGGCAGCCCGTAATATGCATTATTTTCGTTGGAGAAATACCTGACAAGGCTATGCCTGATTCATTGCTTCAAAAACTTTGTATAAGCCTTGTGTGCCGAGATCTTCCAAGCCCTGTGCCTTTGCAGCCACGTAGAACTGATTCGCCATGGCAAGCCCCGGAAGAGAGAGGTTCATTTTTGCACTTTCTTCAAGTGCGATGCCCATATCTTTTACAAAGTGTTTGATGAAGAAGCCCGGATCAAAATCACCTTTAGCAATACGACGGCCAAGGTTATTTATTGACCATGAGCCTGCGGCACCACTGCCGATAACATCAATAACCTGATCAAGATCCATTCCGGTTTTTGCGGCATACAGCAAGGACTCAACTGTACCGATCATTGTTCCGGCGATAAGTATCTGATTCGCCATCTTGCAGTGCTGCCCTGAGCCTGCATCTCCCATACGTTGAATGTTCTTGCCCATTACTTCGAAAAATGGAAGCATAGCCTCATAGGTTGCGGCATCACCGCCGACCATAATTGCAAGAGTACCTTCACGGGCGCCAAGATCGCCACCTGAAACTGGAGCATCCAGCGCGGCCATTTTTTTAGAAGCCGCAACTTCTGCAATGCGCTTTGCTAATGAAGGAGTAGAAGTTGTCATATCTACAACAACTGTACCTTCCTTTGCATTTGCCAGAACACCGTCTTCACCAAGAATGACGCTTTCTACATCTTGAGGAAAACCGACAATTGTAAAGACAACATCACTGTTGGCTGCGACTTCTGCCGGTGAATTGCACAGCGTTGCACCTAACTCAACAAGTTCTTGAGCTTTTTCTGCACTACGATTGTATACATAGGCTGTACAACCAGCGTTAATCAAATGTTTACACATTGATTTACCCATTACGCCTGTTCCGATCCAACCAACGCGCTTTGCTGTAAGACTCATATATCCTCCGTTCATGCTGTATATAGATCAATCGTTACCTTGATTTTACAACAATAAATGTATCCCATTGAAACAAATAGAGTTATGGAATAAAGGTAAGACAATTACACAATGTGAATTTATGTGGGGTTATAAGATATAATAATATTCTTACGTTACAACGTTTTTATTACAAATGCCGCTTGCGTATTTATTTCTATACTTTTTTCTTATATAACCCAAAAGCAATTTACCTGATAACTAACTACTTTCAATCATCTCGCCAGAGCGCGATTAGCACTCTTTTTCTGTTATCGGGAGCTTTTTAAAAACGTTATTTAACACTTGCTAACCATTGTTGACATCCGACAATTGTTGAAGTTTTCTTTTTATCATCATCTTTAACAATCGGGCCCCTACTACAACAGTGGTGTTTCCTTAAAAAACGTGTGTTTTAAAGACACGAAACAACATAACCAAGTGCACTATCCATGGAACAAACAATTCTGATCATCGACGACGATGCGAAGTTGCAAGACCTTTTGACTGAATATCTAGAAAATTCAGGCTTTACCGTTGTGTCCTTACTTAACGGACACGACGCACTTTCCAGCATCCGCAACATTGCTCCGTCCCTTATTATTCTAGACGTCATGCTCCCCGGTAAAGACGGTCTTGAAGTCCTTCGTGATATCCGCACGGAATCTACTGTCCCGATTATTATGCTTACTGCCCGCGGAGACGATGCAGACCGTATTGTCGGTCTTGAGCTTGGCGCTGACGACTACCTTTCTAAACCGTTCAACCCGCGTGAACTTCTGGCTCGTATTAAAGCCATATTACGCCGGTTTGACAACAGCACAGCAAAAGTTACCTCGCACCAAATTGAATGTGCAGGGCTTGCATTAGAAGCAAGTAGACAAATTCTTATTATAGACAACGAACAGATAACATTGTCTCCTACAGAAACAAAGCTCATGGCTGAGCTTATGCGCAGCCCGAACCATGAATTCTCCCGCGACGACCTTATGACTAAGGTGTGGGGGCGTGAATTCAACGCCTATGACCGCAGTATTGATGTACACATCTCTAAACTGCGTAATATTTTAAAACCATACAACGAGCATGCTCATCGCATCCGCACTGTGTGGGGCAAAGGGTACATGTTCCTGAGCGATTAATGTTTTTGAAATCTATTTCCGCTAAGCTGATCGCAACGTTTCTTTTGATTCTTGCGCTCAGCTTAGCAATTTATGTTACTCTGTTCTCTATTACGATGCATCGGGATGCTGAACGCTCTATTGTGCGCTCCCTGCCCATGATTTCGTCACTGCTCAATACAGAATTCGCATGCTTAAATGTTGTCCCGCATGAAGACAATCAAGACACGCGCTGCGAAATATCCAGTATTCTTTCCGGCCTGCAGCCAACATTGCAAGCTGAATTTCTTTGGGTTGTTACCCCCAGTGGTAAAATTGTAACAGCTCGAAACGCCAAAATTCCTGACCATACGCTGTTTTTCCACAAAACATTGAATAACGGCATCACACTTTCATTCTTCAGTTCTTTGGACACTGATGAGCTACTTGCTCTTACCTTTCCCATTCCCTTATGGAACGGCAAAGGAAAAATCATAATCGTGCAGCAAACCACATGGCCATCGCATAAGATCCTTCTGGATTTTCTGGTTCCTACTGCCGGAACCGGCTTACTTATAGGCTTAATCGTTCTCCCGCTTATAACGCGTACGCTTCGCCCCCTAAAAGAGCTTGAAGCAAAAGTTATTAACTACGCAACGGGTGATCTTTCCGAACGCATTGAACCTGTCGACAATGATGAAATTGGACGTCTTTCACGTACGTTCAATATTATGGCGGACAACCTTGAACAGATGACCAAGTTCCGTCATGAACTGACCGCCAATATATCCCACGAGCTCCGCAGCCCGCTCACACGGATTCAGATGTCTGAAGAACTGGCTAATATGGGCTGTGACAAAAAGAATTATGACAATGTAAAAAAACACCTGCGGGCTATTCGCAACGAAGTTGCAGAACTTGATGGTCTTATTGAAGAAATTCTCCGGCTATCCAGAATGGAACTCAGTACACAGGTCGGTGAAATAGGTGCCTGTGATGTAGCAGACACATTACAACGGCTTTTGCGAAAAAGTGCTCCGATTATTGAGCGAAAAACTCTTAATGTAGAGACAACACTCTCGCATGACAGCGTTATTACCTGTAACTATCCTATGGTGAACCTCGCGATAAGTAATCTGGTTGCCAACGCTCTTAAATTTGCTCCGGAATTCGGATGTATCCGTGTAACGACCATTTCAAATTCGTGCCTTGTTTCCATACAGATATACAACTCATTCTACCGTAAACTAACGTCTTCTGAACTGGTATCTATCTTTGAGCCTTTTGCACGGGCTGAAGGAGAAAACATTCCCGGAACTGGCTTGGGGCTTGCCTTGGTCGCCAAAGTCGCTGAACAGCATGCCGGAACAATTACCGCTGAAAATAGAGACGGCGGCATCCTCTTTACCATTACATTACCCCGAGGTTTTGCGGAACAACAACTCCCGACGTAATCGCAACATATTTATCTGCCAAGCAGTGTGCTAACTTCATTAAATAACAAAAGCTCCCGTATCCAATCTAGATACGGGAGCTTTTGTGTAATGAAAGATGGTACTATCAGAGAGCAGTACCCTTTGCCGCAACCCATTCCTGTAATAACCGAAACGCAGCCCTGCATTCTGCGGTGGGAAGGTTTGCCACAACCTCTTCAACAGAAGGCTTATCAGGAAAAAAAGGTACACCACGTTGGGAAGTTGTATCTTGTAGAAGAGGCAGCACTCTTTCTATGGGTGCTGAAAACTCAGTCCATAATCCTTGCGGTGCAAGTATCTGTGAATGAGCGTACTGCCCGCTTAATAACACATCATCTACAATAACAATCGGAAACGCAGGAAAAAGTGCAGCCTCATACACTGAAACGTTCTCGGAAAATCGTTCCGCAAGTGCAGCAAAAAATTCTCTGGAAACTTCAGCTTTATCCAGCATGTCTTCTCTGCTGTTTTGCGGACGAATAAGACGACATGCAGCGTCCATCCACACCACATCTTTCCAGACGGGTAATAATATCACCTCAAGCTGTACTCCACGTTCAAGAGCACATTCCAACGCTGAACTCACCGCACTGTTTTCCGCAAAACGATTGTAAATAGCAGCATGGAGCAAAATACGCTTTTTTGCTCCAGTAAAACGTGCCGGAAAATCCAATGATAAAGAATCAGCGTGGACAATTGCAGATATTGAAGAAACTGGCATTTAATCCATCCTGTTTGCATAAAAAAAGAGGGGAGAGTTTTGCTCTCCCCCCTCGATAATGCTTTTTTATCCGAAAGTTATTCAGCCATGGAAACGTAATCTGCAGGCTCAATACCAAAGGATGAAACCAAACCGCCGCCAAGGGCGAGGAGACGGTAGGAAGCAATAAGTACATTCACTTTTGATGTTACAAGACGACCACGGGTAACAAAGAGTTCGTTCTCTGCATCAAGAACGTCAAGCAATGTACGCTGACCGACTGTAAACTGTTGTGCATAGACATCACGGGTTTCTACGTTGAAGCCCACAGCTTTGTTGTACTGCTCAACCTGTTCGTAAGCAGCCTGCTGCTCACTCCAAGTTGATGCGACCTGACGGTAAAGATCGTCGATGGTATCACGGTAATCTTCATGTGCTGTCACTTTACGAGCCATAGCAGCACGAGTGTCAGCAAGGTCGCTGCCGCCGTTGTACAGGTTCCATGAACCGACAACCGCGAAACGGAAATCTGTTGTGTAATCATCTACGCCCTGCATATCTTCAGTGTAGCGGTAAGAACCTTCACCGGAAATACGTGGGTAGTAGTAAGATTCACGTTCATCAATCAAACCCTGAGCAACGTCGATTTCGTGTTTACGAGTATCGAGGCGCGGGTTTTCTGACTGCATGCGCATAAACGCAGTTTCAATATCAACAGGTGCAGCATCGGAAACTTCTACATCAAGAAGCTCTTCAGGCTCCATACCTGTCAGACGCTTGTACTGAGCCATGGCAATTTCCAACTCACTACGCTGTGTTGCAAGTGTCGCAAGAGCACGAGCAAGACGGCCCTGAGTCAGGGTTAAGTCTGCTACACTGCTACCACCTGCATCTACAAGCTCCTGAATAGATTCAAGAATATCGTAGTACTGCTGGGCGTTATCTTCTGCAAGCTCAACCAATGCTTTGTTTCTAAGCACAGTCAAGTGTGCGATAACTGCATCAAGTCCAAAGCGCTCGCCAGCATCATCAATCTGGCTCTGACTGGATTTGTATGCAGCTTCTGTGCGTTCTACACGGCTCTGTGTAAAGCGACCGTCGTAGATAAGCTGAGAAATAGTCACGCCACCATCAAATGCACCGCGCCATTCATTTTCTCGTCCCTCGTTACGGGTGGTTGGGCTGTCGTGCTTTGTTGGCCCGTAAGAACCATTTGCATCAACGTCTGGAAGATACCCACCCCATGCAGATCTGTTATCCTGCTTTGCAGCCTTACTATCACTTTCCAGCGCAGCAATACGCGGATATGTTTTTAATGTAGCAAGCACGGTATCTTTCAACGAAATTTCAGCTGAAGCGACGCTCGCACATCCAAACAGTACCGCAGTCATTACTAACAACGCGTACATTCTTTTCATTTAACCACTCCTGAATATGTTCACTCACTTACTCAAAAACAAGCAAGCCCCCTAGTAAATAAGTATGAAATTGTACGTTCCCCCCAAAATCATACTTACAACTCTTTGCCTATACGCGGTTAGCCATAACTTCTCAAGAAAAAACAGTTTTTACACTATGTTCAACCTTATGAGCTATCTGCACATTCGCGTAACAATCCCCCTTTTCAGTGAAAAGTGATTACACAAGCTTTTAACAGCATAATTTTTAATACAATATCTCACATAAAAAATTAAGCCAAAAACATTCTTTCACTTTCCACTTGTGCTATACTCAAGTCGTAGATGACATCCTGCTCCTCCATAACCACCGAAATAACAAGACTCTTCCTTCTAACGACATTATTCATACTCCCCTATGATTATCTTACTCTTTTTTCACATCTGCTCACAAACTGTTTACAACCGGAAAGTCAGATATATCGGGAGCTGAAACTATGGTCTCATCTATACTTTTATAAGATTTTGTGAAAAAATATGGGGATACATTACTACACGTTATTAATATTTCCCTGCCCTAAAACCGGGAAGTATGAATATAGGGAGTGCTCATGACTGATTCTACGCCAAAAAAGCCGGTTCCCAATGCTACTGCAAAGCCAGAACCGGATACTCAAGCAAAACCTGAATCGGAAAAAGTAACACAGCCTTCAAAAAAGGCCGAACAACCGCCGAAACAGGAACAGGCAGGACAGCAAGCTGCTCCACAGCCTCCTACCCCTGAACAACAGAATCAGCAGCAGCCAGAACGAAAAACTATTGTAGATGCGCCATTACCATCAGACGTGGACTACGAGTCTCCACTCTTGCGCTCTCTTGTTCATTTGTTTTCTCTGTTAGGCAAACCACTCACACTGGAACAATTGAAAGCCGGTCTTCCTGAGCATGGCGTACAGTCACACACCTCTGCGTGCCTGCGTGCTGCCCTGCAAGCCGGTATGAATGCCAAAGCTGTCCGCCGAAACAAATTATCGGAAATATCTAATCTGACACTGCCGTGCATCATCCTCCTTAAAAATAGAGGGGCTGGCGTTCTTACTTCTCTTACAGACACCCACGCTAAAGTCATTTTTCCAGAAATGAACAACCAGCCTATTTCTGTACTCCGTGACAAACTGGAAGAAGAATACGCCGGTTATGTTATTTTCGGCCAAATCAAAGGTCGTCTCGATAAGCGCGCCAGCGAGCTGAAGCTTCTTAAAACCAAACGCTGGTTCTGGGACACGATTCTCTACTTTTTACCGATCTACAAACATGTGGGGCTGGCAAGTATCATCATTAACTTGCTCGCCATTGCTTCGCCGCTCTTCTTTATGAACGTATACGACAGGGTTGTGCCGAACAACGCCATCGACACCCTTTGGGTTCTCGCCATCGGTATCGGTATTGCCCTGATGTTCGATTTTATACTCCGCAACCTGCGCAGCTATTTCTGCGACGTTGCAGGTAAGAATGCTGATATTATTCTGGCATCGCGCCTGATGCAGCACATTATGGCGTTACGCCTTGATGACAAGCCTGATTCAACCGGTACTATGGCGAACAACCTGCGTGAATTCGAATCACTGCGTGAGTTTTTCAGTTCCACCACTCTTCTTGCCATCATTGATTTGCCGTTCCTGTTCCTGTTCCTCATTCTGATTCATTTTATCGGCGGCCCGATGGCATTTATTCCTGCCGTTGCCGTTCCGATCGTTATTATCGTCGGCGTACTTCTTCAGTACCCGTTCCAACGGGCTGTTGAAGCCGGCTACAAAGAAGGGGCACAAAAACATGCCCTGCTTATTGAGATCATAAACGGCATTGAAACAGTAAAGACCAGCATGGCTGAAGGGCACATGCAGCATATGTGGGAAAAAGTTGTAGGCATGAGCGCGAAATCAAGCAACAGCGCAAAACGTCTTGCAAACTTTTCTATGACTTTCACTATGTTTGCTGCCCAGACTGTTTCTGTCTTCATCATTGTTTTCGGCGTATACCGCATCAGCGAAGGTGAGCTGACCATGGGTGGTCTTATTGCCTGTAACATTCTTGCCGGTCGCGCCATGGCGCCGCTCAGCCAGATTGCGGGAATGCTCTCCCGCATGCAGCAGTCACGCATGGCATTAAAATCCCTTGATCTCATTATGCAGCTGCCTACAGAAGCTCAGGATGAGTACACAGGAATCAGTTACGAAAAGCTGGATGCTTCCCTTACTTTTGATTCACTGGCATTTAAATATCCAAATGCAGAACGCTTTGCTCTTGAAGATATTCACTTAAAAATCCGTAAAGGCGAACGTGTCGGCATCATCGGCAGAATGGGCTCCGGTAAAAGTACGTTCGGCAAGCTTTGCGTCGGACTCTACCGCCCTACTGAAGGTGCCGTGAAACTGGGCGGTGTTGATATCCGCCAAATGGATATTGCCGATCTCCGCTCCCGCACCGGGTATGTTTCTCAGGATAACTACCTGTTCTACGGCAGCGTGCGTGACAACATCGCTATCGGCAATCCGCAGGCTGATGAAAACGCCATTCTTCGTGCCGCTTCCATTGCCGGTGTGACAGAGTTTGTTCAAAACAACCCTGCCGGTTTCGGACTGCAGGTCGGTGAGCGCGGCATGGCGCTTTCCGGCGGACAGCGTCAGTCTATCGCTCTTGCAAGGGCGCTGCTGACTGATCCGGACATTATCATTTTAGATGAACCAAGCTCCAACATGGATAACGGTTCTGAACTGACATTCAAGCGCAAGCTGGCACACATTGTACCGGGGAAAACCCTTATCCTCATTACACATCGACTCAGTATGCTGGATGTTGTTGACCGTTTAATCGTTATGGATAACGGCAAAGTTGTTGCTGACGGCCCTAAAGCAGCGGTTCTTGAAGCGTTGAAAAAAGATCAGATAAAAAAAGCACCGACAAGAGCGGCGTAGGAGTCAGACCTCATGAAAAAAGACCGTTACAGAAATGAAGATATCGAATTCATGAGCGAGGTCGATGCTGCACTGCGTCACCGCGGGCATCCGAAGGCATACCTCCTTTCAATATTTATCTTTCTTGTATTTGTAGCTTTCGGAGTTTGGGCAAATTATGCCATACTTGATGAAGTAACCCGTGGCATGGGTGTAGTTGTTCCTTCGCGTAAAATTCAGGAACTCCAGAACCTTGAAGGCGGCATACTGAGTGAACTGCTTGTAACAGAAGGTCAGATTGTCGAAAAAGGACAGATTCTTGTCCGCATTGATAACGAACAGGCTGAAAGTATTGTACGCGATGCTGAATCCAAATCGTTAGAACATGAAGTCGCTATTATCCGTCTGATGGCAGAAGCGAATGACACCCCGCTGGAATTTCCAGCAGAGTTACAGGAAAAGGCACCGCAGATGGTTGCCGACCAGACAGCTCTATACAATTCACGAAAAATGCAACTGGAAAGTGAATTGAGCGTACTTGCTTCACAGCAATTTCAGAAAGAACAGGAAATTCAGGAGATGATCGGTAAGCGCAAGCAGCTCGTCTCCAGCCATAAAATTGCAAAACAGCGTCGCGATATTGCACGTCCGCTGATGCAAAAAAATGTGTACCCGAAAATTGATTATCTTCAGCTTGAAGAACACCTGATTCAGCTTCAGGGTGATATTGAAGCACTCTCGCTTGCTATTCCGCGCGTACGCAGAGCTGCTGAAGAAGCAAGCGAACGTACTAAGCAGCGCGTTGCTGAATTTAAAAATGAAGCACACCGTGAAATTAACCAGCGCCGTGTGGAAATGCGTTCTCTAAAAGAAGCTATGACTGCGGGACACGACCGTGTTACACGTACTGATTTACGCGCACCTGTACGCGGTACAGTTAAACAGATTGCTGCCAACACTCTTGGCGGTGTTATCAGACCGGGTGATACGATTCTTGAAATTGTTCCTCTTGATGATACTCTGCTCGTAGAAGCGCGTGTACGTCCTGCTGATATTGCGTTCCTGCATCCGGGACAAAAAGCAATGATCAAAATTACAGCCTATGACTTTTCCATTTATGGTGGTCTGGAAGGTTCTGTAGAACAGATCAGTGCTGATACAATTGAAGATAAGCGCGGTGAAAGTTTTTATCTTGTAAAACTGCGCACAAAAACCAATACTATTGTTTATCGGGGAGAGAACCTGCCTATCATTCCCGGTATGACAACTTCCGTTGATATTTTAACAGGCAAAAAGTCTGTTCTCGACTATCTGCTGAAGCCAATATTAAAGGCAAAACAAAACGCTTTGAGAGAACGGTAATTGCGCCACTGGACTTATTCGACAATTTTTTGTGCTGCACTCGTAAGTATTGTCTGTTGCCTGCTCGTAGCAACACAATGCTTGCAAGCGTCTGCACAATCAAAAACGAATAAGGCCAGACCGAAAATCAGTACAAAAGATGCGTCGATATCAAAGGGGAAAAAGAAATCTGCATTCCGTATGCTGTTTAAACCGCCCCCTGTTAAAAAATCTACGCCCAAAAGACGAAAAAAGCTTACTGCCAGTACTGGCCCCTTGAAAGATAAAAAGGGAAGAATCCGTTTATTCCGCACTATGGAAATAAAAGGGAAAAACAAAGCACTGGCACGATGGCGACGTATAGTGAACAAAATGGCTGCCCATAAGCAGCAATATCTTTCAAATTCGCTGCCTACATCCGGAAAAAATCAGCGAAAACGATGGAAAGAATTTAAAAGCACCATTGTTTCCGCACCGCGTATGCAGCAACTACGCAAGGTGAACGCCTATTTTAACAAATGGCCGTATCGTCTTGATAAAGAAAACTGGGGAAAAAAAGAGTACTGGGCATCGCCACCCGAGTTCGTCAAACGTTCGGGAGACTGCGAAGATTACGCCATTGCCAAGTACTACGCCTTACGAGAACTGGGAGTACCTGACAGCTCAATGCGCATTGTCGCACTTATGGATAACATCCGTCGTCTTGGGCACGCAGTACTCGTAGTGTATCACGCAGGAGACGCATGGGTGCTGGACAATCAGACAAAGCTTGTCCTTTCGCACTCAAAGTTTTCTCATTATGTACCGCAGTTTTCTGTAAACGAAACTAATCGCTGGGCGCATATCCCGGTGAAGAAAAATCAACCGGCTTCCAAGCCGAAAAAATGATTCCGGAGCTGAAAATGCCTACTCAAACAAATGACTATGAGCTTCCCGTCACGCAGGACAAGCGCTCTCGTCTTAAATGGTTCGGCATCGCTGTGCTTTCCGCTATTGTTGTCATCTCTGCTTTTGTCTGCTTTATCCATATTAAGAATGAAGAAACCAGTCTTCATCAACGATTGGAAAAACAGCAAACGCTGCTGGCTACTGCTCATCTGGAAACTATCAGCAACTGGCTGCAAACCATGGCTGAACAAGGCGACAGACTGATTAATGCAGATTTGTTCCGCCTGTTTGCCTCTGAAGTGGATTTACTCGGAGACAATATCGGCAGCCTGTATGCTGAAGAGGCTTCCGAATCCGAAGATTCTTCTCTTGCGCAGCAGCTGCCTATGATGCGCAACCTGCTTGAGGAATTTTCCAGCTATGCCGGTTTTTCCGACGGTCGTATCATCAACCGCTTCGGACAGACATACATTGCCACAAATGCCAATGTAGCAGCATTGACACAGTCACAGCTCAACATGGTGAACAGTGTCCTTGAAAACCCTAAGGTTTACTTCTCTACTGTTCACAACAGCAGCAACGGGCTTGTTTTTGATATGTTCCTTCCTATCTTTCCACCGGAATTTGAAGGGGAATATACAAAACCTATTTCTGTTCTGATGCTCACTAAAATTGTTTCCGGAAAAATTACTGAAATTATATCCAGCTCCCCGCTTGCGGAACAGGGAAACAAAACCCATCTCGTTCAAAAACAAGATGGTGTCCTTCAAGATATTTTGCCATGGAAGCCTGAAGGAATTGCACCGATTAATTCCGACTTCGGCGCTGTTGAGCAGGAAGTTCTTCCTTTTGCCCTGCGCGCAAGTTTAACCGGAAATACCCAAGGATACTCTTACGGCCTCAAAGTTCCGGATGTTAACTGGTGGGTGATTGAAGAAATCGGATACGAAACAGCACGAAAAGAATTAACAGAAACAATGCAGACAACCATTGTTATTGCTGCACTTGCTACCGGTGCATTTACATTGGTGCTGTTCCTTTTCTGGTGGTTATTGGTATCGCAGGACAACAAAAAAGTTGCCGATAATTTCCGTGAACTTGCTATGACAATCAAAGAACAAAAGATGTTCCTTGATTCCATTAACGACACTATTCCTGACTACATTGCCTTAAAAGATAATGAAGGCATCTATCAATATGTGAACCCTGCCTTTGCCAATGCAGTAGGACGCGGCGTTGAAGAAATGATCGGTCTGGATGACACGGCAATCTTTGGATACGCAACCGCAAACCGCCTTGCGTCTTCCGACCAGATTATAAACATGTCTGAAGAGCCGATGAACATTACTGAAACCATTTATCTTCAGTCTCAACGCTACATCATGCAGATATCCAAAGCACCGTTCTTTGACGGTGAAGGAACGCTTGCCGGTATTGTTTCGGTTTTCCGCGATATTACTGCCGCTGTTGAAGCGGAAGAACAGCGAAAACAGGCAGAACAACAGACCATTACCGCTCTTGCCAGCACTATTGAACATATTGATCCTTATCTCGGCGGTCATACCCGCATGTTGGAATCAATCTCTGTAGAACTGGCTAAGAGTTTGAATATGACTGATGCAGATATTTCTACTATTGAAGCCGCCGCGAACCTTTCCCAGATTGGTAAGCTCTTTGTGCCGCGTGAAATTCTGTTGAAACCTGGTGCACTGACTGCTGAAGAAAAAGCTGAAATGGAAAAACATGCTCTGCATGCCAAAAAAGTACTGGGCAATATTGAATTCGGTCTGCCTGTTCTTGAAACAGTGACACAGATGAACGAAAAAATGGACGGCTCCGGTTATCCGGAACATTTGAAAGGTGATGACATTATTCCACCTGCAAAGCTGCTGGGACTGACAAACACTTTCTGCGCGTTAATTAGACCACGTGCGTATCGTCCGGCACTGTCCGTTGCTAATGCCTTCGACATCTTGAAAGAGATGGAGAACTTTTATGACCCTGAAATGATCGCAGCGCTTGAGCGTCTGCTTAATACTCGATTCGGTGAAGACTTTATTGAAGAAGTGAACGCTACATAGGCAGCAGTTGCACTGCAATCGGCAGGCGTCTGCACAGCTACCGATAAGCGTTCCATCCGTGTTTTTTGGCTTTTTATAAAAAAAATGCACTTTTTTTAAAAAAGTGCTTGCCAAGCAGCCGGTCTTTCTCTAAACCTTCCACCTGTGCCGCGATAGCTCAGTTGGTAGAGCAGGGGATTGAAAATCCCCGTGTCCGCAGTTCAATTCTGTGTCGCGGCACCACTTGAAAATTATGACCCGCTTTTTAGCGGGTCTTTTTTTTTGCCGTTCTCAAATCCCTTACTTTCTCACACGCAAAAAAAGGGAACGCCAGCCGCGCCCCCTCTTTAGTACAACGTTCTTTTTATTCCGCATGCGGTTTCGCCATCCGCATATAATTCATGGCTTCATCAAATTCCTGCTCATCAAGCACCCCTTCCCGAAGAACAATTTCTTTTAGCGTCTTATCTTCATCATATGCCATCTTAGCAACCTCGGCGGCTTTATCATAACCAATCACCGGAGTCAGCGCAGTTACCAGCATTAACGAAGATGACAGATATCCTTCAATGGTACCTGTATTCAGCTCAAGTCCTTCTACAGCGTATCGAGTGAACATACGGACTGAGTCTGTTATCAAGCGAATAGACGTAAGCAAATTGTAGATCATCAACGGTCGATATACGTTCAACTGCATCACCCCTTGCGATCCCGCAAAGGCCAGCGCAGAATCCAATCCCATAACATGCACGCACACCATGGAAAGCGCCTCGCATTGGGTCGGGTTAACTTTCCCCGGCATAATGGATGACCCCGGTTCATTTGCAGGAAGGATATATTCACCTATCCCTGCTCTTGGCCCTGAAGAAAGCATGGCAATGTCATTTGCTATTTTCAGCAGACTGCATGCCAGTGTACGGACAGCACCGGACGCTGCAACAATATCGTCGCTGGAAGAAAGTCCGGTGAACGTATTTTCCATAGGAGTAAAAGGAATCCCGAGATACTCACCAAGGTGACCGATTGCACGTTTTGCAAACCCCTTCGGGGCATTTAATCCGGTTCCTACTGCTGTACCGCCAAGGGGAAGCGCCTGTAATTGAGGCAGCACCTGCTCCAGCCTCGCTAGTCCTGATTCAAGCTGATAGGCAAAAGCAGAAAATTCCTGCCCTACCGTCATTGGAACGGCATCTTGTCGATGCGTACGTCCGAGCTTTGGAACATCAGCCCATTGTTCGGCTTTATCACCCAAAGTATGCATAAGCTCTTCAATTGCCGGAGTCAGGTAGTACTCTATGGCAATGGCAGCTGCCACGTTCATGGCGCTTGGAAAAATATCGTTTGAAGACTGGGAACGGTTCACATGATCATTAGGATGCACAGGAGTCTTGCTTCCTAAAGGACTTCCTGCCATCTCATTAGCACGGTTCGCGATAACTTCATTCACATTCATATTTGTCTGTGTTCCACTGCCTGTCTGCCAGACATGAAGCGGAAACTGCCCGTCATGACCACCGTTACAAATTTCATCCGCCACTTCGATAATGAGATGGCCTATCTCTTCAGAAAGCACACCCAATTCAACATTGGCATGCGCGGCAGCTTTTTTAATATGTGCTAGAGCAATAATCACTTCCAGAGGAATCCGCTCGGCTCCGATGGCAAAATGATGCAGCGAACGCTGCGTCTGCGCGCCCCAGTAACAATCTTCAGGCACCTCAATGTTGCCCATTGAATCAGATTCTATCCGGCTTCCCTGTGTCATGACTACTCCCTTATCAAACGTTACTCTCTGCTAAACCGCCTCTTTCGATATCCCGACAAAAACTGTCGCCTTGCACTACTTTTTTCTACACAGATAGGTAAACATTCCCCTAAACGGGCTACCTGCATTTTTAGCTTCTATCACACGAGTGCTCGCAGCCAAGCTCATCGATAGCCCAGTCGTGCATCATTTTCAGAATAGGAAACGCGCTGTGTCCAAGCTCTGTCAGCGCATATTCAACCCTCGGTGGTACTTCAGGATACACGGTACGCAGCAGCAAACCATCGCGCTCCATTTCCTTCAACTGCTGCGTCAGCATTTTTTGGCTCACACCGGGGACGATGCGTTCCAATTCTTTAAAACGCTTTTCGCCTTCATGCAGATGCCAGAGGATAAGGCTTTTCCATTTGCCGCTGATAACATCCATGCCCACTTCAACCGGACATCGATATTCTTTCCCGTTCCACTTAATCATAAAAAAATATTCCTCGAAAATACGCTAGTACCAATAAAACTTACCAAAAGGTATGCATATGAGAAAAAAGTGCCTTCTTGTTCCTAAAAAATAACAGGTTATATTTCCTGCGTGAAGCAAAATGACAGACTAGGAGATCACTCATGACATACCCAAGAAATTTTTCCCATATCGGCCTTAGCGTAACCGACCTTGAAAAGGCAGTTGAATTTTATACAAAAGTAATGGGTTGGTACCTTATTATGCCACCAACCGAAATTAAACAGGACGACTCCGCCATCGGCATTATGTGCAACGATGTGTTCGGCAAAGGCTGGGGCAGCTTTAAGATTGCCCACCTTTCTACCGGAGACAAAATCGGTGTAGAAATTTTCGAATTCCCCAATGCAGAGCGTCGCGAAAACAATTTTGAATACTGGAAAACCGGCATATTCCATTACTGCGTACAAGACCCTGATGTAGAAGGGCTTGCTGCAAAAATCGTCGAACACGGCGGAAAGCAGCGCATGCCTGTTCGTGAATACTACCCCGGTGAAAAACCGTACCGCATGGTCTACTGCGAAGACCCGTTCGGCAATTTAGTTGAAATTTACAGTCACAGCTACGAATTGACATACTCCGCCGGAGCGTATCAGGACAAACTTTAACAACCTGTTGCATCCCCAGAACAGAACCCAAAAATTGCAGGAGAAAACATGAACGTACTTGAAGCCATTGCAACCCGCCGCTCTATCCGCAAATTCACTGCTGAAGCTGTCAGTGAAGAAAACATCAACACCATGCTTCAGGCAGCTATGGCTGCACCTAGTGCCGGTAACGAGCAACCTTGGCAGTTCATTGTCATTGATGACAAAGCACAGCTTGAAAAAACCGCCAAACTCAGTCCGTACATCGGCATGGCTGCGAAGGCACCTCTGGCGATTATGGTTCTTGGCGACCGCAGTGTTGAAAAATACCCCGGCAACTGGATGCTTGATTGCTCCGCTGCTATTCAAAACCTTCTTCTTGCAGCGCACGGTGAAGGGCTCGGTGCCGTCTGGTGCGGTCTTTGGCCTGAAGAAGATCGCGTTGAAGCAGCGCGCACGCTTGTTAAAGCACCGGAAAATGCCGTGCCGCTTGCTGTTATCGTACTCGGGCACCCTGACCAGAATCTCAAGCCCCAAGACCGCTATGACGCATCACGCGTGCACAGGAACCTTTGGTAGCTTTGTATCCTTGTTCTTTTTTTGGCCTCCGGCGGCTGGGCGGAAACTTTTTAAAAAAAGTTTCCCCCAGACCCCCTTCCAAAACTTTTATTAGTCACACCATAATGTTTTACTTGTAACACCGTGTGCAGTTCTCATTTTTTGCTCCACCAGTGGAGAGACTTCAGCTCAGAAACTCGAACCACCGTAGCGCCTATTATCTTGAAATATTTATTTTATATATTTCAATAGCGTAAAATTTAGGTACTGAATGCTCTCTATTCCTCCCAATAACGATCCCTAATCGGGGTCAAGGGGGCAGTGCTCCCTTGCGGGGATGCAAGGGGCAGCGCCCTTTGCCCCTCGGAGAGCCGCCGGAGGCCCAAAACAACGCAAGCAGACTCATACATCACAAAATAGAGTAACACTCATTACTTAGGCGATTTTATATCATGTAAATTCATGCCGTTACATCCTCATTTTGACGTAATCATCAGTTTTTTAAAATTTCGTATTGACAGAAATCGCCTCAGGTCTCTATGCTTCCGTATCGAATTTAACAAACTTGTAAAGGAAATCAGAAACACCATGAACGCAATCTTTGCCAAACCTGCTTCTTTTGAAACCAACTTTTATTTTTGGTTTTTCTTTAGCTATGGCAAAGCCCGTGGCCGGTTTTCTGGTGCCTTCTCGTAAGTAACTTCGACACCAACTAGAAAACTTAAAGCCGCGGGCACACAGCCTGCGGCTTTTTTTGTGCGCAAGCTGTGGCGGCCAACCCCGAAACAACTTCCGTCACTTGTTAAGAAAATGCTCATTTAGCAACTATGCCAAACGCCCAAAGATTGATAAAAGATCGGGCAAGCGAAACAAAGAGAGTTTTTTGCTGCATAATGCTAACTAACAATGCATTCGTACTTATCGGGTGATAGCTTTACTGAGAACACGCTAAGGAGAATACGATGGAAATTGGCAAGAAAATCCGCATGGAGCGCATCATCAACAGAGTCACCGGACGAACAATCATTGTTCCTATGGACCACGGTGTTTCTGTAGGCCCGATTGATGGACTTGTAGACATGCGCAAAGCTGTCAGTAACGTTGCAGAAGGCGGCGCAGATGCTGTTCTGATGCACAAAGGTCTTGTTCGTTGCGGTCACCGCGCCGGCGGACGTGACGTAGGACTTGTAGTCCACCTTTCAAGCTCAACCTCCCTTGCACCTTCACCGAACGCAAAAATTCTTACCGCTACTGTTGAAGACGCAATCAAACACGGTGCTGACGCTGTTTCTGTTCACGTTAACCTTGGTGACGAAACTGAAAGTCAGATGCTGTCTGATCTTGGTAAAGTATCCGCTGTTGCGAACGAATGGGGTGTTCCTCTTCTCGCTATGATGTACGCACGCGGTCAGCATATCCACAATCCATTCGATGCCAAAAATGTAGCCCACTGTGCCCGTGTTGCTGTAGAATTAGGCGCAGACATCGTAAAAGTTTCCTACCCGGGCGACATTGATTCATTCTCCAGCGTTGTTGAAGCCTGTTGCGTTCCTGTTGTTATTGCAGGCGGCGAAAAAATGAACTCCACACGCGAATTCATCACCATGGTTCACGACTCCATCCGTGCAGGCGGCGCAGGTCTTTCTGTAGGCCGTAACGTTTTCCAGCACAAAAACAGTGCCATGCTCGTTAAAGCGCTCCGCGGCGTTGTGCATGAAGACTGGGATATCGAACAGGCAATGGAACTCGTAGGAAACGATTAACCCGTAGTTATCCGGACTAGAAAAATGAAAAAAGTTCTCTTCGCAAGCGTACCGTTCAATAAAGATCACGTCACACTCGCTCTGGAATCAGGCGTTGACGGAATCATCGTACCGGAAAAAGAAATGGCCGGAGTAGCCAGTCTATCCCGCTGCACCGTGCTCGCAGCAGAGTCTATGCCTGTCATTACGCTTACTGAAAAAAGTGTTGAAGAAGAGGCAGCAGAACGTCTGAAAAAAGGCGAGCAGGTCATTATCGGTCACGGATGGGAAATTATCCCGATTGAAAATTTATTAGCGCAGTCTGACAACGTGCTGGTGGAAGCCAACACAACAGAAGAAGCGCACCTTGCTTTCGGCATTCTTGAACGAGGCGTTGACGGCATTGTTGTAACCGCAGATGGAATTACTCAGTTGAAGCAGATTGTAGCACAGTGCAAACTTTCTATGGGCACGCTGGATCTTGTTCCGGCAACCGTTACCGAAGTCAGCTCTTCCGGCTTGGGACATCGGGTTTGTGTAGACACTCTGTCTGTCCTCAAACGAGGTCAGGGTATGCTGGTTGGAAATTCTTCTGCCTTTACATTCCTTGTTCATGCTGAAACCGAAAACAACGAATACGTGGCTGCCCGCCCGTTTCGCGTAAACGCAGGCGCTGTTCATGCCTACACACAGCTCCCGCACGATAAAACAACATACCTTGAAGAACTTGCTTCAGGCGACGAGGTTCTCATCGTTAACCACGACGGTTCCACCTCCATCGCAATTGTAGGACGCTGCAAAACAGAAGTACGCCCTATGTTGCTGATTAAAGCTGAAGTAAATGGTGTTGAAGGCGCGGTATTCTTACAGAATGCTGAAACTATCCGCGTTGTGGACACAAAAGGAAACCCGATCAGTGTTGTTAATCTTAAAAAAGGCGACGAAATTCTCGTTCGCACAGATGTAGCAGGCCGCCACTTCGGTATGCGCATCGAAGAAGAGATCAAGGAAGGCTAATATGTCTGAACAAAAGAAGACAGACACACCTGAACAGACAGGTGCTGAAGATAACTGCGTAGACAATTTGCCGCGCCTTAAAGAGGTTCGCAGCGAGATTGATTCTACCGATTTAGAACTCCTTGAATTGCTCAACCGCCGTGCTTCACTTTCCCTTGAAGTAGGAAAACTGAAACGCGGCAAGCAGGACGTAGTATTTAAGCCGTTCCGTGAAAAGGAAGTGCTCGACAACCTTCGCTCCAACAATGAAGGCCCGATTCCTATCGAGCATCTGCGCTTTATCTACCGAGAAATTTTCTCCTCCTCCCGTGCGTTGCAACGCCCTCAGCGTGTTGCCTACCTCGGGCCGGAAGGAACCTTCTCCTATTTTGCAGGAGTTGAATTTCTGGGTCGCTCTGTAGATTATACACCGCAAAAAGATCTCACCGCTGTTTTCCGCGCTGTTGCAAACAAAGAATGCGAACTGGGAGTTATTCCTCTTGAAAATTCTTTGCATGGATCAGTCGGTCAAAGCCTTGATCTTTTTATGGAGCATGACCTTTATATTGAGGCAGAACTTTTCTGCCGCATCAGCCACAGTCTGCTTACCCGTGAAAAGCTGCTTGCAGATATTCATACCGTGTACTCGCACCCGCAACCGCTGGGTCAATGTTCTCACTGGCTGCGCTCTACCTTACCGAATGCGCGCATCATCCCGACAGAGAGTACAGCGGCGGCAGCGCGCCGAGTTCAGGAAGAAGAAGGCGCAGCAGCTATCGGGCATGGCAGTCTTGCAGATTTACTGAAACTGAACATTCTTGCTGAACACATTGAAGATATGCAGGACAACTGGACACGCTTCGTCATTATCGGTTCCAAACCGAGCGACGGAGAAGGACAGGACAAAACCTCCCTGCTCTTCACTGTTCCGGATAAACCGGGTGCCCTCGCAAAAGTGCTGAATATAATGGCACGCGAAGGGCTGAATATGAAAAAGCTTGAATCACGTCCGATGCGCGGCGAAAAGTGGCGATACGTCTTCTTTGTCGACATCGAAAGTGATCTTTCAACCGAAGAATACGAACAGCTCATTACCGAGTTGCATGCAGAATGTCAGTCACTGCGCATCCTCGGCAGTTATCCAGCCGGTCAGTATATGGACTTCACTAAAGGCAGCGATATCGCCAAAGCAGTAGATGAGCAGAACACATAATTTATAGTTAATTGGAGACAAACCCATGATCGCCATCAAAGCACCAGCTTCTAAATCAGTATCCCACCGTATGATCATCGGCGCCGCTATGGCAGCAGGTGAATCTACAGTTTCCGGAGTACTTGAAAGTGAAGATTTAGCCCGCACCATCGGTATTTTTAACGACTGCGGCGCAAAAATCTATCGGCAGGATGCGGGCGTGTATACCGTCACCGGTTGCTGCGGCACACCGGCGGGCGGCATGGATAATCCTGTCTCTTGTGATGTACATGAATCCGGAACAACATGTCGCCTGTTAACAGGCGTACTTGCAGCAGGTTTAGGAAAATTCCGCATCCACGGCGCTCCGCGCATGCATGAACGCCCTATAAAAGAGCTTGCGGATGCGCTGGCAAGTCTTACAGTAGATGTTACGTACGAAGGCACTGAAGGGTGTCCGCCGGTTGTTCTGGACACAGACGGTCTGAAAGGAAGCGAAGTTTCCATCTCGTTGGAAGAATCCAGCCAGTACCTGTCCGGTCTTCTTCTGGCTGCGCCATCTACACGCGGGCTGACCATTAATTTAGTCGGCAATAAAGCAGTAAGCTGGCCGTACGTGGGACTGACTCTGGACGCTATGGAACTATTCGGCATCACCTTCCGCGTTGAAACACTGGAAGATGGCGAGTGGATTGAAAAAGACTGGCGGACATTTGAAACTGCCGTTCCGAACAAAACCCGCTTCATTGTTAAGCCGAGCATGTACAGAAACGGTTCCTACACTGTTGAAGGTGACTGGTCCAACGCATCATACTTCCTTGCAGCCGGTACCCTTGGTTCAGAACCGCTGCACATTGCCAACCTTCGTCCCGATTCTTTACAGGGCGACAAGGCAATGTTCACCATTCTGAAACAAATGGGTGCTACATTGGAGATTGATGATACGGGCGTAACCGTTCATCCGTCTTCACTCAAAGGTGTTGATGTTGATATGGGCAACTGCCCTGACCTTGTTCCGACAGTTGCCGCACTTGCCGCGTTTGCAGAAGGTGATACAACCATCCGTAACGTCGCGCATTTACGAATTAAAGAATGTGACCGTCTTGCAGCTCCTGCGGCTGAACTGGCTAAAGCAGGAATTGCTACCGAAGTCACTGAAGACGGAATTGTTATCCGTCCTGATAGAAAGAGTATTGCAGCACCGGAAGGTACTGTATTCAGCACCTACAACGACCACCGAATGGCAATGAGCCTTTCCTTGCTTCAGTTTGCGCTCGGTGAAATTGAGTTTGATAACAAAGCATGTGTTGCGAAATCCTTCCCTACCTTCTGGGAAGAGTGGGAGAAAGTTTCACCATGCAGGAGATAGACTTTAGACTCAAAAAAATTGCTGTTGTCGGTGCTACCGGAAAAATGGGCGCTATGTTCTGCTCCCGCTTTTCCAAAGCAGGTCTGGAAGTTGCTGAAATCGATCAGCCTTTGACAGACGAGGTTTTACAGGCTGGAATCGAGGATGCGCAGATCGTACTGGTTTGCGTCCCTGCAGCGGTATTTTACAAAGTTGTAAAATGTGTTACCAAGCACATGACACCGCCACAAATACTGGCGGATATTACATCCGTAAAGGTTCAACCCATGATGCAAATGCAGAAAGCTTACACAGGTCCCGTTGTGGGGACACATCCTCTCTTCGGCCCTGAGCCGAAGGCTGATGATGTACGCGTTGCCATTACGCCTTCTGAAGGCTGTGATGATGATTCTGCACGTCTGGTGGAAGAACTCTTCAACCGCATCGGCTGCGAACCGTTCTGCTCTACAGCTGAAGAGCACGACAAAGCTGCTGCACTCATCCAAGGTTTAAACTTTGTAACATCTGTTTCCTATCTTGCCCTGCTGGCAGATAAGGAAGACGTGATGCCGTACCTTACACCATCTTTTGAACGCCGACTGAAAGCTGCTGAAAAAATGATCAACAAAGATGCAGAACTCTTTGAAGGCTTGTTTGAAGCCAACCCTAGCTCTCAGGACGCTGTGCGCTCCTATCGTTCTATCCTGAATATTGCTGCCGGCGGCGACATCAACGTTATCGTTGAACGCGCTCTTTGGTGGTGGCGATTTAGTGATACCTCAGGAGAAGTGCATCAATAGCCCTGTATTGTACGCAGTACTTACGCAAGTACCAAGCCGCACTTCTCATACGAAGTGCGGCTTTTTTTATGACTTATCAACACACTAAACGAGAGAAAGAATGCCATGAAAATCACTTTACAGCAGACAGGCCAATGGTTGGCAGCAGACATTCAGACCCCCATAAGCCTCTTCTTAGGACTCGTCGGAACCGGACAGGGATTCCTTCTTGAAAGTGCGGAAGTGGACGGCAGACGAGGCAGATACAGCGTTATCGGATTTAACCTGCTTCTGCGTCTCGGCTGCAAAGAGGGAAAGCTTGAAGTAGCTTCCCGAGACAGCAGACTTAACGATCTTAAGCAATACGAAGGCATGGACTTTATCGAAGGTGCACGCAAAGTCATGGAAGCCATCCACATTGAACCGCAAGGGGATATGAAAGAACTGCCAGCCATTGCCCGCGGTCTGTTCGGATACTTCGGATACACCACCATCGGTATGTTTGAGAAAAAGCTCGAAGAAGTTCTGCCACCGGAAAACAGCGATGCATGTCTTATGCTTCCGGGGACAATTGTTCTCTTCGATCACCTCTACAACAAGCTGTGCATGCTTAATCTGGCAGACAATCTGCCTGTTAAAATGGACAGAGCCGCAGTGGAACGCACACCGGAAGCCCCGACTATCGGCAAGATTACGACTATTCCGGATAAAGCTTCCTACCTGCGCAATGTTCAGAAGGTACAGGAACAATTAAGACAGGGCGAAGCCATTCAGGTTGTTGTTTCAACGCGTTTTCAGGCTCCGTTCGAAGGTGACCCG
Source organism: Halodesulfovibrio sp. (assembly GCF_015482765.1). Taxonomy (GTDB): domain Bacteria; phylum Desulfobacterota; class Desulfovibrionia; order Desulfovibrionales; family Desulfovibrionaceae; genus Halodesulfovibrio. Next base: position 92,776 of record NZ_JADMLB010000070.1, read on the forward strand.
TTTATTCTGTACCGCAGACTGCGACAGATCAACCCGTCACCGTACATGTTCTTTATGCGGCTTTCACACATCACACTTATCGGCTCCTCACCGGAGACAATGGTGCGCTGCCAGAATAACGTAGTGGAAGTTTGCCCGATCGCCGGCACTCGTCCTCGCGGTGCTGACGATGTAGAAGACGCGGCTCTTGCAGACGATCTGCTCGCTGATCCCAAAGAGCGTGCTGAACATGTTATGCTTGTAGACCTTGGAAGAAACGATGTGGGACGCATTGCCGAAGCCGGTACCGTGTCCGTGGAAAAATTTATGCAGGTTGAGCGTTTCAGCCACGTTATGCACATGACTTCATACGTGAAAGCTCAACTTAAAAAAGGGTATGATGGACTGGACGTTCTCGGTGCAACATTCCCTGCCGGAACCGTAAGCGGTGCTCCGAAAATTCGCGCTATTGAAATTATTGAAGAAACTGAAGCTATCTCCCGTGGAGCATACGCCGGAACCATTGGCTGGCTTGGACTGGATAAAGATTCCGTGAACCTTGATACCGGCATCCTTATCCGCACCATGTGGGTCAAAGACAACCTTGTTGAATGGCAGTGCGGCGCTGGCATTGTGCACGACTCTGTTCCTGAAAAAGAATGGGAAGAATGCCACAACAAAGCACGTGTTCTCAAGGTAACCCTGAACGCTACTGGTCAGGCAGACGTCTTTTCCGGACGGTAGAGCGGTAACGGGAACGGAGCAGTTGTATGTCCCGAACGTGCAAGAAGGCTCTTTCGCCCTGCACCTCCCGACCACACCGTGTTGTATGCCGAAAGGCGATAACTAATAAATTTAATTGTGAGGTTGTTCCAACCACAAACAGCATAACGGCTGGCTGAAACGGAACCGGAACAATCTTACAATGGAGATAGCATGTTTCTTCTTATCGATAACTACGATTCGTTTACGTTTAACTTGGTGCAGGCATTCCAGAAAACAGGGCGATATCCGCATGTTGTTCGAAATGACAACCCTGAGCTGCTGGAACTTGCCTCAAGCGGTAAACTGGAGATGGTTTGTATTTCTCCGGGACCGGGGAAACCGGAAAATGCCGGACTCTGTTTAGAGTTCCTGAAGCAGCTTCCCAAAGAAGTTCCTGTACTGGGAGTGTGTTTAGGGCATCAGGTACTCGCCCACTATGCTGGTGCCACCGTGGATGTTGCTCCGCGCATTATGCACGGGAAACACTCTAATATTGATCATGACAGGAAAGGACTTTTTGACGGCATTGATTCACCTATGCAGGTAGCGCGCTACCATTCCCTGATTATTACTGACAACAACGAAGATTTACTTGTTCCTACGTCCTCCACAAAGACGCCGGACGGAGAAGAGGAGATTATGAGCATTAAATATGCCGACCGCCCTTGGGTTGGTGTTCAATTTCATCCCGAATCGATTTTGACACCCCTCGGCGAGGCAATGCTGAAGAATTTTCCAGAGAAAATTCTAGCTGAAAATTCGTAATCTCCACGCTCTATGTGGTCTGTGGTGTGAGGGATTCTTTCCAACACAGGAATCCCTCACCCAGAAGACACAACGGTCTACCAGACCAGCATCCCTGCTACGGTCAATTCCTCAGCAGGAACCGGAGAAACAAGAATCACCAAACGGTTCTTAGGCTGCCGGATGCACAGAGCATAGACACACAATGGCGAAAAGGAACAAAGAGATGAATACCACACAAGTTTTAGAACAACTGGCGGAAGGCCGCCATTTAACGGCGGAAGTTGCGCACTGCATCTTCACCAAACTGATGGATGGCGAAATGACATCCGGTCAGGCGGGATCACTACTCATGGGGCTGCGCCAGAAAGGGGAAACTGCGGAAGAAGTTCACGCAGCAGTCCGTGTTTGTCTGGAACGCGCCAAATCTGTTGCGACTATTGATGGTGCTACCATTGATCTAGTTGGAACAGGCGGTGATGGAAAAAACTCCTTCAACTGCTCCACTGCCACGGCATTAACCCTTGCGGGCATGGGATACACTGTAACCAAACACGGTAACAGAGCTGTATCCTCCTCATGTGGCAGTGCTGATGCTGTTGAAGGACTTGGACTTCCGCTAAGACTTCTTCCTGAAGAAGTGCCGGCAGAGCTTGAAAAACGTAATTTCGCCTTTCTGTTTGCACCGGACTATCATCCTGCGTTCAAGCACGTAATGCCTGTGCGTAAGGAACTGGGATACCGCACCCTCTTCAATTTACTCGGCCCGCTTCTGAACCCTGCACGTCCTACACACATGCTGCTTGGCGTAGCAAAGCCTGAATACATGGAAATGATGGCTGAAGTACTCGCACAGGCTGGAATTGAACGCGCAGCAGTTGTTCACGGTGCCGGAGGCTATGATGAGTTGACCACCATGGGCGTGGCAAAAGTTCTTTACGTTGAACAGGGTACAGTACGCGATGCTGAACTGGATCCGGCAGAATTCGGCTTTGAACCATGCGCAGAAGAAGACCTTGCTGTTCATGGAAAAGAAGAAGGGCTGAATGTTCTGCGCCAATTATTAGAAGGTAACGGCCCGAAGGCAATGCTTGATATGCTGGCATTGAATACGGGCATGGCATTACACCTTATTACAAATGAACCACTTACTTCCTGCATGGAACGAGCACGAGAAGCCGTTGCAGCAGGAGCCGGAAGGAAAGTCCTCCATGCTTAATAAGTTTCTTGCAGCGAAACATGCTGAAATTGCTCGTCTTGTAAAACTGAAAAAAAATGATGCGTTACCTGCTGCTTACAAAGGTGAACGTATTCCTTTTGCTGCAACTTTATGTGCAAATAAAATGGCTTGCATTGCAGAATACAAACGTGCGTCTCCGTCACGAGGTGATATTGCTCCGCATCTTTCTCCTGAAGATGTTGCAGAACAGTATGCAAAAGCAGGAGCAACAGCACTTTCCGTGCTTACTGAAGAAAAATACTTTAGAGGTAAACTTGAATTTCTAGAGCGAATGCAGTTTGTCGGTCTGCCAATGCTCCGCAAAGATTTTATTGTTCATCCTTTGCAAGTAATTGAAACAGCCGCCACTCCTGCATCTGCTCAGTTGCTTATTGCACGGATGTTTAATTCACCAGCTGAACTTGCTGAATTAATTGAACTTGGTGAATCATTCGGTCTTGAAAGTGTTGTAGAGGTTTTCAACCATGCGGATCTTGTTTTAGCAAGGCTTGCTAATGCTACAATAATTCAGGTAAACAATAGAAATCTAGCTACATTGGAAACTGACCTTGCAATTTGCGAGCGTATGATTCCTCACCGCAGAACTGCCGAAGTATGGATAGCGGCCAGCGGTATTTCGTCGTCCACGCAACGACGCCACGTTGAAGCGGCGGGATACGATGCGATGCTGGTCGGCACAGCTCTTATGCAGGGTGGAGACCCGCAAAAGGCGCTTAACCGGCTACTCGAATAAATCTCAAGGAGAGCATTAATGGCGCACAAAGAATCCTTTGTGAAAGTATGTGGCATTACCACACAGCAAGATGCTGATTTATGCATGAAACTGGGCGCTGATTTAATCGGATTTATTTTTGATGAAAAAAGCCCCAGAGCCATGACTGTGGAAAAGGTCAAAGCCATTGAGACTGAAGACGTTATGCGTGTCGGTGTGTTCACACACCATGACGTAGACGAAGTGCGTCTGATTATGCAGCGTGCGAAGCTGCATCTTGCTCAGCTTCACGGAGATCAGGACACAGCCTTTGCTGCCAGAGTAGGCAAAAGCAAAGTAATGAAAGTGTTCTGGCCTGCCCGTTACGAAACGCGGGAAGAACTTGAGGCAGAAATGAAAAAGTTTGTGGATTGCTCCCGATTTTTCCTTATGGATGCCGGAACATCCGGCGGAGGACACGGCAAAACACAAAACTGGAGTTTCCTTAACGGACTACGCGGATATAAGTCATGGTTTGTTGCCGGAGGCATCGGCCCCGAAAACGTAACCGAAGTGCTGCAAGGGTGCGCGCCCTGTGGCATCGACATCAATTCAGGTGTAGAATCAGAACCGGGTAAAAAAGATCCGGACAAACTGCGAGCCGTTATGGAGGCGCTGACAGCCCCCATATTACCATAAATTTCAGCAGCCTCTGGCGTGAGGCTGCGAAAAGAGAGAATATCATGACTAAAGGATACTTCGGCAAGTTCGGTGGTCAATTTGTAGCGGAACTTCTTATTCCGCCCCTTAAAGAGTTGGAACATGCGCTTGAGCACATTGTGCCTTCAGAAGCGTTCCAGACAGAATTTTCAGATTATCTCAAAAACTACGTAGGACGCGAAAGCCCCCTTACGCTTTGTCCTACGATTTCTAAAAACCTCGGGTTCAACCTGTACCTGAAGCGTGAAGACTTAAACCATACCGGCTCTCACAAAATCAACAATGTGCTCGGTCAGGCTCTGCTTGCCAAACACATGGGCAAAAAAGCACTGCTGACCGAAACCGGTGCAGGCATGAACGGAGTTGCTACCGCAACTGCCGCCCGAGCACTGGATATGGATTGCATTGTCTTTATGGGTGCAGTTGATGTGGAGCGTCAGTCTCACAACGTACGACGCATGAAATTACTCGGTGCTACTGTTGTTCCGGTTGAAGCCGGCTCCAAAACATTGAAAGACGCCATTAACGAGGCACTCCGCTTCTGGATTAAAGAACAGGCAGACTACCACTACTGTTTCGGTACGGCTGCCGGTCCACATCCATTCCCGACACTTGTTCGCGAATTCCAGTCTGTAGTCGGACGCGAAGCACGCAAGCAAATTATTGAACGCACCGGTGCGCTGCCGCACTCTGTTCTTGCATGTGTTGGTGGCGGTTCCAACGCCATCGGTATTTTCTCCGGCTTTGTTGATGACTGCGACGTAAACCTTATCGGCGTTGAAGCTGCCGGAACCGGAGAAGAAGGCTGCACAAACTCCGCGCCGCTCTGTCTCGGAACTGACGGCATCCTTCATGGTCAACGCACTATGCTGTTGCAGGATGATGATGGTCAGATACTCCCGTCACATTCAATTGCAGGCGGACTGGACTACCCCGGTGTTGGCCCTGAGCATGCGCACTTACAGCACTGCGGACGTGCAAGCTACGTTAAAATTAATGACTGCGAAGCACTGAATGCATTCAAAACTCTGACCCGTTCTGAAGGAATCATTCCTGCACTTGAAAGCTCCCATGCGGTTGCCTACGTGCTTGAGAACAAAGAGAAGTTCCCGAAAGGATGTAATGTTATCGTAAACCTTTCCGGACGTGGCGACAAAGACATGGATATTGTTGAACAATGTACCGAGCTGTTTGATTAAGGAGGCAGTCATGACATCACTTACAGAACGCATTAATGCTGCAAACAAAGCAGGACGCAAGGCAGTAATTCCATTTTTGACTGCCGGTTTTCCAACGAAGACAGACTTTTTCACGCATCTGGAAGAACTGGACGCCAACGGCGCTGATATTATTGAAATCGGCGTACCGTTCTCTGATCCTGCCGCTGATGGCCCTGTGGTTGAAGCGGCTTCTATCCGCGCGTTAGAACAGGGAGTAACCCTGCACTGGATTATGCAGGAACTCATAAAGCGCAGAGGACAGTATCAGGCTGAACTGGTTCTCATGGGATACATCAACCCATTCTTCCAATACGGTTTTGCAGAATTTGCTGAAGATGCTGCAAAAGCCGGGGTTTCAGGACTTATCGTACCAGACCTGCCATTCGGTGAAGATCAGGAATTTAAAACAATCCTGAAAGAACAAGGCATTGCTCTTATCTCCCTGATTGGATTGAATACTCCGAAAGAACGCATGCAGGCTTATGCTGAACAGGCAGAAGGGTATGTGTATGTTGTCTCCTACATGGGAACAACTGGCGCAGCTGTTGCCTTTCCTCCTGAGTTAAAGAAAACGCTAAGTGACGCACGGGAAGCTTTTGACATCCCACTTGCTCTCGGTTTCGGCATTAAAGAGCCACAACAGCTTGAGCCGTTCGGCGATGCTATTGATGCTGTAGTTTTTGGTAGCGCCCTCATAAAAGATATTGAAGAAAAAGGCACCGCAGTCCCGTTTATGGAACGTTGGAAATAGTCTTGTAAAAAACAATAGTTACCATTAAGCTCTCGTAGGTTTCTGCGGGAGCTTTACTTTTTTCTGCAAAACTCCCCATCAATCGACACTTTTTATGTAATGCTACGGGGTATCAAGCCGATACCTTACTAGATCAGTACGAAAACTGTTCACGCGTTGATAAGAATTCTCATCTTCTAGGCTGTATCTCTTCAGGGGGGATCTCGGTATGAATCTCAAAGCACGTATGCTGTTATCTTTTATTTCGATTTTCATGGTTATTGTCGCCATGTTTTCAAGCACATACTATGTGACCAGCCAGCAAAAAAGTGACGGGCTCGTCATCAACCTATCCGGCAGACAGCGCATGCTAAGCCAAAAAATTGCTAAGGAAACATTAGCGCTTCCTCTGGTTAAAAACGCAGCCAGTGCAATACAGCAGCTGGAAAAAACAGAAGAAGTTTTTGACAGCACACTGCATGCTCTCATCAACTCCGGCAATGCGCCTACCACATTAAATCCTTCCGGTGCTAAGGCGTTTCTTCCAAAGGCAACAGGAGCTGTACGCAACCAGTTGCTCACAGTTCAATCTCTGTGGAAAGAATACAGAACATTAGTCAATGCGGCGCAACGCGGCGATGACAAAGCACTGCATGCTATTTCTGCAAAAAGTGTAACCGTTCTTGCTGCCATGAATAAGGCAGTGGGTATGCTTCAAAAAGAAGCAGACCAACGTGTTACGATGTTGGTAACTCTTCAGACTATTTCAATGGTCATTGGTATTGCGCTATTATGTTTTGTTATCATGAACCTGCGCAAACACTTGTTCCGACCTTTGGATGACATGCGCTCTTTTGTGAATAAAGTTTCGGGGGGAGACTTTAATGCACAAATTAACGCCAGCTACCTGCTTGAGTTTGAAAACTTAAAGAATGACACCGTTGCGATGGTAACGGAGTTAAACGCATTAATGAAGCAAGCCGAAGATGCCAGCACAGAAGCGGGACGGAACGCTCAACGCGCAGAAGAAGCACTTGCTGAAGCGCAGGAAAAAGAACAGCGCATTGCTGCAATGATTGCTACGATCCGCACTGTTGCTGAAAAAGCAAAAGACATTTCTACCAGAGTGTTTGATTCCATCGGCACGCTCACTTCGCAGGTCGACACCGTCAACGGCGGTGTTGATGTTCAACGTGAACGTATGATTGAAACTGCCACTGCAATTACCCAGATGAACAGCACCGTAATAGACGTTGCACACAATGCCTCCAATGCTGCTGAACTGGCCAACGATTCCAGAGACCGTGCTGAAGAAGGTGCTATCGGTGTACGCAACGCTGTTACTTCGATTGAACTTATCCAGAACAGCTTCCTTGAATTAAAAGAATCCATGCTTCAGCTTGGCAATCAGACTGATTCTATTTCCCGCGTTATGGAAGTAATTAATGATATTGCCGACCAGACAAATCTCTTGGCGCTTAACGCTGCAATTGAGGCTGCCCGCGCCGGCGAAGCTGGTAGAGGCTTTGCGGTTGTTGCGGATGAAGTACGAAAGCTTGCTGAAAAAACCATGCTTGCAACCCGTGATGTCGGTGAAGCAGTCACCCAGATTCAAACGCAGGCACACACCAATATAGCTGCTGTTGAAAGTGCGGCTACAGAAATTACTGCTTCTACAGAAGCTGCAAATACCGCCGGTGAATCTATGGCAAACATTGTTTCCATGACAAACGAAACCGCGCAGCAGGTCACTTCAATCGCAACAGCTTCTGAAGAGCAGGCCGCTGTTTCTGAACAGATTGAACATGCTGTTAATGCTGTGACAGGCGTTGCTGAAGAAACCGCAGACGGTATGTCTCGCGCTGCTGGCGAACTTTCTGAAATTGCGACACTTATCGCACAATTGGATAGCCTTCTTGCAGACATGCACACTGAGGCAGCACCAGCTGCGGCTTAATACGGCTCATCCTGTTACGGCCTCATAACTGGTACAGAGGACGGGAAGGAAGACTGTGAAAAATTCCTTTCTCGACTCTACATACTTCAGGAAGTCACTCGCTCTATAACTACATAAAAAAAGGGTGTCCTACTTTGGTAGGACACCCTTTTATCATTTGTAAACATTAGTATTTGGATGGCGGAACGCTGTATGCTTTTTTGAAGGCATGCACAAAGTGGCTCTGATCATAAAAGCCCACATTTGCGGCAACGGTTGAAACCCGCTCGCCTTTTTCTAACAATCTGCAAGCATGCTCAAGACGCAGTTGCTTCAGCCAGTTATACGGCGTGACTCCGACGGTAGATTTAAAGCGACGCAGGAACTGATAGCGGCTCAAATTACATAAGGCGGCAAGCTGCTCCAGCGTAATTTTCTCTGAAAGATTATCGTGGCAATAGTCACGAACTTCCTTCCAGTCCGGCTTGGCAAGCCCCCCTTCCGATTCATCAGCAAGAGGTTTTCTTGAATGCATTACCAGACGTCGTACAAGATCCATCCACTGCTCTTCAACAAACATTGAGCTGGCATCACCACGTTGTAATACATAATGCAGCAGGCATGCTCGCTCCCAAAGAAGCTTATCATCCAACACGTTACTACTGAATGCCACTCGACGTGCGGAGTCCATTGCCTCTGCCATTTCTTCAGTCAGAAGCTCCGGCGGAATGCGGAATGTTTTGAGCGTATATTCACATTTTTCATATCCGGAACCGTCATGCATTTCCTCCGGCGGAATTACGGATAACCGTCCCGGCCCTACGAGAAACGTTTTACCGGATGCGCTCTGCCGCTGAACGCCATCTACCACCAGACTTATATGATAATTCAAGTGGAAGTGACGTTCAAAACTGAACGTTGAAAAGTGCCCGTCGCTTAAGACAAGTCCCGGCACATCTGGAGCGCGAAAATATTGAACAGTATCCTGCATAACGTCTGCCTACCTACTCACAACAAGGAGCTGGTGTCAAAAAAGAATTCTTCCAGTATAAAATGGCACTGCTACACGGCTTCTGCGTACCCAACAGCTTGATTTACTGCAGATAAAAAGTACTGGATATCTTGTTCTGTGGTCGCAAAGGATGTCACAAGGCGAATTACATCCTTCTCCCATTTTCCATGGTAGAAACTGAAGCCCTGAGCTAACAACCTGTCAGCACAATCTTTTGGCATCTTACAAAAAATGATATTTGTCTGAGGAGAACCAAGTACAGAAATCTGAGGAATTTTCTCTAATCCCCGCTTCAACAGCTCTGCCATTGCATTTGACTGACGTGCATTATTCAACCAGAGATCATTCTCAAGGTAGCCTAACATCTGCGCAGCCATAAACCGCATTTTAGAACCAAGCTGTCCGGAGCGTTTTATGCGAAATGACATTTCCTGTGCAATTTTTTTATCAAAAACAACGATTGCTTCTGAAGACATTGTGCCATTTTTTGTTGCACCGAATGAAACAATATCAACACCGCATTTCCATGTCATTTCAGCCGGAGAACAATTAAGCGTAACCAATGCGTTCGCAAATCGCGCACCGTCCATGTGCATACGCAATCCATGGTTCTTAGTGATTGCGCCGAGCATGCAAAGTTCATCCAGCGAATACACAGAACCTGACTCTGTTGCCTGAGTAAGGCTCACAGCTGCCGGTTGAGAAGAATGAATATCGCCGACTCTGTGTTTTACGCCCCACTTCAGTGCTTCCGGATCAATTTTGGAATTCGCACCGTCGAGAGTTAACACGCGCGCGCCGGAGTTGAAAAACTCTGGAGCCCCACATTCGTCATGATTAATATGCCCTTCATGATGGCATAATACTGCGCCCCATGGCGGGGTTAACGCGCTTAACGATAAGCAGTTTGCTGCTGTGCCTGTTGTTACAAAAAAGACGCGGGCATCTTTTTCAAAAACATCTGACAACATTTTCTCAGCCTGCATTGTACATGCATCCCGACCATACGGGTCTGCCTGACCGACGTTACAACGCGCCATTGCTTCCAAAACTTGCGGGGAAACACCTGCGATATTGTCGCTGGTAAATGCAGTATTATATGTAGACATGTAGGATTCTCCTCATGGTTCTCTAATAAATAAGCGTAAGAACCGGAGTATGCAAAATAGTGTCACTCCTGCATTGTAAAATATTGCAGCACCGCATTATATAAAGAACATATCTACTTGGAATATCAAACGTTACATCATCAGGCAGAGTACTCATGATACAAAAAAGAAGAAGAGCGGGAGAACACATGTTCGCCCGCTCTTCTCACCAAAACCATCTGTCGGCTGCAAGTCCCGAATAATCTTGCAGCTACAGAACTTAAGCCGCAGTTATAAAGCTCCCATGAGCTTTTTCACGTTAAAACTTAAGTGTGCCCTTAAAGGACTGAGCAAGTGATTCGCAGTTATCTGCTACCAAAACAGTTGCGCCGGAAGCGATAATGAACTGCTCATCACCTGTAACTTCACCCAGACAGCCGTATGCCTGTCCAGCAAAGATCTTTTCAAAAGTTTCTACTTTGTCTTCCGGTACGGATACTACCAAACGGGAAGCTGACTCAGAGTAAAGAACTTCTGTTGCATTCATTTCTTCAGTTACCGGTACTGCATCAAGATTGATGAGTGCACCGGTGCGACCTGCAAGTGCCATCTCTGCGAGAGCCACTCCAAGACCGCCGTCTGAGCAGTCGTGACATGCGTTAATTGCGCCTTCACCGATTGCTTTATGAACTGCACGGTATCGTGCAAGTGCGGATTCAGCATCTACTTTCGGACATGCAGCAGCGCTGATGCCGAGTTCTTCTGCAACTTCAGAACCTGCTAATTCGCGGGCTGTTGCGCCAAGAACGTAGATTTTGTCACCGTCATTTTTAAAGTCGGATGTGGTTGTTTTATTCACATCTTTAATAACACCCATGACAGAGAAGAGTACTGTCGGCGGAATGGAAATTTTTACTCCGCCGCCTGTGTAGTCGTTCTTCATGGAGTCTTTACCGGAAATACACGGTACGCCGTATGCGGTACAGAAATCTGCAAGTGCTTTGTTAGCACGAACAAGCTGTGCAAGCTTGTAATGGCCGTCCGGAGTTTTTTCAGACTGCACAGGATCGCACCAGCAGAAGTTGTCGATACCGGACATGAAGTCTACGTCACCGCCGACAGCAACTGCGTTACGCACTGCTTCGTCAACAACGTTCGCCATCATCCAGTAGGTATCGTAATCACTCAGTGTCGGGTTGATACCGTGTGAAAGAACAATACCGCTCTCGGAATCAAGAATTGGACGAACAACGCCAGCATCAGAAGGACCGTCGCATTTTACGCCGACCATTGGCTTAATTACGCTGCCACCCTTAACTTCGTGGTCATACTGACGCACTACGTATTCTTTTGAACAAATGTTCAAACGGGCAAGCATGGATTTAAGCAAGTTACCTTGCTTTGCGTCTGCTACGTTTACTTCTTCATCCTTGTGTTCAGGACGTTCCCATACAGCTTTGAGCTGCATCTGTGGAACACCGTCGTGCAGGAATTCCATATCAAGGAATGCAACCGGCTTATCACCGTATGTTACGTGGAAGTAGCCGGAATCAGTAAACTCACCAAGTGCGGAAGCTTCAACATCCATACGCTCTGCAAGTTCCATGAACTCATCCAGCTTGTCAGCAGGAACAGCAAGGGTCATACGCTCCTGAGCTTCTGAAAGAAGAATTTCCCAAGGGCGGAGACCGTCATATTTAAGCGGAGCTTTAGAAAGATCCAGACGACAGCCGTTTGTATCTTCTGCCATTTCACCAACAGAAGAAGAAAGACCGCCTGCGCCGTTATCTGTGATTGCGTTGTATAAACCCATGTTACGGGCACGCATAATAAAGTCGTATGCTTTGCGCTGTGTAATTGGGTCACCGATCTGTACAGCTGTTGCCGGAGATTCTTCGTGCAGTTCTTCAGAAGAGAAGGTTGCGCCGTGGATACCGTCTTTCCCGATACGACCACCGACCATCACGATAGTATCGCCAACTTTAGCTGCTTTTTCGTAACCGGGCTTGCCTGCAACAACTTTAGGAATCATACCTACTGTGCCGCAATGAACAAGCGGTTTACCGAGGTAGCGCTCTTCAAAAACGATTGAACCGTTAACTGTTGGAACACCGGATTTGTTACCGCCGTGTTCAACACCTTCACGAACACCTTCAAGTACTCGGCGAGGATGAAGGAGACGCGGAGGAAGCTCGCCTTCGTGGAACGGAGATGCGAAGCAGAATACGTTTGTGTTACACACAAGATCTGCACCGATGCCTGTTCCCATAGGGTCACGGTTAACACCCACAATACCGGTCAACGCTCCGCCGTATGGGTCAAGAGCGGATGGAGAGTTGTGAGTTTCAACTTTAATACACACGTCGTGTGTTTCGTTGAAGTCGATTACACCAGCATTATCTTTAAATACTGAGCGGCAGAAATCATCTTCGCCCTTATTCTTACGGATAGTTTTGGTGGAGCCCATTACATATGTTTTGTAAAGGCTGTCGATGACTTCACGTTCACCGGTTTCTGTATCGGTGTAATCAATTTTTGAAGCAAAAATTTTATGTTTGCAGTGTTCTGACCAAGTCTGTGCAAGTACTTCTACTTCTGCATCACTTGGTTCTGCGGTTAAGCCTGCTTTTACACGTTCAGCCACAACTTCCGGGCTGGTGTAGTAATCGCGGATTGTATGCAGTTCTTCCAGAGAAAGAGCCAATGTGTTCTCTCGGGAGAACGCCATAAGCTGCTCGTCTGACATGGTTGAGAACGGCAGGTTAACCACTTCATCATTTGCCTGACCGGAAACACGGGCGGCAAATGCCGCAAAGCCCGGCTCTTTCTGCCAGTCTGCTTTGCTTTTGTATTCAAAACGCTGAATAAGTTCGTTTGCAAGAACATCACGGCCGATAGAAGCAATCTGCTCTTCTGTAAAATCACCGTAGATGTGGAACTGGTCTGCAACAAAAACAGAAACTGCTTCGCGATCTGCAAGTTCCAGTACGATTGCAATGGTTTCCCGCGCTGTGCGGCCTTCGTTATCTGTTACACCCGGACGGAACCCAACTTCGAGTACCCAGTCTGCCTGACTGGATACCGGAGAAAGTGCCGCGTCCTGAAGTACGGGATCATGCAGAGCTGCCTCACTCACAACAGTTTCAAGCTGTTTGTCGGTAAGACCGTCCACAGTAAACACCTTGACCTGACGAACTTCTTTAACGTCAAATCCCAGAGCTTCCCTGATCTTGTTAGCAGTTTTGATACCCTGAGTATCAACTACACCTTCTCTAAGACCAGCTTCAATGCGCCGCAGCATGTATTTTCTCCTGATGCTTGCTGAAATTAACAGGCGGAATCTATTTGCCGTCCCGCTGTATTTGGAAAAAGTAAACACACCAACACAGTCTTCTTCCGTCTGTGATGGCGGGGGGTATACCCCATTTATACATAAAACCCAAAACTGTTCTCTTGAGACAGTTCGGTACAACCCAAGACAGTTTGTAGACCTCCATTACTCAATGCGGAATAGCCCTCTACATATCCACAAAAAAGCTATCCCCCCTTACGTCCTCGGGAAATGAGTACGGAGATACTGAAAACAAAAGGCCGCAGAGTCTCCCCTACGGCCTGAATTTTTTATGCACTACGCGATTTTACGTAATCAAGAGTTTGCAGCAATATCTTTCGTTCCGGACAAGCTGGCAAGACTTCCAAAGCCTTTTCTGCTTTTTCCAGATAAGAATCTGCAAGTTCACGAGTGGCAGCATCAAGCCCCAGTTCGCGAATTTGCGCTGCAACAGAACACACCTCTTCTTCAGTAAAGGTGCCTGCTTCAAACTTGGTTACAAAATCATCACGCTCTGCACCTTTTAATGTTTCAAGGTACATAAGCAACGGTGGAGTTAATTTGCCTTCACGAAGGTCACCAGCCACCGGCTTGCCGATTGATTTTGTTGAAACAGCAAAATCCAGCGCATCATCCACAATCTGGAAAGCAATTCCAAGGTTCATACCGAATTCAGACGCCGCTGCGATCTGTTCATCAGTACCACCTGCCTGAATAGCTCCCATAATGCAGGATGCCTGCAACAGGAACGCGGTTTTGCCTTTAATTATTTCAATATAAGTTTCCTGCGAATGATCAGTTGAACGTAAATATTCAATCTCTTCAATTTCGCCGGTTGCTGTCTTTACGATAGCTTCTGCAATGCACTGTGTAAGACGAGCATCATTGTATCGCGCAACAACCAAGTTTGCCTGTGCAAGCAAAACATCACCAGCCAGCACGGTTTTTGTATTACCGAACTGCGTATGGGCTGCAGGTTTTCCGCGACGCAACTCTGCGTCGTCAATGATGTCATCGTGCAATAATGTCGCAGAATGAAGCAGCTCTACGGAACAGGCAAGCGGATAAATATCCTCATCAGTATACCCGAGAGTTGCAGCAGTAAGCAGAGTTAACAAAGGGCGCAGCCTTTTTCCTCCGGCAGTAAGCACATGGGAAACAACAGGCTGAACTAATGCGTTAAGCTGAGCAGTTTCTGCCGCCAACGTCGCATTGATCTGCGGTTGTTTTAACGTAAGGTACTCTAAGAGTTCTTGCATAGAAAAGCTTCCATCGAAAAAACGTGAATCTAACATCTTAGAAACCATTGTAAAAAAAGTGCCGGTACTAACGACACTCAGTTTTACAATACCTTCTAAACAAAAAGCCCTCTGGCGTGCCTGCCAAGAGCTTGAAGCGCATCGTCCAGTTTCCAGTGTTCCGGTTTGCGAGACCCAACCAGATTTGACACGGTGCGAAGTTCAAGAAAAGGAATTCCGGCTTGAAGACAAGCGAGCGCAAGGGAGAACCCTTCCATATTTTCTGTAAGCGGATTGTACCGCTTTTGCAGCATACGGGCACGTTCTTCTGTTCCGGTGACGCCGGATACTGTCATGCTTGCGCCTTCGAGTAAATCCCCAGGGGTGGATAAATTGAGCTGCCTGAACGCCTTTTCCGGTTCAAGCGGCAATGTATCCCAGATAGTCTGCTGTCCGCCTACTCCGTAATATTCCCATACAGGAAACTTTATTCCTTCCGGATCAATACCTTCTGCTGTGTGCAGTCCATATTCCGGCCAAATTTCTGAATCTGCCGTCACAAGACTGCCTAACGGAGCTTGCTCTAAATCAAAACTTCCTGCAACCCCAAGGTTTAGAACACCAGTAATACCTTTGCATTCCCCGAGAATTCTGCCAATGCTCAATGCAGCATTAACAGGCCCGACTCCCGTGACAGCAAGCAAACATTCATGGTTATTAACAGGCGTTTTGCAACATCCGCCTACAGCGGGAAACTTGCAACCAATCCGCCCACGCCTGTTAAATCCCAACAGAACAGCTTTCATTTCAGTTTGCGTAGCTGTTGCGATAACTAGTGTCATTTAATTTTTTCCAACGTAAAGTTAACGAGTGTGCCGCCAAGTGACAATTCTGAAACTATACTGGCGTCACGTAATCGTGCGATACGCTCAATGCGTCTGCGGTCTTCTTCTTTTGCAGCAACAATGAGCTGTGTACCTTTTTCCATTTTTTTAAGAAGCGAACTCGCTTCGAAATACCCTGTTCAGCAATCTTTTCTACAATCTACGCGCAAAGGTCCAGCCATTGTCACATTCTCCAAAGTTCTAGTCCAGCTGCCTCCATTACAGCAGGCTCGAAAAATCCTTTCACATCTAACACCAAAGTATTTCCGGAATCGCGGAACCACTTGAGCAACTGTTTTGGCTGGATAAAAGAATATTCTTCGTGCGGTACTGCGACAATAACAGCATCCAGCTGCTGAAAATCTTTCAGGTAACTCAAAGAAATTTCATATTCCCGAATTGCCTGCTCGTTATCAGCGATAGGATCATGCACGAGGGCTTCTATACCGTATTCTTTTAATTCTCTGATAATATCTATGACACGGGTATTGCGGATATCAGGTACGTTTTCTTTATAGGTAAGTCCTAATATTCCTACTTTTGCATCACGGACAGAAACACCTCTGCGGATTAATTCTTTTACACAGGATTCGGCAACAAACTTGCCCATTGAATCATTTATTCGCCTGCCGGCAAGAATAACCTGCGGATGGTATCCTAACGATTCCGCTTTGAAAGTAAGATAATATGGATCTACCCCTATACAATGACCTCCAACAAGCCCCGGTTCAAAAGGTAGAAAATTCCACTTTGTTCCAGCTGCTTCAAGCACCTCGCCTGTATCTATTCCCAATGTATTGAAGATAATTGCCAGTTCATTCATTAACGCTATGTTCAAGTCACGCTGTGTGTTTTCGATGACTTTCGCGGCTTCAGCAACCATTATTGAACTGGTCGGGTGCACCCCCGCAGAAACAATTCTGCCATACAGCTCTGCCAACAAAGCTGTTGTCATATCGTCAGAACCAGCAACAATTTTGACGACATTTTCAATGGTATGCACCTTATCCCCGGGATTGATACGCTCCGGCGAATAACCGACTGAGAAATCCTTACCAAACCGCATTCCGGATACATTTTCCAACACGGGAACACACTTGTCTTCTGTGGCTCCCGGCCAGACTGTTGATTCGTATACAACGACTGAATCCGGCCGCATAAATGAGGCGACGGTTCGAGTAGCCATAAGTAACGGAATCAAATCCGGTGTATGGTGTGCGTCAATAGGCGTCGGTACAGCTATTATATGCACACCCGCTTTTTCTAAAAGCTGCGGGTCAGCAGTAAAATACGCAGTACTTTCATTGAGAGTTTCAGAAGACACTTCTCCGGTTCGATCTTCACCACGACGCAGTTCTTCTATTCGCTGCGTATATTGATCGTACCCGATGACTGAAAAATGTTTCGCCAAAGATATAGCAAGAGGTAAACCGACATATCCAAGACCAATTACGGCTACTGGGACATCTCCAGACACAATCCGTTCAAAAGATACCATGTCTTCTCCCCCTTACCTGCTGGACTTAACTGCCTGTCTGTGAAAAAACAGGCTCCATGCAGATAGATTGGAATTTACTACTTACAGCGCTGGGGCTTGCATTTGTTCTCGAAGGTCTTCCTTACGTCCTTTTTGCGGACAAACTCCCTAAATACTTACGTGAAATAGCAGAACGCGGCCCTAACGCTTTGCGTTACATGGGATTAACTGCCATGTCCGCCGGTGTTCTGCTTGTATGGCTTATGCGCCATTAGTCGCACCGTATTACTACGCTACGTCCTCACCTGCGCCTTTTCCAGCGCAGTTTCCCCTGTTGCAAAAAGTTGCAGCAGGTTCTCTCATGCCTTCCGGTTTGTTACTCAGCTTTTTTCTGAGCTACGTGCAAGTACACAATGCCCGATGTCATCGGCTTGTAGTACACACGATCAAAACCGGCCTGCATCATTTCCGTGCTCAATTCAGATGCGGTCGGAAACGCCATGATTGTATCAGCAAGATACTGGTATGCTCCGGCATCACCGGAAAAAACCTTGCCGATCATAGGAAGAATTTTTTTCAGGTACAGGTTGTAAAAGCCTTTCCATACCGGATGCTTACCTGTGCCAAATTCAAGAATACACAATCTGCCGCCCGGCACAAGTACTCGATTGAGTTCTTTAAATGCTGCTTCTCGCGGGATAATATTGCGAATTCCGAATGAAATTGTTGCGCAATCTACACTGTTATCCGGCAACGGCAATGTTCTGCCGTCTGCATGAACAGGGAAGATTCTTCTATTGCGCCCTTTTGTAAGCTTCTTGCGTCCTGTGGTCAGCATAGGACGGCAATAGTCCAATGCCGCAACCTTAGTCTGCGGATGCTGACGCACGATTTCTAACGAAACATCCATAGTACCGGCGGCAAGATCCAGCATGAGTCCGGTTTTCCCCGGCACTGTCGCTTTTACAAGCTGCTGTCTCCAATAAAAATCCATTCCGCCGCTAAGCAGATGATTTAAAAAGTCGTACCAGCGGGCAATACGGCTGAACATGCCTGAAACTTCACGGGCATGCTCATTTGGTGAACATTGCATGTGCTACAAAGCCTACTCTTCGGTTTCCGTTTCGTCTTCACATACTGTTGAAGAAACAACTTCAAATACCGCAGGAAACACTTCGCTGATATTAGAAGGTGAAACGCGGCCTGTTTCAATAAACTTGACCACTATTTCTTTAGTTACCTGTATTGCTTCTTTTTTTGCCTTATCCATATTCCACCTCTAGGCATTACGGGCACACCCGCAACGTATATTTGATGAAAAGCCCCCGCCCGTGGGGGAATGGTTTCAACCTACATAGATAAAAACCGGGCGGGGTGAAAAGGAAGAAACCTGCTAAGCCACTCCCTTTTTCTCAACATGCCGTATACCACTAACATTTTGGAGAGTCGAGCATGCACTGGTGTACTTATCCTGTTTTTCCGCTGCAAATTCTATATCTTAATTAGAGGTAAACAAATAATAAGTTCGATAACGTACATAAAAAGCTTGATTTCTTATCAGTAAAGATTATCGTTAAGGAAAGAACAGCTTTGGAGGCGCATATGGCAAGATTTCGTGCTCTGAAAACTGAATTGCGTTCCCTCTTAACACAAGAAGACTGGGAACAGTCCTTAGATATAATTGTTTCTATGCCTGCAACACAGACTATTGGCCCGCTCATGTCGTTCTTTTTATTCGGCGGTGAAATGAAGTGGCGTGCGGTTACTGCCTTTGGTCTGGTCATGGGTAAACTTGCGCAAGAAGATATTGAGCAGGCGCGAATCATAATGCGTCGTCTGCTTTGGCATATGAATGAAGAATCCGGAAATGTTGGCTGGGGAATTGCTGAAGCAATGGCAGAAGCAATGATCAACAGTGAGACTCTCGCTAACGAATACAACAGAATGCTGCATTCATATGTTCGAGAAACAACCGACGACGATAATTATTTAGACCATCCACCGCTCAGGAGAGGCGTGTACTGGGGGCTTGGCAGGATGGCGAGGAAATATCCGAAACTGATGCTTCCGTCCGTTAGAGCCTTATCCTGGGGCTTACAAGACGAAGATGAAGAGGGACGGGGACTTGCAGCTTGGGCTATTGGAGCGCTCGCTACAGAAGCAAACGTTCCAGCTCTACGAACTATGCTCGATGACAACTGTCCTGTGGAGCTTTTTGAAAATAGAGAAATTCATTGCACCAGTGTCGCCCAGCTCGCACAACGGGCGATTACTGAGATAGAACAACGCAATGACAATGCGTAAATGCTATCCTCTAAGAAAAGGGTGGAGGTATTACCTCCACCCTTTTTGTGTGTCTAATTCAATTTTTTATCTTTATTAAAGATACCTTCAAGCATAAGAGCCAGCGCACCGTCACCGGTCACGTTACATGCTGTGCCGAAGCTATCCTGCAGAGCAAAAATAGCGAGAAGTAAAGCCACTCCAGCCGGGTCGAACTGAAGAACTCCCACTACAATACCAAGAGATGCCATTACAGTACCACCCGGTACACCCGGAGCACCGATAGCGAAGATGCCGAACAGTGCGATAAAGAGGCACATAGTTCCAACGGAAGGCAACGTTCCGTAAAGCATCATTGAAATGGTCATCGCAAAGAAGGTTTCTGTCAAAACTGATCCGCAAAGGTGTACGGTTGCTCCAAGAGGAACCATAAACTCTACAACACTTTTGGAAAGCACTTTTGAACGGGCTGCACATTCGAGAGATACCGGCAGTGTTGCAGCACTGGACATGGTACCGACAGCTGTAAGGTACGCAGGTGGGTAGTGACGAAGGACTTCGATCGGATTACGTTTAGAAATGAGACCCGCGATCGTGTACAGCACTGTAAGCCAAATGAAATGACCAAGAATTACGATCAAAACAACTTTCAAGAAAACAGGAAGCTGTTTTGTAAGTGTGCCTTCATAAGCAAGGCCTGCAAATGTTGTAGCAATAAAAAACGGAAGAATTGGAATAATGATGCGGCTTACAACCTGCATCATTATTTTTTCAAAATCATTAAAAATACGCTCAAAGGTTTCAGCTTTAGTCCAGACAGTCGCCAGACCGAAAACAAGTGCGGAAACGAGTGCTGTCATAACTGACATCACCGGTGGAATGTTTAACTGAAAAAGAACTTCCGGCAACTCATGCAGTGCATCAACCTTTGTGGCAATAGAAAGATGCGGAATAATAATGTAGCCGGCAATCGCAGCCATTGTCGCTGCACCTGCAGCAGAAAGGTACGCAAAACCGACACCTGTAAACAACATAGAACTTGCATTACGACCAAGACGAACAATGGCAGGTGCAATGAACGCAATAATCACAAGCGGTACTGTGTAGAAAATAAACTGTCCAAGCACATACTTCAGACTAACAACAACTTCCATTACACCAGTGCCTGCATAAAGGCCGACAATAACACCTGCTGCAATACCAAGCAGCAACTGCAAAATTAGTCCGAACTCGCCGAATCGTTTAAAGAACGACATAATCACTCCTCCAGTGAGCTAATGGGAAATAATTTGACGACGAACGCAAGGCTGAGGTTCACACTAACTATTCAGCAGTAACTCTGAATAATTTCCTCTTGAGCATTCGCAACGCATGCCCACACAGCAACGCCTGAGTTCGTCAACAGCACAGTAGTAAGTACACACTGCGCCAATTGCTTACGAAGGAGGTCAAATTGAGTCAATACCTTTCTATAACCATTCGTTTTTAAATCGATTTTCCTGATACAATAGAGACAAGATTGTCAAATTCACAAATACCAAGCCTGTTTTGCAGAACAGAGACACCAATAATCTGTAAAGAACTTGCTATCCATCCACCACAAACAAGAATCAACGAATCACACCAACAACCTAAGCTGAGCGCTAAAAGAGACTTCACTCGACACTATTCATTTATCAGCCAATATTATTCCCCTACCTAATCTATTCTCAAAAAATCTGACACAGCATCCCTTGGATTGTGTCTTCGAGAGGATTCACGACATAGTTTTTCGTGCGGATCTTAGCCTCGTTTGCTGGTCACCATTCTACCGACAATATTCCGTGAAGCGGCTCGAAGACATAATCCAAGGGATGCGTTCATGCCTCTTCATTTGTAGCTCTAACACTATATTGTCCCTTCGCTTAACAGGAC
>NZ_JADMLB010000064.1 GCF_015482765.1 Halodesulfovibrio sp.
AGCCTTATCGGTGACGGTACTGAATGTCACAGCGGTATGGATGCAACCCGTAACGCAGTATTCAGACATGTTGCCGGCGTAAAAGTTGTTCTTGATAACGAATGGACAGCAATGACAGGCGGCCAGCCAAGTCCTAGCTCCCCTGTTAACCTCGCCGGTGATGAAAACCGCTTTGTTATGACTGAAGCGCTTCGCGCACAGGGCACCGATGTTGTTGAAGTTGATGCATACAACTACAAAGACATCCGTAAAAGCTTACGACAGGCACTTGCCGATGCTGAAGAAGGCAAATTCACTACTCTCGTAGTTCAAGGCACTTGTATCCGTAAGGTTCCAAAATCCGCATTTGGGCAGAAGCTCAAAGTTGATCATGAAAAATGTATCGCATGTGGTGCTTGTAACATCTGTTCCGGTCTCAGCCTTGATGAAAACGGTCAGCCAGTATGGAACAACATTTGTTCCGGCTGTGTTTCTCAGACACCTGCATGTATGCAGATGTGTCCTAAGGGAGCAATTTCCCTTATTGACCCAAGCGACATTACAGTTGAAAAATCTACAGTTGTTCTGCCAGAGCCTCCTCAGGAGATCACTGTGCCAACGCTTTCTGATGAAGAACGTCCTGAACGTCTTTCCCTCTCCATTCGTGGTGTAGGCGGTCAGGGTAACCTGTTCTTCGGTAAAGTTCTTGCTCAGCTTGCATTTGCCGCAGGCTACGGTGATAAAAACATCATTAAAGGCGAAACCCACGGCATGGCGCAGATGGGCGGACCTGTTATTTCTACATTTGCTTGCGGTAATGTGCGCAGCCCGCAGATTATTCCGGGAACTGCCGACAGCCTTATCGTAATGGAAAAAAGCGAACTCCTTCGTCCTGGCTTCCTTGGAATGCTCAAAGAAGGCGGAACAATCCTGTTTGCTGACACTGCAATTGTTCCACAGGGCTTTGATCCGGAGCAATACCCTTCTGATGAAGCAATCTCTGAGCTTTTAGAAGGCTACAACGTTATTAAGCTTGATATTCTCAGCGAAGCTATCAAGCTTGGTGATACTACAGGGCGTAGCGCAAACGTTGTAATGCTTGGTGTATTAAGCACCGTTGCACCGTTCAACACACTTCCTGAAGAATGCTGGTTGAGCGCCCTTAAAAACGTTACCCCTGCTAAAATGTGGGCTGGTAACTACGCTGCCTTCATGGCAGGTAAAAAACTTATGTAGGTAAAGTAGCCGTTCGGCTATTTTCAAACTGACTGAGGCTCCCCGTCGCATTGTGCGGCGGGGAGTTTTTTTCGTACTTAGCACAACTGGTATTAAATTCGCCTAGCTACTCGTCATTATTGTAATAACGAAGTTTTGGCAGTTAGTAGTAAGCTTCAGTATGCGGGTTTGCTCGCCCTATGTGATTATGTTAACTTGTAAATAATTAGCAATTTATCCAAATGTACATTAATTACTCGTTGCCCGAGCTAGTTCTTTGCCGTACGATTATGAAAAGCAAAGAAATATTCTTCTCTTTTTATAGGAAAATATTGAGCATAACTTCTATGAGTTCTGTGGAAATATGCCACTAACTTCTTATTCTGGAGGGACAATGTATTATGAAATAACTCCGGACGGTGCGGGCTTTCTTCCTGCCGAAGCGGCAAGAATGGACGTTGACGGCCTGTACATTAGATCTCTATCCATTGCGTACTATATTTCTGGAAGTGCAGGAGCCTTACTTATAAACGGTACTGCAACCCTCTCCCCATTAAGCATCCTTAAACAGGTCGCGCTGTTAGGCACACCGTTGCGCCTACAAATCATACAACGCCATGAAGAAGAAACTACTGCTGCAGAAAAGGTAAAAGAACTGTTTAGACGAGATTATCCGTCCATAGAGATACATCATGAAAGCACTTCCATTGATGCTCTGCTACTCACTATTGACGGAACAATCAGCTCTGATCCGATAGAAGTAACTCAGGCAGAATTTTCTATTATCACCCCGCCGCAACGTGAACAGCGAATCGCCATCAACTGTCTTAACAACCTGTTTCCCCCGTTAAAATTGCTTGATGTGCATGTTGATATGCAATTTAATGGAGAAATGTACTTACCACTTCCGGCTCTCCAGTTAAGTCAGCATGAAATGAAAGAGCTGGCACAAGCACAGCCCCGTTCTGAGGCTTACAATGCGGCATTGAAAATTGGATTGTGTATGGGGCTGTTCGACCTTGCTCCTCGATTTCTCCGATGAAACCCACAACACCGTAGCGCATAAAATAAATGCACTTATCCTCAGGCAATTTATAGTTAAATAAACCCTTTTAACTACAGAGGAGCTTATGGGGATTTTGGCGAAATTATGGCATGGAGAATTGCCGCTCTATATAACTTTTTGGTTTTTCGGCATGATCATAGGCACAGTAATAAGCATCTGTGTGAACACCTATGGTTTTGAGGCAGAACACACAGCAAACACAGTGCGATTCGGATGGGTCTTTACTGCATTGATATACACAGGGTTCATGTGCGTGGCCTTATGGCGTAGTGCAGACAAATATAAGGGTGCTCCTATATGGTCCATATGTGCCCGCTTCTATTCTGCCATTTTATTTATGTCTTTTGTCAGTTTTGCTGTAGATATCATCAAGTTCCTCTAGGCTCAATAACGCACTATATTTTAAGGATATTTTATCGACACAAGCGGCTATCCACCATTCAATATTAAATTATTTAAAAATAAATGCATTTTTTGCTTGCAAATTTGGTCACTCGTCCGTAAAAACCATCTCCGTTGTTGAGGAAAACAACTCACAACACATATCAGGTGGGGTTCCCGAGTGGCCAAAGGGAACAGACTGTAAAT
>NZ_JADMLB010000050.1 GCF_015482765.1 Halodesulfovibrio sp.
ACATGGCATATGTGACCCTCCAAAACGTATGACTAGTGAGTAGTCAAATTGAAAATGATTGTCAAGGACATTGAGAATGTAATTGAAAATTATTTTCAACCACAGTGTGTACTCATGTAAAATATCAACGCTATTTCCTGAAAACACACCATCAAATAAACGAATGCAACGGCGAAGAAAGACTCCTTGCCCCAGCAACATTCCACCCGTATTCTTAGCTGTAGTAATACTGGGTTGCTTACACAAAAACTGTGAGCTATCTCAATTTTCTGATACAATTACAGCTGCTACACTGTATCTAATACGCTGCACAGTTGAGTCAAGTCATTGGTTATTCATCAACATCTAGATCACAGGAAACGCTATGCCTCCTTTGCTTTCCGTTCAAGGGCTGACAACGGTTTTTGACACCTCTGCTCATGGAAGACTTACAGCAGTAGACGATGTAAGTTTTTCACTCAATGCTGGGCAATCTTTAAGTATTGTAGGTGAATCAGGCTGCGGGAAAAGTGTCACCTCTCTCTCTATTATGCGGCTCATCCCATCCCCTCCGGGCAAAATCACGCAGGGTAAAATTTTATTTGAAGGAAAAAATTTGTTGCCCCTTTCGGAAAAGGAAATGCAACAAATTCGAGGCAATGCAATTTCGATGATCTTTCAGGAACCAATGACGTCGTTGAATCCTGTTTTCAAAATCGGTGAACAGATTGCTGAGGTAGTTCGCCTGCATGATGGACTTGGCAAAAAGCAAGCTTTAGATCGTGCAATTGAATTACTCCATCAGGTCGGAATACCTTCACCTGCACAAAGGGCAAAAGAATTCCCCCATCAATTAAGTGGGGGAATGCGGCAACGTGTCGTTATTGCAATGGCGTTGGCCTGCTCTCCACAACTCATCATAGCAGATGAGCCGACAACAGCTCTTGATGTAACCATACAAGGGCAAATCCTCGATCTGATGCATAAACTTGCAGAAGACACAGGAACAGCTCTGTTGTTAATTACACACGACCTTGGAGTTGTGGCAGAGAATGCCGATGACGTGCTTGTCATGTACGGTGGGCGTGTTGTTGAGCAGGCAAGTACAACAGAACTATTCGAAAAGCCGTTGCACCCGTATACTCAAGGTTTAATGAAATCAATTCCGACCATTCCCAAAAAAGGTACACCACTTCACAAAGGTCTGCTGGAAACTATCCCCGGGGTTGTTGCACCACTCTATGCCCAGCCCACAGGCTGCCGTTTTCACGAACGATGCAAACATGTTTTTGATAAATGTAAGCTAACCGAGCCTCCCTTATTCTCTCCAAACGGCTCACGAGAAGTCCGTTGTTGGCTCTACGAGTAACCTTTCCAAGCTGGTTGCAACAACGCTACTACAATAAAAAAAGCCCCGCAGTTTACTGCGGGGCTTTTTGGCACAAAATTATGCCCCTGCTTTAATCATCTGCTCTACATGATTAACAAGATTAGCAAATTCATCATCACTCGTTATATTTTGGAACATCAAAGTATGAGAGGTTGCGCCATTATCCACTGACAGGTTCACAATCGCTGTATGCTCAGCCTGATTATATGATGTAGCAAGCGCCTCAGTTCCATCTAGAGAAATAGTAACATCGTCATTCAATACTTCACTAAAATCTAAGCTATCATGCTCATCAAAACTAAAATCTTTGATCACCGTAATTTCACCAGGATTTTCAAAATCATTAGCTGTGAACATAAAAACATCTGCGCCTGTTCCACCATTTAAAATATCGTTTCCACTGCCACCATTCAAAATGTCATTACCGGCGCCACCGTCAATATTATCATCCACCTTTACTACTGAGATGTTATCTAAATCTATACCATCACAGGGAACGCCGCCCATAACATCGAAATTATGTAAGAAATCCAAATTTAGTGTGTTATCATGGCCGTTAAAGGTAAGAGCATGACTTTCCCAGTGTCCGTCACCTGCCCCTTTCGGGACAAGATAATCAACACCCTCTACCCCAACATGAAGTCCATCATTACCACCATCTTCATTTCTCACATCAAAACGAAGAATATATTCACTCTCAGGTTCAATCATCTCTTTAGGCGAAGAGTAAGAGACTTTTCCATCGTGCAGCAATGTTCTGCCCACATTCACAAACCCATCAGCATGTCCATCAACATCACCGTCGAAGCTCCAGCCTCTTTGATTATCTGATGTGAAGTTTTGGCTTACAAGAGTTGTAGCAACTTCATCCCCGCCATAAATAATATCATTTCCCTTATCGCCATTGATTGTATCGGCACCACCAAGTCCTTCTAGAATATTGGAGTTAGCATCGCCGGTTAGGGAGTCATTGTGAGCACTACCTGTGATGTTCTCGATACTATGTAAAACATCACCAGCTGCATGCCCTCCAGATGCTGTATGGTCAGCAAGATTTATAGTCACAGCGGCGTCAGAAAGCTCATACTTAGCAGTGTCAGAGCCCACACCACCATCAATCAAATCGGCACCAGCACCACCAGTCAACACGTCGTGCCCTTCCTGGCCAAATAACTGATCATGACCTTTACCGCCATCTAGAACATCATTTACAGCTTTAACTGATACATCATCTAAGAATATACCATTATGGCTACCACTCTGATCGGCATCTTCAGTAAATGTCAAAGTAGTTTCGTCACCTTCTTTAGCTGTAAAGCGCAATGTATATTCTTGCCAACCGTTGTCAGTATCGCCCTTTCCTGGTGTGAAAATATGCTCTTCATCTCCAATTCGAACAACCAAGTGCTCATCAGCCTCTACACCAGCATTATCTCTTGCGACAGCTCTAAAGGTCAAAATATACTCTGAACCTTCAACGGTCGAGATAGTCTGGCTAAGAGAGTCCATAGAGCCAGCAACATCTATTTCTACAAAGTTATTATCATGCTGGTGGAAAGGCTCTGCAATACCATTAGCTGAGCTCCATGCTTCGCCTTCAGGGATAGTTACATGAGTCCAACCGGAGCCGGATGCATGTTCAGGGTAATCACCAAAGCGATCAAACCCGCCATCAACAATAAGCTCTTGATTCGCGTCACCAACAACTGAAGAATGTGGTGTCATATCTCCATACAGCACGTCGTTACCGTCATGCCCATTGATAATATCCGATCCTAATCCACCAACAATTACGTTAGCCTGCTCATTGCCAACAAGGACATCGTTGTGTGCACTACCAAGAACATTTTCAATACCATTCAGGATGTCACCAACAGCATCCCCGCCTGCAGCTTTAGTAAAGTCAACTTGTTTTGTTGTGAGATTCAAATCAACGTTCACAGCACTGGCAGAATTTTCATAACTGACGGTATCTATGCCTGTATCAGTTCCGAGACTTACATTTCCTTCTGAAATTGTAGCTGAACCGCCGATCAGATGATCTTCACCTGCCCCTCCAATGAGGAGGTCATCACCTTCACCGCCAATAAGGAGGTCATTACCACCTTCTCCATAAAGCTGATCGTGCCCACCTTCGCCGAAGACAGTATCATTCCCGCCACCGCCATGGATGGTGTCATCAACTGACTTGAGCGCAACATCATCAAGTAAGATGCCGTAGCTATTATTTTGGCTTGCGGCTTCTGAGAACTCAACACTTACTGTGTGGTCTGCAATATTAGAATCATCAGAAACATCTACCTTAATAGAGAAGTTCTGCCAGCCATCATTAATACTTTCTGGAGTTACGGTATGAGTCTGAGCAACACCATCAATTACAACGGTAACTAACAATTGCTCATTGCCTGCTACATGAGAGTTATTACGTGCAGCTGCTTTGAACGTAAGGAGATAGGAACCGCTTTGCACATCAGTCACAGTCTGAGAAACAGTATCCAAACTACGGTTGTAATCAACTTCAACGAAGTAGTTCGTATCCTCTCCACTACCTTGTCTCCACAACTCAATCTCGGAGCTTGATCTCCAAGCTGGATTCTCCTCTGGATTTGTTGGAGTTTGATGCGTCCAAGTAATTCCACCGCCAACATTTGCCCAATGGCCTGACGAGAACTCTTCACCCAATGAGCTAAAGCTACCATCTATAATCAAATTTGAGTTAGAGTCGTCCGGAGAACCACCACGAATAATATTATTCTGACCGTCACCAGTTAACGTATCTGCATGACTGCTACCAACAATATTTTCAACATCTGAGTAGGTATCACCGGCAGCGGTTCCACCTTCTCCGGTAACATCAGCACTTCCATCCAGATCGGCATCGGTCAAATCCACAGTTACAGCAGAATCAGAAGTCGAGTAGTCAACGGTATCGGTTCCACCTTCTCCATCGATATCCTCTACCGCCTTACCTGCATAAATGAAGTCATCACCTTCTCCAGCTTCAATTTTTACATGAGCTGACTGATCAGATCCTTGGGCTGTAAGATCTATATGATCTGCTTGACTTCCTGTTTCAATTTCCAACCGACTATTCTGATGTGCTTCAACTTCAACTTCGACAGGCTTATCGTTTGCAGTTGAAATATGAATATTTTGCGCATTATCAAGTCCAACGACCTTCACATTTGAAGATTCTGTAAAGTGAATGTTTTCAAAATCAGTTGTTGTAATGACATGTTCACCAAGTGCAGTTGTAACAACAGCGTGCTCAACGCCATCAACTATTGAAAGGGTAACAATATAGTCACCATCACCAGTGACGTTAAGTGTATCGTCGTGCTTAGAACCAATAACGTGCTCAACACCATCAATACTTTCGTTTACCGCGTCCCCACCATTTGCCAAAGCACTTCCATCAACATTGGTAGTATAGGTTACACCTTCTCCACCATTATCTCCTGCATAAGATGCTGTATCAAAGCCATCTCCCCCCCAAAGAGTATCGTGTCCTGCGCCGCCTTCTAGGAAGTCATCCCCGTCTCCACCACTTAGCGTGTCATTACCACCACGCCCGTACAGTTTATCACCTGCTGAAACAGAGACTGCGATGTCATCAACCAAAATCCCTTCATGTAAATTTTTACCGTCAAGGTTTTGCTCTGAGCGTTGCCCTAATGTGATACGAGTAGATTCGCTTGTAGCAGTGAACGATACTGTATAGGTATTCCAGTCTGATGGATCATAGTATTTCACATTAGCGCTCTTGGTATGCAACACAGCATCTGCAGGATGTACTTGATACTCTACTCCGTCAATATTGATATACATCCCTTCGCCTGATTCTCGAGCCGCGGCCTTAAAGCTTAATGTGTAGCTTTCTCCAACTGTCGTTTCGATAGATTTTGACAGATCACTAGCACCATACGATTCATTTCCATTTTTATGGGTATTCGCATCCAGCTCTATAAAGTAATTGGGATCAGCTGCTCCATCATGCCAAACTTCAAGAGAAGACTCTGTAGTCCACCCGTTAAGGTTTACCTTGCTATTCTCAGATCCGTTTTCTGAAGAAGAGTTAATACCTTTGGCTGAAGTAAAGTCAGAGAACGACTCAGCAGGAAGTGGTCCTTCAGTTTGATCTGAAACTTCATCTCCACCAATAAGAACATTAGCTCCGTCATCCCCTTTCAGAACATCTGAATGAGAACTTCCTGTAATGTTTTCGACGCCGGAATATGTATCACCACTAGCGGTTCCACCTTCTCCGGCATCATCAGCACTTCCATCGTTATTGGCATCGGCTAAATCGACAGTTACAGCAGAGTCTGATGCAGAGTAATTAACAGTATCGGTTCCACCTTCTCCATCAATATCCTCAACCGCCTTACCTGCATAAATGAAGTCATCACCTTCTCCAGCGTTAATTTCTACATGCGCTGAGGGATCAGACCCTTGGGCTGTAAGATCTATATGATCTACTTGACTTCCTGTTTCAATTTCCAACCGGCTATTCTGGTGTGCTTCAACATTTACCTTTACAGACAAATCGTCAGCGGTCTCAATTTTTATTCCAGATGCATTTGCTTCACCAATCACATTTACATCTGTTGATTCAGTAAATTTTATTGTCTCAAAATCTAGAGCAGAAATAAGCGTTACCTTATTTCCATCTGTTATAGTAGCAGACTCTACACCATCGTCACGATGATGGATGGTCACAGTAAAAGGACCATCACCAGCAATATTTAATATGTCGTTTTGGTCAGAACCAATAAGTTGTTCAACATCTTTCAGGGTGTCTGTATCTCCAAACGTATCGATAACCGTAGCTTTTTTCCCTGAATTATGTGTGTAAGTTATATCACTCCCACTACCATTACCAACATAGACCGCAGAATCATAACCAGCTCCACCGTCTATTAAATCATTACCTGCACCTGCATTTATGGTGTCATCATCTTGCCTGCCGTATATAATGTCATCACCAGAACCTGCATCAATGACATCATCTCCAAAGCCAGCTCGTATGTAATCAATTCCATCACCTGTTGAGATCTCATCATCACCACGCCCACCAAAAACAACGTCATTGCCACGACCTGAGGTAATTACATCTTTACCATCTTCTTGACCGCTCACGTTGTCTTGGCCATAACTAAAAAGATCATCGCCAACAGCTTTTACTTGGTCTCTATTTGACGCCGAAGCCAAATCACTCAAGGCTTGATCAAGCTCAGAATCTGTCCCTTTCGATGTGCCACCGAAAATTATGTCATTACCAGCACCACCTTCAAGCGTGTCAAGACCGTCACCACCTTCTATGAAGTCATTGCCTGTACCGCCTTTAAGGTCGTCCGAACCATCCGCTCCTTTAAGAACATCATTGCCCGCACCGCCTTCAAAGTGGTTACTGTTAGCATTGCCAAGGAGAATATCGTTGAAATTTGAGCCCTTCAGGTTGTTAATACTATGGAAGGTATCATTGGAAGCGTCACCTGTATTTTCAAGCTGCCCACTTAAATCAACAGTAACACCTTCCGTTGAATTCTGATAAGAAACCCAATCTAGAGCATCACCATGGAAAGTATCTTCACCCTCTCCGCCTATAAAGGTATCACTACCGTCTCCACCTGTAAGGTGATTGACTCCACCATTTCCTACAATAACATCATCACCAGCCCCACCATGAATATCATCATCGTAATCAGTACCATGAAGTTCATCTCGCTGCTCGTGACCAGTAATTGTAAATTTAACGCTCCCGTCAGAATTGTAGTCAGTTTCTATAAGAGGTTTCGCAGAAACAGAAAAATTTACATCGCCATAGTTTGAAGCACTTGTACTCTCACCAGCAACATAGTCTTCAAAGTCGTACTCACCTTCACCTGGGAGTCCTTCGCCCACCTTAGTGTGCACGCGTTCTGCAATGTGGCCATTAACATTGCCACCTGCCTTAATCGGAGAAGTTACCCAAGAAAAACCACTAGGTTCAGAACCATCTGGAACGGCGTATTTAAGTATACCGTTTTCAACAATAATTTTTGAATCTGAATTTAGAAATTTTGCACCCTGCGGAATTACAAAAAACTCTATGTCGGTATATGGTTTTGTAATAATGAACTTAGCAACGCCACCTTCCTCATTCACGCTTCTATGAGCATCACTCCAAGCAACATGTGAGGAAGAAGTACCGTCAGCATACGTAACAGTATACCCCACAGCATTATGCCATCCTGCCCGATTTGAAGAGGCTGTTTCCTCTCCATAAGTAAGAGTATACTCTACGGGATCAAAGCTTCCTTCAACATTAATAATAATTTCTTTAGAATCTACTCCATCATGTTTATCAGAGGCAGAGATAATAAACTTATCCTGACCAGGAGTATCATTAAAATCTAGCGCCTGAGTATCTGGGTCGTTATCATCTAACTCGTACCTCCAGGTACCATTCTCTGTATTATAGTGAAGAGTTCCATATTTACCCTCAACTAAAAGTTCAGTTGCTCCGTCCTTAGAAGATAATACATCACTAGAATTTGACTGCCCTTGTTCTGATAAACTGCTTGAAACTGAATAAGTAAGCTCAGATCCGGTTGCCTCGGCACCTTCACCATTTCCTTTCGCGTCGTTATCATCATCTGAAAATTTGACAGTACCAGAAGCGATATCATTGCCAACTTCTTTTGAGTTATTAATGGAATCTGGATCTATTGGCTCACCGTCCCCTCCCTCTGTTCCCGGTGAGGTAGAAGCCGCATCAAAGCCATGTTCCACAACAGTTGCAGAAATGGCGTCATCCTCAGCAAACTCAACTGAATTATCACCAACGGTAAGAGTTGCAACTGACACTTTGGGCGCATCATTAGTACCATGTATTGTAACTACAATATCTTGAGTAACTACGCCGCCATGACCGTCATCTACCTTCACATGGAAGCTCTCAACAACTGAGTCGTCTTTCCCGAGACCCTGCACGCCTGCGTTATCCGCTACGTACTTCCAGTGGCCGTCTCCCCCGAGAGTCAAGGTGCCGTACTGACCAGCGCCGTCTTCTGCGTCTGCGAAGCTGAAGACATGGCCGGCTACTTCACCGGTATCAAGGTCACTGGTGACAATCTGTCCTTCGGCCACGAGCTGATTCGGCACCCCCGCTTCAGTGGTGGTCACATCTTCTTTCACGCCGCCGGTAAGGCCGCTTTCGAAGACAGGAAGATCGTTGGTTCCATTAATTGTAACTGTTAGCGTTGCAGTATCAGAACTCTTTCCATCTGAAACAGTATACGTGATGGTTTCCGTACGAGAGTCACCCTCTCCAAGTCCAACAACTTCGGGATTAGTATTATCTAAGGTGTAGGTCCAAGTACCATCAGAAGCTAACGTAAATGAACCGTACTGCGCATTAGAAGTTGATCCAGTCACAGTCAGTGTATCGCCATCCGGATCAATATCGTTTGCTAAAACATTACCGGAGACAACTGGGTTCGCAGCTCCATCCTGAATTGCAGTAAGTTCTAAAGCAGAAACATCAGCCAAATCATCAATGGCATCTACAGGAGTATTTTCTACTCCATTCAGGTCATCCAGACCCGATCCTTCGGTGGTAGGTGTGTCTAATGAATGAGAGATTTCAACTCCATCAATACCTGAGTAGACAGAACCGAAACCGTTAAGACTTGAAGAGCCGGAGCCCTGAGGAGAAGAAGAGGCTGTACCGGCGGCTGTATCAATAAATCCGTCTTCACCGATGGCATCCATGATTGCATCAGCAGGAAGAACGGTACCGTCATCAAGTACAACTTCTACAGGCTGTTCGCTGTCCGCGAAGCCTAAAATTTTTAAGGTAGCCTTATCTTCAAATGTTAAAATAAGGTCATCACCATCTTTTGCGGCTTGAACTGAATCTAAATCAAAGCTGAATGAAACATCCAATTCAGAACCAACAACAACCTCGCGCACTTCGCCAGCGGAAGGTTTATTCAACACTTGAACATTTTTATCATTATCTATTTGTGCAACCATGATTCCCCCCCTATGGGAAATGCGAATGAGATCGGAGCTTCCCCAAGCTTCAACCTCTAAGGATGTTTAAAAAAACAGTTGTGACGTTGTTATCATTAAGAACATATTGAATGAAACTAATTAAGAACATTAGATTATCTATTTTTCAATAGTTTTTTTCTCTATATTTACGGTACGCTATACATGAAAATACGTTTTTATTTATTTTTATTCATGTTTTTTAATTAGTTACATCTTATTATCTCAAATCTACTATCTAAATAAAAAATGTAATTTTTTGTTAACACCTCTTGTCACATATTCTCAGACAAAAAAAGAAGCGGAGGAAAAATCCCTCCGCTTCTTTGCATCTATCATCTTATATTACTTACGACTTGTTTGATCGGCAATCACTACACACACCATAAAGGTACATTCTGTGACTTGTCAGAACAAACCCGTGCTTAGCAGCCAGTTCGTCCTGGAGGCGTTCAATCTGGTCATCAATAACTTCCAGATTCTTTCCGCACCGCTCACAGATCAAATGATCATGATGCTTACTGCCGTAACTTTGCTCATAACGAGCAACACCGTCACCAAAGTGAACTTCTTTGGCAATACCAGAATCACAAAGTAGCTTCATGGTTCTGTACACGGTTGCCTGCCCCACAGACGGGTCGGCTTTTTTAACTCGTTCGTACAACTCTTCTGTAGTTAAGTGTCCTTCGTCTTTTAAAAACACTTCTACAATCAGCATACGCTGCGGAGTAACCTTCAGGTTATTCTTTGCAATATAGTCTGCAAAGACTTGAATTGGCTCTTTCATACGTCCTCGGCTTGTGTTTCACAAATGATACCGGACAATATACTTACTCAACACAAATCGCAAGCAAGCTTACTCAAAAGTATACACTCTATAAAATTTCGCGAAGATTCCAGCCATTAGATTCAGCTGCTTCGCGAACTCCATTGCCACCCAACACGCAAACATGTCCTGATTTTGCCGCGGCATGCAGAACATCTGCAAATGAGTGGAAGTGATCAAGAGTTGTTGACAGAATTTCATCACGCATCTGCTGACGTAACTCTTCTGTATCACCAAGCATCTTGCGTGTTACTGCTGCAGAACCTTTTGCGTCCGGCAGCATATGTGTATCAAGATCGCCAATGGCACCGATGATAGCTTTTTCCAACTCTGCCTTACCAAGCTTTAACTTCTGAAGATACTCAGCAGATCCGTCAAATGCTTTCAGCGTATTTTCCAGATTCGGGTCACGATATGAAACCTGTGCCAGAACGCCAGTACTGCGATCGAACGCCGCGAATGCGCCATAAGCACCACCTTGAACACGAACCTGATCCCATAACCAGCCCATACGCAAGTGTTTAAAAATAACATTTGCAGAGCCATGGTATTTGTAGCCCAAAGCGTAAAGATCTGCACCCTTACCCACATAGTTAACCTGTGCAGGAATAAGAAATGCTTCATTGGAAGTTACAAACTCAGGCTGCCAGATCACAGAAGGAGTGGAGCGCTCCGGTAACGCATCAACAAATCGTTTTACATGCGCATCAGTCACAGCCAAACCGCTTGCTTCGGCAGTTACAGACAATAACGTCTCAGATTTTTTCAAAATCGCTGCGCGGACTTTTTCCAAGTCAGCAAGCACAGAATCCCAGTCCCCGGCGACACGATCAGCAAGCTTGCGTAAGAACCCAAGATAGCTGATACCACCTGCCTGCTCAGAAACCCAACCTGCCACATCAAAACAACCACGAAGATGAGACATAACGATCATGTGGCCGGAAGGAACAACGCCTTGCTCAACTCGTGCTTTTTCTTCAAGAACGATAGAGCGGAAACGCTCTTTGTTGTCGAGATTTGTATCCAGAACAATTGTCTGGAACAGCTCAAACAAGTCAGAAACTTTATCTTCTGTAGATTTACCGTGCAGCACAAGTTTAGCGAGCGGATTACGTTCACCAAGAGTTGTTGCCGTCATCAAATCTGCACTGATACCACCCGTCTTAGCAGCAATGCGCATTCCTAACTCAACAAAATTCAATGAGTCAGTTCCAACCTCTGTTAAGCATCTGCCCAACAATGGAACATACGGAAGCAATGCGGCATCAACACCGGCAATATCAAAAGCAGCGGAAGCATACACAACACCGTTTGTATCCAGCTCGTGTGTATACACAGTGATATCTGAATGTTTTGCTTCCTGCTGAGGAATTGTTTTGTTTTCTTTAGGAATGTCATCGATGGTAAGACGCGGAATGCTCGCTACAGCTTCTTCGCTGTCCGGTGTCTGCTGCATTTTTCGTAACAGTGCTGTGTTCTCAACTACTGCTGCAACATCTTCTTCGCTCATTTCTTCACGAATATTTGCAAGCTTAGCTTCAACTCTTTTCTGACGTTCTTCCTGCAGATCTTCGTCCGGCACGAGAAGAACCGTAGTACGATGGTTGTTACCAACGAGGAACGCGCTAATCAAATCTTCGAACAGACGGTCTCCATTCGCGAGGCGATCTTTGATGAATTTCATTGGTTCATCAAAAGCAATAAGCGCTAATGGATCAGCATCATAAAGCCATGTCGTTAAAGAACGAACCATTACTGATAGTCCGACAGGAAAACGACCGGAGTTATTTTCACGCAGGCCAAACTCAATGCTGTTTACAGCCGCCTCAATGTACTCCTTATCGATTCCGTCTTTCACAAGCCCATTAAGGGTGTCAAAGATCAACGCTTCCACAACGTCAGCATTTTCGGATTTAATACCGGTAAGACCAGTAGAGAAGTACATCTGGCGCAACTCATTCTCGAGTCCGACTCCAGCAATATCTTCACCAAGACCAGATTCGATAAGCGCCTTTCGAAGAGGAGAAGCAGGCATGCCGATAAGAATCTGTTCAAGCATCTGGAATGCAAGATTCAGCTCCGCCTCAGCGGTTTCAGGAAGCAGCCAGTTCACAGTGAACATAGCGCGTCCCTGATGTTCGCTTGTTGCAGGGCCGGCAGCATACCCTTCAAGCAATGCAACCGGACGTTCAAATTCTTCCTGAAGTGGAACTTCCGAATCTACCTCAAGCGCAGAGAAACGTTCCAGCGTGCCGGAAAGCTTTTCAAGACGCTTCGCTTCATCATCGTCTCCCCAGAAGAAGAAACGACCATTAGAAGGATGGTAGTATGTTTCGTGGAAATTCTTAAACTGTTCGTAGGTAAGCTGCGGGATAACATCCGGATTACCACCAGAATCAAGACCGTATGTCATATCCGGGAACAAGGACTGCTGAGAACGCTCATGCAGCACGCTGTCCGGAGAACTGTAGACACCACGCATTTCGTTATACACAACGCCACGGTAGGTTAACGGGTCTTCAGCCTTTTCTACATTGTAATGCCAGCCTTCCTGCTGAAAAATATGCTCATTAATCAACGGGAAAAATGCAGCATCAAGATACACATCAATTAAGTTATAGAAATCCTGAAGGTTCGTAGAAGCCACAGGATAACAAGTTTTATCCGGATAGGTAAACGCGTTCAAAAACGTTTGTAATGAGCCTTTCAATAATTCTACAAATGGCTCTTTTACAGGGAATTTTTCTGATCCGCATAGTACGGAGTGCTCCAGAATATGCGCAACACCTGTTGAGTCTGAAGGTGGAGTCCTGAAGGATACGCCAAACACCTTGTTCTCATCGGCATTATTCATGGACAGCACCTGCGCACCAGTTTTGCTGTGTTTCCACAGACGGGCAGTAGTTGCCAACTCTTCAACGCGCTGTTCATCAACAAGTTCAAAGCCGAACTGTTCTGTCATTTCTTCCTCCGGAATATCCTTTTTTCTCTCTCGTCTCTGCCTGCCTGCAGAGAGCAGTACTCTTTATGATACAATAAGATATAGACAGGCGTGTCTGCCGTCCAATACATTTTGAATCTGAATCAACATTTGTACTGTTTTCCACAAATCAAGAAGCCGGTACAACACTGCACCGGCTTATGATAGTACGTTTTTCCACCACCACTTTGCCATGTAACACTCACCTGTTACACAGCAAGTTCATACAAAATCTAACACGCAACATCATTCGTCAGCGGGTCTGTTTCAACAGCCTTAACAACTCTGTTGCGGCCATCACGTTTGGCTCGATACAACGCGTTATCTGCACTTTCGTACAGTTCGTTAAATACCTGAGGAACAAATTCCTCGGTCGAAGAAACGCCAAGTGAAATCTTTACATTGAGAGCCTCTCCGTCCGGCAACAGAATCGGAGTATGCTCAATTTTCTCACGAATGCGTTCGGCAAGTATCATGGCTCCTTCTGTCGTCGAGTTAGGAAGAAGCAACGCAAACTCCTCACCTCCGACACGAGCTACAATATCTGCTTTTCGCACTGATGATTGCATAATTTTAGCCACCTGCTGTAAAACAACATCTCCAACAGCATGGCCAAACCTGTCATTCACATACTTAAAGTGATCTATATCCGCCATCAGCAACGCCATGGTCTGCCCTGTGCGTTCAAATACAGAAAACTCCTGATCAGCGCGCGAGAGCAGATAGCGGCTATTATAGAGTTCTGTAAGCGGATCAAGCAGGCTCATTTTTGCAAAATGTTCTTCGCTTCTACTGATACAAAGAGCAAAACCAACCATGGCAAGAATACTGCCTATGGTAATGTATGAGTACAACGCCACTTCATACACAGGGTCGGTAGCGGTAATTTTTAACACATGAGTTATGGCCAGCCACCCCAGTGGAGCACACAATCCAAGCAAGAAGGCTTGAGCAGCACGTTGAAAACGGCTTTCTTCATTCAGACAAAATAACTTCTGGATAATGGACAGCATATTGACTCCTCAGAAGCAGCTAACTACCTTGCGTCCCCCCGTTGGAAGGCAGGTATGCTCTCGCGATTGAATGCAAGTCGTCGTAATCAATACGCGAGGCTATTCCTATACATAGCTCTGTAGACATCGAACATTTGAACTGAATGTCTTGAAGCAGCGCTTCTTTATGTTTCTTCAACCATTTTCGGACAAAAGGAACATCAAATCCATCGATCACCATCGAAAGGGCATCTCTGAAATACGCAGAAGAAATTAACGGCAACAAACTCTGGCAAGCATCCTTTCCTTCATGTCTTGCATAAAAAACATAAAACAACAGTGCTACAATAAGCTTGTCATCAGGTACGCGATACCCAACGTCAAAGAACCGTTCACGCCCCTTGTATTTATCAGGCATCAACCGAAGCAATTCCTGTGCGAACCGGATAGCTTTATCCCCCGCTACCGGCGGCTGTGGAAATTCAGCATATAATTTAGCGATACTTCTATGCGGATTTTCTGCGGTTGCAACATCCAGTATCGCAACGCGCATGCAATCAAACTTTCGCTCCATGGAGCTGAGCATCGTCTGAGCCTTAACTTCAGCTAATTTTCGAATTGTTTCTTCAGAAAAGTTTCCAAAACTTATCTCAAGTAAATACCGAATATATTCTTCTGAAGTATGCTGTGCCTCTTCATGAATCGGTTTAAAATTTCGTTTATTGCCTACCAACTTTTTTAACGAAAGCCAGTAGGCGGCTAGCCCCTCAACAGGCATCTCGAGCAAATCAAAATCGCGTTTAATCTCCGCCATACAACTACACCTTTCACTGTAACAATAGAGACGTCCAGCCCACCATAATTGCAGTGATACCGTAGCAATATGCTAAACGCAACATTTGAAATGTTCCATGCCTGCATTTTTACTCACAGCAAAAGCCTCATACCTTCAGCCTGACAGCACTACAAAAAAATATTGAAAATGGTAATTCGCTGACAAGCGTACCGTGAGCATTGTCCATCTCAAAGGGTAAAGCGAGTGTAAAGAGAATCACAACACAGCACTGTACATTGCAACGCAGTATTCCCTCTGCAAGCCCGTTCCTTGCAGGCATGTCATCACATCATAAAAGAAAAAACAGTGTTAGCCATTCGCAGCTTGCAGTGTCTCTACCATGGTAGAAAAAAAGTCATCTGCATGCGAAGCACTGTCCAGCCCGCAAAGATCGCGGACAACAGAAGCTAACAACTGTATATCCAAGGCAACATCAAAGAGTCCGTTATCAATACGGCATTGATCTTTTTCAACCCGCATTTTGTAAACTCTCTGATCTTTATTCACCCCGTCAGAGACAACGACGGAATAGACTTGTTCTTTAGTGTCAGTAAGGTAAAGCCGCTGCTTTGTGATAGTTCCTGCCTCATGATCATGGTAAGAATTTTCAGAGCACAACACTCCTGTAAATTCCAGATCAGCGCCTATGTCATTAGGCAGCATAAATGTTCTCATGCCATTGGATTCAGAAAGCACAGTCATCCCGAACCTCCTTAGGTGGGTAACGTCAGCTGTTCCGGCCCCCGCGGTTTTTTAGGCTTTTCGTCTACCGGTTCCGGCTCTGGTTCCGGCTCTAGAACCTGCTGTTCGATGGATTCAACCTTTTCGAACAACACACCGCCCCCCTGAGCTTGCCAAAAAGCTTCAAGATCAACACGAGAGACCCTGTAGCCACGGCCAAGCTTTGCAGCTTGCAGGCTACCGTCTTTAATCGCTCTGCGAATGGTTTCTTTATGACAGCTGAGAAGCTCTGCTGCCTCACCAAGTGTGTACGTATGCTTTATGCCAATACTCAATGTTCATACCAAATGCGATTACAACGCGACACAAGGTACTTCTGCCTATCAGAACACCTTGCTGTCGATTTTTAGTGGATTGTCGTGAATATTACCACCTTCAATCAACTGATGTCAACTTTGCACACATCTACACCACTGTACACAACCTGTGCATTTTTTAAAACACTCCACAAAACAATATCATGATCCAGGGCATAATTATCGACTTTCAAACACTCACCGCTACCTGACTACTCAAGCACAAAGAAACAGCAATCTCCATGCGCAGTTAACGAGTTTCGCTCTATTTTATAGAGCGTTTTAAAGACCACCTCTCTCTTGGAGGTATACATAGCCTGAGTAAAACGTGTTTCTGACTGGGCATAAAGCAAAGTCTCATCCCCCTCGGCAAGCATGTCATCGATCACTGAACACCGTTCACGCAATGCGTGTGGAGAATCATACTGTAACGCTTTGGCACATGCCATATTACACCAATCGATGCTCCTATCTTTTTGAATTGAAAACATAGCGACCGGCAAGAGATCTATCAGAGCTTCGTAACAAGCAAACCGTTCTTTATTCTTTTTGATCTCTGCAGCTCTACGCATTACGATACTCAAGTTTACCCGCAACTCTTCAAGGCTGACTGGCTTTTTGATCAATGCAAAGGCATCACTATCGACAAGATCCTGCAACTGCTCAACAGCACTGCCGCATGTAATGAAAATTACCGGTAACGAATACGATGCATACATATCCTTTGCAGCATGAACTCCTGATGTACCGTCTTCCAGATAAATATCCATTAATACTAAATCAGGAGATTTTGTTCTAGCAAGATCTATTGCTTCCTCTTCAGATCGTGCAACTCCTACTATACTATGCCCTTCACTTTCCAACATAGCCTTATGTAATGTCGCACTGACAGCATCATCTTCTACAACAAGCACTTGTAGACCACTCATTACTATCTTACTCCATCATTATTATTCATTTAGACATTTATCTAAACAAAAAAATATATGCTTTTTGGTTCGTATAAAAACATCTCAACCATTTTTTACAAGCAATTCTTCCCCGCTCGTAACGTAAGCAGATTTTTTTCTTTTATTCAATACGTTAATATCTAATAATTTTTTTTTGCACCATAATACAACATATTCATTATTGAGTAATTACACAAAAAAAGCCCCGATTGTATCGGGGCTTTCTACTCGTCCATCAAACAAACGTTCTTCGAGGTGCCTTAACCATCATACGGTGCAGCATGATTAGGCGGCCCGAAGCCTTCTCCAGGCGTGTAGCTTTTGCGTAAGCAACGGGAAAGATACACTTGAGCCTTTTTAACAGCCGACTTCAAATCTGCACCATGGGCAAGATATGTGGCAATCGCCGCTGACAAAGTACACCCTGTTCCGTGAGTGTTTTTTGTATCAACACGCACATGATGAAGGCCACAAGGCTTTTCACCGGGAAAGCCAAGCCAATCTATAAGTTCTTCTTCATCTTCATTAAAGTGTCCCCCCTTCAACAGTACAGCTTTAGGCCCTAAGGCTAGAATACGTTCTATAGCTGTTTGTACATGCGCCTCTGTTTCTATTTTCATACCGGCAAGCATTTCTGCTTCAGGCTTATTAGGCGTAACAACTGCAGCAAGAGGCAACATTCGTTCAACCAAAGCATCCACGGCATCCTGTTGCAACAATGCGTGCCCGCTGGTGCTTACAGAAACCGGATCAACAACAAGAGGAAAGCTCTGATCTTTCAACACGTCAGCAATTCCAGTTATGATCGGTGCAGAAAACAGCATACCTGTCTTTGCTGCAGCTACAGGAAATCCATCAAGTACAGTTGTAAGCTGCTGAACCACAAACTCCGGTTCCGGAGCATGAATCCCAGTTACACCAAGACCATTCTGGGCTGTCAGAGCTGTAATAACGCTCATGCCAAAACCGCCGAGTACAGTCATTGTTTTCAAATCCGCCTGAATACCAGCACCACCACCGGAATCAGAACCGGCGATAGTGAGTACACATGGATGCTTCTGCATTCTATGATCTCCTCACAATGTAACGTCTTTCAAAAGCAGTAATTCGTTTACCCCATTATCTTTCCATACCCACGTGAAAACGCTTTACAGAAAAACAAGGGACGTTTCGGCTACTCCATACACCGTGTAATATGACTAAGCAAATTTTCAAGAACTCAATGTCTAACACAGCTCAAGCAGATATATACTCTTTCTAATCAACTACGCAAAAAAATATTTCATAAAAAAGCCCTGCCGCGTATGCAGCAGGGCTTCATTTTTCTTAAACAACGGCGTCCATTAACAGGTTATCACGGTGGATTGCTTCCGTGTAACAATGAGCACCCATAATATCTTCCAGTTCATCGCTATGCTTGCGTAAAACTTTCTTCAAATCCCGCGATGCATAGTTAGTCAGTCCCATGCCGATAACGACACCTTCTTCTGAAACAACACGAACTAAAGCGCCCTGTTCAAATGTACCGTCAACACTGGAAATCCCTGCCGGAAGAAGGCTTTTT
The DNA here is from genome assembly GCF_015482765.1 of Halodesulfovibrio sp. Lineage (GTDB taxonomy): Bacteria > Desulfobacterota > Desulfovibrionia > Desulfovibrionales > Desulfovibrionaceae > Halodesulfovibrio. The sequence goes on from NZ_JADMLB010000050.1 coordinate 18,591, forward strand.
CCTCGTTCGACAAGAGCTTTCTCTGCACCGGCATCAACCACTACGGAACCTTCAGGATCTGAATGATATGCGAGCCAGTACTTACGGCTGGAAACTTTTTTACTGTCCGGACGAACCCATGTACCCATTTTCTCACCGGAAAATGCACGCACAATGGCATCCTTCTGTAACCCTGAAAGAATCAAAGTAGGAACACCTAACTGAGCAGCCCTACCCGCGGCTGTAAGCTTAGACAACATGCCGCCTGTGCCGACAGTGGTTTTGCCGCCGCACATGGCTTCAAGATTGAGAGACTGAATATCTTCTATCACTTCAATCGGCTTGGCATCGGGGTCACCATCCGGATTGGAAGTGTACACACCTTTTGCTGATGTAAGATTGATATACAGATCTGCATTAACGACATTCAACAGCAATGAAGCCAGATTATCGTTGTCCGTAAAGGCCAACTCGGCTGTCGCAACCGTGTCATTAGCGTTAACAATCGGAATAGCACGCCACCCAAGCAAAGAAGCAAAGGTATTTCGTGCGTTCAACAATCTGTTGCGATCTTTAAGATCATCACGGGTCAGCAAAACCTGCGCAGACATTTTTCCATTGGCAGTAAACTCTTCATTATAAAAATGCATGAGTCGTCCCTGTCCGACAGCAGCGGCAGCCTGTTTATCCGGCATACCCTTAATCTCACAACAGGTTTTTAAAACGGTTCTACCCGCTGCAACAGCACCGGAAGACACCAGAACAACCTGTGTTCCACGGTCATGCAACTGTGCAAGCTGCTGTGTGAGATTTTTAATTACTGTAAGATCTACTCCCAAACCGGAAGTAAGGACAGCGCTACCAACTTTAACAACAACACATTTAGCCCGGTTCAGAACCTGCTCGCGCTCCTGTTCCCAATCCATGATTCACCTGCGATTTATTCTTCAGTCACCCATACAACTTCCACATCGGAGAAGTCATCTTCGTCTTCATCTTCGTCCTCAAGTTCCCATGTGCGTGCAGTGTTAACCGGAACGCTCATGTCGAGGGTATCACGAAGTTTCCACATCTCTTCAACCACTTCTTCCACGCCGACATTATTCAATGCAGACATAAAGTAGACGGTACGTCCGTCTTCAGCAGCTTTTTCCTTAAGATGCTCTACAATCTCCTCATCAGCAAGGTCAATTTTGTTAATAACCTGAAGCTGTAAACGATCACCAAGAACAGCGTCGAATTTGAGAAGTTCTTCGTTAATAAGATCAAAACCGGACCATGGATCTTCAAGATCTACGTCTTCTATGCTGAGGATATGCACGAGAAAACGGGTTCGTTCCACATGCTTGAGGAAACGATGCCCCAATCCCTGTCCTTCGTGAGCGCCCTCAATCAAACCGGGAATATCAGCAATGACCATTCTCTGGTCAGTATCGTACTCGTTAATCATTACACCGAGGTTTGGTGTAAGCGTCGTAAATGCGTAGTTAGCAATCTTTGGACGAGCAGCGGATACTTTTGAAATAAAAGTTGATTTACCGGCATTCGGAAGACCGAGAAGACCGGCGTCAGCAAGAATTTTCAGCTCAAGGCGAACTTTAATAGCTTCGCCCTCTTCACCCGGCTGGGCAAAGCGTGGAGTACGCATTGTTGCTGATTTAAAAAATTCGTTACCGTGACCGCCACGACCACCGCGACAAAGAAGAATTTCTTCATCCGGCTCAGACAGGTCAGCCACGAGTTCTTCTACACCATCTTCGCGGATAGCGTACAAGAGAGTACCTACAGGCAGATCAAGAATAAGATCTTTACCTTTACGACCAAACATCTGGCTGCCGCCACCGGAATGACCGCCTTCTGCCGCGTAATTTCGCTTTAAACGGAAGTCATACAAGGAGAGCAGCTTAGAGGAGCCGCGAACAAACACGTTACCGCCGTCACCGCCGTCACCGCCGTCCGGTCCGCCTTTAGGGATAAATTTTTCTCTGCGGAAGGATACGCAGCCGTTGCCGCCCTTGCCGGCACGAATATTGATGATTGCTTCATCTACAAAACGCATAATGTATTGCCTTACCTTGAGATTGTGGACAATGCACCTGTGCACGCAAACTTGCTGCAATAAGTATAAAATCAGGTGACTATGATCCGGACATAAGAAACTGCCACGGCATATTCAATTGTCTTCAATCTTCTTCTGGTTAGATTTTTGCGGAATTATATCGTATGTGCCCGCGTGCGTACAGGGTGAGATATTGGGTAACGGGTACGGAATTACTGCCCGTAGTAAGACCCGCTCTATACACAAAAAAAGGCGGAAGCGCATTGCGACTTCCGCCTGTCAGGTCACTATAAAAGTGGATTACTCAGCAGCAAATGGAACAATGCTTACACGAGTTTTCACAGCTTTCTTGCGCAGGTACTTTTCGTACTTAACTACGCCGTCAACCTTTGCGAACAGGGTAAAGTCTCTACCCATGCCTACGTTTTCACCAGGGAAAACTTTGGTGCCGAGCTGACGAACAAGGATGTTGCCAGCAAGAACATTCTGACCACCGTAGCATTTAACGCCACGTCGTTGGCCGTTTGAGTCGCGGCCGTTTCTGGAACTACCACCAGCTTTCTTATGTGCCATGATTTACACTCCTTTCAAAAATTTACTAGGCTTCGATGCCTTTGATTTTAAGAGCAGTGTATGCCTGACGGTGACCCTGCTTTTTACGGGAGTCATGACGACGACGTTTTTTGAAGATAACAATCTTCTTGCCGCGGCCATGCTCGAGCACTTCAGCGGTAACTTTAGCACCTTCAACGTAAGGAGCGCCTACGGAAAGCTCATCACCACCAACCAAAAGAACTTTATCGAGAACGATTTCGCTACCAGCTTCTGCTTCGAGCTTCTCAACAAAAATTTTTCCGCCTTCTTCAACACGGAACTGCTTACCGCCAGTTTCGACGATTGCGTACATAATATTTATCCTCCAAAGAAAGAAAGGTAGACTATACCTCTTTCCAAGGAAAGGGTGTCAACCTGGTTTGCTTTTTTAAGAGCAATGTCAAAAGGGAAGCAATGCCCTATCATGCTGCCTTGCGATTGACAAGTATCTATTTACACTTTTCCCTCAATTCATCCAAGAAAAACCTAATGACTCCGCATAAAACACCTTGGCGCTGAATACATGAGAACCATTTTCAAATTTGCAAGAGTAAATATCATTGTCGCTAAGAAAATTTATAACTGACAGCACCATACGGTTCTAGTAGTCACTAACTGAGTGTGTCTCATCTCGTGTCCGGAGAGAAGTACCGCACCAAGGCCCTCCCCCAAGGCTTTTCTCTCCGGACCCTGTAAGCAATAAGGATTTATCCTTATCACTATATTTGCAGTCCTGACGAACGTCAGGACTGCTTTTTTTTATCCTCTACAAAATTCATACATACGCTCATTAAAATAAACAGCGAACCTTCACCACGCGACCACTCCAGCACCAAGCATTTTTGTCAGAAGGATGCCGATTGGTCCCCTTTTCCTGTAACCGGACACATCTAAAAAATGATTGGTCAAGCAATCAGTTACATGCGCTACAACGCATAATGCAGCAAAAAAACATACTGTACCGTGGAACCTGTTACATCGGATTTCGCTTGCTTCACTGACAAACAATAGAATGTAGTACGTAAACTACCAATACAATCTGTCCACATAACAACAAACTCCATTTCACAGTACTACATCACAAGCCGCAATGAGCGCTCACCCATAGGACACACAGCCCTCAAAATGATAACACACAATAATTACAGATTTTTTATTGAAAAAACTACAATCAGTATCGTTAGTCTAAAAGACCTGCCGTATGCTACCCCCCTCAGCACAACGTTCTATAAGTCACAGACAAAAAGTGATCTGGCGCTTTCATTTTAAACACTAGACACTCAACTTATAACATTTACACTTCCATAACTATTGTGTCTCATTGATACACTCTTCACGAAACCGCTTCCACAAAGTGAAACAGCTCGTAACACATTTTCATTTTCCAAAACAAATATATGCAATCTTTTCGGACGTCTAAACGGAAAGCTCTAAAAAATGATGTAAATGCAACACGTTTAAGGGTTGCATCTTGAAAAAAATAGCCTTATCTAACACTCACATTATTGAGGTGCAGCACTCCTTGTTCCATACAAGCAGTTCTCGACCCAAACGGTAGACAGCTAACTCCACTTGGCTTTCATTTCCGTTACACCCCGATAATAGAAATTTGTAAGACTGTGTTCATAGTGGCCTACGTATTAAGATGAGATACGATACCGATTTTTACTAGGCAGATCCGGTTCTTCTCCACTTTCCGGATAACCGCACACTACATCACATGTCTAACATTTCAGCCCGCTTTCGTGGCAGAAAGCGGGCTCTTTTTTTTAGCAATTACAACGCAAAGCAGATCACACGCTTCCCCTTCTTACGCATCACTCATCATCACCTTCACAGCTCCTTCTACCTCTTTCGCTGCACTATCGGCTCATGATGAACGGAAAAATATAACCGTCCAGCTCACCTCTATGGTCGTTGTATTTTCAGGCAACGCACTTTTGTTCCATTACACGAAAGACACAGCTTAACGTTACATTACAATTTCCCGTCCACCAAATGAGCAACACCTGAAGACTTACTATGAGAATACGAAATTTCGTATTTTCACGACTGAGCAATTGAACAGAGATAAAATCTGTTGCACAAGCAGTAAGCTGCACGTAAAAAAGCACATCGACCACCTTGAAGAATAAGGACTATATTCTATGAAAGGCATTATCCTCGCCGGCGGTTCCGGCACCAGACTGTACCCGATTACACGCGGTGTCTGTAAACAGCTGCTGCCAGTTTATGACAAGCCGATGATATACTACCCGCTTTCAACACTGATGCTCGCAGGCATTCGTGAAATTTGCATTATATCCACCCCTGATGATCTGCCACGTTTCAAAGGCATGTTCGGAGACGGCTCACAACTGGGTCTAAAACTCGAATACATAGAACAACCCAAACCGGAAGGGCTTGCTCAAGCATTTATTCTTGCGGAAAATTTTATCGGAGACTCTCCGGTGAGTCTGATACTCGGCGACAACCTTTTCTACAGCGACGGCTTAACAGAAATGCTGGAACGCTGTGCCTCCATTACTCACGGAGGCGTTGTTTTCGGATATCATGTTCTTGATCCGGAACGATACGGCGTTGTCGAATTCGATGAAAACTTTAACGCATTAAGCGTTGAAGAAAAGCCGGAAAACCCGAGATCATCCTATGCTGTTACCGGTCTGTACTTTTTCGACAACCGTGCAGTGGAATTTGCTAAAAAAATTACCCCGTCTCCACGTGGAGAGCTGGAAATTACCGACATGGTAGACATGTATCTTCAGGACGGCTCATTAAAAGTAGAAGTTCTGGGTCGGGGAATGGCATGGCTGGACACTGGAACATTTGACTCAATGCAGCAGGCATCATCTTTTGTTCAAACAGTGCAGAGCAGGCAAGGATTGAAGATTGCTTGCATTGAAGAAGTTGCATACTTTAAGGGCTATATAGATAAAGAGCAGCTTAAAGCACTTGCACAGCCAATGCTTAAAAATGATTATGGACAATATTTAATGCGGCTTGTTGAAGCATAAAAAAAAGACCGTTACATGCTTGCCAACATGTAACGGTCTTTTTTTTCTTGATAGACATACTTTCCGGTGCGCACCGGAAACGGGGTTCCCCCCAAAATTAGAGTCTAATGGTCAAGATGCTCGCCTTTTTTCACACGATAAATCGCGGTGGAAAAAATGACCACAAAGTAGATAAAAATAAGGCCAACACCCACAAAGCCCTGAGGTGTTGAATGCATCATGCCTTCAAAAAGCTCTCCTAACATAGCTCCACTCCTTTTACTCTTTCCAATAACCCCTGCAACGCAAAAAAAGTAGTTGCGCTATTTAGTAAAAATGTCAAGATCAGTTTTGCAAATTCAGCAAAACAATTTTCCTGTTATCCCTTGTAGCACAAGGCATATTGTTTTTTTATAACCCTTCTTCAAGTTTTCATCTATCCGGATTTTATATGACAACCAATGATTCACAGTTCGCCAAAGGCGACACCCTTACCCTGACCATTGATGCGCTGGCTACCGGCGGCAAAGCTCTTTCCCGTCTGAACGGCATGGTCATCTTTATGGACAAAGGTATCCCTGGCCAGACTGTTGAAGTAAAAATTACCAAAAAGAAAAAGCGATTCGCAGAAGCTGTGCTTACCAAAGTCATCAGCGATGCTCCTGATCAGATCGCTCCACGCTGCGGCCACTTCGGTACCTGTGGCGGCTGCCTGTGGCAGAATATGGAATACAGTAAACAGCTTGAATGGAAAAAACGTTTCGTATCCGACAGCCTTAACCGTATCGCCGGTGCTCAGGATATTGTTGTAAACGACCCTATTCCATCTCCCGATACATTTTTCTACAGAAACAAAATGGAATTTGCTTTTGGCGACAAGCAGGGTCAAATTTCAGTAGGTCTTCGTCGTTACGGCACCCATAACGTTGTTGATTTACACGAGTGCTACCTCCAGAGTGAACACACTATGGAGCTTGTTGATCTTGTGCGTGAATTCGTCAACAGCACACCTGCACTCACTGCCTACGACGCCAATGCTCGCAGAGGATACCTGCGTTTTCTGGTTATACGTGAAACAAAACATACCAACCAGTGTATGGTTCAGGTTATCACCGGAAAAGACACCACAAATGGAGACCAGCAGCACCGCGCTATCAAACAGCTCGGTCAACTCCTGCAGGAACGTATGAATGTAACAACATTCATCCATTCTATACGCACCCATACTACACAGGTAGCATACGGTGAAAAAACCGTTGCAGTGCTGGGACAAAAATCACTCACAGAAGTCCTCAACTTTGAAAACGGCATGCCTTCACTGTCGTTAACATCTCACGCTGACGGGTTCTTCCAGGTCAATACTGACGCAACAGCACGCCTCTACGGTACAGCTGTTGAGCTTGCAGAACTCACAGGCTCAGAAAAAGTATGGGATCTGTACTGTGGCGTGGGCGGCATCGCTCTGTCTGCTGCCCCTAATGCTACCGATGTGTTTGCTATGGAGATTACTCCGCAAGCAATCGAATCTGCCAATGAGAACGCAACCATCAACAACATCAACAACGTGCGCTTTGTAAGCGGCGATGTTCGCAGTGCGCTGGAAAACGAGCCTTCCGAACCGGATGTAGTTTTTGTTGACCCACCGCGCTCAGGCATGAATCCGGAAGTTGTTGAACTCATCATGGAACGCAAACCTAAACGAATTATTTACGTATCCTGCGACCCTGCTACGCAAGCTCGAGATATTGGCATTTTGAATAGCCAATATGCAGTAACAACTGTTCAACCGGTCGATATGTTCCCGCAAACGGCACATATCGAAAACATCATCCGACTTGATCTTACAGTTTAGCACACAAAAAAAAGAGTGATACCGAAAGGTTCACTCTTTTTTTCTTTTGTCTCTACCACTAGCGTAGGCAGTACATCTAAAAAAGACACCACTCCTCATTAAAAAATGCAAAGGCGAAAAAGCAGTTTTTCATCAACAAAAATTTATAGCAAAAACGTTGCCTCTACTGGCTGAAAAACGCTGCTGTTTGCACACTCAACCCACTTGTTTTGTGTGAAAAAAAGAACAAAAAAGCGGCTTCATAAGTTGACGCAAAGTATCGTGCGTGATAACTCCAAACCAACTTGTGAACGATTGCACGAAGTGATTCAGCTTATGCAGCACTTTCGCATGCTAAGGAAAATCATTTATGGTCGTTAAGAAAAACAAGGGAACTAATCCCGGAAAATACGTCGATACAATGGGAACAGTCGGTACGATTGGTCTCCATATGGTATCTCACCCCGCAGTGGGGGCGGTGGCAGGTTATTTTCTGGATGATTGGTTAGGAACAAAACCTTGGATGTTCATAACCTTTCTGATTCTCGGTGTGATCGCCGGATTCAGAGCTGTGTATGCTGATACCAAGAAGGTAATGAGGAATCAGGATAAAGAAGATAATGAAAGATTTCAGCGAAAAGATTGAACAGCGTCTGTACTTCAAAGGATTCAGGCTGCCGGACATCCGCTCGATTCTTCGCATTCAGATTCAACTCTGCGGCATTGCCATTATTGCAGCATTTATCACGGTCTGGTTTAGTAAGTGGCCAATTACATTTGCAATTGGGGCAGTAATAGCCACGTTTAGTTTCTTTTCAGTTGCGAAGTTTGTTCAGCAAATCATCTTGCGTGAATATGACAGAAGCATGCTGTGGGGAATGCTATTCAGATTTTATGGACGTCTGCTTATAGTCGGTGTGGCTGTCGCCATGCTGATTGTAAAGTTTCATGTTCCTATGATGGCACTTGTGTCCGGTTTGGCTACAAGTATGGTAACGATGCTCATCTGGATGATCTCCAGACAGAATGGGCGGAAAACCAAGGAGGCATAGGATATGGCAAGTGGTTTGCCTCATCCGTTGCTGCTCGCGCCTCTCGCAGGCATGGACAGCATTACAATTAACGGGGAAGTAGTGAACTTCAGCCATGTGTTCTACACATGGATCGCAATGGCTATTCTGTTCACTTTAGCCTTCCTTGTACGCGGACAAATAAAACTTGTCCCCGGAAAGTTACAAAACGTTTTCGAGGTCATCATTGGCGGTCTCGAAGATTTCGTAGTGGGTAACATCGGTGAAGACGGAAGAAAAATCTTCCACGTTCTTATCGCACTGTTCCTCTTTATTATTACAATGAACCTCATGGGCCTTGTACCGGGCTTCGACGCCCCTACCGCGAACGTTAACACGAACGCAGCAATGGCTCTGTTTACATTTGGTTACTATAACTGGATCGGCCTCAGACGCTGGGGCGTGGGATACATCAAACACTTCTGTGGGCCATTCTGGTGGCTTACTCCGTTGATGTTACCGCTGGAACTCATTTCTCACTGTGCTCGTCCACTTTCTCTGACACTCCGTCTCTTCGGTAACATCAGAGGTGAAGAAATCGTTCTGATCCTGTTCTTCCTGCTTGCACCACTTGTTGGTACTATTCCGATCTACTTCTTGTTCGGTCTTGCTAAGTGTTTGCAGGCATTTATCTGGTTCATGCTCAGCATGATCTACCTCAAAGGCTCTCTCGAACACGCACATTAGTCTGCTGTTCCGCCTTATTCCGGGGGAAATGGTCTTCGACCAACTAACATAAAATAATTTTAGGAGTGTTTCAAAATGCGTAAGTTTCTTATGATTGCTCTCAACACCGTTGCTCTGATCTCCATCGCTGCAGTAGCTTTCGCTGCTGAAGGTGCTAACACTTACGGCGATCTCGTATACTTCGGTGCTGCTCTCGGCATGGCTATTGCTGCTGCTGGTTGTGGTATCGGTCAGGGTCTCGGTCTGAAAGCTGCTTGTGAAGGTACTGCACGTAACCCAGAAGCATCTAACAAAATTACCGTTGCTCTCATTCTTGGCTTGGCATTCGTAGAATCCCTTGCTATTTACGCTCTCGTTGTTAACCTTATGCTTCTTACTGCGTAAGTCTACAACTTGCCTTTTTAGAGGAGGCCGTTGCTGCGGCCTCCTCTTTTTACCTTAAGATATGAGAATTATTTCACAAATTTGGAGCGTTCATGCCACAACAGAAAAGTGAACATATTCCAAGAGCGACCATTCAACGTCTGGCCGTATATGTTCAAGTGTTGGAAAATCTTCAGCGCGAAGGCACAGAAGTTATTTCCTCAGAGCCGCTTGCAAAAGCGTGCAATGTTAACGCTTCACAGATACGAAAAGACCTTGCCTACTTTGGCGAATTCGGTGTGCGTGGTGTTGGTTACTACGTAAAAAACCTCATTGCCTCTATCACCAGCGCTCTTGGTGTTGATAGAGAATGGAGAACCGTTCTCGTTGGTGTAGGTAACCTTGGTAAAGCTCTTCTGAATCATAAAGAGTTCCGTCTCCGCGGTTTTAATATCGTCGGCGCATTTGATTGCGATCCTTTTAAAATCGGTGAAGAAGTATCCGGACTCGAAGTAGTTTGTACAAAGCGTTTACGCGAAATGATAGGCGATAACGGCGCTGAGATCGGTATTATTACCACCCCGCCCGAACGCGCTCAACGTGCTGCTAACCACCTTGTGGAAGCAGGTATTAATGGTATTCTCAACTTTGCTCCGTCCCGAATTACTGTGCCGGATCATGTAAATGTAGAATACGTAGACTTTTTCCACCATTTGTACGCTCTCTCTTTCAACATCACTCATCCGAATTCTAAGTAGTACATTTGGAAGAATAAAAGATTACAGCGCCCTTTCGGTCGAAATTTTTTTCGTTTTTTACCCCGTATACTGTTGTGTACGGGGTAAAAACGTTATGATGGAGTCTGGTTTCTACTTTCTGGAGGAAAAAACATGTCACTGAGCTTTTTTCTACTTACAGACTTTGGTAGTACAGATCCTTATGTTGCGCAGATGAAAGGCGTGCTCAACACGCTTGCGCCACAGTATCAAATTTTCGACATAACCCATAACATCGCCCCCTATAACATCGCTCAAGCAGGATTCTTTCTCGACTCAACAGTCGAACATCTCCCGCCTCATTCTATCACAATTTGCGTTGTAGACCCGGGGGTTGGAACCAGCCGAGACATCCTGTGTATGGTTTTAGACAATAAAGCCATCCTCGCTCCAGATAACGGCTGCCTCTCCTTCTTACGAACCCGCTATCCTGAAGCACCCATTTATAGAATAATGCAACATCACTTGCCGCTCGAGTACACTTCCCACTCATGTACTTTCCACGGCAGAACACTCTTTTCTCCACTGGCTGCAGACCTAGCACTGCATATTGAGCAAATCCCATCGTATATGGAATGCACCGCCCCTGCACCGTTCAGTAAAGATTCAACGCAAGATTGCCGTTTAGAAATGTTTCCACCGCAACCGACGCAGACAGACTCTATTCTCACGCCGTACATGAAACGCAACGGTCACCCTGTTGCCGATACTATTGTCATGTTGCCGGAGTATGTGGCACACATTGAAAAGAATATTATAGAAACCCATGTGCTGCACATTGACAGCTTCGGCAATGTCATACTCGCACTGCAAAGCGAAAAATGGCGTAAAAAAATTGCCGATGGCGGCGAACTTACTTTGTACACCCAAACCAGCCGACCTCTACGATTCATTTCTGCGTATGCGCAGCTATCTGAAAACCAAATAGGTATCATTTGCGGCAGTCAGGGATACTTAGAAATAGCATGCAATATGTGTTCAGCAGCACAATTTATCAACCTTCAGCTAGGCGAACCAATCAAAATTGCTCTCTCTGTTCCGCCTGAGATGTAAGAATGCTGACACAACTTTGGTCTGAATATGTTGCCGCGCTCAGTTTTATGACGCGTCTTGGCCCTGCCCGCATGTACACAAGTGAAGAAATTGCGGCCACAATGCGTCAATTTTATACCGTAGGTCTTACAATAGGCGCCCTCATAACGCTTCCCTTTGCGTTGGGCGCCTTTTCTAACCACCCGTGGATTCAAGCATGGCTGTGGGTCTTTCTTTCCATCTGGGTTACCCGTGCCCTCCATTGGGACGGTTGGGCTGACATCTGGGATGGATGGGGAAGTTGTGCTCAAGGCGAACGTTTTTGGGAAATAGTCAAAGACAGCAGAGTGGGTGCCTTCGGAGCCATAGCAATGGTTATCGGCATTCTTGGACAAACGTTACTGGCTCACGAACTTTTCGCCATTAATCAATGGCAGGTTCTTATCTTTGCCCCTATTGCAGGACGCGTTGCAGCAGTTATCATCGGCGGGCTGGGCAATGCACCGGCTGCCTCTACACAAGGTCGCTTGTTTCTTGAAGGAGCAACACGCACAACCATTCTTATCCAGACAACTCTGGCAATTCTTACCGGATTTGCGCTATGCGGCTTTCTCCCAACTCTCTATACCGTATTATTATGCGCCTTGCTTATCTGGTCATATCTCCGACTCGCCAAACAACAGGGTGGTATTAACGGTGATTTTCTAGGAGCTACCGTCATAGGCGGCGAACTTGCCGCAATGCTCTCCTTTCTTATGTAGCAAATCATTTTCTTTGAAACCTCCTTGCGGACAACTTCGGCACGGAATCTGCTATAATAGTATACATCTAGGGAACATGTCATTCGATTGACACTACTAGGAAGGGTTATGGCACCATTCAAGTTCAAGTTGCAGCAGGTGCTCGAATACCGCACCCAGCTGGAAGATCAGGCCAAGCTGGTGCTGGCGGAAGTGCAGCGCAAGTACGAAAAACAAGTACGGCGTGTTGATGGCCTGCGAGACGCACTCGCAGAAAATCAAACTCTTATGAGCACTACGTCAGATCCTGCTCAAACATGGATTCTGCGCAACTTCCTGCAAGGTGTGCGTCAAGATATCAGCACCGCTGAACACCGATTGCTTACACTCGCACAGGAACTGCATTCTGCACGGCAAGATTTGACTGAGAAATCTCAGGAAAAAAAGCTACTGGAAAAACTCAAAGAAAACCAAGCAAAGCGGCACGCTCATGAAGAAAAGACAAAAGAACAACTCCAGCTCGACGAAACAGCAACACTTAGGTTCAAAGCTCAAGCTTTCTAAAATCTGCAAGCTTCTTGGATGTGCAATTCTGTTCAAGCTCATTCTTGTCGGCACTATTGTTTTTGATGCTGATACAGAAATTGCTTCTATTCTGCCTTCCAGCACTCCAGCTCCTGTGCAGAAAGTAGCGGAAAAGCCATCACTCACGCTTGAAGAACGTTTTGCACAGGTGAAACAGAACTTGCCTTCATCTCCTGCAACGCTTACTACCAGCAAAGCGCATGCAGAAGAAGAAACGCCTAAAAAACCTGCTCCGGCGCCTAAAGCTGAAGAAGATTCCATGACTCGCGACCTGCTCAAATCCAAACAGGTTGAGCTTAATAGACGCGAACAGGAACTCACACGACTTCAGGCGACTATCGACGGTAAGCTTGCAAAACTACAAGCACTTGAAAAGCGTCTTCAAACTATGCTTAACAGTGCAAAGAAGACAAAAGATAAGAAGATGGAACACCTTGTAGATGTCTATTCAAACATGAAAGGCAAACAGGCAGCCCAGGTTCTTGAAACCCTCGATGAAGAAATTTCTGTTAAAATTCTGGCAGGCATGCGCGGACGCAAAGCAGGTGAAATCTTGACTTTTGTCAGACCGGACAAGGCAGCTCGTCTTTCCGAAGCACTGACAAATATGCAGTTACCATTTGAGTAGAGAATGCCCCGAATAAAAATTACTGTCGCCTACATCGGCACCCGATACGTAGGGTGGCAAATTCAACCTCCAAGGGTTGAGCACCGCCAGCCTACAATTCAAGGCGAAATTGAAAAAGTTTTGACCGCTGTCACCGGCACCCTCGTAAGGGTGCATGGCAGCGGTCGCACTGATTCCGGCGTCCATGCGGATGCGCAGGTCGCCCATTTTGATCTGTCAGAGCAATGGGCACGTGTAAACTGGCAAAAAGTATTTACCACCAAACTGCCGCACGATATTGCAGTCACAAGTGTTGAAAGAGTAGATGATGACTTTCACTCAAGATTCAGCGCTAAAGGAAAATGCTACACGTACACCCTATGGCTTAATAATAAATACGTGTTGCCGGCCCGCTATCCGTTTGTATGGAAAACTGGCCCGCTGGATATTGCTGCAATGGAACAAGCAGCAAACCATTTGCTGGGTGAACATGATTTCGCCACATATCAGAATGCAGGCACCGAAATAACAAACACCGTGCGCACTATCAGCCGCATGACTCACGACTGTCCAAACTATGCAACGCTGTCCGATCTTCCTGATGAACTCGTTTGGACATTTGAGGCTTCTGGTTTTCTCAAACAAATGGTTCGTAATTTAATGGGCACTCTTGTTGCCTGCGGCAGGCATAAAATATCACCAGACTCAGTGCCGAACATACTTGCAGCCAAAGATCGCACCGCTGCACCTGCTACCGCTCCTGCCTGCGGGTTATCCATGCACAAAGTATTCTTTTAGCAGCCCACCACCAGCAAATCCTTTCTTTTCACAATAAATTCATACCATTACACACAAGAGAAGGCCGGATAAATCCGGCCTTCAGTTGAACACGCATAACCATTTGTCCAATATACGCGCACCGTGCCCTCTGCACAGTATGGAATTACTGTACGGTTGTTGGTGCATTGTAGCTATTACATTTTTAATGATAATTACTAGCTACGTGTAGCTTGGCTCTTCTTCATTCACAATCTGGAATGCTTTGTTTGATTTTACCGTACCGCTGATTCCATGGAACTTTTTGACGCCTTCAATGGTTGCTTCAAGCAAGTCTTCAGTGTCCGTATCCAAAAGAAGCACGTCACCTATTTTAAGACGAAGCAACTGGTTGCCTGTTATTTTTGATTCACCGAAGCGAACTTTCATTTCCACAGGTGTCTCCAGCAGGCGTTCCTTCAAACGAGAAACCCAGGCATGGTCAACTTCCAGACGCTCTGTCTGGAAACTGGCATGCAGTTTGGAACGGATCGGTTCAATTGTCGCATAAGGCAGACACATGATTAATGAACCGATAGCGCTTTCAAGTTCCACTTCAAAGGTAATAACAACCACAACGTCGCTTGGCGGCACAATCGCAGCAAACTGCGGGTTAATCTCTGAACGTACAAGCTCAAGATTAACTTCATGCACAGGACGCCAGCTTTCTTCCATGTTATCCAGTGCAATCTTAATCACACGATCAACAATAGCCTGCTCAATTCGTGTAAATTCTCGACCTTCAATCTTTGGCTGACTTCCGGCACCGCCGAAAAAGTTTTCAACCAGAGCAAATACAAGGCGGGAGTCTACAACGATTATGGCATTCCCGCGCAGGGGTTCCATTTTAAAAATATTGATGCTGGTAGGAACAGGCAAAGAACGCATGAAGTCCCCGAATTTCGTCATATCAATAGAAATCGGGTTCAATTCAACACGCTTACGCACTGCGTTAGAAAGCGCGTTCGTGCAAAGACGTGAAAAACGGTCATTCACAATCTCAAGAACCGGCATTCGCCCTCGGATAATTCTATCCTGATTCGCAAGGTCAAATGCTACTATACCGGTCTCATCTTCCGGAATATCTGTTTCACTTTCGATTTCGCCGCCTGAAAGCCCGCGCAGCAGAGCATCTACTTCGTCTTGTGCTAAAATCTTATTCATACGTCCTGTATCTCCGAAAACCTGTACTCATACTTAGTGCAGAGCACGCAGCGAGTGATCAAGTAGGAATTTTTTGACACAACATGTGCCTAAGCTCTTTTTATGCACTATTAATGCCAACCACTCGACTCAGTCACACTTGCAGAAAAGCCCAACTGCATTAAAAAACTGCACACGGCATTACTGGCAACATACCGCACTGCATACGCACTACTGAGAATGTCTTGCCTTCACTCCGTCTACTTCGTGCTGACTGGCATACCCGAGCATAACAATAGTTTCTGCAACACTGTAAGGACAAGAAGTTGACCTGCGATATTGCTTCACCTTTTCAAGTTCACGCTCAGTTACAACCCTTTGGTTTACCAATTCCTGTTCGAATGTTCCTTGTGCGCTGCTGGGGGTACTGGGACTTTCATCCAATACCACCTCCTTCTGCGAGCTGGACTCAGCCCTTGCCATGCGCAACTTATTAATGACTATCTTTTTCTCTTCACGCTTGGAAATAAGCGCAGCCTGAAGTTCAGAAACTTCACTGTGCAAAGCGCGACGCGATTGCTTGAATGTATTAATCTTCTCATTCATTTTGGCTGTCGCGTAAAAATTGCACCCTGCAATAAAACATACAGCGATAAGTCCACAGAATCCTAGTACCAGAAGGTCCATTCCCACCTCTTTTCATAAACATTAGACCAGGGACACTCCACCCCATTCTATACTTTAGTGAAACTAGAGCAACTTACCTGCTTTCAAGCATATTCTCAACCTTCAAGATTAAGCGTAAGAGGAGTTACGCTTTCTTCCTGACATGATTTGTGGCATGGTCTCCCTACTATGCAGATTACCATCATTGATTACACAGGTCGGAAAAAGTCCCTTACAGTTCCTCAGGCAGAGCCGCGTACCTTGGCTCAGGTTATTTTTACCAGCGGACTTGTTCCTGCCCCTCCCCTCTGCTCAGGATTGGGTCAGTGCGGAAAATGCAGAGTACGCTTCGTTGAAAATGCGCCACTTCCTGTTGGACCAGACACACTCATCTTTAAAGAACACGCAATTGACGCGGGCTGGCGTCTGGCGTGCAGGCACGAACCACAGGACGGTATGGTCATTGAAATACCGGAAAACACCTATGTTCGGCACGTTGAAGTCGCGGATTCCAGTAGTAAAGCTTTACACCTTGCGATAGACCTCGGCACCACCAGCATGCACTGGACATTGCTTGAAGGCGCTAAACGCATTGCTTACGGTTCAGAACCGAACCCGCAGATGGGTGCCGGCTCGGAAATTATGTCCCGCCTGAGTTTTGCAGCATCTGAATCCGGAAAAGAAATTTTACAAGACCTTGTTGTCAGCAGAATAGCAGGGTTAATTGAAGAGTTAACTGAAAATTCATTTGGTTCGGTCGAGTCACTTGCCATTGCAGCTAACCCTGCCATGACATACCTGCTTTTAGGGCTGGATACCTCAGGGCTTGCTACTGCCCCTTACTCTCTCTCCTACAAAGGCGGGACTGTAGAAAAAATTGCAGATCTGCCTCCAGCGTATATTGCTCCATTGGCAGCACCGTTTGTCGGCGGAGACTTAACCGCGGGTCTTACTTCAATATTGCAAAAAGACCCTGAATATCCTTTTATCCTTGCAGACATGGGTACTAATGGCGAATTCATTCTCGCACTTAGTCCGGACAACTACCTTGTTACAAGTGTAGCACTCGGCCCAGCTCTGGAAGGTGTCGGACTGCATTACGGAGCAGCCGCCGCCAAAGGCATTGCTACTTCATACAAACTCACCCCCACAGGGCTTGTCCCGTCTGTAATGGGAGCGACCTATGCAGACGGTATCAGCGGAACAGGGTACCTCTCTCTTATCCACGCTCTTCGCAAAATCAACTTCATTTCCAGTGACGGCTTATTCATTGAAAAGCAGACACAGGGACTCGGAGCGCGTCTTGCGGAGCGTCTGGAAATTCGACACGGCATCCAACACCTTGCACTGCCTGACAACATGTTCCTTTCTGCTGAAGACATTGAAGAGTTCCTCAAGGTTAAAGCAGCATTTACCTTTGCATTTACACGAATTTTAGAAACAGCGGATATTTCCGCATCGCAATTAAAAAATATCTATCTTGCCGGTGCTCTCGGAGAGCACTCAGATGTGCAGGATCTCGAAGGATTAGGATTCATTCCGGCTGGAATGGGCTCCAGAGTGGAAGCTGTAAACAACACCTCCCTGCAGGGAGCTGAACTGATGCTTATTGACCCCACCCTACGCAGCATGGCAGAAAGCCTGACCGCAAACTGTGAAGCCGTTGATCTCACCGCAGACCCCGACTTCACGCAAACATTTATGCGCCATATGCGCTTTACATTTATATGAGCACAGTTCTTTCATTCCCGACAGCAAAAATCCGTAGCGTCTTAGACGGTTACGACAAAACATTAAACAAAGCCATGCCTCTCAAGGCGGCTCACAGACGCGATCTGCCTTATGCTGTCGCAGATCTTTCACGCATGCTTACAAATGAGCGTGGTGGTATGCGCGCCAACTACTGGTCTACCCCGCGTACTCTTTCTGCATATCTTCGCTTCTTTTTACCATGGAACCTGTACAGGCTTTCGTGGCTGCTTCCGCAGTTACATATTCCATTAAAAAACGGCGATACAATTCTTGATCTGGGTTCCGGTCCATTAACGTTTGTTCAGGCTCTCTGGCTCAGCCGTCCTGACCTCCGCAATAAAGATCTTACATTCATCTGTACTGATGTTGCGAAAAAACCAATGGAACACGGTCGCCGTATCTTTGAAGCAATGGCCGGTGTTGAACCTGGAAAAGGTCCTTGGAAAGTCAAGCTAGTACGTGAAACTCTTGAAAAAAGTCTTCGTAATAGCTACGGAAAAATGGCGTTAGTTGCCGGTGCAAATGTTCTGAACGAACTTTCACCAAGCCGTGGACAAACCATGGAAGACCGCTTTCTTGACCTTGCATACAATATGGCAAGTGCATGCAAAGAAGACGGTTCTATTCTTTTTGTAGAACCGGGTACGCGTCTTGGCGGTAAAATCATCGGGCTGACCCGTGAAGGACTTCTTGAAGAAGGCTATCTGCCTAAAGCACCTTGTCCACACGAAATGGAATGCCCTATGCTCGACCGCAACGCAAGCGGCTGGTGTCATTTTAATATGACCGCAGATCATGCACCTATGTGGCTGCGCGATCTGACACAGCGTGCACGCATGAACCGCAAAAATGTAAGCCTCAGCTTCTTACTCGCAAGCAAGGCAGATCCTGAATATGCAGAAAACGTACGTGTTCTTTCTGATCCGGTTCTTATTCCGGGAAGAAACCAGAAAGCCCGCTACGCCTGCTCAAATAAAGGTCTTGCTCTACTTCATGAAGCCGAGAACTTTGAAAGCGGCAGTCTTGTCGATGTCGAGTGGCAGGATAAGCCACGTCGTGATGCTAAATCCGGTGCGTTGGAAGTTTTCCCTAAGCGCCGATAGTTACAAATAGGAATAAACAATGCGTGTTGTTGATCTCGGACTCATTTCCTATGCTGAGGCTGAAAAAATTCAAATAGAAACATTGGAGAAAGTCGTTGAAGGTGCTGAGGAAACTCTCTTCCTCCTTGAGCACCCGCCGGTAATTACATTCGGAAGAAACGGCGGCAGAGAGAATCTGCTGGTCAGCGACGAGTTCCTTGAACAACACAATATTGAACTCGCCCAAGCTGCACGTGGCGGGAACATTACCTGTCATTTCCCCGGTCAACTGGTGGCGTATCCCATATTCCGCGTCGCTAAAAAACCGGGAGGAATGCGCGGGTTGTTTACAGACCTCGAAGAGGTCGTCATACGTGCCTGTTCTCATTACGGATTGGAAACTGCTAGGCAGGGAGGAAGACCCGGTGTATGGATTGAGAACAGAAAAATCTGCTCCATAGGCATAGCTATGCGTAAATGGACCAGCTACCACGGACTTGCATTTAACGTTGGAAACAATGTCGATTTATTTTCTTTAATCACTCTTTGCGGCCTTGCCGATGCCGAGGCTACCTCGCTTGAAAGTGAGCTTGGTCGCAATGATATAGACATGCAGGAAGTGAAACATGTGCTCACAGAAGCGTTCCGAACCGTATTTGCGGATTCCGCCTTGGCTCAGGGTTAAAATCCCTTGCAACAAGACATATTCTGCAACAACAGAACTGGTAAAAGACCTTAATCTCAACACCGTATGCCAAAGCGCAAAGTGCCCGAACATGTTCGAGTGCTTTACCGCGCATACTGCAACGTTTTTGATTATGGGCAATACCTGCACGCGTAACTGTGCATTCTGTAATATCAGTAATGACCCTGTTGAAAAGCTTGATGCCGATGAACCGGCACGAGTGGCTGAAGCGGCAAAGCGCCTTGGACTGAAGCACGTGGTTATCACTTCTGTTACGCGTGACGACTTGATTGACGGCGGTGCAGACCACTTTGCAAAAACAATCCGTGCCGTCCGCGAAACTATTGCAGACTGTAGCATCGAAGTTCTCATTCCTGATTTTCAGGGCAGTGAAACTTCACTCCAGATGGTCATTGATGCCCAGCCGGACATCATTAACCATAACGTAGAAACTCCTCCGATGTACTACGACTCCATTCGTCCTCAGGCTGATTACGAACAGAGTATTACATTGCTCAAGCGCGTAAAAAAAGCCGGATGCCGTTCAAAGTCCGGTCTTATGGTCGGCCTTGGAGAAACAGATGAAGAAGTGCGCGGTGTTATTGACGACCTCGCAGCAATCGACTGTGACATCGTAACAATCGGACAGTACATGCGCCCTTCACGTCTGCATCCGGAAGTGAAACGCTATGTTCACCCTGATGTTTTCGATGAATATGCAGCATACGGAAAAAGCAAAGGCATTTCTCATATGTTCAGTGCTCCGCTTGTCCGTTCTTCTTACAACGCTGCTATGTTTGCAGAAGAAGAAAAATCTAAAACAGTAGACGCTGCTTTATAGAACTCTCTTATGTACGCCGTTCCCCCGCATAAGGGGGAGCGGCGTATTTTAGTATGGCGCGCTGCAAAAGCACACTACCTATCCGGTGCAGCCCAAAGCCCCCGTCGATGTTACCGATTTTTTTGCGGTGACACGAATCGCTGTAATCCATTATACTAGAGGAGGAAAACACCTAAAGCTGATACTTCCGCAATTTTCAGCTTCCGCAATAGCTATCTTTTACGTGTAAGTTTGGATTTTTCTTGCTGTTTACACTGGAGAAGTTCTCCTTTTCTGGTAATCGCAGCACTTTTCGTCAACCGATTATTCCCAGAGAAAATCAACTATGAACGCACATCCAAAAGACATGTTACACGAAATTCTCGGTGCGGCGCTTACTGCGGTTGCGCCAGACAAAGCCGTCAGTAAGTTTGTATCCCTTGATGGAGATACGTTACTTATTGATGACGTAACCTATTACTTAAACACCTTTGAGAACATTTTTGTTGTCGGAGCCGGCAAAGGTGCCGCTCCCATGGCTGCAAAACTGGAAGAAATTCTCGGTGACAGAATAACTGACGGTGTTATCTGCGTAAAATACGATCACACCGTTCCGCTGCAAACTATCCGTGTAATTGAAGGAGCACACCCTGTTCCCGATGCTAACGGAGAGCGCGGCGCCCGTGCTATCCTTGATCTGGTTGCAACTGCCGGAAAAAAAGACCTTGTTCTCTGCTGTATTACGGGCGGGGCAAGTGCGCTGACACCTGCGCTGGTGGACGGCATTTCTTTACAAGAAGGCAAGCTTGCAACACAACTTCTTCTGGACTGCGGTGCAACAATAAATGAAATTAATGCGATACGTAAACATATGTCCATTTTCGGCAGCGGCAATCTTGCCCGTGCTGCCTACCCTGCCCCGCTTGCAGCATTGATTATTTCAGATGTTGTCGGGGACAATCTTGATGTTATTGCTTCCGGCCCTACGTCTCCGGACAGCTCAACATTTAAAGATTGCATGGACATTTTTGAACGCTACAAACTCATGGATAAAGTGCCTGTCAACATCTTGGCACATATGGAAAAAGGGATTGAGGGAGCTATCTTTGAAACACCTAAAGTTGGCGACCCATCTTTTGATTCTGTACAAAACCTGCTTGTAGCAACAAATGAACAAGCGCTTGAAGCGGCTGCAGAACGCGCCAAAGAACTTGGCTTTACACCGCGAATTGTCACCTCTTCCATGACAGGTGAAGCTCGAACTGTAGGAGCTGACATAGCAAAACAGGCACGAAGTTCAATAAACTCTAAAAGTGAAAAACTATGCTTGTTGTCAGGTGGTGAAACCACTGTGACACTCACCGGTAAAGGGCTCGGGGGACGAAATCAGGAAATGGCACTTGCAGCAGCAGTTGCCCTTGACGGATGCCCGAATATTGCGATGCTCTGTGCCGGTACAGACGGTTCAGACGGTCCTACAGATGCCGCCGGAGGCTTTGCCCTTCCGGATTCCTTACTGCGAGCGAGAGAGTGCCGTATAAACCCTCAGGTTTATCTGGCAGATAACGACTCTTACAACTACCTCAAAAGTACAGGCGACCTCTTACAGACCGGCCCTACACTCACCAACGTTATGGATATATGCATTACGCTGGTACAGCATGAACCTTTTTAAGATATGCGCTTAGAATTCACATAAAACAGAAATCCCGGGCTGATGAACATCAGCCCGGGATTTTATATTCAAAGCAAAAAATGCTTGAACAGTACACCGATAAGCTATCGGCGTATCAGGTAAATCTCAAAGAATTATTTTACAACTTCTTTAAGAGTTTTACCTGGAGTAAACTTAACAACTTTAGTTGCTGCAATCTCAATTTCTTCACCAGTGCGAGGGTTGCGGCCTTTACGTGCTGCACGCTCAACAACTTTGAAGCTACCGAAACCAGTGAATACTACAGAATCACCGTCCATGAGTGCTTCAGTAATAGTTTCGATGGTGGATTCGAGTACAGTTTCAGCCTGAGATTTAGAAGCAAGGTTAGCTTTAGTGAAAAGCTTTTCTACGAATTCAGCTTTTGTCATGAAGTTCTCCGTTACATAATGTATGAGTTTAACAGACCAGTGGGTCTGATAATTTTTAATGGGGCGCTCGCGCCAGCAAAGAGCAATCGCAAAGCTTTATCAGTTTGTCAACAACGAATGCCCTGAAAACTGTTAATTCTCAGGCGTTGAGGGCTTTTTGTGTCATTTTTGTCCCCAAAATTCGGTTTCTTTCTTTTTCTATAATGTCGGTACAATGTCACATGTACGCTAAATCCCCTCATTCCGGCACTGCTACACTCTATTGGTATACTTTTTCTGAACGGATACTCACGGGTTGCTGTTATATACCATTTCGCTATACAAGTAAGCTCATTACAAGGAGCAATCTGCATGGAAGTTGTCATAGAAACGCTACCCGATATCCGCGTAGCTGCTGTAAGAGAAGTCGGTCCCTACAACACATCCGCCCCTCAGGCGTGGAGTCAACTATCCTTGTGGATTGCAAAAAACGGCATGTTATCGAGGCACTCGATATTCTTAGGACTGCGTCACGATCCGACAACCACACCGGATGACCAAGTACGATATGACGCTGCTGTCAGCGTATCTGAAGAAATTGACTCCACCGGAGTAGCACGGGAGCTGATCGTTCCCGGTGGCGAATTTGCCATGTACACACATCAAGGATCATACGAAACCATCAACGATGCGTGGAACAAGCTCTATTGGGAATGGCTTCCCAATAGCGGAAGAACTCCGGCTGACCAGCCAAATATCGAAATCTACCTAAGTGATACGAACTTTTCTGCCGATAAAGAAATCATGACCAAATTACTACTCCCACTTCAGCCCATATAAACTTCTGGAGGCCACATGCTTCGCGCACATCGCTCTTTAGTGTTATTGCTTTGCGCTGTACTGCTGACCATTACCGGCTGTGCATCATCTCAAGTACGTCTTCGCTATGTTCCGACAGAGGAACTCCCTGCTGTCACGTTTATGCAGCACGAAAATATTGGACTTGTGCAGTTCACTGACGCACGTCCGACACAAATTCTCGGCATCGACAAAGGAAAAGAATTAACCGCTGTTTCCAATGTAGCCGCTTGGGTTACACGCGGTCTTGAAAAAGAACTGAAACGCCAAGGCGCAACAGTTACGTACGTCCTGAGTACACAACAGATTACAGACATTCCTACACGGGTAACAGGAACCATAAGTAAACTTCAGGTTACACCGCTTTCTGCCGGTGAATACAGGGGAGAGCTGACGCTGACCATCGCCATAAACGACGACCTCCCTACAACCTACAAGGCAACGGTTGTAAAACAAGGTGTACCGTACACCAATATTATTGAACCGTTATTAGCGGAGCTGTTACAGGAAGCAATTGCTCCTGCTGTCCCGACAATTCTTGCTGCTCAATAGTGCCATGAAAATACTTCGCTCTCTACGCCTTGCCCTTGCTATCGTAAGCATACTTTTATGCGCCGGTACTCCTGCACATGCGACACCGGAACGTCTTGCGCCTGTGCCCTTTTCACACACAGTTAAAATTCCTTACGGGTATTCGCTTACCGAACAGGCAGCGACTGTCATTGCAGAAGCTTTTGCTTTGCATGGTGCATTTAAACGTGCTTCCCGATGGCTAGAGCACCGCCAGCAGTTGGCATGGACGTCAAATATCCCTCCCGCTCTGGCATCAAGAGACGAAGCGATCATTGCCACGCAGCTTTACAAGTTTCATCGCTCAAAAATATTCCGTTCCAAAGATATCGACGGAACCTATATCAATGTTGAAGTAACAATCAGCCCGAAAGAACAATTCGATGAAAAGAGAATTCTTGCTCTAAGGCCGACTAGCTGTTCTACAATCTACGAAGCTGTTTTCAAAGCCGAAGAAAAATATCTGCAAAGCTTCTCGACAGCGGTGTTCGAGGACAAGCAACATACATACTTGCTGAACCTGAACCCCACATCAAAGTTCTTCTTTGACAACATCGCCAATCGCCTACGTGCCCTTAAGGCATATAGGAAATTGATACCGCGATATGGACAAGGACTTTGGGAAAATCCCCAAAAGACATTGGCTGAAATTGACACACTCTTGCGCACTGCGCCGGACGAACCAATTCTGCTTCATGCTAAAGGCAGCCTTAACTTCCAATTAAAGGATACCGTTGAGGCAATTCGGTACTACAATGAAGCAATTGATCTTGAACCGGATTTAGTCATTGCACTTCATGACAGAGGGACTGCCTACGTTCGCGCGAATCTGGCAGACATGGCTCTCGTTGACTACGACAAGGCTATTTCGCTTTCTCCGCGAAACCCTCACCTTTACATATCACACGGATCTGCGGACCTTGTTCTTAAGAACTACGCATCCATGTGCAACAATTACCGTAAAGGCTGTGATCTGGGACTTTGCAATGAACTCAACTGGGGAATTGCTCGAGGCTTCTGTAAGCGCTGATATCCGATACTAACCAGAGAGCATCCTGTGATGCTTTCATACTAATCCGACTTTCTCGATACAAAAAAGAGGTGAAGCAGCTGCTTCACCTCTTTTCGTATTAAAGCTCAAAAGACGAGTCGGCCGTGCCCGAGGGGTAAGGGGCACGGCCGACGCTGCAAGGGAGGAGGATGAGTTGTGTGGCATCGCTGCCTTGCCACACGCAAGCCAACTGCTGCCTGTCGGCTTGGACTAACTCTGCTGTCTCCGCAAACGTTCGGAAACAAGCATCCATGTATCCACCATACCCTGAAAAAAGGAGTTCGCCATTATATTCTGCGTTCTTAGTGACTACTTTTTTTCTCGTTAAACAAAGTAGATTGCTAAAACAGAATCTAACGCTAACAGACTATATTCTTTGTGTATTCAATGTGTTTTCCACATACTATTTTTTGTATAAATTCTTTGTTTCTTATCAACAGGCTCATTCCCTTGGTATACGGGAAGATAACTGTCACACGAGACTTCATGTCTTCATAAAAAACACAGATAGGGAACCTTGAAGTTCAAAAACTTGGAGCGTATGATCAACCAATGATAGACATTAACCGCACCATTCCGACCGTGCTTTCAAAGGTTGCCTCGTTAGAAATTTTACACGGCATCCGCATTGCTACGTTCAAAAAAGATCGACACATAACAATACGTCGAATCAACGATACAACGGTAAAAATAACACGACACGGATTTACCAACGCAGAATATGAAGTAGATGAAGGAAAATTGAAAAAAGAAATGAAGACACTGCTCAAGCAAGAATTTCCCCGCAGCAACAAGGTTCACTTGAGCACTGTCTCAATAGATGAATAGTAATCAGGAAAGAACGATCTCTGCACCTTCGCGCATTGCAAAGCATAAAAGCCTAGGGGCACGGAGCGCAGCTTCGCGCTTACACTCTTTTACGATTGCAGAAACCTGATCATCTGTCCTGTCTGCATCATGGTGAAATAAAGCCAACTGCTGCACACCTGCGGAAATGGCAAGTTCCAACGCCTGCCTCCATGAAGAATGCCCGCGTCCTCTGCAGGTTTCATATTCTTCACACGTAAACTGAGCATCATGCACAAGCAAATCTGCGCCGGCACAAATCTTAACGTAAGCAGAAAAATCCATGCTCGCGCCATGATCAAAAGTAAGCTCATTATCCGGCAAGTACACCACACTTTTTCCTCGATCAGATATCTTAAAACCGGAGCAACCCCCCGGATGTGATGCCGGAATTGAAGTCACCAATGCGTTACCGACTTCAGCAATATGACCATATTCCAAGGCAGGCTTCCACTCTATTGCCGCCTGGATTGAGCGTGTACACTGCGGTGAAAATTCAGCCGCTTTTGCCATATCACACATCTTCTCCAACTTCTCACGTAACGCCTTATGTTCAAATGCGGTAACACGCACATCCGGCGTATAGAGAGGTTCAAAAAACGGCAATCCATCCAGATGGTCATCATGCGAATGGGTTAACAGCAAAATATACTCAAGCTGCTTTTCCGCTAATAGCGCATTACCCAACTGACGAATTCCTGTCCCTGCATCACAGATAATAACGGATTGATCTGAAGTCCGAACCTCGAGGCACGGTGTTGCCCCGCCATAAAACTGTGTCTGCCCGCCTGAAACAGGAATATTACCGCGGGCACCCCAGCATCGAACCAACATAGGCGCCTCCTTTAAAGAGTGGTCAAAGCATCTATGGTATTACCGTATAATGTTACCAATCAACAGTATATTACGCCCCGAAGCACTCACAACAGCGAGAGTATTATGCACATATCAGCACTAAATCACTCACTCAATGTAACGGAATCCCCTTGCACTAAGAGCTTCTTCAAGTCACAATTCAAAAACATCTCTTGCTTACAACAACTTTTTCAGAACTCTGGGTAGACATTCCAACCAGTCTGAAAGGAGAATATATGTACGATACACCAACCCTCGAACGGTACGCTGAAGTTCTCTTCTGGGCGCTCTCACGGGCACGCACCTCTGCGTATAAAAAGAGTGATATAATTTTAGTTAATTATGACATTGACGGACTTCCTCTTGCAGAAGAGGTCTGCTCCCTACTGTACGATAAAGGAATGATACCTGTCCCGCGCATGAACGAAACTCCACGCATGCAGGTAGATAAATATAGAAAGGCAAACAATAAGCGGCTCACAACGCTTATTCCGGGGCAGCGAGATTTATATAATCACCTGAATGGCTCTATCTCCATTTACGCACCTGCCTCACTGGGACATCTGGCAGACATTGATCCAGAGCTCATTGCAATGCACGGAAAAGCGCAACAACCATTGCGCTCAATTATGCAGACACGAGAAGACATGGGGACATTCAGCTGGACTTTGTGCATGTACCCTACACAGGCTCTTGCCGCACAGGCAGGCCTAACTCTTGAAGAATACGGACACCAGATTGAAAAAGCCTGCTACTTGAACAAGCCTGAACCAACCCGCGCATGGCGGCAGTTTGCTCACAAAGTTGATGAACTGACAGAATGGCTGGATAGCTTCGGTGACTGCACCATGCATGTTGAATCTGAGTCTGTAGATTTGAATGTAAAAATTGGACAGCGCCGTAAATGGGTCGGATTTACAGGACGCAACATTCCTTCATTCGAAATGTACGTATCTCCAGATATGCGTCACACGAACGGTGTCTACAAATCTACACTACCTACATTCCGCTCCGGCAACATTATTGGAGACATTCAACTCATATTTAAAGAGGGTCGTGTAACTAAGGTAACGGCTGAGCATAACCAAGGGTTTGTAGAAAAACAGCTTAACCAAGACCCAGGTGCTGCTCTTGTCGGTGAATTTGCCCTCGTCGACAAACGCTTCTCACCGATATCAAAATTCATGGCAAACACCTTATATGATGAAAACCATGGAGGCGAACACGGCTCTATGCATATTGCTTTGGGTAACTCATACTCAAATACCTTCAGCGGAGAAACAGAACAGCTGACTGAAAATACAAGAAAAACTCTTGGATTTAACACATCAGCTCTGCACTGGGACTTAGTAAACACAGAAGAAAAAAGGGTTATTGCAATATCACCAACCGGTAAACGCACTACAATATATGAAAAAGGGATATTCACACTATAGAATAGCCTATCAGTAATGCACTTTTGCACTATTCTACATAACTATCCTTTTATATTGACTTCAACACACTACCTACCATAGTACCTATAGAAACATACTATCTAGTGGGCGCACGATTCTGCAATGCGCCCACTTCATTTTTAGAATTACTCTAAAAAGAATGCAGGTGGGGGTTGTTATGGGGATAAGTACAATAAGAACTGAAGACCTTAAAGATTTTATCTATCATAAAAACTTAAAGGTCGGCACGTACTGGATTCTTTTTTCTTCTTGCGTTCTCCAGTTACTAAACACCTACTACGTCATTAAAGACTATCATGTCATAACATCAGTCGGGGCAATCTGTAATACGGTTCACACCTCGTTTCTTATCCTTGGCGCAATCTGCATTCGTTTTGCAGTCAAAAGTAAGCGTGCATCCCATCCCGGCTGGCTCATTGCCGCTTTATGCATCGGCTTTTTCTGGGCAATCTCCACTGTGAACACCGCATACTTCTGGAATGAACCGGAACCTGCATCACGCGGTGTTGTTATCGGAGCATTCTCTCTGGTTATCGGTTGGTACGCCCGCCCTGCGCTGCTCCTTGCAGCTTTTCCCACAATGCTTATGGCCTATCTTTATTTAATTATCGGATACAGTGATAAGACCTTGTTCGGCATGCTGCTTTCTGTTCTCAAATTCCCAGCCCTTATTCTCGCAAGCCTGTACACACTTCGCTATTGGCTGTCCTTCTGTACAGAACAGTTTGTAAAAAACGAAATACTTACGGACAAGCTAGAGGCTATGGTACGTGTGGATGAACTGACTAAAATAGCCAACAGAAAAGGGTACAATGAAGCGGTAGAACAGGCACTTGAAGTTGCCCGACGTTTTGAAAAGCCTCTTGCCTTGCTGCTTATTGATGTAGATTACTTCAAGCAATACAATGACCACCTAGGCCATCAGGCAGGAGATAGATGCATTAAGGCTATCGCAAAAATAATTTCGAAACACGCCCGCCGAGCTATCGACACAGCAGCACGCATCGGGGGAGAAGAGTTTGCTCTTATTCTGCCGTCCTGTAATCAAGAAGAAGCGGTAAAAATTGCTGACCAAATGCAGGAAGCACTGGCTAAACAAATGATCTACCATCCAGCATCGCCAATAAGTCCGAATGTTACCATAAGCATCGGTATTACCGAGTTCTCACACGAAGATGATGCCGGATCTCTTTATCAACGGGCAGACGAGGCTCTCTATGAAGCCAAACACAACGGACGCAACTGTTTTGTCGTAGCGGAACCTTCCACTACAACTGTCTCCCCAACGGAAACAGCATAATTTTTCTTGATCGCCGCAGGTAAAGAAGGCACCATTTCCTGATGGAACATATTCTTATTAAAGTATACGGCAGCATTTCCAATGCAAATCAGGAGCTTTACGAAGCTGCACTTGCAATGATCGAAGAACAGGATGAAAATGCTGTTGAACTGGACGGCTCATTTTTTACCATAAGCTTTGAGGGCATCTATTTTATGATGGATGACTTCATTGAAGCAATAAAGCCGCATCTCACAAAGGAATGCTCAGGCCGCATTGACTACATAGATGTTGATGAATGGAGCCTGACGCGTTTCTGGATTGAAGGCGGTCTCATAACCCACAACACAGCTGATCTAAACCATGTCATGGATCATTCAGGACACTAGATCATAAAAAACCGCTCCATTTTTTGCAGCGGCATTTTTATACAGTCTATACAACAAATTTCATTAATTTTTGGTATACTCACACCTTACAAGCACCCTCTACACTCACCCGTAAGGAACTCCATGCACGATTACCAAACCATATTCTTTGCCTTCGGTCTTACACTGTTCGCCGGCCTTGCCACCGGCATCGGTTCTATTCTTGCGTTCTTCACAAAAAAAACAAATACCAGCTTCTTATCTCTTGCTCTTGGTTTTTCCGCAGGGGTTATGCTGTATGTTTCATTCATTGAAATTTTTGTGAAAGCAAAGGTGGAGTTGCAGGCAGAACTTGGTGAGGTGTACGGTACATGGGCTACAGTAGGAGCTTTTTTCGGCGGCATGATCTTTATCGGTATCATTGACCGCCTTGTGCCTACAGAAGAAAACCCGCACGAAATACGTAAAGTTGAAGAAATTGATTCGCTCGAAGCAAAAATGGAGCAGGAAACCGAAAGTAATAAAGAAAAGAAACTCCTGCGGATGGGAGTCTTCACAGCGCTCGCTATCGGCATCCATAACTTTCCGGAAGGGCTTGCAACCTTCACAGCAGCATTAACTGATCCGAACCTTGGTTTTGCTATTGCTGTTGCTATTGCCATCCACAATATTCCAGAAGGAATCGCGGTTGCTGTTCCTATTTACTATGCAACAGGAAGCAGGGGCAAAGCATTCACATTGTCTTTTCTTTCAGGTCTTGCAGAACCGGTGGGAGCACTCATCGGCTACTTACTGTTAATGCCTATCCTGACGCCGACTGTTTTCGGAATAATCTTCGCCAGCGTAGCAGGAATCATGGTCTTTATTTCTCTGGATGAACTGCTTCCCACTGCGCAAGAATATGGAGAGCACCATCTTTCTATGTACGGAATGGTGCTGGGCATGGCTGTAATGGCTCTTAGTCTGCTACTTTTTTTGTAGGACACTCTTCACCGTATCGCCCTGCTCCATGTCCCATACGGTTCACATTTGCATCTTCATATGAATCCAGTGTGTACAGACGAATTTTGTTAGATCGTGGAAACTCTTTCTTAAGCAGTGTTTTCAACAGACGCTTCACCTTATCGGCACTCTGGTTATCCCAGACTTCCTGATAAAAGCCGTCTTCAATAACCCGAAAAGAATCTTCCCCACAGCAGACAATAACTACAGAGCGATTGCGTTTGAACGAGCGCATGTCAACACACTGCCCAACTTTCAGCTTCTTCATTCGCTTTAACACTGCTTCAATAGATGTCTGTTTACTCGTCATTCACTTCTCCGCACTATACAGCACCACACATTTACCACTGCGTGGCGCAACAAATTCATATCCTGATATTAAGACGATTATTTCAGCCTCAATAAAAGGAAGACATTACAAACAGTCAAAGACCGTTTCCCCAACGTATTATCCGGTACAGTCCGTCTATAAGCTCCGAGGCAACACGCCCTCAATACCTAACAGAAACCTTTTCATATCTAATCCCTGCGCAGAGAAACCTCCTAATCCGGAAGCTGCAACAACACGATGACACGGAATAATTAACGGCCATCGATTACGTGCCATGATCTGCCCGACTCCACGCGCAGCATTTGGACTCCCTGCAAGTGCTGCAAGCTCACCATACGATACAGTTTCACCATATGGAACCTGCATTAACGCAGTAAGAACGTTTTGCCCGAACGGCGTCATCTTCTCCAGGGCAAACGAAATATCCGGCCACTGTACACGTTCGCCGCCTTCATACTGCAAAAGACAGTCACGAAGTGTTGTCCCCATCTCAGACAACTCAGGGCTGGACTCTTCACCGTCTGCCCATTGAAGAGATATTTCGATAAGTTTGCCATCCTGCCAATTAAGAATAAGCCGAAGCCTATTCCCGACAATCTGTTCAACTTCTGGTAAATACATATTTTCTCGCATGCCTTTTTTGACAACAACTATCGAGGAAGAAACCCCATCTGTCCGGCAACAGCGTCATACTGAACATCCCACTCGTCCCGCATGCGCCGCGGTAAATTCTCACGTATAGTAAACCATAACGGAACACCATCCGGAGCATCTACCTCTTTCCCCTGCCAGACATCGCGACTGGAAAGTTCTGCCATAATTTTATCGACCAACGCCCTTTTTGCTGTTCCCCAATGCGGAGCCAGTAACTCACCCTCCATTGCATCCCCAGTAAGCCGCTGGATAATAACAGTGCTTGGCACTTTAGGAACCGCACGGGCAATGGCATCAATAAATTCATCCTCTGTCATCGGAATATATTTACCATCGCGCCACATCTTCGCAAGAACCGTGTCGTCAGCAACGTAAAGGCTGTGAAATTTAATTCCGCGTACTGGAAGCTTACTCACCATTTCCACTGTACGTAAAAAATCATCCGCGGTTTCGTCAGGAAGTCCGGCAATAAGGTGTGCACAAACCTTAATCCCGCGCTCAGCCGCAAGGGTCACAGCATCCACAAAATCTTGATAAGAATGACCGCGGTTTATAAGCGATAAAGTACGGTCATGTGCCGACTGAAGCCCCAGTTCAAGCCATATTTCGTCCAAATCCTGCTCTGCAATAATATCTAATTTTTCTGCATCAACACAATCAGGTCGAGTACCAATGGAGACCCCCATAACACCCTGTAAAGATGCAATAGAAGTTAGATTTTTAGAGAGTTTTTCAGCAGGCCCATAAGTATTGGAAAAAGACTGCAAATAGGCTATAAACAATCTCGCGTTTTGAGAGCGTGTATATTTATTATACCAGGAATCCCACTGATCATTCAAATTCATCCCCTGGAGACCCATTCCAGAACCCGATCCTGACGGATTGCAAAAGATGCATCCGGCACGGGAAAGAGTACCATCTCTGTTGGGACAGGTCGCCCCGGCATCCAGAGGGATTTTTTGTACCCGCTCACCAAAACGGTAGCGAAAGTAAGTTGCCAATTGGAGATATCTATTCATTTTTTTGAATTCGTACTCTGATTTACAAGTTTTCAACAGGTTACGATGTAAAAAGCCACATCTTATTGACCAAAGCAAGCGAGAGCATATGGCCAACGCATTAAATTTTCTTCTTGGAATGTTTTCCAACGACCTTGCTATTGACCTTGGTACCGCAAACACCTGCGTTTACGTAAAAGGCCAAGGCATTGTGCTGCGCGAGCCTTCCGTAGTTGCTGTTAAAAAAGACAACCGCGGCGGCAGCGTTGTACTTGCTGTAGGGCAAGATGCCAAGCGCATGCTTGGACGTACCCCGGGCAACATTCAAGCGATTCGCCCTATGAAAGACGGCGTTATCGCAGATTTTGAAATAACGGAAGCTATGCTCCGTCATTTCATCACCAAAGTCCACAACTCCCGCCGCCTTGTGCGTCCGAGAATTATCATCTGCGTCCCGACAGGCATTACTCAGGTTGAAAAACGTGCTGTTAAAGAATCTGCTCAAAGCGCAGGTGCACGTGAAGTATACCTTATTGAAGAGCCTATGGCTGCCGCAATCGGAGCGAACCTGCCGATTCAGGAGCCTACCTCCAACATGGTAGTAGACATCGGCGGCGGCACAACCGAGGTAGCTGTTATCTCTCTTTCCGGTGTTGTTTACTCCAAATCTGTCCGCGTTGGCGGTGACAAAATGGATGAAGCCATTATGACACACGTTAAGCGCAAATACAGCATGCTCATCGGTGAAGCCACAGCAGAAGATATCAAAATTAAAATTGCTTCCGCACACAACATGCCGGAAGAAGAAACTCTCGAGGTAAAAGGCCGCGACCTTGTAACAGGTATTCCGCAGCATATTACTATTACTTCTGAAGAAATCCGCAAAGCTATTGCCGAGCAGGTAGACTCCATTGTTCAGGCTGTACGTATTGCACTTGAACAGACCCCTCCAGAACTTGCAGCGGACATCGTTGACCGCGGTATTGTTCTCACAGGCGGCGGCGCACTGCTCAAAGGGCTTGACCAACTCCTGAGGGAAGAAACCTCCCTGCCGATTACTGTAGTGGACGACCCGCTCTCTACTGTTGTTATCGGTACCGGTCGTGCTCTTGATAA
The DNA here is from genome assembly GCF_015482765.1 of Halodesulfovibrio sp. Classification (GTDB taxonomy): domain Bacteria; phylum Desulfobacterota; class Desulfovibrionia; order Desulfovibrionales; family Desulfovibrionaceae; genus Halodesulfovibrio. The sequence continues at coordinate 52,320 of NZ_JADMLB010000050.1, forward strand.
TCTGGATATTTTGAAGGAGGTAACGGTCGATTAACTCCTCACTGAAACGCATCCTCGTTTTTCTGTTCGCTACTCTCCTCCTGTACCTGCTGTTACTTTCTTGGAACATGCGTTCCGGTGCGGTAGACCGGTTTGCTGCCAACACAGGACTTGAATTTACCGGTGCAGTACTCAAACCCGGTAAATGGGTTGTACGAAACGCAACCGACCTGTGGGATCAGTATATCTACTTACAGGGTGTGCAGAAGGAGAATGAACTTCTGCTGAAGCAGGTAAAAGACTTAAGTTTTGAGCTTGCAGATGCCAGAGAAAACGTTGCCGAGTTAAAACGACTTAGGGCATTAATGAGCCTCTCTCCACCGCCAACGTGGAGTAGAGTAGCTGCCCGTGTGCTTTCGTATAGAATTGGAGTTCAGGCAGAACTGGACTCCATTATCCTCGATAAAGGATACATGGATGGCGCAGGCAAAAACACTCCCGTTGTTACACACGAAGGTGTTGTAGGACGTATTGTCAAATCCGGCCCCACCACCTCTTCTGCCCTGCTGCTCACCGATCTTAACAGCCGCATAGCTGTTATCAGCAGCAACAACAGAACAAGAGGTCTGCTTGTGGGCTCCGGTTCCCGCGACGAACTGCAACTTAAGTACGTTCCTATCAACGCGGAGCTTGAGGAAGGCGAGTTGCTCGTTACATCCGGCCTTGCTGGAGCATATCCAAAAGGGCTGCCAATTGCCAAAATTGTATCCATTACGCATTCGGATATTTCGCTTTTTAAAACGGTAAAGGCCGTGCCGCTTGCAAGCCTGAGCAATCTTGAAGAGGTTATCCTTCTTCAACCTACGCCGGAAGCTTTGGAAGCCAACCTTGAGCCTTTATCCGGAGAAACTGCTTCTTCGACAAACGCAGAACAGAATGCAACTAACTAGCGCTGCTCACAGGCGCGGACAGGGTCATGCGAAAAAGTAAGCGTCCCCTCTTTAAAAATATATTCTGGTGGCTCGGCTACACAGTCGTAGCTATCTGGATGCAGTTTGCAATCGCAGGTGTGGATTTCTTCATGCCTGCGGTTATCTGCTCTATGCAGGAAGAAAATCCCCGCCAGACATTCTGGCTCATCACAATGTTTGCCCTTATTCAGGAAGGCACCGGAGCCATTGCTTTCGGCTCCTCTACACTCTGGTATTGTTCCGCCCTGCTGCTTATGTACTATGGTCGATGGATGTTCGATGCGAACAACTTCTTCTTCATTGTACTGGTTTCCTGCGCGTTGGGTGTATGGAACGTAGGCCTCACCCTGTTAATGGCAAACCTGCAATCCTTTCAGGTTAATCTCCAGTTGTTAGTAGCCGACAGCTGCCTGCTGGCCGGCCTTATTCCTCTCGTCTGGCTTATTCTGTACTCATTACGGCAAGGATTCCTGCGCAATGTCAATGCAACTTGATCCAGAAGGATACCAACCGCCCAAAACAGGTCTGTGGTTATTGCAGGGGTTGGTACTTCTGCTTTTTCTCATATTTCTGCTTAGGTTCTGGTATCTGCAAGTTCACCATGGCGACGACTTTGCTAAAAAAGCCCGAGACAACAGAATTCGACAAGCACAAATCTATGCTCCACGTGGACTGCTTCGTGCGCGCGGAGGAGAGTTGCTTGCTGAAAACCGTCCCGCATACGGTCTCGGAATTGTGCGCGAAGACGTCAAAGACGTAGACGCAACACTCAAGCAGATAAGCCTGTGGACTGGTGTTCCTCTCGAAAACATCGAAAAACGGTATAAAAAGGGTCGTTGGCGCACAAAAGCCTTTGAACCCCTCTTACTTGTTCCAACACTTGATTTCTCCCAGCTTGCAATTATCGAGGCTAACTCTCTGGATTGGCCGGGGCTGGAAGTAATGACCCGTCCTCAACGCTTCTACCCTGAAGGTGAGCTTTTTGCGCATATCCTCGGATACGTATCTGAAGCGAACGAAAAAGAGCTTGAAGCAAATAAAGAACTCGATCTCGGTGATACTGTAGGTAAACAGGGACTGGAACTGATTAAAGAAGATACGCTGCGCGGAACCAAAGGGCTTCGCCAGATGGAAGTGGACATTTCAGGTCGTGAATACAACTCGCAGACCTTGGAAGAACCCTCAGCCGGATCATCTGTCACCCTTTCCATCGACCTCGGTCTTCAACGTATTGCTGCCAAACAGCTTGAAGGACAAGCTGGCTGCATCGTTGTTATGGACCCAGATACTGGTGAACTTTACGCACTAGTAACAGCACCAAGCTTTGACCCGAATGCGTTTACTCGCGGATTAAGCCATAAAGAATGGAATGCACTGCGAGACAACCCGAAGTTCCCGCTCCAGAACAGAGTTATCCAGTCGGTCTACCCTCCTGCTTCTATTTGGAAACTGCTTATGGCGGGTCTCTATTTGCAAGAAGGCATTGATCCGAATGAAACAGTTAAATGTACAGGCAAATATAAGCTGGGCAACCATACATTCCGCTGCTGGAAGAAATGGGGACACGGTCCGCAGAATTTAACTGAAGCACTTGTCCACTCCTGCGACGTATATTTTTACGAAATGGGACAACGTATCGGCATCGATAAAATCGAAGCGTTTTCGAAAAAAAATGGCTTCGGCTCCAAAACCGGTATTGATCTCCCGCATGAGCGTTCAGGGCTTGTTCCTTCCAAAGCGTGGAAGCGTAGACGCTTTAACCAACCTTGGCAGGGCGGTGAAACCGTCATTACTTCTATCGGTCAGGGATTTACACTGGTAACACCGGTACAAATTGCGGTATTCATCTCCTCATTGCTTAATGATAATGGTGAGCTTCTTAAACCAAACTTGTTTAAGGATACCCCTCGCACTGTTCAGGGCATTTCACCACTTACTCCTGACCAACGACAGTTCATTGTAAAAGCAATGCAGGAAACAGTTGAGGCAAAGCGCGGTACCGCACGTATCTTACGTACCAAAAAAGCAATTGTCGGTGGTAAGACCGGTACTGCACAGGTTATGAAGCTGAAAATTGACGCGAACGATAACCGCCTCAAAAACGAAGACCTTGAATATTGGCAGCGTGACCATGCTTGGATGGCTGCGTGGGCAAAATTCAATGGGAAAAAGTTTGTCGTTGTCACCATGGTAGAACACGGCGGCGGCGGTTCTTCAACAGCAGGCCCAATTATTCGCAACATATTGAACTACATTTACGAGCATAACGAATGATTGCATTTGACAGACGTCTACTGACACACATGAACTGGGGATTGCTTCTTATCACAATCCTCCTGTTTGGTATCGGTGTTCTGAACCTTTACTCTGCAAGTGCATTTATGTCTCAGGAAGGTATGGCGGTAACAGCCTATTACCAGAAGCAACTTGTGTGGGGCGTCATGGGACTCGGTGTTCTCGTTCTCTCCATGCTTATTGACTACAGACATCTTAAAAGCCTTGCATGGCCTATCTTTATTGTCACAATTATCGCGCTGGCACTTGTTCCTGTAGCGGGTAAAACCATCTACGGCGCACGCCGCTGGCTTGATCTCGGCTTCTTCAACTTCCAGCCGAGTGAACTCGCCAAAATTTCCACCATCATTATTACAGCACGTCTTCTTTCGCGCTCCGCACATCCGCTGGACTGGAAAGAGTTATTCATAATGCTCGGTATCTGCTCTATTCCAGCTGCATTAATTTTAATTCAGCCGGATCTTGGTACCACATTGAATATGCTGCTTAACGTTGGCGGAATTATTTTGTTCCGTGGTCTGACACGCCGTGTTTTTAAAACATGTGCAATTGTCATCCCCTCCCTCATTCCTGTGGCGTGGCTCTGTATGCTGGACTATCAACGCCAACGAGTCCTCACATTCCTGAATCCGGGAGATGACCCTCTCGGAGCCGGATACCAGATTATTCAGTCACAAATTGCTATTGGTTCCGGGCAACTTACCGGTAAAGGATTCCTTGGCGGTACACAGTCACAGTTGCGTTTTTTACCGGAAAAGCATACGGATTTTGCTATTGCAGTTTTCGGAGAAGAATGGGGATTTATCGGCTGCCTTTTGCTGCTGTCTCTATTCTGCCTGTTCTTACTGGCAATATTTACCACCAGCAGAGATGCAAAAGACCGTTTCGGCTCTTTTTTATCTGCCGGCGTTTTCTTTTACTTCTTCTGGCAGTTCCTTATCAACATGGGCATGGTGATGGGACTTATGCCGGTAGTTGGTATTCCACTACCATTCATCAGCTACGGCGGTAGTGCTACGGTGGTTAACCTGTGCCTCATCGGCCTTGTATTAAATGTCTCGATGCGACGATTTGTTTTCAAAACAGATTAACCTGTTATACGTTTTTTGATACGCAACGTGCGTGAGTAGAAAGGAGTCCCCCAATGGCTAAAGACGAAATCAACGCCTTTTTAGGTTCTGGCACCATTTACGAAGGCAAGCTGAACTTTCAGGGTTCTGTCCGCATCGACGGTAACTTCACCGGCGAAGTGTTCTCAGAAGGTACTCTGGTAGTTGGTAAAGATGCCAAAATGAAAGGCCAGATCCGTGTAAGCCAGATGATCCTGTCCGGACATATCACAGGGGAAGTATACGCTACAGACCGTGTTGTGCTGCACAAAACTGCAAACCTTGTAGGCACACTGCACACCCCTGCTCTTGTAATGGAAGAAGGCGCAAAAGTGGAAGGCCAAATCTCCATGAACGGTGCTTCTGAAGCTATGGTTACCGAACCGGCAGCATAACCAGTACCGGAAAATTCCTATTTGTAAAAAAAGTGTTATTCGGTGCTCTATTACCGAATATGATTTTTCCATCCCGATAACGGAAAAATCTTTAGATCAATGATCGCCAAAAAGGCAAATATTCTTCTGCTAGCTGCGGAAAAATATTTGCCTTTTTTTCGTTAGATTTGATGTTGAGAAATTCAACCAAAAATCATTCTTCGATGCTTTTTGATGTGTACGGTTACATTTTATAAAAAAACTTTCTCCACAACTTTTTACAACCATTATATATTTCTTCATCCCACCTTGTGCAATAATGCGCGCCTGCGTAACTCATCAAACTCACATAGTTAGGCAGATTAAACAGCCCCACTCGTGAATTGCAAATTTCGGGAACGCACGATTATCAAGCGTTCCCGAGCGACTGTTTAATTGCACAGTAACCCTTTTTTTTAAAAAAGGTTTTGACACAACATAGTGAATCAGCTAATTCGGAAACGACTTTGAGCTTAAATTCACAACCTCACCAAGGGAGCAGGCATGATCGATTTGGATATTACGTTACTTATCCAATTGGTGAACTTCCTCATCGTGCTGGTTGGCTTGAACGCACTCCTGATCCGCCCCATCCGGGAGATTATCAAGCAACGCCAGGACAAGATGTTAGGGTTGCTTGGCGACGCCGAACAGTTCGTCGAAGCCTCTGACTCCAAAATCAAGAACTACGAGAACGCTCTTGCTGAAGCGCGCAAAGCAGCTGTTGCTGAACGCGAAAAAGTAAAAGAGGCAGCTCTCGCTCAGGAAGCAGACATTGTAGCCAAGGCAACCGCAGACGCCCAGGCATCTATCGCTGCATCCAGAGAGAAAGTCGCTACCGATGTAGCTAAAGCAATGGATAGTCTGAAAGGGCAAGTGGGCGCTCTTGCAGAACAGACCATGGCAAAAGTACTCGGATAGCCGCGTAAGCGTTGAAGGAGGGTTCGCTTTGAACAAGCTGAGAACTATAGTCGGTGCATCGGCGCTGGTACTGCTTATGGCAGCTACCGCGTTCGCGTCAGCCGACGGACATGACTTACCGTGGGGTAACTTCGCATACCGCGTAATCACCCTCGCAGTCGTACTCGGCATCATCTGGTACAAAGGTGGAAGCAAAATCAAGAGCTTCTTTAATGGTCGTGCAGACGGCATTAAAGAAGAACTCGTTTCGCTCGAAACCCGTAAAGCAGATGCAAAAGCCAAGCTAGCTGATGTAGAACAGCGCATTGCCAATTTGGATGCAGAAGCCCAGAGCATCCTTGAAGAATACCGTAAACAGGGTGAAGCAGCTAAGGCTGCTATCATTGAGCGCGCTGAGAAGTCCGCTGCCCAGATTACGGAACAGGCAGGCAAAGCAGCTGAAAACGAAGTAAAGCAGGCGATGGAGCAGATGCGTGAAGAAATGGCAGACCTTGTTGCTACAGCTGCAGAGCAGATGATTGCTAAAAAGCTCGACAAGAAAGGCCATGAGGCACTCATCGATAAATACTTAACTAAGGTGGTGCTCAGTTGACCGGTAACATCATAGCACGCAGATATGCCAGGGCGCTATTCTCCCTCGGCAAGAAAGCTGGTTCTGAAGAACTGAAAGCTTTCGGCAAGGAGCTTGATGCACTGGCTGGAGTGATCAAGAGCACACCTGAGCTTGGCAAAATATTCCGGAATCCAATCATCTCTATTGATGAGAAAAAAGCTGTTTTGGCTTCTTTGCTGGATAAAGGACAGGTAAGCGCTATTTTCCGCAACTTCTGCAATTTGCTCGCGGATAAAGATCGTCTTTCCACCATTCCGGAAATTCAAGCCTTTTACAATGTTCTGCTTGATGCCGACCAGGGTGTTGTTCGCGGTGAACTTATTACCGCAATCAAACTTCCAAAGGCCAAGTGCGATAAAGTAAAATCCCAATTGGAAAAACAGGCTGGCCAAAAGCTGTTCCTGTCTTTCAGTACTGACAAATCCATTCTTGGCGGCGTTGTTCTGAAAGTAGGCGACAAGGTACTTGATGCTAGCCTTAGAGCACAGCTGGGTATCTTGAAAGAAAACATCAAGAGGGGTGAGTAGGGCCATGCAGATTAAAGCAGAAGAAATCTCCCAAATTATTGAAAGCCAGATCGAGAATTACGAACAGCGTGTAGAAATGAGCGAAACCGGTACCGTACTGTACGTAGGTGACGGTATTGCTCGTGTATACGGCGTTCGTAATGCTATGGCCATGGAGCTGCTGGAATTCCCAGGCGGCCTTATGGGCATGGTTCTTAACCTCGAAGAAGACAACGTTGGTGTTGCTCTTCTTGGCGACGACACAGGCGTAAAAGAAGGCGATCCGGTAAAACGTACCGGTCAGATCTTCTCTGTACCTGTTGGTGACGCAGTTATGGGTCGCGTTTTGAACCCACTGGGTCAGCCACTCGACGGTCTTGGACCAGTAGAAGCTGAAGAAGTTCGCCCTGTTGAACTTAAAGCTCCTGGTATCATCGCACGTAAATCCGTTCACGAGCCAATGCCTACCGGTATTAAAGCTATTGACGCAATGACCCCAGTAGGTCGTGGTCAGCGTGAACTGGTTATCGGTGACCGTCAGGTTGGTAAAACAGCAGTTTGTCTCGACGCTATTCTTGCACAGAAAAATACAGACATTCACTGCTTCTACGTAGCTATCGGTCAGAAAAAATCTACCGTTGCTCTTGTAGCAGATACCCTTAAGAAGCACGGCGCGATGGAATACACAACCATCATCTCCGCTACCGCTTCTGAGCCGGCACCACTGCAGTTTATTTCTGCATACACCGGTTGTACCATGGCTGAGCACTACCGTGACAACGGCAAACACGCACTCATCGTATATGATGATCTGTCCAAACAGGCTACTGCGTACCGCCAGATGTCTCTCTTGCTCCGTCGCCCTCCAGGACGTGAAGCGTTCCCGGGTGACGTATTCTACCTGCACTCCAGACTTCTTGAGCGTGCAGCTAAAGTTAACGACGATCTCGGCGCTGGTTCAATGACTGCTCTGCCTATCATTGAAACTCAGGCCGGTGACGTATCTGCATACATTCCTACCAACGTAATTTCTATTACTGACGGTCAGGTATACCTCGAGCCTAACCTCTTCAACGCCGGTATCCGCCCTGCGATTAACGTAGGTCTTTCCGTATCCCGTGTTGGTGGTGCTGCTCAGATTAAGGCTATGAAGCAGGTTGCAGGTACTATGCGTCTTGATCTTGCTCAGTACCGTGAACTCGCAGCGTTTGCTCAGTTCGGTTCTGACCTTGATAAAGCTACTCAGGCTAAACTGAATCGCGGTGCCCGTCTCGTTGAGCTGCTCAAGCAGCCTCAGTACGAGCCAATGGAATTCTGCGAGCAGGTTGCTTCTATGTACGCTGCTACTCGTGGCTTCATGGATGACGTTGAAGTTGATAAGATTCGTGAATTCGAAGCTGGATATCTCGACTTCCTGCGTACTTCCAAGTCCGACATTCTTGCTGACCTCAAAGATCGTGCAGTAATTGACGATGACATTGAAGGTCGCCTGAAAGCCGCTATTGACGAGTTCAAAAAAAGCTTTAGCGCTTAAGGATTGGAGGTAGTTTATGCCTTCATTGAAAGATGTCCAACTACAGATTGCCGGGGTAAAGAAAACCAAGCAGATCACAAAAGCAATGAACATGGTTGCTTCTGCGAAACTGCGCGGTGCCCAGTCCCGTATCGAACGCTTCCGCCCTTATGCGGAAAAATTCTACGAGATGCTGGGAGATCTTGCCAGCAAGGCTGACGAGAATGCACATCCACTGCTTGAAGTCCGTGAGGAAATCAAAACATGTGCGATTGTGCTTGCAACTTCCGACCGCGGTCTTTGCGGTAGCTTTAACGCAGGTCTTATTTCTAAGGCCGAAAAGCTCGCAAAAGCAAAAACTGCTGAAGGTAAAGACGTTAAATTCTACTGCGTAGGTAAGAAAGGACGCGACTTTGCTCAGAAATCCGAATTTGACCTTGTAAAAGGTTACCCGGATGCCATGGGCCACTTCGACTTCTCTCTTGCAAACGAGCTGGGAATGGAAGTTATCCACGCCTACCTCACCGGTGAATTTGATGAAGTTGTACTCATTTACGGCGAATTCGTAAGCATGGGTAAACAGGTTCCTGTTGAACAACAGATCCTGCCTATGTCCTCTGAAGAAGCACCTGAGGTTGAAGAAGAAACCACAGGCGTGAAAAAAGAGTTTATTTACGAACCAGCTGTAGAAGGTCTTCTTGCAGAGCTTCTGCCCCGCTTTATTAAGGTCCAGATTTACCGTGGTCTGCTTGATACATCTGCATCTGAGCATGCAGCACGTATGGCAGCCATGGATAACGCCACAAAGAACTGTGACGAAATGGTTGATAACCTGACACTTATCTATAACAAGACCCGTCAGGCCGCCATTACCAGTGACCTAATGGATATTGTCGGTGGCGCTGAAGCGCTGAAAGGATAAGTAAGGGAGCGAATAAGCTATGGCTAACGTAGGTAAAATCGTTCAGGTTATCGGCGCGGTTGTTGATATCGAATTTGCCGATGGCAACCTGCCGAATATTCTGAATGCTGTTAAAATTGATAACCCGAATAACACCGACGCCCCTGTGCTCATTTGTGAAGTAGCACAGCACCTTGGCGACAACGTAGTTCGTACCATCGCAATGGACGCTACTGAAGGTCTTGTTCGTGGTATGGAAGCAACTGACTCTGGTGACGCTATTACTGTACCAGTTGGTGACGCTTCCCTTGGCCGCATCATGAACGTTGTTGGTGAACCAGTGGATGAAATGGGTCCAATTGACGCTAAAAAGCGTATGCCTATTCACCGCCCGGCTCCGGACTTTACCGAGCAGGACACCAACGTTGAAGTTCTTGAAACCGGCATTAAAGTTGTAGACCTTCTCATTCCATTCCCTAAGGGTGGTAAAATGGGTCTCTTCGGTGGTGCGGGTGTAGGTAAAACCGTTATTCTCATGGAAATGATTAACAACATCGCTAAGCAGCACGGTGGTATCTCCGTGTTCGCGGGTGTTGGTGAGCGTACTCGTGAAGGTAACGACCTTTACCACGAAATGAAGGACGCGGGCGTTCTTGAGAAAGCTGCCCTCGTTTACGGTCAGATGAACGAACCTCCGGGAGCACGTGCACGTGTTGCGCTTACTGCTCTCACCTGTGCGGAATACTACCGTGATGAAGAGAACCAGGACGTGCTTCTCTTCGTTGACAACATCTTCCGCTTTACTCAGGCTGGTTCCGAAGTATCTGCTCTCCTCGGTCGTATGCCATCTGCGGTAGGTTACCAGCCTACTCTCGGTACTGACCTTGGTGGCCTGCAGGAACGTATTACATCCACAACCAAAGGTTCTATTACCTCTGTTCAGGCTGTATACGTACCTGCTGATGACTTGACTGACCCTGCTCCGGCAACCACATTCTCTCACCTTGACGGTACTCTCGTACTTTCCCGTCAGATTGCGGAACTTGGTATTTACCCAGCGGTAGACCCGCTTGACTCTACCTCCCGTATTCTTGACCCGAACGTTGTAGGTGAAGAACACTATGCTATCGCTCGTGAAGTGCAGATGATTCTCCAGAAGTACAAAGATCTTCAGGACATCATCGCAATTCTCGGTATGGACGAACTCTCTGATGAAGACCAGCTCGTTGTAGCACGTGCTCGTCGTATTCAGCGTTTCCTTTCCCAGCCGTTCCACGTAGCGGAAGTATTTACCGGCACCCCTGGTGAATACGTTAAACTTGAAGACACCATCAAAGGCTTCCGCGGCATTCTTGACGGTGACTACGACCACATGGCCGAAAACGACTTCTACATGGTCGGCGGCATCGAAATGGCTATCGAGAAGTACAACCAGGGTCAGCAGGCTTAATCCCTAAAAGGAGCTGACTTATGGAAAATACACTTCGTCTCGAGATTGTTACGCCAGATCGGCTCGTACTTAGCGAAGATGTGGACTACGTAGGTGCGCCTGGTTACGACGGTGAATTTGGTATCCTTCCAAATCACATCCCGTTCCTCGCTGCCCTGCAAATCGGTCCTTTGCATTACAACATTGGCGGACAGACACGTTACGTGTTTATCTCCGGTGGTTTTGCAGAGATCTCCGATAACAAGGTAACCGTCCTTGCTGAGGCTGCCGAACGCGCTGAAGATATCGATATCGATCGTGCGCGTCAGGCTAAGGAGCGTGCTGAGCAGCGCATGTCCATGGAAATGGACTCCGTTGACTACGCTCGTGCACGAGCAGCTCTTGCTCGTTCACTCCATCGCCTCAAACTGCTTGATTCTGAATAAGATTCAGATAATCGCAATATAAAAAGCAGGCTGTTTTCGAACAGCCTGCTTTTTTTATACCTAATAATTTCAAACAACTGCACACTAAAAAACTCTCCATAGCCCCGTCGAGAGCCTCCTTCTGGTCATTTTCTTATAATCATCTATTATACGTTTCTACTAGACAAGCCCCCGTTCACACACGTAGTACATATGCGTTAGAAGTACTTGTTACCATGTTATCTCAGGAGTAATAATGTCTGCCAGAGAAACAATCGGAGCACTTGTGCTTGCCGCGGGTAAAGGTACCCGTATGCATTCTGACAAGCCTAAGGTTCTACAGGAACTCTTGGGCGCACCTATGCTCCGTTATGTATATACAGCGTTAGATCCGCTCTTCGGTGAAGGAATCTGGACTGTTATCGGCCATAAAGCCGAAATGATTGAACAGGCTTTCGCCGGAGAAGAACGAAACTTTATTCATCAAACCGAACAGCTCGGCACAGGGCACGCACTGCAAACAGCATGGGACGAACTCTTAGAGTCCGGCCTTTCCCATGTCCTTGTTATTAATGGCGACACCCCGCTGCTGCCGCAGCCTCGACTCATCAACTTCCTCAAAGAGTCTTTAGCCAGTAACGCTGATATTGGCTTCATGACCCTTACCCTTCCGCAACCCGGCTCGTTCGGCCGCGTTGTACGCCATCTGGGCGATGTTGCCGCAATCATCGAAGCAAAAGACTACGACGAAGGACTGCATGGTCCTGAACCCCGTGAAATTAACGCAGGTATTTATCTGCTTAAAATTGCAAGTGTTGCACCGCTTCTCAAACGCCTTAGCAATGAGAACCAAAGCGGTGAATACTATATTACCGATCTCGTAGGATTTGCTGTAGAAGAGCAACTGACAGTCACAGGTGTTGACTGTGGTAACGATCCGCACCTTCTCGGCATTAACAATCCTGCAGAACTTGTTCGCTCTGAATCTCTGCTTCGCGCCAATCTCGTTATGGAATGGCTCGAACAAGGTGTTACCATCCACGCGCCGGAATACGTCCGCCTCGGACCTATGGTAACGCTTGAACCGGGTGCAATATTGCACGGTCCATGTGAACTTTATGGAAAAACCCATGTGGCGCGCGGTGCGGAAATTTATTCTAACACTTGGATTAAAGATTCCACTTTAGCGGAAGGATGTGCTATTCATCCATTTAGCCACCTTGAAGGCGCAACCGTTGGTAAAGACTGTACAGCAGGTCCTTACGCACGGCTTCGTCCGGGTGCTGTCATGGAACAAAGTTCCAAAGTCGGTAACTTTGTTGAAATGAAAAAATCCGTATTAGGAGAAGGCTCTAAAGCAAACCACTTTACTTACCTTGGCGATGCTGAAGTAGGTACAGCTGTAAACATCGGTGCCGGTACTATTACCTGCAACTACGACGGTGTGAACAAGCATAAAACAACCATCGAAGACGGCGCCTTTATCGGCTCCAATACTTCGCTGGTAGCTCCGGTTTGCGTAGGGAAAAACGCCCTTGTAGGAGCAGGCTCCGTTATAACTAAAGATATTCCTGAAAACACTATTGCTGTTGCTCGAGGCAAGCAGAAAAACTTGCCCAAAAAATGCTAGTATTGATTTCTCGTACCAAAAAGGATAGTTAAAGCTTATGGAACTTATAGACCGTTTAGAACAAAGACTGGAATCTCTTCTTGAAGAAGTTGAAACACTTAAGAGCGAAAACATTCAGCTTAAAGAAGAAGTTGAAGTGAGCCTTTCCGTATTGGAAGAGGAAAATCGTTCCCTTAAAGAAGAACTGGAACAGGAACGTTCCACCAAAGAAGCTGTCATGGGCCGCATCGATGGTCTGTTGTCTAAGCTTTCTAACCCTTCAGACACACTGTAACAAACTATGCGCAGCTTCAATCTGAAGATACTCGGCACAGAGGTCTCTTTCAAATCTGAAACCGACCATGATACTGTCGAACGGGCTAAAATCCTCGTAGAGGATCGCTATAATGCGCTCTATAGCCCGGGAATGCCTATCAGCAAGGAAAAGTTGCTCACCTTCCTTGTCTTAGGCCTTGCCGATGATTACTTACAGACTTCAGATAAACTGGCAGCGCTTGAAGCACGATTAGAACGATTAACAACGAGAGTGGAAGGCTGCGCGGATACAGACGCAGCATCGCAGGAATAAGCGTCGTTACGACAGTTGTTCTGCAAAACGCCACTGCTATTTGCAAAGCAGTCAGTCGGGGCTTTTTTTCACTCTCACTTTATATATAAATGCACATCTGTGCTCTAAACTTGTACATCTCAGGTTCTAAGAACCTGTGTGTAATAACGGGAGAAAAGGTATGGGTCTGATCTCATTCGGACTCGTCCTTGTTGGTGCTATTATTGGAGCTGGCTCCGGATACGCACTGCATAAAGTTGTTTCCTCTAAGCGAATGGGTGACGCAAAGGAACTTTCCACACGCATCATTGAAGAGGCTCGCAAGGAAGCACAGGCTCAAAAGAAAGAAATCATTCTTCAGGGTCAGGACGAGATTTACAAACAAAAGCGCGAAATTGAGCGTGAATTTAAAGACCGTGAAAATGAAACAAAAACTCGCGACCGTAAAATTCAAGAACTCAGCGAACGCGTAGAACGCAAACGCGAACAGGCAAACCAGAAAGAGCAGGAACTGCTTTCTCTGGAAAAAGACCTCACCCGCAAAGAGCGTAAACTCGAAGATAAAATTACTCTGCTTGATTCCAAACTGGACGAGCAGGAATTAAAATTACAAGAAGTATCAGGTCTTACCATCGAAGAAGCAAAAGAACGCCTCTTCACAGAAGTGGAAGCACGCACCAAGCATGAAGCCGCTAAAATGGTTCGCCAGATCGAAATGGAAGCAAAAGAGACTGCAAACCGCAAGTCTCAGCACATTATTGCTACCGCTATCCAGCGCTACGCAGGTGACTACGTCGGTGAACAGACTGTTACTGCTGTTACCCTGCCAAGCGAAGATATGAAGGGTCGTATTATTGGTCGTGAAGGCCGCAACATCCGCGCTATTGAAGCAGCAACCGGTGTTGACCTCATTATCGATGATACTCCGGAAACCGTAATTCTTTCAGCGTACAGCCCGCTTCGTCGCCAGATTGCCAAAATGGCTCTTGAGCGTCTTATCAGCGATGGCCGTATCCACCCTGCACGCATTGAAGATGTTGTTCGCAAAGTGGAGCAGGAACTGGAAGTACAGCTTCGCGAAGTTGGTGAACAGGCTACCTTCGACGCTGGTGTTCACGGTATCCACCCAGAGCTTATCAAGTTCCTTGGTCAGCTCAAGTACCGTACAAGTTTCTCCCAGAATGTGCTTCAGCACTCTCTGGAAGTATCTTCCCTCTGTGGAATGATGGCTGCCGAGCTTGGTCTTGATGTTAAAAAGGCTAAACGCGCAGGCCTGCTGCACGACCTTGGTAAAGCTGTCGACCACGAAGTGGAAGGACCACACGCACTCATCGGTGCTGACCTTGCGAAAAAATACGGTGAAGCAAAAGACATCGTGCATGCAATTGCAGCGCACCATGAAGACACTCCACCGACTACAGCACTTGCTGTTCTCGTTCAGGCTGCGGACTCCCTTTCCGGTGCACGCCCTGGCGCTCGTAAAGAGCTGCTCGAGAACTATGTAAAACGCCTCGAAGAACTCGAAGGCATTGCAACAGCATTTGACGGCGTAGCAAAAGCATACGCTATTCAGGCTGGTCGCGAAATCCGCGTTATGGTTAACTCCGATAACGTTGATGATGATTCCACCTACCTGCTCTGTAAAGAGATTGCTGATAAGATTGAAAACAATCTTACCTACCCGGGTCAGATTCGCGTTACTGTAATTCGCGAACGCCGCGCAGTAGGCTTTGCAAAATAGCAAGACGCTCTACTCAGAATGTAAAAAAGGCCGTACACTGTGCGGCCTTTTTTTATAGCTTTAAACCATCAGCAGATCCGTTTCCTCAACAAGCCTCCCCCTCACGTATCCCTTCTACCGGTTCTTCCTAACTAATTATTCTTCCAACGCTGTTACCCTTTGCCGATTACAAGGTCTTTCGGTATAAATTCACTGAGTAAACAGACAAGAACGGGTTTCCCTTCACATGATGCTGTTGAGAATGTATTGTTGTCAGAGTCAGATACTTTCTTTTTTCTTTCAGCTATCTAATCACGGTTGCCAACTATGTTACCAACACTTCTTGTTCATCCGGATCCAGAAATCCGCGCACAGCTTCGAACTTTCTTCGAACCTGTTGATTTTGTGCGAATAGTGGGCGAGGCCGTGCATGTAGACGAGGCTCTTGAGCTACTCGGAGCAATTGAATACGCAGTTCTTGTAGTGGCTGTGTCCATAAAAGAACCTCGTGACGGATTCGAACTTACCCGCCGCCTTCGCGGACGTACAAAACAACCTGCTCTTATTTTTCTTGCCGATAATGAAGATGATGCGTTCACCGCGTTCGAACTGGATGCAACAGATTATCTCATTTTCCCGTGCACAGAGGAACGCTTCGCACGCTCTGTGTCACGATTGGAACAATTCAGAATGCATTTCAATCTCGCGCAGGAACCTTCTACCCAATGGCAAGAGCCGACCGTTCGGGATTCTTCAGAAGATATTCCTGAAGAACCGGAGCAAACGTTACAACTTCCTTTAGAAGAAGATGAGCAGGATCAGTTCCTCCATGCCTTACGACAAGCATGGGAACTTACAGAAAAATTCCGTCCCGCAGAAATTGAGAAACTGGCAATAACATCGGGCGGACGCACTATGTTGCTGCCCTATAATGAGATTATTTTTATAGAAGCAAATGAAGACTATACATATGTCCACACAGCTTCAGGAAAACATCTCACCTCTTACCGATTAAAAATCCTCGAAGCCAGACTGCGACCACATAATTTTTTCCGGGCACATCGTAAGTTTCTTGTAAACCTTGACATGGTGACCGAGATCGCATCGTTACCCGGTTCCAACTTTATGTTACGCACAGCCGGACGAACCCGTATTGAAATTCCTATCAGCCGCAGGCGGTTAGGTGAACTCAAACAAGTTTTGGGACTATAGCATGACAGACAACACACAACCAACTTCTAACGGCACAGTTGAATCCCTGTTAACGGAACAACGCGTTTTCCGTCCTTTGCCGCGTGTTATTGCAGATTCTGCTGTAAATCCCGCTGATCTAAAGCATGCCCACGAAAAAGCCAACGCAAACAGTCTGGCATATTGGGAAGACGCAGCAGAGCGCCTTCAGTGGTACCGCCGCTGGGATACCGTTCTCAACGAAACCGATGCACCTTTCTATAAATGGTTCTACGGCGCACGATGCAATATCGTTCATAACGCTTTGGACAGACACATCACATCGGGCAATCGAAACAAGCTTGCTCTTATTTGGGAAGGCGAACCGGGGGATACCAAACGGCTGACCTATTTTGAGCTGTACCGAGAGGTCAATAAATGCGCTAACGCCCTGCGCGACCTTGGCGTTTCAAAAGGAGACAGGGTTGTCATCTACCTCCCCTCCTTGCCGGAAACTGTTATCTCTATGCTGGCTGCCGCAAAAATCGGAGCAATACACAGTGTTGTTTTCGCGGGATTTTCAGCCAACGCGCTTGCAGAACGTATTGAAGATGCCAAGCCGAAAATTGTAATCACTGTTGATGCCTTTTACCGTAACGGACGAATCCTTACGCTGAAGCCCCTCGTTGATGAAGCGCTTGAGCAGGTTGAACATGTGGTCGATCACACAATTGTTGTCCACCGAACCCATGTCACTGTAAACATGACGCCTGACAAAGACCTCTGGTGGCATGACGTTATGCGCGGCAAGTCGTACGAAGCGATCACTGAAACCATGGACGCAACAGACCCACTCTTTATGCTGTACACCTCCGGTACAACAGATAAACCTAAAGGGGTGGTACATTCGCATGGCGGCTACATGGTTGGGGTACATCACACATTCACACAAGTTTTCGATAACAATCCTACTGATATTTTTTGGTGTACTGCTGATGTAGGTTGGATTACAGGACACTCCTACGTTGTGTACGGCCCGCTCATGGCAGGAACAACAACATTTATTTATGAAGGACATCCTCTCTACCCTGAAGCCGGTCGCCTCTGGTCTGTAGTTGAGCGCTGGGGAATTTCAGTACTCTATACTGTCCCGACACTCATCCGTATGCTTATGCGCTTCGGAGAACAATACGCTCTGCGACACGATCTCAGCACATTGCGACTGCTTGGCACTGTAGGCGAACCAATATCACCCGAGGCTTGGGTGTGGTTCCACAAACACATAGGTAAAGGGCAATGCCCTCTGCTCGATACTTGGTGGCAGACAGAAACTGGTATGATTATGATTTCTCCATACCCTATTTCCGTGCTCAAACCCGGTTCTGTAGCAAAACCGCTCCCTGCCATTGATATCGATATTGTTGATGATACGGGCACCCCTGTTCCAACAGGCAAAGGCGGCTACCTTGTCATCAAAAAACCGTGGCCTGCTATGATCACCACATTGTTTAACGATGATGAGGCGTACAAAGACATGTACTGGTCACGCTTCCCCGGATATTACTGCTCCGGAGATATTGCCCGCAGGGACGAGGACGGATACATATGGCTCCAAGGTAGAGCAGATGATGTTATTATGATCGCAGGACACCGAATAGGAACTGCGGAGTTCGAAGCAGCGCTTGCCACACACCCTTTGGTTGCGGAATGTGCAGTTATCGGCATGCCGGATTCAATTCGTGGTGAAGTTGCAAAAGCGTTTGTCGTGCTAAAAGAACAGACAGATACACTGTACTTTATGGACGAAGAAGAAGAAACTGAGCAGCAACTTATCGAACATGTCAGGGCGGAACTCGGTTCCATTGCCGTTATCGGATCAGTGGATATCCGCGATGCTCTGCCGCGAAACCGCAGCGGAAAAATTATGCGCCGTCTCCTTCGTGCCGAAGCAACAGGCAGTGACCTCGGAGACACAAGCACTCTGGAAGAAGATCCTTTCTGGGCAACGGTAAAGTAGTTCAAAATTCTTTCATTACTGACAGAGACCTTTCGTAGTTAATTTTTATCGGAGACAACATGGCATTAAAAATAGCAGTACTTGCATCGGGCTCCGGCTCAAACTTACAATCTATTATTGATGCCGTAGAACGTGGCGCTCTGGACGCTGAAATCAGTCTGGTTTTATGCAATCGTTCTGATGCATTTGCACTGGAACGTGCTAAAAAAGCAGGAATCCCGACAGCAACGATACTTCATGCGGAGTATGAAAACAGAGAAGCCTTTGATGCAGCAATGATCGAGCGAATAGAGTCAGCAGGTGCAGAACTTGTAGTACTTGCAGGGTTCATGCGCATTCTGACTCCTTTGTTTATTCAAACATTCGCAGGAAAAATCATTAATATCCATCCGGCGCTTCTCCCCTCTTTTAAAGGTGCACACGGCATAGCAGATGCTGTGGAGTACGGGGTCACGTTAGCCGGATGCACCGTACATTTCGTTGACGAAATTATGGACAATGGTGCTATCATAGCACAGGCAGTTGTACCGTTTTCCTCTGAAGAATCCGTAGAAACCGTTCAGAAACGTGTGCTGGCATTCGAACATCGAATCTATCCACAGGTTTTACAATGGATTGCATCAGGGCGCGTTACCCAAAACGGTCGAAAAGTAACCGTGCAGGAAACCGGCTTGCCGAAAGTGACATCAGACGGCAGCTTTATTGTTTCACCTCAATTAGAAGATGGATTTTAGGGAATGAATATAGGGCGAGTTAATCTGGCTTCAGTAAACCTCAACCTGCTGGTTGCGCTAAAGGCGTTGCTCGATGAAGGCAACGTAACGCGGGCAGCAAGCCGCTTAAATATTACCCAGAGCGGAATGAGTAAAAACCTCCGTCACCTGCGGGAACTTTTTGACGACCCTTTGCTTGTACGCAGTGGAAACAGCTTTGCCCTTACCGAACGGGCTGTTGAACTAAGCCAGAACCTCGAACGCATTTTAGGTGAGGTAACAGAACTGCTTGATCGAAGCAGCTTTGAACCGGCGGAATGCACTCGCACATTCACCTTTGCAACATCCGATTATGTTGCAGAATATATCTTCCCGAATGTACTGGAAAGCTACCGAAAAGTTGCTCCCAATATCTCTATCAAATTGGAGATGTCTGATGAAACAACCATCGGTAAGCTATCAACCGGCTCCTACGATTTAATCACATCAATGCTGGATTCCCAGTATCAGGGACTCCATCACCTAGTGATCGGGCGTGACCAGTTTGCATGCTGTATGCGCAAAGATCATCCTCTCATGCAACGAGGAGGCGGTCTTTCGCTCAATGAATACTGCACACTGGATCATGCAGCCATCACCGGCGGCGGCGATAAAGTCCACGTTATTGATGCAGAATTAGCAAAGATCGGCCAAAGGCGCTCCGTACGTTTTGCAGCCCCTTTGTATACGACAGTTTGTAAAGTAGTCAGCCGTTCTGATATGATTGCAACCATGCCGAGCCACATCGCAAGTAATCTTGCACCGGAGTTCGGTCTGTCTTGGTGCGCTCTGCCTTTCTATATAGAATCGTTTGACTATACGATTGCATGGCATGAGCGCCAGCACCACGACGCATCGCACATCTGGTTTAGAAATATGATGCAGAAGCTTATCCAATCAAGCCTTTACAGCCATATGGCACAGGAAGCCCCCAGAGACATCTTGTGCGTTTTATAAACGGAGAAAAGTATGAGTAATCCAAAAGCTGACGTGAGCAACCTGTCATTATCTACTGACGATAAGCAATACCTGCGCAATCTCGTACGGTGGAGTATTACCACATACTTTAACGGCTCACGTACTCTGGACGAAACGTCTATCCCAAAATCAGCGAATCCCCTTTTGAGTGAAGAGCTGGGAGCCTTTGTTACTCTGAAAAAAAACGGGGCACTGCGCGGCTGTATTGGTAATGTTGTCGGGCAGGGGCCTCTTTTTATGACGGTAGCACGCATGGCACGTGCTGCTGCATTTGAAGACCCACGCTTTCCTCCAATTACCGAAACAGAATTCTCCGAGCTTTCCATTGAAATATCAATCATGGGTCCTATTACCCTCTGCCCTGATACAGAGCGTATTGAAATCGGCAAACACGGACTGATTATGCAGCACGGTTCCCGTTCAGGACTTCTTCTCCCGCAAGTTCCAGTTGAATGGAACTGGGATCGCAAAACATTCCTCGAACAAACCTGCCGGAAAGCTGGGCTTGCGCCAACCATGTGGGAACATCCAGATACAAAAATATATTGGTTTGAAGCATATATAGTCTAACTTCCCCACAACCAACCATCTTTAATACATGTACTTTTCTCAGGTACATGCATAATCTTGCTTGCTTGGACAACCAATATCTTGCATTATCGTGCCGCGCACGTGGGTGTGCGCAGTAATTTTCACTATTTTGCACGACATTCTGGAGCCTACCATGTCCGACGCAGACCGCCGCCGAATGTATATTTTTCTGCTTGTTATGACCGTTGCAGTTGCTGCGGGCTTCCAAGCATGGCGCACTCTCTACAATAACTTTGCAGTAGATGTAGTAGGACTCACAGGGCAGCAGATTGGTATCATTCAATCCGTCCGAGAAATTCCGGGTTTTCTTGCCCTGCTTGTCATTTACCTTCTGCTCTTCATTGCTGAACACCGCCTTGCCCCTATATCTATAGCCATTCTAGGACTTGGAGTGGGGCTGACCGGTTCAATGCCAACGTACCACGGCATGCTTATCACCACACTCATCATGAGTTTCGGTTTTCATTACTATGAAACGGTGAACCAATCCCTTACCCTCCAATACTTTGACCTGAAAGAAGCACCAGTCATTATGGGAAGACTACGGGCAATGGGGTCGGCAACAAACCTTGTTGTCGGTGGTGCAATTTTCTTACTCAGCATGGCACTCGATTTTAAAGAGCTGTTCTGGCTGTTCGGTATTATTGTAATTTTGGCAGCTTGCTGGTGCCTTACCCAAAACCCGACTTCAGATAATGTTGTTCCGCAACATAAAAAAATGGTTTTCCGCTGGCGCTACTGGCTGTTTTACCTGCTCAACTTTTTTGCAGGTGCACGTCGTCAGATCTTTGTTGCGTTTGCTGTCTTCCTTATGGTCGAGAAATTTAAATTCACCATTCAGGAAGTTACTATTCTGTTTATCGTTAACAACATCATTAACTGGTGGCTTTCTCCTGCTATTGGCAGAGCCGTTAACAAATTCGGCGAACGTAAAGTGCTTTCGCTGGAATATGCAGCCATGGTTGTTGTTTTTATTTCGTATGCATATGTTGAATCAAAAATGCTTGTGGCGTTTCTCTATGTTCTCGACCACATCTTTTTTAACTTCTCACTTGCCATCAAATCATATTTCCAAAAAATTGCAGACCCTTCAGACATTGCTCCCTCAATGGCAGTCAGCTTTACCATCAACCACATTGCGGCTGTTATAATTCCTGCCTTGGGAGGCATGCTCTGGATGGTTGATTATAAAATTCCATTTATTGCAGCAGCAGGAATTGCCTGTATCTCGCTCTTCCTTGTGCAGTTTATCCGCACACCGGATGTAAACTGATACAAGGCACCACTGACATTACTCAAAGTACATGCTACACAAACTCATGCTGCATATAACACGACATAAGGAGAAACCGGTGAAACGTATATTCTACTTCGTACTTATTTGTATTTTAAGCATCGCTCTTCCTGCTTTTGCAGAAGAAGCTCCAAAAACAACCAAGGCGCCACAAGCAAGTCAGGCTAGCAAACCAAAAGCTGACACTCCGGCTCCGGTAACATCCCGCACAACTCCGATTTTTATCGGACAAGCAGGAGCAGATAACTTAGGCTCCATGCTTGCGTTTGAACTCAAAAGCGCATGCAACACTTCCAGCCTGTTCAAAATGACAGGGGAAGATGTTCCAAAAATTACTGTTATGATCACAACCATGTCAGAATTTGCAGATCGACCTGCAATCGGCTCTGTGTACAGTATTGTGTGGGTCTTTTCTGAGAACTCAAACAACCTGAAATATTTCCTCGCTCAGGACACTGGTATCGTAACCGCAGACAACGTCAAAATGCTTGCAACATCCATCGCAAACAAAACTGACCAGATAGCTTTGCAATACGGGTACTTGTTTGAATAACAACGCCCTTTTGAACCGTGTTAAAAAAAGCAAAGGAGCAGTGATTTTTTTCACTGCTCCTTTTTTTATGGTTATTCTTGGTTAGTTATAGTTATCTATTTCCTTAGTATAAAATGATATTCAATTAATTCAGCTAGTAATGCTAAGCATTTTTTCAATGTGCCATTTTGGAAGCAGGTATTTTTGGTTTCCTTTAGTCAGAAAATATGGTTACACCTCTTTTTATTCCTGAACAGGACTAAGAATAACTTAAAATGACGATGGAGCTTGTAATGAAAAAATTTGCTGCTTTACTTCTCGCATTAGCACTGCTCGTGCCTGCTATGGCACAGGCAAAAGATAAAGTACTGATGATGGCGACAACCACAAGTACTGACAACACAGGTCTGCTTGATGAACTTATGCCTGAATTTACCAAAGACTCCGGCATTGATATCCGCTGGACAGCCATCGGCACAGGTAAAGCTCTCGCAATGGGACGCAACTGCGATGTTGACGTTCTGCTTGTTCACGCTCCGGGTGCTGAAAAGAAATTTGTTAAAAACGGCCACGGCGTAGACCGTACCCAACTCATGTACAACGATTTTGTTATCGTAGGCCCAGCTGCTGACCCTGCTCAGGTTAAAGGTATGCCTGTAGAAAAAGCACTGAAAGCTATCGCAAAAGCTAAAGCTCCATTTGCTTCCCGTGGCGATAACTCCGGCACAAACAAAAAAGAAATTTCTCTCTGGAAAGCTGCAGGCATGGCAGTGCCAGATAAAGCAGACTGGTACATGCAGCTTGGTCAGGGCATGCTCAAAACCCTGAACGCAGCAGCTCAGAAAGGCGCTTACACAATGACCGACCGCGGTACTTGGATTAAGTACATGGACGTAAACAAAGGTAAGACACCGTTGAAAATCGTAGTAGAAGGCGATAAAGTACTCTTTAACCAGTACAGTGCTATTGCTATCAACCCTGCTGTTTGCCCTAATGCAAAAGTAGAACTTGCTAACGAATTCATCGCATGGATGGCTTCCCCTAAAGCACAGAAAGCAATCGGCGACTTCCGTCTTCTCGGCAAACAGCTCTTTACTCCTAACGCAGGAAAGTAATGTGCTTTTGCACTTATAGACTTTGCTGGGGTGGCTCGTGCCACCCCTTTTTTTTGGCAAGGAGATTACATGGGTTTCATTTATGAAGGTCTTCTCAAAGCGTTTGAACTGCTTTTCAACGGCAATCCGGAAACATGGTCAGCCGTCTACATTACGCTTTGTGTATCATCCCTCTCTATATTTTTTACAATCCTTCTGGGTGCTCCCCTCGGCTTTGTTCTCGGCTATTGCCGCTTCAAAGGACGAGAAACATTACGCATGATTACAGACACCCTGCTTTCCTTCCCCACTGTTGTTATCGGCCTGCTTGTCTATTCTCTGGTTTCCAGACAAGGGCCACTCGGAGATTACGGTTTACTCTTCACCCTTCCGGGCATTGCCATTGGTCAAGTCATGCTCGGTATGCCTATTGTTGTTGCAATGGTGGCAAACGCTGTAGAAAACTCCGACTCCGGCATGAAAGATACGCTCCTTACCCTTGGAGCAGATAACATACAGGTTCTTAAGGCCACCTTGTGGGAAACCCGTTACCATCTCATGCTTGCAGGCGTTGCAGCCTATGGACGAATCGTATCAGAAATAGGCATTTCCATGATGGTCGGCGGCAATATCAAATGGCATACCCGAACTATTACAACAGCCATCGCACTGGAGACAGGTAAAGGGGAATTTGCAATGGGCATAGCCCTTGGCGTAGTTCTACTTATAATCGCCTTCGGTGTTAACTTCAGTGTCGCAAAACTCAAACGTCGCGCGGGGCAATAACATGTCACTGTATCAGCTTTCCAACATTGTGCAGACATACGGCGGCCGCCCTGTTCTCACCATAGACTCTTTAGAATTAACAGCAGGCTCCATTACAGGAATCTTTGGTCCTAACGGCAGCGGAAAATCTACGCTGATGCGTATGCTTGCCTTTTTAGAAGCACCGCAACAGGGAACCATTCACTTTAATGGTAACGCCACATCTATTACGGAAACATCATTACGTAGAGAAGTTACCCTGCTGACCCAGCAGCCCTACCTGCTCAAACGGTCTGTGAAAGAAAATATTGAATACGGCCTGCACGTCCGAGGTCTAAAATCCACTTCCGGTATCGCTGCTGATGCTCTTGAGGAAGTAGGGCTCAGTGCAGAGAAATTCCTTTCCAGACAATGGTTCGAACTTTCCGGCGGTGAAGCACAGCGAGTAGCATTGGCTGCACGTCTTGCAGTCAATCCCAGTGTACTACTTATGGACGAACCTACATCTTCGCTGGATGAAGAATCTACTGAACGAATTAGAAATGCAGCATTGCGTGCAAAAAATGAACGGAGAACAAGCCTTATTATTGTTTCACATGATAGAGAATGGCTAACATCTGTTTCTGATAGCACTGTACTTATTCGCAACGGAAAAATAGAATCCACGCAATGTGGATAGCGATATTTGTATCAACATTCCCTTTTACCACTATTGTGCCTGTGCACTCACCATAGAATGCTATAGGAGCACTGTTTTTTTGTGTTCTTTCACACCCTTCCGCATCACAACACTTGTCGACTTCCCAGTAACCCGCTATAGTCAACACTGCATAATTCTGGGCAGTAACATTTTTTTATCAGGTGATTTACATGGATGCTTTTACTTATAGTGCCCCTACTCAGGTAATTTTTGGTCAGGATGCAGTCGATCTCATCGGCTGGCATATTGTAAAAGAAGCGTCATCCGTTCTCCTCGTTATGGGAGGCGGCTCCGCACGAAAAAACGGTGCATACGAAGCTGCTACCCGTTCGTTACAGGAGGCTGGCGTAGACTGGACTGAGTTCTGGGGGATAAAACCCAACCCTTCACTTGAACAGATTGAGGCGGGTATCAATATAGCCCGTAAAGCAAGTGTAGGTGCAGTTCTCGGTATCGGTGGCGGCAGTGTTATTGACGCTGCAAAAGCTATTGCTGCCGGTTTCTACCTTGATGACTACTGGGAACGTGTTGAGTCACGTAAAACTGTAGAGCGTTCATTACCTGTATATACTGTCGTTACGTTATCCGGCACCGGTTCAGAAATGAACGGAAAAGCTGTTATCACCAACGAACAGTTGCAGAAAAAATGGAGCCTTGGCGGCCATTGCATGATTCCTAAAGTCACAGCAATTGACCCTCTTTATCAGGTTCAAACACCATGGCACCTCACAGCCGGAAGCGGCATTGATGCCATGACCCACATCATGGAAAACTATTTCCGTGGACGAATCTCTGACAAACGCACCGGATATTTTAATGAAGAGACAACCCTTAATATTTGTGAAGGGCTGCTTATCTCTCTCATCAACTCCATGCATTCGCTGCAGCATGACCCTTCAAATTATGAAGCACGCGCCAACCTTGCATGGGCATCCTGCTTAAGTCTTAACGGTCTTACAGGCTGCGGCCTTTCCGGTGGAGACTGGACATCACATGCGCTGGAACATGCTCTTAGCGGACGCTTCCCGCATGTCCCGCACGGTGAAGGCCTAGCAGTCATCTTCCCTTCTTGGATGCAGCAGGTGTGTGCAAAAGCACCCGACATCTTTAACCGTTTTGCAGCAACAGTATGGGGACAGGACACCATTCAAGGCGGTATTGATGCCACCCGTGCAGCATTTTCAGCATGGGGCGCTCCGTCTCGTCTTTCCAGCTGGGGCGTAACAGAAGAGGATGTTCCACACCTCGTAGATAATGCCTTTGCCTACCGTGCTCTTGGTAGAATTGCTCCGTTAAGCAAAGATGATGTCGCAGAAATTTTCATGCGCGTGCTGTAATAATTCACGACTGCCCAACTAACAATAAAAGCCATCATCACTGAAGTGATGATGGCTTTTTTACATTCTGAAAAACACAAAAATATTATCCGATAACAGATGATACCGCGATCTCTCGCAACGTCTCGTAGTATTTTCTAAAAATCGATTCCTGTTCAAATGCAGGCAGTGCTTTAGTCCCGCTCACACCGGATTCAAAAACAAGCACGGTACCGTCCACAAGCATATACCAGTTGTAATAAAAACCAGCACCATGGGATTCACTCCCTTTTGTTGAGAACATAACCCAAATGCTTTGCGTATTCCCAAGACGCTGAACACCTTGAGCCAGCAGCTCAACGGCTCCATACTGCTTCTCAAGAATCTCTGTAGAAACTCTACGCTGCAACTCCTGCATCACAGCACTCTCTGTGCGGACACGCTTAGCGGGTTCATACTGTATGGAAAAAAATGGAATACCGTTGCCGAACGCACTTCGGTACTGTGTCTTTTTTGTGCTGCTTTCCGCAACAGCTTTTCCCCATGTTTTGGGAATAGAGAGCCGACAGGTTCGCTTTTTCCCGCTTGCTCTCCACTGATACCTGACTGTGGAAACAAGCCCGTCAGTAAATTCCTGTTCGGGATTTACACGATACTTCTCCGAGTGGAACAGCGCTGTTTGAGCTAATGTCTGTGGTAAACCTTCTTGAGAATATCCCTGCACTGTTTCAGCTAAAGCAAGACAAGGAGAACAACCGGATGACAGCGTATATTTTTGCTTATTAGCATCAAGCAACGCAGCATCATACTCTAAAAAATCTATTACTTCATAATGCTCATTACGAATGGATGAAACAGCATCCCCGAGCAATACAGAAAATGTTCCCGACGCATTTTCAAATACTGCTGCATACTCAGGGCAAATACTGCAACAAATTTCCAACCCTTGAGTATGATCCGTATAAAATTCATAAAGTTCCATATCTATATCACGCATGACGGCTGTCCGTTCTAAACGAACATCACCTGCCAACGCCTGTACCGGCATAAAGCAAAGCAACAAAACAATCATGATCATGTAGTCGACAACACGCTTCACAGCTCCCCTCCACCACGACAAATCGATTCAAACCATGCAATAAAGACGTTCTTACATAGCATTATTCCCTTTAAAAAATAAATAGTTAATTCAAGGTTATCTTGACCCTGTGCATATTCGCACACTTTCTTTTACAACCCTGTATTCTGCAAAGGTTTATGCCACCACTTCACAGGTCTTAAGTTAATGTATATAGAGTCTGTGGCGATGGCGCAGAGCGTCCATCCACACATTCACCGGTACAATGAACCGGACTTAAAGGGGCCGTCATGGTTAATATTCTTGATCTCTCATATGAAGAGCTTGAAGAGTTTCTTGTAGAACTCGGAGAAAAAAAATTCCGCACCAAGCAGGTTTGGCAGTGGCTGTGGAATAAATATGTTCAATCTTTTGACGAGATGACAAACATCTCCAAAGCCGTTCGCGCACGTCTGCATGAAGAAGCATACATCCGCTGGCCGGAAGTTGTGACCTCTCAGAAAAGCAAGGACGGAACAATCAAGTTTCTTTTAAAGCTGCATGACGGTGCTCTTGTTGAAACGGTACTCATCCCGGGCTCAAAAGGTCGTTATTCCCAGTGTCTTTCCTGTCAGGTGGGCTGTGCTATGGCATGTACCTTCTGCTCCACAGGCACAATGGGCTTCAAACGCAATATGACCCAAAGTGAAATCCTCGGTCAGGTTCTTGTGGCACGCCATTACCTTAATGACGTTGCTGAACGCCCGATCCTCCGTAATATCGTGTTCATGGGCATGGGTGAGCCATTGTTAAACCTTGAGAACCTTCTCAAGTCTCTTAACACAATGCACAGCACCCTCGGACTGGCATTCTCACCACGCCGCGTAACGGTTTCCACATGCGGCATCCAGAAAGGCCTCTACGAACTCGGTGAGTCCGGTCTTGCCTTCCTTGCAGTTTCCCTGCACGCACCAAATCAGGAAGTCCGAGCCCAAATTATGCCGAAAGCAGCCCGCTGGAAGCTTGATGACTTCATGAATGCCCTGAAGAATTACCCGCTTAAAACACGCGAGAGAATCACCTACGAATACCTTCTTCTCGGCGGTGTAAACGACTCAGTGGAAGATGCACGTGAACTCGTAAAATTGATTTCACAAACTAAATCCAAGCTGAACCTTATTGTTTACAACCCGTCTGAAGGTGACCCGTACAAAGCTCCATCTGAAGAAGCTGTTCTGAAATTCCAGAAAGTTCTTTGGGACAAAGGCGTAACCGCGATCATCCGCCAGTCTAAAGGCGCAGACATCAAAGCCGCCTGCGGTCAGCTTGTTGCTGATCAGAGTAAAAAAGAAAACGAATGCTAAAAAAAAGCCCGAAGCAAAAGCTTCGGGCTTCTTTTTTATGAAATACAGCGGGACTGACCTCTGCTATCCTTTCAGTTCTGATAACGTGCAGTCGTTGCCGCTTGCCAACTGTTCATAGAGCGTATCCACGATAGCCGCGGAATCTGGCTGTCCCTGTAATGAATACTGCATTACACGCTCAGGATGGTGATATGAAACAGCGGTAATAACATCAGATACTTTTGTGGAATTGGCAGGTCTTGCTAAAATATAGGTTACGTCATCAGCTTCTATTTTTGCAACAAACCCTTTTTCTTCCAGCACTGCTAAAATATCTTCAATAAGAAGCTGCGAAACTTGAAGTTGAGTGCTCAACACCTCAACTCGCACCGCCCCTTCATTTTCTTCATAATTTTTTGCTAAAACCGCCATTACAGCAGTCGCAAGAATCGACTTCTCGTAACAGCTTGTTTTGCCGGCCAGCATCTTGTCTTCTTCGGTGGAGCCATATTGAATCGCATAGCAAATCTCCACACCGAACAGCACAATCAACCAACTGATGTAAATCCAAACTAAAAAGAGCGGGAACTGCGCAAAGCTTCCATAGATAATGTTGTAATTATTTGCACCCACCAAATATGAAATATAGACGTTCTCAACACATTTCCACAGCACTACCCCGACAAAAGCTCCCACAAGAGCACTCCGCGCCTGCACTTTCAAATTCGGGATAAAGGCATACGCAAAAAACAGTAAAAACCAGATCATTACCGTCGGAATCAATTTCAACAACTGAAAATATACAAAGTTTACCGCATCAATACTCAACAATCCTTGCAGAATAGAGTCATGCTGCATGGTCACACTTAAACTTACGGCAATACCTAAAAAGACAGGCGCAACCAGAACTATAGAAAAGAAATCTGTAAATTTGCGCCACATGGTTCGCCCATGTTTCACATTCCAAATCTGGTTAAATGCTGCCTCAATGTTTCCCATTAAGGAAATAACAGTAAACAACAGTGTGCCTACTCCAATCACACCAAGGGTCGTTACATTCGTATTGTTCACATACTGTAAAAGGTAATCGACTGCTTCCTTGTTCCCTGCAGAGGCGTTCAGCAGTATATAACGCAACGTTTCGCTATTCTGCACCCCAAGTCCTTTGGAGATGGCAAATACGACAGCAAGAAATGGCACAATAGAAAGAATCGTTGTGTAAGCAAGTGCAGTCGCCCGCAACATACAATTGTCCAATAAAAAACCGTTGAAGATTACAGAGAGTCGTCTGCAAAAAATGACTGCTCTTCTTTGTACCAACGGTAATTCATTAAGATCTACACGCCACATCCCTCTTGTTACAAACTGTATAGCCGAAGATATATGACTCTTGGTAAAAACGCGCCCCATAGTATATCCTACCAACTGCTTAATGTGTTATATTCAGTAGCTGTAAGCCTACATGGTGAAGCTTGACTCCACAACATCATTGTAAAACAATATCTCGAAACAAAAGGGTTTTTGATTATATTAGGAGTATTGCATGGAACAGCATATTGACGCCTGCCCACAGCTATCAGAAGTATTGCGCGAAATGGACATCGCCTTTCTGGTCGCGGGTGAATATGGAATTACCGTTGAAGAAGCAAGCAAGTTTATTGACCATGATCACTTTATCTTTCTGGACGTACGCACACATGAAGAGGCAAAAACCTTAACATTTTCCTTTGCACAGCACATTCCACTCAACGAATTACCGGACAGACTGGAAGAAGTACCGCGCGACAAATTTATCATTACCTTCTGCCTCTCAGGTTTCAGGGCTTCTATGGCCTACACTTACCTGAGAACTCAGGGATATGATGAAATCAAAGCATTGAAAGGTCGATTGGATCAACTTGCCGGCGCTATGACACCGGAACGTTTTTACTCATTACGCTAAAAAA
Source organism: Halodesulfovibrio sp. (assembly GCF_015482765.1). Taxonomy (GTDB): domain Bacteria; phylum Desulfobacterota; class Desulfovibrionia; order Desulfovibrionales; family Desulfovibrionaceae; genus Halodesulfovibrio. The sequence continues at coordinate 82,847 of NZ_JADMLB010000050.1, forward strand.
AAATCCGTCGTCCATATATGGACGACGGATTTTTCGTACATTCAACGAACAACATTAATTCTTCCACTCAAGAGCGTGCTCTACCCAACGGGAAAGCAACGAGCAACCAAGAGTAAGAAACAAATACATCAGCGTAATCGTCGTCCATATCTCAAATACAAGATATGTTGACGCCATAAGCTCCAGTCCCTGAAATGTCAGTTCCTGAATAGAAATTACAGAAAGGATGGCAGAGTCTTTAATCGTAGAAATAAACTGTCCTGCAAGCGGCGGAACAATAACCTTCAACGCTTGCGGTAAAACAACGAGCCGCAACTGGTCAAAACGGTTAAAGCCCAAAGAGGCAGACGCTTCCCATTGTCCGCGCTGCACACTGTTAACACCGCCGCGTACAATTTCTGTTATGTACGCACCTTCATAAAGCCCCAGTGTAATCACCCCTGTTATGAACTGCGTAAACTGAGACGGCTTACTGAATAACACAGAGATCACTGAATGCATCCAGGAAGGCATATCCTGTATGGTTGAATCCAGCGCAAGATAATGCGTAAGCTGAGCAGAAAGAAAAAAGTACGAAATAAAGATTAAGACAATCGGCGGCATGTTACGGACAATTTCAACATAGGTTCTTGAAATCATACGCGCAAAATGACTCTGACTCACCCGGGCCAATCCCATTAACACACCGACAACAGAAGCAAGAAGTGTTGCCCAAATGCTTAACCGTATTGTTGTAAAAAGCCCTTCAAGTAGAAAGTTAGGTTCCCATGATCCATTACGTTCTTTCATAAGAAATTGCGGAATGGTTTCCCAACTCCATTCATATTGCAGCTCATTTTCCAACTGCCAGTAGAAATAGAGAATACTGCCGCCAATAAGCGCCAGCAGAATGTAATCAAGAAGAACAGGTCTGTATCGTTTTTGCTGCATAAGAAAATTGTGGCGGAACGAGTCCGCCACAGTGGTTAAATGTATTTTTGCATGGGTTCGCGCAGGAACACCAAAGCCGTCTATTTAAGCATGGACTCCCACTGCTTACCTTCGAACCAGTAATCTTTACGTGCTTTCAGCCAGCCGGAATCATGTTTAATACGAATCCAGTTATTCAGCACATTCAAGGTATCAGGATCACCTTTGCGAATAGCAAACGCGATAGGTTCTTTCGTAAATGTCCCTTTTACAGGTACGAACAGCTTTTTAGGGAATTCATACGCTTTAAAAGCAGGAAGCGGAGCACTAGCAAGCATAACGGTTGCGCGTCCTGTCATCAGTTCCTGAACGCACTGTGTCTCTTTTTCAAAAAGACGAACATCCGCTTTTGGGAAATATTTTTTTGCTGCCGCTGCAGGGGTAGATCCAATACGGGCAACAACAATAACACCTTCTTTATTTACATCTTCAAGCGTTTTGATGTCGCCGCCTTTTTTCAAAGAAGCAAGCATACCGATACCGGTGTAGTCATATGCCTCTGAAAAATTCACTTTCAAGTTACGTTGAGGTGTTACAGACATACCGCCGATGATTACATCAAACTTGTTAGAAAGCAGCGCAGGGATAATGCCTGACCATGTGGTAGGAACAAATTCAATTTCAACACCGAGATCTTTTGCCAGCTCTTTCATTACATCGATTTCAAAGCCGACAAATTCACCGTTTTTATCTTTCATTGCCCAAGGTACGAATGTTGAAAAACCAACCCTCAGCTTATTTCTTTCAATAACTTTTGTCATAACGCTTTCTTTGTTCAGCTCCGACATCACATTCTGTGCAGAAGCCGGAACACAAAACGCCACAACAAGGGCTAACACAACAACAGACTTCAAGATCACTCTACCCACGGAATCCTCCTGTTTTCTTGAACATGTTCTTACAAAACGTAGGAATATTTCTTCTCAAGGAAATGCACTACAAAAGACAAACTCACTGTAATCAATAAATAAATAAGCGCCACTATAAACCAAATTTCGAATGTGAGATAGGTTTCAGAAATGATTGCCTGCCCCTGCATGGTCAAATCATAAATAGCAATAACAGAAACCAATGCTGAATCTTTAACCAAAGAGACAGCCTGTCCAGTCAAAGGAGGCAGCGTAGCGCGAATCGCTTGCGGTAACACAATGAGTCTATAAATATGAAATTTGCTCAGCCCGACACTTTCAGCAGCTTCCCACTGCCCTTTAGGCACAGAGTTAATCCCCGCACGGAATATTTCCGCTATATACGCCCCTTCGAACAACGCCAGCGCTAATACCGCAGAAAGAAAACGCTCCATTTCCAAAACCGGTGCAATAACAAAGTACATAATGAGCACCTGAAGCATAAGCGGCGTATTGCGGATAAGTTCAACATAGAAGAGAGCCACATAGCGAGCAACTATTGACCTTGAAAATCGAAACAAAACGGCAATCAACCCGAAAGCAAAAGCCAGCACCATAGAGTAGCAGGCAATTTCGAGTGTGACTCCGAGTCCGGTTAAAAGAGGACCAGCCTGAAACACTCCGTCAGAATACGTAAAAACATAGCGTGGAACTCTGTTCCACTGCCAGTTGTAACCGGATGCCTCGGCACCGGAGAAAATACTCCATACAAGCACCGACATTACAGCAAAATACATTGCCAAATCGACAGCAAATACACGGGTATCAGGATGAATATAATGAATAATTTTGCGAAAAATATGCTGCATGCTAGAAGGTTTTTCTCCACCAAAAAATGAACGACAACAAGGCACTGATACTAAAAAGTAAACATATTGCACATATAAATAATGTGCCCTTTCATTTTGTACAGTCTCAAACTGTTATTGTATCGAATTATAAAAAAACAAAAAAAGCATAATAGATACGTGTGATCATATTTCAAAAAGCCTGACTCTATCTTTCAACGGCCAGTTATAATTATTCATTCATATTCAAATACCAAACTGAATGATGAAATGATCAAACGGCAGCCTTGCGATTCAAGCACTCCCGATGGCGCCTATGCCCGCTATTCCAGACTAAAGCCAACATAGTACAAAACTACTATCAGCTTTTCATCAAGCTGACATACGCAAATTGATTTACTTTTCACCCAAAAAAACTGAATCAAAAAGCCCCATCTAGATTGGGCAGGTTGAAGCCTTCAACGTCCCGTTAGAAATAAAAGAAATAATCTTCAGTCGTTGTTTCTAGACTAATCATAAAAAATAAAATAATCTTTTTATATCATAAGATTAGAATAACAAAAATTACTCAGCATGATTCTTTTACTTTCCCTGTAATAAAAAAATATTTCCTCAATGCCAGTACTGCTTTTCATATAAAAAACTCTGCTAAAATGAACATTGTGCCGTATTAAAAAAAGAACACTCTTTTAACCAAACGCACTTTATACAAAAAAGTAAAAAACAAGTGTCGCTACGAAAATTTATACACCAACCGCAACGCACTAATTACTTTTCTCCACACAAAAAAACATTATTAGTTATAAGTAACTATTGGTTTTTCATACAAAACAACCAAAAAATAGTACACTTCTATACAATAAGAATGTGAAATGCTGCATTTCCTCTGTGTAAAATCTCTTAAGTATTGTTAAACACCCCAGAAGTCGAAGTACTGATTTTTTCTTCAGAAAAAACTATAGTAAAATATTTAAACAACGATACTATCTTTGTATAGTGCTCAAAATTCGTCATGGACAAACTACTAAAGATAGCGCAACATGCAGTCACTCTTTTGTAATTTAATTTTTGTACGAATTGTAATTAAAAAAAAACAATACACTCACGAAAAGTGTATATGCTTTCAACACACATGATTGGTTGCTCAATTCTTCATTTTGCAACTTTTTTTTAATTAACATTTTCATACAATCTTAACTAATTTGAAAATCTTTTAAAAATGTTAGAATAATTCTTTGTCTTGATGCAAAGAATCACAAATAGGTAATACTCGCTGCAAGATGCAATACGAGTACTCAATACTCTTCCCCAGCTGTATTGAATACAAACTGTACACTGCTAAACAGAGAAGTATTGTATCTGCATTGGTGAGGGTGTTCTAACTTAAGCACATGAACATTCAGTTACAGACTTTTACGCATGGAATAAATTCCCCTTATTCACCGTAATAGTTTTTTTGTACTTTGCTTTCCCAAGCAAATACATTCTACGTCTGTAACGTGTGCTTACAACCTTACAGGCTACATCAGGCAATGACACAAGCTGTTCCCCAAGCCCCTCTTCAAGAGGAAATGTCGCACGACTTTTTCCCCGTCCTGCCATCACTGGTCTTGCGTTCGACCCGTGGGAACTACGACATCTATATCCGCAGTGATGATTCATTCGCGCTCTACGCAAAAGCCGGTGACAGCTTTACAGAGCATCACGAGCGAATCCTGCTCAACAGCGGAAGAAAGTTTGTCTATATCAGGCACGATCAACGACCAGAATATTTAAACCACATGACGGCTCACCTAGGTGAAGCCCTTCTCGACGAAAGCATTCCAAGACCTTCCAGAGCGCAACTCTTTTACGAGACCTCTCTAGAGATAGTAGAAGATATTTTCACGGAAGAACTTCCTCCGGGTATAGACAGAGGCGAGTTCAACAGAGTCTTTGAATTCGTAACAAAAGGCGTAAGCTTCCTTACCCTTGAAAACTCCCTTCAAACCATGGGCTCCATCATTGCTCATGACTACCAAACGTACTCACATTCACTCCATGTTTTTGTATACTCCCAGCTCATCCTGCAAACATACTCTTTTGCAGAACGGGATATGGTTCAGTTCGGCCTTGGTGCAATTTTGCACGATATAGGCAAACGAAAAATACCAGAATCCATACTGAGTAAACCGGGACAACTCACAAACGTAGAACGTCAGCACATAAACACGCACCCTGTTCACGGTGCAGGACTTTGTGCCCGCCTTCCTCTTTCACAAGATGCTCTTAACTGCATTCTTTTCCATCATGAAAAGCTTGATGGCTCCGGATATCCCTGCGGCCTTAAAGATCCGGATATTCCGCTTCCGGTTCGCGCCGTAACCATAGCGGACATATATGATGCCATCCGGTCAACCCGTCCTTATTCTGAAGGAACAGATGCCTTCAAAACTCTGCGTATTATGAAAGAAGAGATGGCCACACAAATTGATATGAACGTGTTCAGACGATTTATTGAAATTTTGAGTGGAAACGGAGTAATTTAATCATAAGTACAAAAAAAATAGTCCGTATTTTGTTTCTACTCATATATTCTTAAAATTACCGAAGAATATTTGATGAAAACAGGTTCAACATCTGTTTTTCATAAAACATCGTAAAAAAAAATGCGCTTGCCCCCTTCCCTAACCCCTTTCGCATTACTATACTCCAAGATGCGCTCACAATACTTTTGAACTGAATCCGGAGGATACTTGTAATGTGGGAATATACCGATAAAGTGCGCGAGCACTTCCTGAATCCAAAAAACGTGGGTGAGATGAAAGATGCCAGCGCTGTTGGCGAGGTGGGAAGCCTTGCTTGTGGTGATGCTCTTAAACTCTTCCTTAAGATAGATGATAATGACCGTATCGTTGACGCCACATTCCAAACCTTCGGATGCGCCAGCGCTATCGCTTCCTCCTCTGCTTTGACAGAACTGCTTAAAGGCAAAACTCTTGAGGAAGCAGAAAAAATCACAAACAAAGAAATCGCTGATTACCTCGGCGGTCTTCCAGAAGAAAAAATGCACTGTTCCGTTATGGGACAGGAAGCTTTAGAAGTCGCGATAAAAACCTACCGTGGTGAGCCTGTTGAAGTTCACGAACACGAAGGAAACATCATTTGTCACTGCTTCGGCGTTACAGACGAACAAATCCTGCGTGCCGTATCTGAAAACGGTCTGACCACAGTAGAAGAAGTAACTCATTACACCAAAGCCGGTGGCGGTTGCGGTAAATGTGTTGATGACATTCAGCGCCTTATTGATGAAGCAACCGGTAAAGTTGCAGCATGCGAGGTACCTGAAGCACCGGCTCGCCCTCGTCTTTCTAACATCGAGCGTATGCAGCTTGTTATGAAAGTGCTTAACGAGGAAGTTCGTCCCCGCCTGAAACAGGACGGCGGCGATGTCGAGCTTATCGATATTGATGGGCACGTTGTAAAAGTTGCGCTTCGCGGTATGTGTACCAGTTGCCCTTCCAGCCAGCTGACTCTCAAAAACGTTGTAGAAAAAGCTCTGCAGGAACAGGTTGAACCTGAACTCACCGTTGTGGAGGTATCGCAGTGACAACAATCTATTTAGATAACAACGCGACCACTAAAATTGATCCAGAAGTGCTTGATGAGATGATGCCGTTTCTCACAGATTACTACGGCAACCCTTCCAGCATGCATAACTTTGGTGGTCAGGTAAGTTCACATATTGCTAAAGCACGGCACCGTCTTGCTTCACTTTTGAATGCACAGCCTGATGAAATTATTTTCACAGCCGGCGGTACAGAAAGTGACAACACTGCAATTTACTCTGCGCTGGAAGCCCAGCCGGGTAAAAAGCACCTTATCACTACCCGTGTAGAACACCCTGCTATTCTTAATGTGTGCCGTCACCTCGAACAGCGTGGTTACGAAGTTACCTACCTTAATGTAGATACAAAAGGTCAGCTTGACCTTGATGAACTTCGCAACGCAATTCGTCCGGACACAGCTCTTGTTACAATCATGTACGCAAACAGCGAAACCGGCGTGATGTTCCCAATGCAGGAAATCGCCGAGATTGTAAAAGACCGCGGTGTCATGATGCACACAGACGCAGTGCAGGCTGTCGGTAAAATCGAAATCAACCTTCAGGAATTTCCTGTCGACTACCTGTCCCTTTCCGGCCACAAAATTCACGGCCCTAAAGGCATCGGTGCTCTTTACGTACGCAAAGGCGTATCGTTCCGCCCACATCTTCGCGGCGGTCATCAGGAGCACGGTCGCCGTGCAGGTACTGAAAACACTGCTTCTATCGTCGGTCTCGGCAAAGCGGCAGAACTTGCACAGATAAACATGGAAATTGAGAACACCGGTGTTAAACACATGCGTGATGTCCTTGAAAAAGGTCTTCTCAAATCAATCCCTGAAGCCATTATCAATGGTGATACAGAAAGCAGACTGCCAAACACCACCAACATCTCCTTCAAACATGTTGAAGGTGAAGCAATCCTGCTCATGATGGACGGCTTCGGCATTGCTGCAAGCTCCGGTTCTGCATGCACATCCGGCAGTCTGGAACCATCCCATGTGCTTCGCGCAATGGGCGTGCCGTTTACCTTCGCGCACGGTTCCATCCGTTTCTCTCTTTCCCGCTTTAACAGTGACGACGAAATCAAGGTTGTACTGAAAGAGCTTCCGCCAATCATCAAACGTCTGCGTGAAATTTCACCATACAAAGATGATGACAGTGTAGAAGCTCCTACCCGCCCTTGTTCTTGTTAATAACAGGCCCTAAGATACATACTTCAGGGTCGGACAACACATATCGTTAGTCCGACCCTTTTTTTTCACCTAACGAGGTAGTAACATGAACATAGCAGACTCAATGATCGATCTGATCGGGAAAACACCACTGGTACGTATCAACCGTATGGCAGAAGGTGTCGAGGCTGAGGTTATAGGTAAACTTGAGTCCCAGAACCCATGTTCTTCTGTTAAAGACCGTATTGGCTACAACATGGTTCAAGCTGCAATTGACTCCGGTGTAACCAATAAAGACACCGTATTTGTCGAAGCAACAAGCGGAAACACCGGTATCGGTATTGCTTTTACTTGCGCAGTAAAAGGGTTCCCGCTTATTCTGACCATGCCGGAATCCATGAGTCAGGAACGCCGTGACCTGCTAAAAGGATTCGGGGCAGAGCTTGTTCTCACACCTGCCGCAAAAGGAATGAAAGGTGCGGTTGAAGAAGCCAATCGCATCACAGATGAAAATCCAAACGCTATTCACCTGCGCCAATTTGCAAACAAAGCAAATCCGGAAATCCACCGCAAAACCACTGCAAAAGAAATCCTTGCTGACACAGATGGCAAAATAGATATCTTTGTTGCCGGTGTAGGCACAGGCGGCACAATTACCGGCGTCGGTTCCGTGTTAAAAAAACATAATCCGAAAATTACATGCATTGCTGTTGAACCGGATGCTTCCCCTGTGCTCTCAGGCGGAGAACCGGCACCGCATGCAATTCAAGGCATCGGAGCAGGCTTTGTTCCTGACGTACTCGACAGAAGCGTCATTGATGAAATTGTACGTGTTACAAACGAAGATGCACTGACAACAGCCCGTCGCCTCATGAAAGAAGAAGGCATCATGTGCGGTATCTCTTCAGGTGCCAATGCATATGCTGCATTACAGATAGCAAAACGACCAGAGAATAAAGGAAAGCGTATTGTATTCATAATTTGTGATACAGCTGAACGCTACCTTTCAACCCCGCTTTTTACAGAAGCTGACTAGCAAACTCGCAAGGGAGACCACATGCAACGTAAACACGCCGAACTGGAGCAGCACAATATGACAGAACTCGACAACGTCGTTGAAGAGCTCTGCGCTCCAGAATCTTACGCTGCGGTATATCATCGTTCCAAACACGATGCACCGATGCCTTCTACAGAGGCATTGCTTGAACTGGTAGAGCGCCTTAAGGCAGCTCTTTTCCCGGGCTATTTCGGAGATAAAACCGTACGCCTTGAATCCATGCGCTACCATCTGTCTGCAAACCTCGATTCTATTTACAGAATCCTCGCAGAACAGATTAAACGCGGCGGCTGTTTCATTTGCGCTGAGTTTGCTGACGAATGCAAAGATTGCGAAGATCATTCCCGTGCAACTGCCATGAAATTCATCCAATCGCTCCCGAAACTGCGCAGACTCCTTGCATCAGATGTAAAGGCTGCATTCGAAGGCGATCCGGCAGCAAAAACTCCCGGTGAAACAATCTTCTGCTACCCTTCCATCACGGCAATGATACACCATCGTATCGCACATGAGCTGTACAATCTCGAGGTTCCTATTATCCCTCGTATTATCAGTGAAATGGCGCATTCAAATACTGGTATCGACATCCATCCGGGTGCGCAGATTGATGAAGAGTTCTTCATTGACCACGGTACCGGTGTCGTAATCGGCGAAACCTGCATCATCGGCAAAGGCTGTCGTCTCTATCAGGGGGTAACCCTCGGCGCGTTGTCCTTCCCTAAAGACAATGACGGCTTACTGGTGAAAGGAAATCTCCGTCACCCTGTCCTTGAAGACAACGTTACGGTTTACGCTGGCGCGACAGTACTTGGACGCATCACTATCGGTCACGACACCATGATTGGTGGTAACGTCTGGATAACCCACGATGTTGATCCGAACTCCAAAGTTATTCAGTCACGCTCCACTAAGCCGAAGAAAGAAGAAAAGCTTGTGGGCGAAAAGTCATAGAAGCAGGTAGCTCTTGCGGAGCAGCTCTTTTTTATTGTTGCCTCCGGCGGCTGGGCGGAAACTTTTTTGCAAAAAAGTCTCCCCCAGACCCCCTTCTAAAAACTTATAAAGGGGACACTGAAGGAGTTACGCTCAGCAATAGTATTTCTTGGCTGGAGCTGATGTAAAAAAGCTGTTCTAAGCTCAAATGTATTACGGTTCTTTTGACAAATTATAAAAAACGCCTGTTGGTTACGATATGAAAATCGCAAGCAACAGGCGCTTTTTTTCTATGAGTAAGTATGATTTCTAGTCTCAGGCGCAGGTGGTTTATTTTGTATGGGAGTCAAAACAACTTGCGTGGTAAGAAAATGTTTTCCACTGGAACGCCCGAAAAATAAGATATCAGCCTATTCTTTCTTTTTGGCAAAGTACTCGATTGTTTTTTTCAATCCTTCCTCTAATGAGGTTGCGGGTGACCAATGTAGTTTTTCCCGCGCCAACCCTATGTCCGGCATACGTTGCCTAGGATCATCATGAGGAAGAGGCTTAAACTTCAGAACAGATCTGGAATTAGTAAGTGAGATAATCGTTTCCGCTAACTCTCTAATAGTTATTTCATGCGGATTACCTAAATTTACAGGGCCCCCAAAGTCGTCCGCTGTTCTGTCCATCAACCGTACCATTCCCTCAACAAGGTCATCTACAAAGCAAAAGGACCGAGTCTGCGTGCCATCACCATAGATGGTCACCGGTTCTTCTCGCAATGCTTGAATAATAAAATTCGAGACAACACGACCGTCATTCGGATGCATTTGCGGGCCGTACGTGTTGAACAAGCGGGCAACTTTAATACGCACATTATATTGCCGCTGATAATCAAAGAACAACGTTTCGGCGCAGCGCTTCCCTTCATCGTAGCAGGAACGCACACCTCTTGGATTCACCTTGCCCCAATATTCTTCCGTCTGGGGATGAACTTCCGGATCACCATAAACCTCAGAAGTGGAAGCCTGAAAAATTTTGGCTCCTGTACGCTTTGCCAACCCCAACATATTGATTGAACCATGCACACTTGTTTTCACAGTCTGAACAGGATCATATTGATAATGCACAGGAGAGGCAGGGCACGCCAGATTGTAAATCTCATCTACTTCAACATACAAAGGAAAGGTAATGTCGTGCCGAAGTAATTCAAAATATGGGTCTTCCAACAAATGAACAATGTTCTCTTTCGTTCCGGTAAAGAAATTATCTACACATACAACCTCGCACTGCTTTTCCAACAGCCGCTTGCATAAATGTGCTCCCAGAAATCCAGCACCGCCGGTAACCAGCACTCTCTTCTTCGGTGTAAATGTCACGTTCAACCCTCGCTAGCATACGTCATTACATCATGATTTCAGCTACTCAGAGTAGTGGGTTATCCCTTTTTATTCTTTGATAATTTACACGTTCTCAGCACGACGATTTCTCGCCCACGCATCATTATCCTCCCTCATCAAGCGCCATCAGAGGTGCTTCATGTTACTCCCCTTCCCTCTAACAATTACCCACAAAAAAAGGCTGTCCCAATATATGGAACAGCCTTTCTATTTCTAAGCAAAGACAGCCTTCTTCGCGACTCCCAACACCATACATAACGGTTGTGCTACGCGTTAAAAGGGTCAAGGGGCATGCCCCTTGTGGATGCAAGGCGAAGCCTGCCCGCCGGAGGCACCCCTACAGCTTTTCTACAAGCTGATCTACAAGTGCAGGAATGGTGTAATCTTCCGGCTCAATGTCCGGAGTAAAGCCAAACTGCTCAAGAGTTTTAGAGGTAATCGGACCGATTGAAGCAAGTTTTACCTTGTCACGGTGCTCTTTGATAAGATCCGGAGAAACAAGATCAAAGAAGTTTTCAACTGTAGAAGAAGAACCGAAGGTTACGCAGGAAAGGTCACCATTTTTGATGAGTTCAAGCACTTCTTCACGCTGCTCACCCGCAGGCTTTGTTTCGTATACAGGAAGAATATCAACCTGTGCACCAGCTTTGCGAAGCTCTTCCGGTAAAATCTCACGAGCAACTTTAGCACGTGGAAGCAAAATTTTGCTGCCGTCCATGCCGCGCTCAATAAGACCTTTTACAACGCCTTCAGCAACATACTTTTCAGGAATAAAGTTAGGCTCAATACCTTTTTCACGCAGGATTTCTGCGGTTGCAGGGCCGATAGCTGCCACTTTATTTGCACCGAGAGCACGAGTATCAAGTCCAAGTGCTGCAAGCTGGTTCCAGAAATGCTTTACACCGTTAACGGAAGTGAAGATAACCCACTCGTATTCGTTAAGGGACTTAATTGCTGCATGAACATTGCTGTAATCTTCAAGCTCATCAATTTTGATAGTCGGGAACTGAATAACGTTTGCACCAAGCTTGGTAAGAGATCTTGCCATACCGCTTGCCTGCTCACGTGCACGAGTTACCACAACGCCTTTACCGCGCAGTGGAAGCTGTTCAAACCAGTTCAGTTCGTCACGAAGTGTAACAACATGACCAACGACAATAAGAGAAGGAGAAGTAAAGCCCTGCTTCACGCCTTCTTCAGGCAATGTAGCAATGGTTGCAGTCATAGAACGGTGCTTAGCTGTTGTACCCCAGTGCACGAGTGCTGCCGGAGTATCAGGGTCCATACCGTTTTCAATAAGCTGCTTGGAAATATGTGGAAGGTTCTTCATGCCCATAAAGAACACAAGAGTAGATGTTCCTGTAGCAAGAGATTTCCAGTTATGAGAAGAACCAGGCTTATCTGGATTCTCGTGACCTGTAATAAAGGAAACGGAGGACGCAAAATCACGGTGAGTCAACGGGATACCTGCATATGCAGGGCCTGCGATAGCGGATGTAATACCCGGTACTTCTTCAAACGGAACGCCCGCAGCAAGAAGTTCCTGAGCCTCTTCGCCGCCACGACCGAACATGTACGGATCGCCACCTTTCAGGCGAGCAACAGACTTGCCCTCTTTCGCTTTATCAACGATGAGCTTGTTGATGCCTTCCTGACTTAATGTGTGATCGCCACCTTTTTTGCCTACGTAAATAACTTCGGCTTCAGGTTTTGCGTAAGAAAGAAATTCTGCGTTCGCGAGGTAATCGTAAACGATAACGTCTGCTGTGCTCAGAATATCACGGCCTTTAATTGTCAGCAGGCCGGGATCGCCCGGGCCAGCACCGATAAGGTAAACTTTCATCATTCCTCCGGTAATAATCAGGAACCGGAGTTGCCTCCGGTTCCCTGATACTAACTTTATGTCACTTGATGAAGATGCTGTTCAACATCCGTATGGCAATTTTGAAAGCACACAGCTGATAAGGAAATCCCGACTCAGCCATGAAGCTCCACCTACCCTCGGTTATCCAAGGTGACCATAGTCCCGCTGAATTCGACTCCTTCAAGGCGTTGTAGCCGCCAACGCCCGATGGAATCACAAGCGGGGTGCAGAAAAAATCAGTTTCTTCTGCCTGTCGGAGACAACATGCCGCAAGCAGCCGTATCTCACAACTTCATCACGTATGAACGCGTCGCGTAAACGGACTAATTAGCCCATTGCGTCAACAAGACGCTTCTGAAGCTTAAGCAGTTTCTGCTGTGTATCTGCAAGTTCAGCAGCGCGAGCTTTTTCTTTTTCAACGATAGCAGCCGGAGCATTGTTAACGAAGCTTTCGTTACGCAGCTTACCGGAAGCCTGTTTGAGATCTTTTTCAACTTTACCGAGCTCTTTGTCGAGTCGGGCAAGTTCGTCTTCAAAGTTAACAAGACCTTCGAGAGGTACAATAACTTCGTTACCCTGAACAACGCTGGAAGCAGATGCTTTCGGTGCTTCTACATCAGCACCAAGCTCTACACCGCTGAGGCGTGCGAGTGCCTGCATAACTTCCATTGCATCTTCGTACAGTGCTTTTGCTTCATCAGAAGCAGTACGGATAAGCACATTGAGACGAGTCTGCGGTGCAACGTTCAGTTCAGCTTTGATGGTACGTACAGCAACAATTGTTTCCTGAATGAGGCTCATTGCAGCTTCAGCGTCTGCACTTTCACACGCAGGACGCATTTCTGGATACAGTTCGGTTGCAATATCTTTGTTTTCAATACCCGGCAATACACTCCATACCTGTGCGGTAATGAACGGCATGATCGGGTGAAGAATAACCATCATTTCCTGAAGCACTGTCCAGAGAACAAACTGTGCTTTTTCTGCACGTTCGCCGCCTGCACGCATGTCAGGTTTGATGAGTTCGAGGTACCAGTCACAGAATTCGTTCCAAATGAACTTGTACATGATCTGAGCAGATTCGTTGAAATGGTAGCTAGTGATAGCCTGATCCATATCTTTCTTCACAGATTCAAGACGGGAAAGAATCCAGCGATGATGTACGCCGTCAATTTCTTCGAAAGCAAAAGTCTTAGGCTTTTCTTCCGGCAGGTTCATGAGAGCGAAACGAGCGGCGTTCCAAATTTTGTTACAGAAGTTACGGTAACCGTCGATGCGCTGCTCAGACAATTTAATGTCACGACCCATTGCTGCGAATGAAGTCAGAGTAAAGCGCAGGGAGTCACAACCGTACTTGTCGATCATTTCAACAGGGTCAATTACGTTACCTGTTGATTTAGACATCTTCTTGCCCTGTTCGTCACGAACAAGTGCGTGGATGTACACGTGATGGAATGGAACTTCATCCATAAAGTGCAGACCCATCATCATCATACGGGCAACCCAGAAGAAGAGGATGTCAAAGCCTGTAACGAGTACAGAGGTAGGGTAGAACGTATCCAGCTCTTTTGTTTTCTCAGGCCAGCCCATGGTAGAGAACGGCCAGAGTGCAGAAGAGAACCAGGTATCCAGAACATCTTCGTCCTGAACAAGGTTGGTTGAACCACACTTACAGGTAGTTGGATCTTCAGCAGCAACAATCAGCTCGCCGCAATCCTGACAAGTCCACGCCGGAATACGGTGTCCCCACCAGATCTGACGGGAAATACACCAGTCGCGGATGTTATCAAGCCAGTGGTTGTAAGTCTTAATCCATGACTCAGGGAAGATCTGAGTAAGCTCAGGCACTGCTGCACGAGCACGCGGAGCAAGCTTAGTCATAGCTACAAACCACTGAGTGGATACAAACGGCTCAACGATTGTTTTACAACGGTAACAGTGACCTACACTGTGCTCGTGTTCTTCAATACGATCGAGGAAGCCTTCTGCTTTCAGTGCTTCAAGAATTTTTACACGAGCTTCAACACAGGTCAGACCTGCGTATTCACCGGTGTCGTCATTAAGGGTACCATCTTCGTTCAGGATGTTCATTACCTCAAGACCATGCTTACGACCGAGTTCCCAGTCATTGTGGTCATGCGCAGGGGTAACTTTAAGACAACCTGTACCGAATTCGATATCTACGTAACGGTCACCGATGATGTCGAGTTCACGACCAACAAGCGGAAGAATTGCTTTTTTACCGATGAGATGACTGAAGCGGTCATCATCAGGGTTAACAGCAATCGCGGTATCAGCGAGCATGGTTTCAGGACGGGTAGTCGCGATGATAAGCTCACCGGAACCGTCTGCGAGCGGGTATTTAATGTAGTGCAATGCACCCGGCTCATTCGCGTGATCTACTTCGTCATCAGCAAGCGCGGTGTGACAGCGAGGACACCAGTTAATGATGTAGTCACCTTTGTAGATAAGATCCTGTTCATGAAGTTCAACAAAAACTTTACGAACAGCTTTGGAAAGACCTTCGTCCATGGTGAAGCGTTCACGGGTCCAGTCAACGGAAGCACCCATTTTACGAACCTGATTAAGAATACGGCTGCCGTATTCATCACGCCATTCCCATACACGCTCAACAAATTTTTCACGGCCAAGGTCATGACGACCAAGTCCTTCAGTTGCAAGCTTACGCTCTACAACGTTCTGAGTAGCAATACCTGCATGGTCGGTACCCGGCACCCACAGAACTTTTTTTCCTTTCTGACGCTGGTAACGACAAAGGATGTCCTGCAAAGTAAGGTTAAGAGCATGTCCCATGTGCAGAGCACCAGTGACGTTCGGTGGCGGAATGACAATAGAATATGCATCACCTTCGGCATCCATATCCGGTGTGAACACGTTGTTATCTTCCCAGTGCTTTCGCCACTGTTCTTCAACTGTTTGAGATTCATACCCCTTAGAAAGAGCGTTTTCCGCCATACTGCTACTCCAGATTCGTTATTGTATTCAGGCAAATACAGCCTGATATGGTATCATATATATCCGTCGGATTCCGCGTTGCATACGCGCGTCATCACAGACGTTTCAGGACAATCCTGTTTGCAAAGAGTACATCACCACAGTTTGCGCTTACGGACTGCCCTTTTTCAAGTTAGTCTTGTAATTATTTGCACTCGCTGCCCTCGCTTGGTAAAGTGCGCTTCCACGACTGCAAAAAAGTCAGATTAATTAGCGGAAGGACAATGTCAAGCATCTATATATTATGGGACGAGTCTCACCTTTGGGGTCTTCTCGTCTGGCGGGCACTGGAAGCCATGAAACTTCCATATTGCATTGTGCGGGGAGAAGAAATAGCGCAGGGATTGCTTTCTTGCAACCCACCAGACTTACTTCTTACCCCTGGCGGCAATGCCCGACTTAAAGCAGACGCCCTTGGCTCTAAGGGAATTGAAGAAATACGTAAATATGTTGCCAATGGCGGTAAGTACTTAGGGTTCTGCGGAGGAGCAGGGCTTGGGCTTACCGGCAAAAACGGGCTGAATCTTTGCCCATGGGAACGCGCAAAATTTACCAACCGCCTCCAGCATTTTGTCAGCGGTCATCTTCATTCATCTATCGGTGCAAACCTCTCCCATGCGGCAGACCTTATTCCAGAAGACTTTTCAGACACACCGGCACTGCCAGTCTGGTGGCCTGCACGTTTTTCTCCAAAAGAAAATACTGATGTAGAAATTTTAGCAAGCTATGCCACACCGGGGAGCGATTTCTGGATCGCCGATCTCCCGCTGAATACACTACCTCCAGGCACGTTTAACGAGTGGGAAGCACTCTACGACATCAAGCTGCGTCCAGAATTTCTCAACGGGCAGCCTTGCATTCTTACCGGAAAATTCGGTGAAGGGCGATACGTGCTCAGCTACACACATCTGGAAACACCAAACTCTCCAGATGCCAATGCATGGCTTGCTCATATAATATCCACACTTACCGACGGCAATGTCAGCGCAAAACAGACATTAGTTACCGATTGGCACCCAGCAACAGAACCTCCTCAGTGGACAGATGAAAAGTTGCTGGAAGCAAAAGGGATATTTGATGATATTGTGACAATTGGCAAGAACCATTGTCTTTTCTTTGAAAGAAATTCATGGCTCATCGGCTGGCGCGCCGGTATTCCGGGTGCCAACTTAAACAACCTGTACAACGGGCTCTGCTCTGCCGTATCCATGAAACCTACTCCGGCGGCGGAAGAATACTGGCACTCCGTCTCAGACGAGTTCATGCACAACCTTTCTCTTTTCTACGAAGGGGTAAAAGGCTACCTGCTTGCTGAACGCCTTGCCATGACTCTTTCCAAAACTTTTCCGGAAACTGTTTCCACGGAATCGTTACGCAACCAACGTGCCGCACTTTTCGGGCCACCAATGGCAAGTGGAGGAGTATACCTTGAACTTCTCCAAACATTAGATACCCTTGTGTATTCACTGCTCCCCCACACTACACAAGCATAACGCTATAGTACGACTCAAAAAGACAATACACAGAACGCAACGCAAAAAATAGCAACACTGCCCATACTATTGTAACCATTCAATAGTATGGGCTTTTTTATGCACTACAGTACACAATATGTATGCAACCCGTTCAAACAGTTAGGAAGTGTAGCCAACACCACTTTAGTAGACACAGTATTCTTTTCTTTAATCCTTGCTGCAAAAGTTCAGCGATTTTATCGTAACTGTTGAGATCGACACACACTTGGCAAGGAGTTTCTTTTCATGAAAAAGATATTCTTATTACTGCTGCTCGCGGGAATAATTTCTTTGGGGATCAGCTCATATACGACTGTTTCAATCAACCCTATCCTTAAAAAAACAGTGCATTACATCGGGCCTAAAGTTATGGGCTCTAAAGTCCAGCTTGAAGATGCCAAACTGTCTACCCTGTCGGGATACGGGTCAATTCATAATGTCTACTTGGCAAACCCTACGGGGTTTCCCCGTGGACACTGCATACAGATAGGCGCAATTGATGTGGATATCCTCCCTTCCTCTATTGGCACCGGAGTTATTGTCATTAACAACATGACAATAAAATCCATGGATATTGCGTACATTACACGACACAAAGAAAACAACTACGAATTGCTCTTGAACAACTTACGCACAAAGCTTCCGGAACCGGCAGTGTTTCCTCCAAACCCAAGTAAGGATATCAACTACGCCAAGGTAATCGGTAATAGATACATCATCAAAAATGTTCATATCGTCACGCCGTCTGTCAGCGGTTCAATGCCGAAACCACAAAAGGCGAACTTCAGTATCATTATGCCAGACATGCACCTTACAGATATCGGGGAAGCAGAAAACGGGCTGCCGTTCCTCGTGGCTCTTGAACAAATTCTTTCCACAATAGGTGACAATGTTCGATACGCAGTAATGGACACACATGTCCGTTATCGTGATTGGTAATCAAAAGATACGCACTCAAAAGAAAACATTATTTCCTATTACATAAACAATAAATAAACCGCTTTCATCCTAGTAACGTCATTACTCCTTGCAAAAAAATGTCTGCTAAAAAAAGAGCATGTGTTTTTCGTAACACATGCTCTTTTTTTGTGCATTTTTTGTGCTTTTTTGTAATTTTCAAAAGACATTTTCCATTTACTCCATACTTCCTGAATGATACCTACCCGTAATCATATACAAAAAGATATATAGCTTCCACCATGGAGAAATCTTCAGTGTTTAATTTAGAACTTGATGTCAATTTTTTTTGGTTGGGTTGGTTTGCCTTAGCAGTCGCACTCTTTCTTGCGGAAATGTTCAGCACCACCTTCATCGTAATCTTCTTTTCAGCCGGAGCGCTGCTTGCCGGCTGTGCTGCCCTGCTTGATTTTTCCCCGACAATCCAAGTTATTACATTTTTCTGTTCATCCGTAGCTCTTCTCGTACTCTTACGCAAAAAGATGCCGCGCCTCTTCAGTCAGGATACTGCTGATAAGGAAGCTTTTGTCGATGCTGCAATTAACGCTACTGCCACTGTAACTGAGCCAGTCTCAACCTCAGCAGGCGGGCGCATTAAATATCAGGGTACATTCTGGAATGCCGAAGCAGAGGAAGATATTCCCTCAGAAGCCACTGTTACGATTATTGCCAGAAAAAAATCTGACCCTAATACATTCATTGTAAAAAAGGATTAATATGACCAGTCTCATTACTACTATTGTTATTGCCGCGCTTGTTTTCATTACACTGATTAAAACTGCGGTCGTTGTTCCTCAAAAAAGCGCTTACGTTGTTGAACGTCTGGGTAAATATTCCAAAACTCTGGATGCAGGTCTTCACATCCTCATCCCTTTTGTTGATAAAATTGCGTACCGTCGCTCCACAAAAGAAGAAATCCTCGGTATTGAGTCACAGTCATGTATTACCAGCGATAACGTTGTTGTTGAAATTGACGGCGTTCTCTACATTCAGGTTCAGGATGTTATGAAGTCATGCTACGGCGTAAACGACTACTACCTCGCCGCAAGCCAGCTTGCACAGACCTCTCTTCGTTCCGCAATCGGTAAAATCAGCCTTGATAAAACCTTTGAAGAGCGTGAAAGCATCAACGCTGCTGTTGTCGGCGCTGTAGATGAAGCTGCTCGTGAATGGGGCATCAAAGTAATGCGTTACGAAATTCAGGACATCACCCCGCCGGAAAGCGTAATGGCTGCAATGGAACAGCAGATGAAAGCAGAGCGTGAAAAACGTGCTGAAATCGCAAGCTCTGAAGGTGACAGACAGTCCCGCATCAACCGCGCAGAAGGCTACAAACAGGAAGCAATTGAGCTTTCTGAAGGTGAAAAACAGAAAAAAATTAACGAAGCAGCTGGTCAGGCAGAAGAAATTCTCCTTATTGCTGACGCTACAGCAAAAGGTATCAACCTTATTGCTGAAGCAATGGCAGCTCCTGGCGGCGCAGATGCTGCAAAACTGAAAGTAGCTGAACAGTTCATTACCGAATTCGGCAAAATGGCTGAAAAATCAAACACTATGATCGTTCCTGCTGACATGGCAAACGTCGGTGGTATGGTTGCTTCTGCTACGGAAATTCTGAGCAACGTAAAGTTAAATAAATAACATTTCAAAACGATTGTTTTATAAAAGCTGCCTCCGAAGTAATTCAGAGGCAGCTTTTTTATTTCAAACACCTACATTACTAAATATACACACTTTTTTGTTGCACGTTTTGTGATGACTTTGCGAGTGCTCATGCGTATAGTGCCGCCATGGCAAACATCGGAGAATTTACATTACACGCAACGGACGGAGCTGCCCGTACAGGCGAGCTGCAAACTGCGCATGGCGTAGTGCAGACGCCTATCTTTATGCCTGTGGGCACGGTAGGCAGCGTTAAGGGCATTGCTCCTGACGACTTGAACGATATCGGCGCTGAGATCATTCTCGGCAACACCTACCACCTTTACCTTCGTCCAGGAGACGATCTTGTTGCACGCCGTGGCGGCTTGCAGAAGTTCAACTCATGGAACAAACCTATCCTCACAGACAGTGGCGGATTTCAAGTTTTCAGCCTCAGTGATTTACGAAAAATCAAAGAAGAAGGCGTAACCTTCCGCTCTCACCTCGATGGCTCCAAACACCTTTTCACACCGGAAAAAGTTATTCAGATTCAGCGTAACCTGAACTCTGATATCATGATGGTGCTGGATGAGTGCGTTGGCTTCGGTGCAGACAAAGCTTACACCGCCCGTTCATTGGAAATGACCACAAGATGGGCTAAACGCTGTCGTGAAGAATACCCTAGAGGCGCAGGAGATAACCTTCTCTTTGCTATTACTCAGGGCGGTTTCCATAAAGACCTGCGTGAGCGTTCCATCGCACAGCTCACCTCTGAAGACTTTGACGGCTTTGCATTAGGCGGCCTGTCTGTCGGTGAAAGCAAAGAAAAGATGATGGAAATTTTATATCACTCTGCTCCTTTGCTTCCAAAAGACAAACCGCGCTACCTTATGGGCGTAGGAACACCTCTTGATATCATCAACGGTATTAATGCCGGTATTGATATGTTTGACTGTGTACTGCCGACACGTAACGCACGTAACGGCACACTCTACACCTCATTAGGCAAAATCAGCATTAAACGTAAAGAATACGCAGAAGACGACGGCCCTCTGGATCCGAACTGTAACTGTTACACTTGCCGTAACTTCTCCCGTGCGTATCTTCGTCACTTGTATCAGGCAAAAGAACTGCTTTCTTTCCGCCTGAACTCAATTCACAACCTCACGTACTTCCTCGACACTGTTCGCGGAGCACGCAAGGCAATTCGTGAAGGCAAATTTGCTGAATACAAAAAATCATACGAAGCAATTTACCCTAACGAAGTTGTATAGGTACCGCACATAGCGTTGCAGTTTCACTGCAAACACGTTGTTTATACAGCGCTCTGCTTTTCTAAAGCAGAGCGCTTTTTTATTCATATATGTAAAAACTGTTTTTTTTGATAACCAATTAAGGAAATTCAACCCTTGCGGTGTATTTTCTGTTGCGTTTTATATCTGCTCACGATAAACAGGAATCTGCCTCAACATATGGATCTCGGTTGAAGGTAGCAGGAGAGACCGCCTTTTTTTCCCCAAAAAAAGAAACGGCGCCGAAGATGTAACTCTTTCAGGCAAAAGGACTGCTGCTCGGACGAGCCTCTGGAGAGACTCCGCAAGGAGCACCGAAGGAGCAAACTGCTTTCCCAGTGCAGTGAAACTCTCAGGTAAAAGGACAGAGTGGACCCATAAAACCAATATTGCGTTTTGCCGTCCTCTTTCCTTCTTTCCAGTCGCACCGTTTCCATTAAGGCACCGCTTAGCGGGCTTTTTTTGTGTCTACACATCAAAAGTCAGCAAACTGGGAGCAATTGATTACGTTTGTAATCGCCTTTGTGCGATACATATATAGGGGAATATAGATTCCCCTCCTGACTGGTTTGTTGTTGTGGTTGCGATGCGCCGGAGCTTTTAGTTCCGGCGCATCTGCATTTTTATAACATCCGCCTTTTTTCTTTCATATTTTCTTCATTTCCCCGCCATACACGCTCCATCAATATTCGGCAGAATGTTCTTACGGGAACATTATCATTGCTACACCTGCATAAAAAACGCACTACACTGTCATAGTCCTCTTTTTTTTATGGCATTAGCTGAAGCTATTAGTAGTGTTTTTATTTACTTTTTTCTGCCGTTACCTGCACAACAAATATAAGAAGGTTATCTTCACAGGAGCTTACTATGAAGACAGTTTCCCTAAAAAGAAATGGCAAAGAAAATCTTGTATTTACAGGTGAATTGCTGGTGAGCCTTGATGACAGGGAGTTAATGGGCGTAACACCAAACTGGTGGGAACTGAAGCTGTACAAAACTTCAATCGGAAAATTCATTCTATCATCTACATTCCACATCAACTACCCGAACCGACGCACTCTGCACGGCGCACTCAGTTTTTCGGAAGCCGAACACCTGCAACATTACCTTGTAAATGAATGCAACGGCCCTACCAAAATCGCTGATGAATTTATACATAGAGCAGCCAAACGGGATAATGCTTTTCAAGCATTACTCAACGCACAAAAAGGCAGCTCCTCCTTCAAACAGCCGATGGCAAGACCTCTGCCGACTAAGTCTATTTAGTACAAAAAAAGGGTGGAGCCTTTGCTCCACCCTTTTTGAATTTTCAAGTCTGCAGAATCCGCAACATCTGCTCACGACTCATTACAGGCTATGAACGCATATTTTCTATTATTCCGTTCAAATCCTGTGCTAACTGAGCAACAGCTTCAACAGCTGTCGTTGACTCTGTCATTGCAACAGCCGTCTGCTCGGAGATATCGCTGATAACCGTCACAGAGCTGTTAATCTGTTCACTGGCAGCAGACTGCTCTTCAGAAGCAGTGGCAATTGCCCGAACCTGATCCGCAGTAGCCTCAACCATCCCCATAATTGCCTTTAAGGCTTCACCGGAACGAGTTGCAAGCTCGGTTGAATCACTTACCAAATCAACAGCCCGTTCTGTCGCTTCAACATTCTGCTTAGTGCTTGTTTGAATTGCGCCTACATACTCAACAACTTCGCGGGTGGCATTCATTGTTTTTTCTGCAAGTTTACGCACTTCATCGGCAACCACAGCAAAACCTCGACCCGCATCACCTGCACGGGCAGCTTCAATAGCCGCATTCAACGCAAGCAGGTTGGTCTGGTCTGCAATATCTTCAATAACAGTAATAATCTGGCCGATACCATCTGCACGGGTACCAAGCACATTCATTTCATCTTTCAAAGCCTGAGCCTGTTCAGCAACAGCATGAATCTTATCCACAGCCTGATCAACGACCTTGCCGCCTTCAGCAGCTTTTTCCTGTGTTGAAGCAGCCAGTTCAGCAGCATCAGATGCGTTGCGGGCAACTTCAAGAACAGAGGCGTTCATCTGCGTCATTGCACTTGCAGACTCGCCTGTCAGCTTCTGCTGCTCATCCGCACCATTACTGGATTGACGAATCTGTGCAGCCAGCTCTTCGGAAGCAGAAGACACCTGCTCAGAAATAGCTTTGGCAGACTGCGCGGCTTGTGTAATCTTATCATTCTGCTCTTCAACTCGGCGCTGCTGCCTGCGCATTGTGGTCATGTCTGTAATCATAACAAACACACCAAGCATTTTTCCATCCAGATCATAGATAGGCGCGGCATCAAATATGAGCGTAAGCTGCTCACCGGCGAAGTTTTCAAGAACACCCTCATTACCTGTAGAAGGCTTATGTGACGTCATTACATCGCTAATGATCCGGTCACAACAAGGGTCATTCACAACAAAATCTGAAACAGGAACTCCCTTGTAATCAATAGGTGTTCCGGCAATGCCCAT
Source organism: Halodesulfovibrio sp. (assembly GCF_015482765.1). GTDB lineage: Bacteria > Desulfobacterota > Desulfovibrionia > Desulfovibrionales > Desulfovibrionaceae > Halodesulfovibrio. The sequence continues at coordinate 106,422 of NZ_JADMLB010000050.1, forward strand.
AAGATCAATAGCCTGCTGGTTTGTGGACGTCACCTTACGGTCAGTATCACAAATCAAAATAGGAGCAGTCATTCCCCGCAACACACCCTTGGAGAACCCAAGTTCAATCTTGAGCTTTTCTACCATTGCCCCAAGATTCTGGGATAAGTTTCCAAGCTCATCTTCACTGTCTACTAGGAAATGCGCATTGAAATCGCCATTGCTAATAGCATCGGAAGAAGCGGTAATCTGCTCAATAGGCTTAATAACAACCTTACGGATAAAGAAAACAACACTTAAAATAAGAGCAAGTAATCCAACGAAAGATATGGCTATATTCTCATACATCTGTACGGCAATGGTACCCATGGTACCTGAGATGTCTTTTGTTATAACCAACTGCCCCAAAATGGGCTTGGATGCACCATGACAGTGCTTACAGGAAGGAGCGTTAGGAATAGAGATAACGCGGACGAAAACGGGGCTGTCGCCACCGCTTACTATCAGATTCTCTTTTGTCGGCTGCTTAAGAGCCTTGCGGGAAACATCCGCGAATCCGTCAATAGGTAAAAGACCGGCAATTTGTTTATCAACAGCCGCATCTTTTGTTGAATAAGTCACCTCACCGGCAAAGTCTGCAAGGTGAATTGTCATATCAGGATATTCTCGTCCAAGACGAACAAATTCTTCTGTCGTCCCTTCATCATCCCCGACAACCATAGGACGTTCGATAGCTTCCTGTACAAGCTGAGACGTCTGCGTCAAAGCTCCACTCATCTGTTCTAACATTCCCTTACGCTGAAGGAATGTAGACGTGCCGATAAGCACAGAAAACACAACAAACGAAATAACAGTGATCAAGACCGTGATCTTAGCACCTAAAGAAGTTCGTATTGCCATTATGCCTCCTAGTGTGCACCACTGTTTACAAGCGGTTTAAACCCGAAGTCATTCACGCGTGCAGCGCTATGACACACAACACAGTCTTCAGGATCAGGTTTACGCTTGATTAAATCAGGATCACCATCTTCAGCGTGTGCCGCACCAGGTCCATGACAGGTCTCACATCCAACATCTGATAATTCCGGAGTTTCTTCGTAACTGACAAATCCCCCCTTGTTATATCCGGTAGTGTGACATTCATAGCATTCCTGCTGTTCAGTCTTGGTGAGCTTTGGCGCCATAACTGCAATACTTTCCCATGACTTTGCTTTCTTGGAATATTGCATAAAGCGGCCATGTTCTGTTTCATGACATTCACCACACGCAGCAGAACCCACATACTTAGCTGCGTAAGTAAAACATGGCATGCACAGAACCAAAACGAGAGCAACAAGAACGACTCTCTGGTTTTGCATAATTTCATTCTCCCTTTTTGGAAGAGTATCAGCGCACATCCCTCATACGCTTGCCCGAACACTCTTCACGACAACCACCCACGTGCTCCTTTTTATAAGGAAACTCTACCTCCTCCATCGGTTTTTATTCCTCATTCTTTAGTTTTTACAAAAAGAGCATTTATAATACGTAAAGCTGTTTGAGCATTCAAAGCCAAACAACACGCACAACTAACTTTTTTTATTAGATAAAATCAACAAATGCAAACAAATTCAAATACTAGGCAACCTGTATGTACGCGACCACATACTTACACAACATCCAATATCTATTTAAAACGTATCTACACAATAAGAATATACATTTCCAATATCATATGTTCTTGCCTCACTCGCATATTACACTGCTGTTGTAAGGACAGACACACTCACTGCAACAATTCTGCATGCAAAGAATATGTATTTATATTTGAGGGAGTAAGAAATGGTGCAAGATCATAAAGTTTCGCAATTCAGCACGCTTCGTTACATTTTACTCGTTATTCTCTGTATAACATTTGCTGTAGGCGCTTGGCGTATTCTTACTGACACCACTTCAAACGATATTCCCGAAGCGAATAAGATTGCTATAGAAGAAAAGAATGTTGAAAAATAAATAAGTTAGATAGATATCACGTAAAAGAATACTTTTTGCCGATACAAGCAAGCGGAGGAATACATGCCTACAGTTGAAGAAGCATTATACATAAAGCTAGAAGCAAGTGATCCAACAATTGCGGGTGCTTTGCACAACATGTTGTGTGAAATACACTTTACTCATCTCATAAACACACTCCAGCTTACTAAACCGGAAGTGCTTGTAATCGGCTGCACTACATATTCCAAAGATATTACAGAACGGATTATCGAAGCAAAAAGACATAATTACGGTGCGGTATACGTTTGTGCATCACAGTACACAGACGGCAACAAACATGAAGCACTGGTTTCCGGCGCACGAGACTTCTTCAGTTACCCGATTAGCAAGCTAATCCTGCAACGCGCACTGGAAGATTATCTGGCCACTCGCTCGGTAGATCCAAGTAAAGCCGTTCGTCCTAAAGTCATTGCTGTTATGGGGGCACGCGGCGGCTCCGGAACAACATCGGTAGCAGTGAACCTCGCAGCCTGTTTTGCTAAAGAAGGCAAACGGGTCGGACTTCTCGACTTCTCCCGCCCGTACGGTGACGTAGCAACATTCCTGAATACTCCTTCAAAGCGGGATCGTCGTCATGCTGCAAAAGATCTCGCATTAATGAATGCTTCGTACATAAAGAGCGCCATGTATCATCACAGCAGCGGAATACTGGCTCTTGTTGCTCCCGAGGTTACAATGGGAACGGGCAGTGTGGTTCCTGAAACAGTCTCCGCTATGCTGATTGCCGCGGCTGATGCTTTTGAAATTATCGTCATCGACATGGGCAGTCGAGTTGATGCTGCGCTCTATCGCGTCATGGAAATGGCGGATGACAGCCTGCTTGTTACAATGCCTACAAAACCTTGTATGGGCAGTGCCCAACGTTTTGTACAAACAATAACTGCCGGTGGATTTGAAAACTTCTGCAAACTTTCACTAGTACTTACGGGCTGCATTTCCGGAAATACACTATCGAAATTTGAAATCGAAAAAACAATCGGCGTCGACTGCATCACCTGTCTTCCAGAAGATCAAAAAGGAACCTTCATCGCCATCAACGACGGAACACCTTATTGTCACCTGTATCCGGATTCACCATTAACCAGCAGCCTAAAAGAACTTGCAACAATTTTACGACAGCATGAATGCCCGGAAGAAATCTACGATGAAGATGAGTAACGCATAATAATTTTACCCGTACGAAAATGAGTAACTATTTGTACGATGCTAAGTAGATCAAGACGGATATCGTATGAGTATACCATGTGTATATAAATGAGTATTGCATGAATATGCCATGCATATAATTTGGTATAAAATACCACCCGTATGCCCATACAATTAAGAAAAAAAGATTGTATTCTGCTCACGTTTTTAACGTGAAAAAAGCATTATTTCGCTCATGCTAACTTTTTCACGAAGCCACTACCGGTACCATAAAAAACACGCATTCTTCCCCTCATCCGTACAGATGAATCCTTGAAAACCCTTATTCGATAAGAAATCCACATAATAAAAAAGCAAAATACTTTTATTCACAGATGAATACTTTGCACAGCTTTTAAAATCCATAACATGCTGATTTAGAAGAACTTAACAATTCAAAACCAAAAGTCATTTGTGAAAAAAATCTTTATTAAAAAAAAGTTTTTTTCCACTAGACGTTCACGACTTTTGCGTATAGAAGCGCCACATCAGGCACAGGTAGTCCCAATTTTCGGCTGCCTTTTTTTCAACACTAACCAAGGTTTTTGTATGCAGAATACGCACAGTACCCATACACAGATGACGCTTTCCAATACGGAAAGTATTTTTGCGTGCGTACTCCATGAGCCTTGGACTACGCCCGATTATATGCGGCTGTCGTAAGCTGCTTTTTCCCATGACTAAATAAGGCTCGGAACATTGTGTTCGAGCCTTTTTTTTATGTGTAAACACAAATCATTATGATCTCCGTATCCTGTATCCGGTTGATCAGCACAACGTTACTTGGCATCCAGAATATCCTGAAACCGGCCTTACCGGAGCACAATCTAAGCTGTAAAACTAAAGGAAAGCACAATGCAGTTTAACCGTCATGCTCTTGCCTACTCCCTTCCGTGGAACATTTTTCTTCTCACCTTCGGTGCAATGATCTTCATCGTAGGTTACAACGGCATTGCCGTTCACCATAATTTTATTCCAGCAGGGCTGTATGGCTTTGCTGTTCTCGGAAGTTACGTCAGTGATACCTTCACAACCCCGCAGTGGTACTTGCTCTTCAACATTCCAATCTTCCTTATCGCATGGAAAAGCGTCGGGAAACGATTCTTCCTGTTGAACCTCTACTGCATGCTTCTGGTAACGTTTTTAACACAATATTTCACTCTCGACCTCCATATCCAAGACCGCCTGCTTGCTTCCATCGCAGCTGGTGTCATTATGGGGCTGGGAAGCGGAATTATCCTCCGTTCATTCGGTGCAGCCGGTGGTTTCGATGTACTTGCTGTTATCCTGAACCAAAAATACGGTCTTCGTATCGGCGTTTTCTACTTTATCATCAACGCAATACTGATGAGCCTGATTGCTGTCCGTTTTAACCCTGATCTCGTAGTTACAACGCTCATTATGCTCTTCTTAAGCTCATACGTTACAGAATATGCTCTCTCCATGTTCAACCAGAAAAAAGCTGTGCGAATCATTTCCTACAAAAACGAAGAGATCATGGCACAAATGCGTAGAGCTAGAAGACTCAACGGTACATTAGTCTGGGGTACCGGCTCTTACTCCGGTAAAGCAGTAAGTATGCTTTTCTGCATAACAGATAACATTCGCATGAAGCAGCTTGAATCTATAGTTTTTGACACAGACCCTAATGCTATCTTCATCGTTGAAAACACCTTCTCTGTTGTAGGTGCTAACTTTAACCCACGAAAAATGTATTAAGCAGCTGATAAAAAAAGTACTGCATTAAATAAAGACATCAAGCCCCTTTCAGTCGTTACAGCACGTAAGCTGTCGCTGGCAGGGGCTTTTTTTTATGTTCTAAAATGAAGGCGTAGACTTTCGGATGCTTGACGAATCCCCCATCATCTGGTGCTGTGCTTTAAATACAGTATGGAGAAATTATGTCTAAAACATACATCTACACAGTAATACTGAGCATCTTACTCTTAGGATTGTCCACAGGCTGTGCCGTAAAAGCGAAAGGTACCCACACTATTGAGCATACAATACAACGTGTTAATTAAGTAGCCCATTGTCGAGTTCCAAGGTATCTGCCACTCAAACTGTTGCCCCGACACTTGACAGTATACGCAGCGATACCATATTTAGCTAAACAACTAAACGACGTTTCGTAGGGGGGGATCTCTACATTACCTCTATGCGGCTTACATACAGGTTTAACAGGGAGCACTGTTAACAGAACAGTCTGGTTAAACTTACCGCCCTGCCATAAAAAAGACGCATAAATGTAATATAGAAACGTACTCGGGATGATTATGCAAAAAATTACTCAAACACTGAAAGCGTTATCTGACCAGAACAGGCTGCGCATTGTTTATGCGTTAATGGAACACAATGAACTCTGCGCCTGCCAATTTACAGAACTACTCGGTATTGCCGGTGCGACAGTATCCAGACATCTTGGTGTCTTGCACAACGCAAACCTAGTACAATTCAGAAAAGAAGGTCGCTGGATTTTTTCAAGCCTTTCAGAGGATCTTGAATACGTAAAACCACTTCTTGACTGGGTTAATGAACATGCAGGCTACTGTCCTGAAATTCAACAGGATAAAAAACATTTACGGGATATTCTCTCCAACGCTCCGGAAGATATTTGCCGTAAACAGCGTGGATAAATTTTCTTTCCTAAATAGGAACACCAATGAAGGATAAAATAAACATTCTCTTTTTATGTACCGGAAACTCCTGCCGCAGTCAGATGGCGGAAGGCTGGGCTAGACACCTCAAGGGTGACGTGCTCAATGCCTATTCGGCAGGAATTGAAACTCATGGGCTCAACCCCAATGCGGTTAGGGTTATGAAAGAGGCGGGTGTTGATATTTCATCACATACTTCACAATTGCTGAGTGAATTTGATGACATCAATTTTGATGTAGTCGTAACAGTTTGCGGCCATGCGCACGAAACATGTCCGTACTTCCCAGGAAACGCAAAAGTCGTTCACGTAGGCTTTCCTGACCCACCTGCAATGGCGAAAGAACTTGCGGAAAATGGCGCATCCGAAGAAGAGCAGCTGGAATGCTATAGAAACGTTCGCGACGAAATTAAAGCGTACATTGAAACTCTCCCAGAAGCATTGAAGTTATAAAATCCTCAGTGCATCAACTAAACTATCTCTATATTTTCAGAATATTGAAACAATAAAGACAACTCTAATACGTTTTGTCACACAATTGTCACAGTGAAAATATACAGTAATTTCGTCAGCCATTGGCAATTATGGCGACAGCAACTCTATTCTGCGTCTTACCGCATGGTCCAGCAACTACCATGCAAAAAGACACCTGATCGGGGCAGGAAACCTCTCTCTCCCTGCCCCGATCATCTAATCTCCCTTCCACTACTCCATCACCGACCTCCCAGCATTCACTGGGATTTTTTTTATGTAATCAAATTTGAACGTGCTAAGTTAACAACTTTTATTCGATACACACTCTTCATTTTCTACATAGTCGAAAAGAAAAACAGACCGAAGACAAAAACGTCAAAACTTCGTACAGTTATTTTTCTTACAGAATTTTTCCAAGCGAGATGGCTATGAACACAATGATCGACTATGAGAAAATCACGCAGCTATTTTCTGCTGCCGAGACAGAAGGCAGAGACTTTCTGTACGAATATGAAGTATATAATCTGTTAGCAAACTCTGGTGCTGAAACACCACCTATTGCCAACCTTCTCCCTCGCGGTGCTCGTTTTTCAGACGAAGAACTCATGGCAATTCCGGGTGAAAAGGCGGTTCTGAAAATTGTTTCGCCTACCATTATCCATAAGACAGAGGTAGGCGGAGTGCGCATTGTTGAAAAACAGCCTTCGAAAATTCGATCCGCTGTCCGAGCTATGCAATATGAAGTACCGGAGAACTACGCAGCGTATATTGAGCGCAACCCAGACCATGCTCCTGAGGCATACAAGGGGTTAACCGGTGATGCTCTAATTAAAGCGATCAGCCGCGATTTAAAAGGCGTTTTACAGGTTCAATTCATGCCGCCTGACTCAAGTGCATTTGGCAACGAGCTTATTGTCGGACTTCGTTACACCAGAGAATTCGGTATGGTTATCAGTGCCGGACTCGGTGGCACTGATACTGAACTGTATGCAGAACGTTTCAGAAAAGGACAGGCTATCGTCGCCGCATCAACTGAACTGGTAGATGGTGAAGCCTTCTTTGCACTGTTCCGCAAAACAATTTCGTATCGAAAACTGGCTGGTCTCACCCGAGGACAACGCCGTATTGTTACAGATGAACAACTCATTGAATGTTTCAGTTCATTTATCGAAATGGGGCGCTTCTACTCTCCTACGAATAACGATGCTCCGTTTACCATTCAGGAACTGGAGATCAACCCGTTTGCTTTTACAGACTACCTCATGGTTCCCCTTGATGGTATGTGCCGCTTCGGGAAAGCCGAAAAGCCAGCCCACCCACGCCCTATCAATAAAATTGAAAACTTACTGCATCCTGAGCGCATAGGCATCATCGGAGTTTCAGCAACCCGCCGCAACTTTGGACGCATTATTCTTGAAAACATCCTCGCTGAGGGGTTTGACAAAGAAAACGTTACTCTGATTCGCGATGGTGTGAATGAAATTGACGGTGTGCGCTGCGTTCCAAACCTTGCCAGTCTCGACCACAAACTCGATCTTTTTGTTGTTGCCGTCTCTGCCGCTCAAGTTCCTGCTCTTGTCGATGACATTATCAGCCTTGATGCTGCACAAAGCGTTATGCTTATCCCCGGCGGCATGGGCGAAACAGAAGAAAGTCAAAAGAAAGCCGCAGAATTAATTGCCCGCATTGATGCGACACACGCACAAGGTGACGGTGGACCAGTTTTCCTCGGAGCAAACTGCATGGGTGTTGTTTCACATCCAGGTTCCTACGACACTTGGTTCATCCCTGAAGAAAAATTACCGAAAAACCGTACTGCTACTCCACACAGAGCTGCACTTATCAGTCAAAGTGGTGCATTTATGCTGCACCGCTACAGCCAAAGCCCAGAGCTGCACCCAAGCTATATGATCTCCATGGGCAACCAGACAGACCTCACGCTTGGAGATATGGTTCGCTACTTTAAAGACGCTGATAATGTTGATGTAATTGCAGTCTATGCGGAAGGCTTCAGTGACTTGGATGGTCTTGAATTCTGCAAAGCCGTTCGTGAAGCCATTCATAACGGAAAAGAAGTCATTTTCTATAAGGCAGGACGAACCCCTGAAGGCAAAACTGCCACAAGCGGACACACAGCCTCTTTAGCCGGAGACTACATGGTTTGTGAAAGCTGCGTACGGCAGGCTGGCGCTCTGGTGGCAAGAACCTTCCAGGAATTTCAAGACCTTTTCCTGCTAGCAGAAATGTTAAATAACAAAAAAATAGCCGGTAACAGGCTTGCAGCAGTCAGCGGTGCTGGGTTTGAAGCAGTAGGCATGGCAGATTCAATCCACTCTGATGATTTTAAAATGGATCTTGCTCAGTTCGGGGCAGAAACAAAACAAGCTATTGCATCAATGCTTGAAGCAAATCGTCTGCAATCTCTTGTTACAATTCAAAACCCGCTTGACCTCACGCCAACAGCAAATGACGCCCTTCACACAGAAGCGGTAAAACTTCTTGCTGAAGATAGCGCGGTTGATTCCATCATAGTTGGACTTGATCCTTTATCGCCTGCAATGCATACGCTCCCAGAACCGACTGTCCCTGCATTTTCCATGAACGATGCAAACTCTATTGCTCAACTCTTAGTTGATGTTGCCAACAATTCAACTAAACCGATCGTCGGAGTTATTGATGGTGGCAGACTGTATGATCCACTTCGAGATCATTTTCTTCAGAACAATGTTCCTGTGTTCCCTGTATGTGACCGTGCTGTAACAGCGCTGGCACTCTATTCCGAAGCACGTCTTCGTGTTGAAGAAATCCGAGCCACTAACGAACACTTTTAAAAAATAAAATGCCCCTGAAACACGAAGTGCTTCAGGGGCATTTTGCTTACATTCTTACTTACGACGCCTCCGGTTATTCACACAAAGGACATGATACTTACCGTCCTTAACTTCGGCTCCTTCCGTCACATGTTCAAATCCGGGGAAAGCTCTGTCCCAATCTTCAAGATGCGCCAAATATTGAATTGCCGGACATTCTTTCTGAGCACCGAAAGCTTCGCCTGACATTATCATCGGGATACCAGGAGGATACGGAAGCAATGAATTTGCAGCTATCCTGTTTCCAAGTTTGTCAGAAGGGATCAATTCAACTTCCTGCTGTACTATCTTTTCATATGCATCACGTGGCTTCATTAGCGCAGAAAAAGTTCCGGTATACGCTTTATCTAACGCCACATGCATTTGCGATGATTTCAAAAATGCAAACATCTCATCACCTAATGCTTTTAGCGTCATATTTTCATATTTTTCAGGATACGCCTGATACAAGTCCGGCAAGACTTCACGAACAGTATCTCCTGAATCATAATGCTCCTTAAAACGAATTAACGTATTCAAAAGCGTTCCCCATTTACCTCGGGTTATTCCCATGGAGAACAAAAACATTATTTGGAAGTCTGTGGTACGGGTAGGAACAATACCAAAACGAGTAAGATACTGTGTAACTAATGCAGCCGGAACACCGCTTTCCAACAAGTTACCGTCATCTCCCATTCCAGGAGCAAGCAAGCTGACTTTAATAGGATCAAGCATGCACCAATTTTCTTCATCCAGATCAAAGCCATGCCATGTATCCTCCGGCTTTAAACGCCAGCAGTTCTGATCTTTGGTCAGCACATCTACTGGAGCATCTTCAAAAAGTACCCACTCTTTTTCGCCCTGCTCAGTCACCTGTACATATTCAGGGTTCCACGGCTTAAAAAACCAGTCTTTATGATTGGCATGCTCCCGCCAAATACGCGCCACAGCCCTACGGAAGTCAACTGCTTCCTGAATAACTTCCTGCGTAAGGGACTCACCGCTTTCACCAGACATCATTGCTGCCGTAATATCGTTTGAAGCAACAATTGAATACAGCGGTGATGTTGTTGTGTGCATCATATACGCCTGATTAAACATCGAAGGGTTAACATTCTTACGCCCTTCCCGCACATGAATATAAGAGGACTGTGAAAGTCCGTTCAAAAGCTTATGCGTTGAATGGGTCGCAAAAACGGTAGCACCTTCATGTTCTGCCGGATCGCCATGCATGGCAAAATGCTCTTCGTACATACCATTAAATCGGGCATACCCGTACCAAGCCTCATCAAAATGAACGATGTCTGTTGACTCTTCCAACAACTCTTTGGCTTTCTTGGCATTGTAACACAATCCATCATACGTACAGTTTGTTACAACGGCGTATACCGGCTCACATTTATGACACCTTGCGTGCATCTGCTTCACAAGGGAAGACTCCTCCACCGCTGCGGCTAATGCTTCAGGCTTCATTGAAGAAGCATGAATAGGCCCAATGATGCCGTATCTATTTCTCGTCGGAACCATATACACAGGAACGGCACCCGTCAGAATCAAACCCTGCTCAATAGACTTATGACAATTACGATCAATCAACACGATGTCATCATGCGCAATACAGGATTGCATAATGGTTCTGTTTGATCCTGAACTTCCTACTACAACATTGTATGTTTGATGTGCCCCGAAAACTCCCGCCGCATATTTTTCGCTGTCACCAAATGCACCAGTATGATCCAAAAGAGACCCGAGTGACGCTCTCTCAATTCCCATATCTGTCCGAAAAAGATTTTCTCCGTAGTAATCAAAAAAAACACGTCCCACCGCAGATTTAGTGAACCCAATACCACCCTGATGTCCCGGTGCAGCCCATGAATACTCTTTAACAGCACTATACCGCATCAATGCATCCATTAATGGAGGAAGCATCTGTTTACGATACCGACGTATAGCAGCTTCAATTCGACCCGCAATAAAGTCAGCTGTATCTTCTACAATCCATACAAACTCATCTACCATCTCCATTAAATGACTCGACATTGCACGGGTTGTCTTCTCCCGCTCAGCAATCAGAAACACCGGAACTCCGGCTTGCCTTGTATGGAGTTTTCGGATTAAGCGCTCTGCCTGACGATACTCCTCATCATTTTCATTATGCATATTGGCACTTAACAACAAACAATCAACCGGAGTATTGGCCTGTAAAATAATTCGTGCATCACAAAAACTATATGATCTGGTAATACGCACATTCTGCGCCTCTAGTTCATGCATAAGCCGTTGCACAGCATTACTCACATAGGTCTCAGCTTGTGTTGTTTCATCCTCTGCCACTAACACATGGAAGTCTGTTACAGACATGCAATACTCCTTACTGCTGTTACATCATTACTTACCGAGACCAAAAAAGATTGCCGCCGCAACGGCTATACCTACAAGCACAATTGCGCCTGCTTTTTCCCAACCAATAAAAAGCTGCTTTCCCTCTTCTCTTTTTGCTTTCCAAAACACACTAATGCCCAAAGCAAAAAAGATACTGGAAAGAAGAAGGAATTTTGGAGTAGCCGCATACAACAACCAAACCGCATACACAGCAGCAAACCCACCTGCAAAAAGAGCCATATTTCTAGAAACGGGCTGATCCAAGGGATAACGCCCCTGAATACATAACTTACTCAAATAGATTGTACTCACAAAATACGGATACAAAATCATAACGCCCGTAATATCCAACAAGAACAGCCACGCATCATTTGCAAACAACACGACAAGCATTGTCAGCTGCATACAAAGACTTGTTACAATCAAGGAGACATACGGTGATTCGTGCCTATTTTCTTTAGCAAAAACTTTCGGAAAAACACCATCTTTAGCCGCCACATGCGGAACTTCTGCAACCATTATTGTCCATGAAAGCCAACTGCCCAACAGAGCTATAATGACTCCTGCATTAATAAGTGATGCCCCCCATTTTCCCACCAAGTGCTCCAGCACATATGCCGCGGAAGGATTTGGGAGCTTAGCAAGCTCAGCCTGAGTCAAAAAACCGTAAGGAAGGAGGGAAATAAGCGTATACAAAATAAGACATAAAATAAGACTTAAAATGGTTGCCCTGCCTACATCATCTGCATTTCGAGCCCTGCCTGAAACAACAACAGCCCCTTCTATGCCGATAAATGCCCACAGCGTGACAAGCATCGTACTTTTTAACTGCTTTCCTAACCCGCCAAGCCCAGCAGATGCCTCTCCCCAAAAGTTCATAGAAAAATGCTCTGCGGAAAAAAACAATGCAACTATGCCTACAAATAAAAACAACGGCAGCAACTTAGCCACCGTTGTTATAATATTCAGAATATTTGCTGCGGACACACCGAACAAACAAATGATGCACATACTCCAGATAAGAAATGAGCCCCCGATAAAGGCTTGGAGCTGGGCGCTCATAATTTCAGGAGGGAAAAAATACGCTGCCGCGTCCATTGTCAGCACTGCATAACCTACATTGCCAAAAACAGCGCTCAACCAATATCCCCAAGCCATTTCAAAACCTACAAAGTCTCCAAACCCTTCACGTGCATAGGCATATATTCCAGAATCAAGGTCTGGACGTGCATCCGACAGTGCCCTGAAAGATGTCGCGAGAAAGTACATTCCAAGTCCGGTGAGTACCCATGCGAGCAGCACGGCACCAGCGGCTGCGCCTTCCGACATATTCGACGGCAAATTATAGATGCCGCCTCCGATCATGGCACTTACCACAATGGCTGTAAGGCCTATTAATCCAAGTTTTTTTTGTCGCTCAGGCATCCACTTTCTCCGCTAAGCTGTGAAGATTATTCAACGCATAACATTACTATTCAGCAACACAGTCCGTTACAAAGAAATGATTTATCGCAACCATCGAAAAATATTTCTATTCCTTGAATATAATTTGAACGACCAACCAATAACTGTGTGTCTTTATTGCAACAATTTAGTGTCAAACAGTGGTGGAGTTTTTTTTTCTGGAGATAAGTCATAACCTGTGAAAGATATTCGCAATGAATGTCTTAGCGTTGTTCCGGTCACAGTCGCACTAACCCGGCGATGGTACCTCCCAGAGATGGATTCTTTTAGATTAAGTGTAATTCATCCCTAAAAAAATTCCGGAACTTACCCCACGCATTTTAGAGACAACCAAGACAGAAAAACCCACCTGGCAGCAAGTGGGTTTTTTCTATTGGTAAATACACGACACAAGCATACGCCCCATAGAGCCGCACACTCATAAAATATGCATCCATCACAACATGCAGCAATGCATTGATATCAAAGTCTTTACGCTATTAGCATCCGGTAGCTCCATCGCTTCCAATGCAACCTCTCTGGCATCAGCAGTCACAATTGTCCGAATCAAATCCTTTGTCTGCTCCAATGAGGTCGCCGATACCGCAAGCGAATCCACTCCCAAGCCTACAAGCACAAACACAGCTTGCAAATTACTTGTAATCTCACCACCAACGCTCACCGGAATTTCTGCATCATGAGCAATGCGGATTATGTCACGAACAATTCTAAGTATCGCGGGATGTAATTCTGTATACTCAGTACCAAGAACAGAATTTTTTGCGTCATACACCATGACATACCGAGCGAGATCATCTCCGCCTAAAACAAAGAAATCTGCTTCACGCGCTAATTGATCAGCCAAAAATACTGATGACGGCACTTCAATAACAACACCGACCTCCACATTAGCAGCACAAGGTACGCCTTCCTTTTTCAGCATCGCCCGCGCTTCATTTATGATTCCATAAACTTCGCGTAACTCTGTCAATTGAGAAACCATGGGGATCAGCATTTTGATGGGGTACGCGGCAGCTGTACGCAAAAGAGCCTTAACCTGTTCTAAGAACATACTCTTATGGGCAAGACTGTATCGTACGCCTCGTTTATCAAAACAAATGTTACGCTCTGTCGAATCACTCTCCAGATACGGCAACGCATTTTCTCCACCTAAGTCTGCCGTTGCAATAACAAGCGGCTCTCCTTCCAGCAGCCCAGCCGCTGTAGAATAAACACGGTACTGTTCTTCTTCTGAGGGTGCACTGTCTCTGTTCAAATACAAATATTCAGTACGCAAAATGCCAATACCATCCGCACCGGCTATTAGAGAATCCTGTATGGTATCAGCAGAGTTAACGTTAACCTCAACGCGCACACTCTTTCCGTCACGAGTAACAGCAGGCTCAACGGCCTTTGAACGAATTTCCTGTAAATGCTCGTCCCATTGAGCACGCAACTGTGCAATTTTCTCTCGCTGTCTTGAATCCGGAGAAATCCACACCTCGCCGGTCGAGCCATTCAATCCGACAATATCTCCGTTTAACAATGATTCCACCAATGCTTTTACACCGGCTACTGCCGGAATCTTAAGAGCACGCGCAAACACGGCAACATGAGATGTTGCGCCGCCTTCCTGCGTCACAATGCCAAGCACCTTCTCTTTATCAAGATCAACCATGTCGGATGGACCAAGGTCGCTCGCAACAAGAATAGATGGCTCTGTTATCTCCGGCCCATGAAATTCTTCTCCTGTAAGAGCGCGTAACACCCGAGCGCCTACATCCAGAACATCTGCTGCTCTTCCACGTACATACTCATTCTGAAGAGTACGATATCGTTCCATTGTCTTTTCAATGGTCTCTGCCCATGCAGACTCTGCATTGTATTTAGACTTGGTCATCAAATCGTGAGCTGAGCACGTGATATACGGGTCATCAAGCAACATACTGTGTAACGCAAAAAACTCTGCCTCCTCTGCGGAATCTGCACTGCCAGAAGCTTTATGTTCAAGCTCTGCCAATTCAATCCGTGCCATAGCAATTGCTTCAGCTAAGCGCACCATTTCGCCTTCAGAATCCGCAACAGTTGTCCGTTCAATTTCCGGTAGCGTTGGTCTGTACCAGACAATAGGCCCCAATGCGCTCCCGGGAGCGGCCGCAATGCCACCTTGAGACATACTTGCACCACGCAGTCGAAAGTCCGGTTTATCTACATCACCAAAGTTCTCACTTGCCAATGCCAGCAAAGCAGAAAGGGCATCTTTAGAATCAGCCCCTTGCGCCCTGAATTGAACTGTCTCCCCCTGTTGTACCGTAAGCATGGTGACTTGGTTCAACGAGCGAGCATTCGCGCTTTCCGATCCACGAATAAGCCAAACATCTGCAACATACCCGCCCAATGTTCCGGCTATACGTGCTGCGGGACGAGCATGAAGCCCCAGCTGATTAGGAATAACAATAGAAATTTCTTCGCTTTTATCCCGTGGAGGCGGCATTTCTTTGTTTTTTGTTGCAGCATACAAACCATCAGAATCTATGCCTAGCCGCTTGGCTTTTGTAGGAATAATTGAAGCAATTTCTTTTAAAATTGTTTCTATATTTTCCCCCAAAGAAATTTGAACGGCTGCAGCAAGAGAGCCCTCCACGAATGGTGCAGGACTTAAAAATACATTTTTTTGCTCATCATCGGGAAGTAAATCAACGGCAGTCTCCGCAGTGATCACAGCGCTGCCGAAATCCATAAGAACGATCACGCCATCACCCTGCTGTGCTGTTTCTATCGCACTCAACACGACAAGCGGATTCGTTCCAATTGGGTTATCGTCATCGCCCGAACCTGCAGCCACAACAACCGGAACAGTGCCCTGTGTCATTTGTTCAACAACATCAAGAATACCGGAGACAAGGCGCTTGCTATGGGAAACTAAGACTAAACCAACCATAGTATTACTCTCTTATACTCTCATACAACGCATTAATCAGATAATAGGATGATGTCGCGCCGGGGTCCTGATGCCCGATACTTCGTTCGCCAAGATAGCTGGCACGACCTTTTCGAGCCAGCATAGGAATTGTTGCTTTCATACCTACCTCCGCAGCACAGACGCAGGCAGCCAAAATCTCAACAAATTCCATTTCAGCTTCCAGACACAATTCGTACTCCCGCAAAACGGGCGCCCAAACATCATACATAGTCTTATCATTTTCTTCTGTTCTTCCTCGGGCAACAAGCCCTTCCACTCCTGCATCAAAAAAAGTCAGAACAGCCGAAGCATCAAGAGCTTCTGAGGTTCCAACGGTTGCTGCGCCTTTCAAAAAAAGCGTTCCGTATAAGGGCCCGCTCGCTCCCCCTACAGTCGAAAGCAGCACCATGCCCGCATGTTTAAATATTTCCTGCAAGGTCATGGCACCCATCACCGGTAATTCAAGAGCTAATTTTCCAAACCCTCTGTTCATATTAATACCATGATCCCCATCACCAATTGCTGCATCTAAAAGATGCAGCTCCTGCTTATGTTCCGCCATGGCATCTGCGGATTTTTCAAACCAGATCAACACATTCTTTTTAGTCAGCATTGCTCGTTCCACATGATGTTACATCATCACAAGAAGGAAAACACAGTCCCGGTGTAACCGCACGGGCATCCCATAATCTTACCATCTCATCATCAGCACGCAGCATAGTTATTGAGCACCCCTGCATCTCCAATGATGATATGTACGTCCCAACCAGATTCCGTTTAATACTCACACCTTTTTCATCACACAGCTCTGCGAATTTTCGGTATACACCATACAGTTCGCCAGGCGGTGTACCGCCCATTCCATTTACAAGCACAATAAACGACTCACCACGGGAAAACGGTGTGCTTACCAACTGTACGTCCTCCCATTCACCGGAAGCTGAATTCATTTCACGAGCAACACGTACATATTCTGGATCTGAAAAAATATGTTCAACCATCAACTCGACAAGGATATCTACTGACGCCATGCACCTACGCTCTACGCCCTGCTCACCATGAATCCCAATACCCAGTTCGATCTCATCATTATCCAGCAAAAACGTTGTCTCACCTGCTTCTGGTATAATGCATGAACTCAGTGCGACCCCCATGGAACGACCATTTTGATTTATCCGCCTGCAAAGATCAGCGCATGCTCCTAAAGAATACCCTGCCTGAGCCGCTGCGCCTACAATTTTTTCCGCAAGTACTGTAAGACCTACCCCACGTCTCCCTGAGGTGTGCCCACCGCCTTTCACGGCCACATCATCATCAATCAAAATGCATTGAACCTGAATACCGTCCATTTTGCACAGCTCGGCAGATGTTTCAAAATTAAGCACATCTCCTGTATAATTCTTAACAATAAACAACACGCCGGCACCTCTATCAACATGCTTTGCACACTCATACATCTGATCTGGGGTGGGCGATGTGAAAATTTCTCCAGGGCAGGCACCATCCAACATACCGAACCCGACGTACCCGCAATGAAGCGGATCATGTCCACTTCCTCCACCTGAGACCACCGCAACCTTGCCTTGAGGAATATCCTTTCGACATACATACCGTGGCGCCAAGCTTAAATGAAGCTCCGGATGTGCTGCTGCCAGCCCAAGCAATTGTTCATTCACCACATCAGAGGGATTATTAATAAGCTTTTTCATGAGAATCTCCGGAGTTAACTGAAGGTGCATCTTTACAAGAGACAGCTATACTACCATGGATGTTCACACGAAATCGTGGATTATCTGCTCCTTTTCTAGAAATAATCCACAAAAAAGGGCTGCCCGCGGAACGGACAGCCCAATTGTTTCTAAAGCACACTATGCTTTGTTGTTGGCTGAGTTGGTTAAATATACACCTGTAACAACCAGCGATACCCCTGCAAGCAAGGATATCGACAACGGTTCTCCAAGAAAGAACCATCCCGAAAGAATAGCTGCAACCGGAACAAAGTTAATGAAAACAGAAGCTCTAGATGCACCTATCTCGTTAATTGCCTCATAAAACCATGTAAAACCAACCACAGTTCCCAACACACCCAGATAAAGAATGCACATAAAATGAGAAACTGTATAACTGGCAAAGTCTCCTACCAAGCCTTCATATAAGGCAAAGGGAAACAACATGATTGTCCCTGTAATGCAAGAATAGGTAATTGCAGCATGCGGTGTTAAAAAGCCCATCATACGTTTTCCTAACAAAGAATAGGCAATCCAACTGGCTACACCACCAAAAATCGCTAAATCCCCGCTGCTGAGCCCTCCGGAAAATAATGAAACCGGATCTCCACGAGAAATTGCAATAGTAGCTCCAGTTACAGAAAGGCATATCCCCACCCCCTTACGCGGCGTCAACTTTTCTCCAAAAAAGAGCGCTGCAAGCAAGGTTATGAAGATCGGATTTGTTGAAACAATAACTGCAGCCCTGCCGGCAGGTACTGTCTGCAATCCAGTAAAAAAGAATGCGTTATAGGCGAAGACGCCGGTTGCCCCTAAAAGGCAGACGCCGACCCATCCTTTTTTATCCAGAACAGGCAATCCACCGGCTCGTGAGTACATAAACCAAACAAGACAGATTGATGCTGTTAAAAAGCGCAAGAACGCAGCGGAGAATGCCCCCATTCCACCTGCAAGCATACGACCTGCTACGAATGTGCCTCCCCAAAAAAACGCGGTCATGATTAACTTTCCATACACCATCATTTCTGTTTCTCTCCCTCAAATGTTAAAACATGCGCTTTAACCCCGGAGCCTTACGCAAAACATTTGCAGTAAGGAACCAGCAACCAGCCATGGTTACAGTAAAGATCAAAGCAGCCTTTGTATAAATTGACCATCCAACCGGAATAAGCGCGTAAACAGACCAATACGCTATCAGTCCGTGCAGGTAATAAATCCCGTAGGAATTCCTTGCTGCTGAGCTCCAGAACCGTCCGTTTCCGTTAATCCATGTTTTAAAGACAGCCAACCCTGCCATAAGGAAAGCAAAGCAGTACACCGAAAAGATACACGCCAAATAGAACTGACGTTCCATCAGCGGCACTTGTGAAGTTGCAAAAGCTAATTTCACATTGATGTAGATAACCATTGCTACGAGCAGAAGAGGAACCCAGAAACGTTTACGGGGAGAATATCCGCCCTCAATAAACCAATTAGACTTCCACGCCCAGATTCCTAAGCTGAAGTACAGTATCTGCATGACAATACGTTCCTGTTGGAACGAAATGAGGTAGGTAAAAAACCAGCCATCAAGAGGATAAAACTGTAACGCAATAAAAAACGTTGTTCCTGTCACAACGATAAACATCGGGAAGAGCCATAACGGCACCTTTTTGGTTACCCGCTTGCTGTTGCGCAATGCCGGCACACATTTCCAAACGAGAGCCAGACCGACAAACATCCAGAACAACGTTGAAAGGAACCAGTAAACTGAGTGCTGAAACGCTTCTGTCCAAAAAGTTTTTGTGTAGAAGGTAAAGAAATCTACCGGAACATTCCTCGTAAACGGAATCATAAATGCTGTATGTGGGACAATAAAGACAATGGCAATTAACCATGGTAGGAAAATACGCCATATTTTTTGTTCCAGAAAAACATTCAGACCGTGCCTGTTAAGCGACGGCAGCGCAAAATACCCTGCAATGAAGAACATCACGTGCATAATCGGCACGTCAGACAATGCAACAATCATGGTAAAAAAGATACTGCGCTCTGGATCTACCACGTACCACCATGAAGGAGCATACATCATATAGGACAGTGATACATGCATCAAAACAACGATAAAAATAACAGTCGCACGAAAATTATCTAAAAAATATAAACGACTGCTCTTCATAAAACACCTCCTTGTCTCACATCTATTTTTGCACCTCTTCCACCACAAAAGAGAAAGTGCCCCTCCTTACACACCTACTTGCTATAAAAGAATAAAAGACTCACGAGCAAGTTATTTTTTATTTTTCACTGTTTTTTCAGTTTGTTACAAAAATAACGTGTCGTTACACAAAAACAAAAAAGCGTGCTTTGTTTGCTAGGAAACAAAGCACGCTAAGAATAAAGCTCATATCGCGGACGAAAAAAACTACGATCAGCAGCAATCACCGTAGCTAGACGGATAATTACTTTTATT
Organism: Halodesulfovibrio sp.; assembly: GCF_015482765.1. Taxonomy (GTDB): domain Bacteria; phylum Desulfobacterota; class Desulfovibrionia; order Desulfovibrionales; family Desulfovibrionaceae; genus Halodesulfovibrio. The sequence continues at coordinate 126,565 of NZ_JADMLB010000050.1, forward strand.
CATCAACATATACGACGTAAATTTTATTAATTTTAAGATGTTACGCAAGCGCAGCAAATTGTGTAACAGCACTCTTCAAAATAATGCAGGCCATAAACGCAAGCATACCGAAAAGCACCTTTCTGTATGTAAATTCACCTATTCTCCTAGAAAAGAGCACGCCAAGTCGCACTCCTATCAAAACCGAAGGAGCCGCAGCAGCAAACATCAGGACAGTTTCTTTAGTCTGAATTCCAGCATATGTTTGTAAAGAAATTACGAGAATACCGGACACAATGAAATAACTGGCAATTCCTGCTTTTACAGTGTCTTTTGCCCAGCCTGCAAGTGACGTATAGACGATGGTCGGCGGCCCGCCCATACCAATTGAAGAACTGATTGCTGTGGAACAAAACCCAGCAACAACGCCCCACCCTTTATGAATAACCTTCTGCTGCTTTCCTTCAAAGAAAAGTCCCCACAAGGCATAGATAAGCAAAAAGACTCCCATTCCAAGCTTAAGATAATGAGCAGGCAACTCCTGCATCATGGAAATCCCTACGAATGCTCCGGGTACAGTTCCCACATAAATCGGCTTGAGACGGTCAAAATCAATATGCTTACGGTACGTCCACACCATTTGAATACATAAAGCCACACCTAAAATAGTACAACTCGGCACAGCAAGTCGCAAAGGAACCATTGAGGTTACAAGCGGCATAGCAATAAGTGCAGCACCAAATCCGGCGATACCATTAATAAAACCACCGATGCCCCAGCACAGTGCTACAAAAAGCAAATGTTCCATTATATACTCCGTCGCCTGAACTTCATCAGGCCGTTAATAACTGCGAGCACTTTGGGATAAAAAAGGTAAAATGTTAAATACTAATTTATGAGATTTGTCATAGCTTAAAACTATGGATACGTATCATCTGAACGTAACAAAACAAGAGCTCAGATTTTTATCTAATGCTGCCAAGATGCTATAAAGAGATGCCCTGCAAGGGTGGACAACGCCCCTTCATCATGCCAAAGCACACATACTATTTCATAAAAATAAAGGCATTAAACAATGTACGTATTATTTGCAGCAATCACTGGTCTCATTTTAGGAAGTTTTTACTCTGTTTGCGTAAGTCGTTACGGGACAGAAGCTTCCATTTTTTATCCCGTCCGATCTCAATGTCCAAACTGCAAGGTACCGTTAGGTATTTCTGAAAATATTCCCCTCGTTAGTTTTCTGATACAAAAAGGGCACTGCAAACATTGCCACACTAAAATTTCACTGTTCTATCCGTCACTGGAACTCATATCTATGGTATGGAGTATTCTGGCAATATCAGGTGCTTCCAGCTATGCTGAATGGCTTCTTTTGCTACTTATCGGGGGCATCTGTATCGTTGCTTCTGCTATTGACTTACGGACATTTATTCTTCCAGATGTACTAACCTATTCCGGTGCTATTATCGTTCTTGCTGCAAGCTACACCGGCATCCTTCATGTCGATTTTCGACAAGCACTTCTAGGCGGCTCTATTGGAGCCTTTTCCATGTGGGCAATAGCCGCACTCTACAAATTAATACGCAAACGTGACGGGCTGGGACTTGGCGATGTAAAATTTATGTTAATGCTCGGAGCAATGACAGGGATACATCAACTTTCAACATTCATCCTCATCGCCAGTATCTGCGCCCTTCTCTTCACACTCATCACGACGAAAGGATCTTCCAATATTTCTACACGATACATACCATTTGGCCCATTCCTCGCCGTAGGAGCCGGTATTACGTACTTGTACGGAGAACAGATAACGTTCTTTCTACGCCATTAAAAAACGCTGATGAACCTTCAGTCCGTCAGCGTTTCCTTACATTTTTTATTAGAATTAAACATATTATCGAGGAACATGGTCTATATTCCGTTTCGACTCTATGATACGGATTATGTTCACTTCACAAATTTTCATCAAGTAATCCAACCAGATTGACAACAACGGAATAGATTATCTGCACCTCTGTCTTTTCCGTTGTTTTTGAATTCCCATTGGGGGATTCAAAGGCCGTGGGCATACCTTCCCGTTATGCCTGCGGTCTGTTTATTTATGGCATAAGTAGTGACTATTAAAGCCATCTTCTGGAATATCAGTAACCTCGACAGAACTAAACCCAGCGGCCTCACATAATGCCAATGCCTGTTCTTTTCCCCACATCATTCCCAGCCCCATCCCATCATTCACCAAGCCAACTGGCATGCAATGCATTAAACTCACGGTATACAAAAAGGCGCCCATAGGATGATTCTTATTCTGCATGACAGATGAACTTGCTTTGATGTCTACCATAGAAAACACACCTCCAGACTTGAGCATTAATTGAATATTTTTCAATGCTTCAAAAGGTCTTGTTTGATCATGGATTGCATCAAAAGCCATAATATAGTCAAACTGTTCCGCCTCAACCACTTCTGCACCGGCATCCTGAAGCGTAAATATCACATTGGTGAGACCTGAAGCAGCAGCGCGTTGTTCAGCTTTGCGAATACTTTTCTCATCAATATCAAATCCGACAAATTTTGAATGAGGAAATGCCTGAGCCATCAGGTTCAAAACCAATCCGTCAGCACAACCTATATCACAAACAGTAATCCCCTGATGCAGTCGCTCTACGATAGCTCCACCCTGAACAGACGGCAGAAAGGTATCAATCAACACCTGCTCATGTTTTGCATTCGCTAGCTCTTCCATAAAGGCATAAAAGGGCTGATACTGTTCATATCCAACCCCATCACCAGTACGCATTCCAGACTGAATTTCATTAAAAGCACAATGAGTGAGAAGAGGAATCTCCTGAGTATATACGCCCATATTGGAATTGCCTCCGCCCCGGGTTAGAAGCGGTACATATTCCTTTGGCAACATGTAGAACTCGTCATCATCTTCTTCAAAAACTTCGACTATTCCTCCTGTGACCATGACTCCCAGCCATTCTTTGAGATAACGCTCGTCTAAACCGCCTTGCATGGCAATTGATTCACACGGGGCAGGTTCATCAAATTTTGAAAGAGCTTCAAATGCACCACAGGCATAACCGATGCCCATTGCTGTGTTTAATGCTCCGTAATTCAGGATATCACTCAGTTTTTGACTAAACTGTTCGGTTTTCTTTGCAGAAGCTTCCATTAGTCCTCTCCTCAACATTGCAGAAAGTACGTAAAAATATTCGGAACAATGGAAGTACCACCTCTCTTACAATGACTCAACACACTATAGTTACAAGCAAAAAAACAGAGCAGCCTACTCCTCAATTTTTCTCATGAATACGATAAGAATTTTGAAATAGTTTGAATCGCTTATTAACTATATATTCATGAAGAAGGGCGACACTTGTACCGCATACAACTCAACGGCTTTCCTGTTTGAACTGATTACAAAATGAAAACTTTCTCTTCTGATTTTCATTTGAACACACAGTATGTTGAAACTCTGCCCTAGCAACCGTCTTTTATTACACTGTTTTGACAGATCGTTGATACGAATTTTTGTCTTAGTCACCCTCTGTTAAAGTAACTTAAGCGTTAAGAAGGATACTCCGGTGGTTACAGCTTCAATCTACACAAAATTATTTCCATTTCTCAGCTGGATACAAACGTTTACCAAAGAAACGCTTAAACTGGACTTAAACGCAGGGCTGAGTGGGGCTATTATCGTACTCCCTCAAGGTGTCGCCTTTGCAGCTATTGCAGGGCTGCCACCGGAATTCGGGCTATACTCTGCCATTGTTCCAGCTATTGTTGCCGCTTTGTATGGCTCATCGCGCCACCTTATTTCCGGCCCGACGACGGCTATCTCTCTTGTTATCTATGAAAATTTGAGCCAGTTTTATTCTCCGTTTTCCGAAGAATATATCGGGGCTGCCTTTTCTCTTACTCTTCTGACAGGGATTATCCAGTTCCTGTTTGGTCTGGTGAAATTGGGAACACTGGTCAATTTTGTCTCGCATTCCGTTGTGGTCGGCTTCACAGCAGGAGCCGCCGTACTTATCGGCTTCAGCCAACTTGGTAACTTAACCGGCGTCACATTTCCTTCAGGCTCAGCATTTTACGAAAAGGTTCCGTATCTTCTTAACAACTTGGGTGAAATAAGCACCCCAGCCCTTGCTATTGCTCTTATCGCACTGCTTGTTTCTGTTCTCCTACAAAAAGTTGCACCTAAGCTCCCCGGTATGCTTATTGCTCTTATCTCCGGCAGTATTGCGGCGCTTGTTTTTGGTGGAGCTGATGCAGGCATCAAACTTGTCGGCGCACTCCCGTCTCAGCTTCCACAATTTGTGGTTCCTCACCTTTCCATGGATACTGTACACCTTCTTGGCTCCAGCGCTCTTGCCATTGCCATCTTAGGATTAACAGAAGCTGTTTCCATTGCCCGATCAGTTGCAATGCAGTCCAAACAACATATCGATACAAATCAGGAATTCATCGGACAGGGACTCTCAAATATTATCGGCAGCTTTTTCTCTTGCTATGCTGCTTCCGGTTCCTTCACCCGAACCGGTGTAAACTATACAGCCGGTGCTCGTACCCCCGCTGCAGCGGTATTTGCAGCGTGCTTCCTTACAGGCATATTGCTGCTTATCGCTCCTGTAACAGCCTACCTTCCGATTCCTGCAATGGCTGGAGTACTGATGGTTGTTGCTTTCAAGCTAATCGATTTCCACCACATTAAAAGCATCATGAAGACAAGCCGCCAAGAATTCGGCGTTATGATCGTAACGCTTTTAGCGACGCTTTTTCTGCACCTTGAATTTGCAATTTACGTCGGTGTTGTTCTTTCCTTGTTACTCTATATCAACAAGACATCACATCCAGAGCTGGCATCAATTACTCTTCAACGTGATGAAGCAGGAATTTCCTCTTTTGTTGAAGTGACAAGTGAAAAAATTCGAGAATGCCCACAAATTAAAATTGTTCGATTACGCGGAGAAATTTTCTTTGGCGCAACAAACAACATTGTTGAGAGCCTTCACAAAGAAATTGATGAATGCCCGACTCAAACCAAACTGTTGGTCGTACTCAAGGCTGTAACCTTCATCGACATTGCAGGGTGTGAAATGTTTGCAGCAGAACGGGATGCTTTTCGTGAAAAAGGATGTGAAATGTACCTCTGCTCGCTTAATAAAGAAGTACGCGGAATGCTTAAACGTGCCGGAGTGCTCAAGCAGTTCGGGCCGGATCATCTCTTCCCTAATAAGCGTGTAGCCATCAAAAAACTTGCCGCAGCTGTGGACACCAGTAAGTGTGTTAATTGTACTGCACGCATCTTTGATGAATGCCCTACTCGTATGACAAAGGTATCGCCACAATTACACAAATTTACTCCGTGCTCTGAATTCAATTAACCACTGTACAGAATAAAGTACGTACATGAATCAGCAAGTACCCTTGAAACTGAAAACAAATATCGTTCGCACTGCTATTATCTTATCGTCTTGCAATGAAAGCAAAAAATGCTATATGCATGCAAAGAGAGAACCGAGTTAGTATATAATACTTTGTGACAAATAAATTTCACGTACTGTATCGGTAGCACAAGGAGTTACTACTATGAGCACAACAGCCGTACACCACGCACGATTCCGATTTCGATGCGAATCCCTTAAGCTTGATGAGCGTGCAGACGCAGTAAAAAGCGCATTAGCAAAAACAAAAGGGGTTGCAAAAGTAGCTATTAACAAGCGCGTCGGGAGCGTTCTTGTACTGTTTGACCGTGCAAAAGTTCAGGCAGAACAACTCTTCTCTACTATTGTCACGTCATTAGGACTTGATCCTGAAGAGGTGAAAGAGAAACTTCGCGAACTAAATCGTGCAGTTTCCGGACGAAAGGGACGACGCATCATCAAACGCGGTCTTATGGGAGCAGGACTGGTAACGTTAGGTATGCTGACCATTTCAGAAAAGGGACATGCAATAGCGGGTGGCGTTTGGCTAACCTTACTTGCAGCTCATTTGTACCAGAACAAGCGAACACTCTTTTCATAATAACAAAAGAGCCATGCGAAAACGCATGGCTCTTTCTTTTTAACTTCGTAGTTGCATCTATTCAGATATAGCCAACTGAGGAGCACGACGCTCCGGTAACATTGGCCGCATTGAATGAACACATGTTAAAACAGTACCTGAGTTATGCAGCAGCGCCATTAACGCCGGAGTGATAATGCCGGTAACACCAAGTCCGATAAACAACGTGTTACTTGCCACAATAAACATAAAGTTCCGTTTAATGCGGCGCATGGTACGCTTTGATATGTCCATTGCATCAGTCAGACTATCGAGCCTTTCACCTGTCAACATTACATCACACGCTTCACGGGCAATATCTGCACCGTGCTTCATGGAAACACCGACATCCGCTGTAGTTAATGCAGCAGAATCATTAATTCCGTCGCCAACCATCGCGACAGTGTACCCCTGCTCACGCAAGTTGTTTATTAAAGACGTTTTTTCATCCGGAAGAGCCTGTGCATAGTACTCTTGGATATCAAGATCCGCCGCAACTGAAGCAGCTGTTTCTTCTCCGTCACCTGTAAGCATGATAATGCGTTCTACGTCCATGTCTTCCAGTTTACGGATAAACTCAGCGGCATCGTCTCGTACAGGGTCTTTGATTGCAATAACACCGGCAAGCTCATTCCCGCATGCAAAATACAACAAAGAAAGTCCGGCACCTGAACACTCTGCAATCACATCTTCAGCATTTTCAAACGAAATGCCTTCATCCTCATTCACAAAATGCTTACTGCCAAGAATGGTTCGATGCCCATCCAGTGTTGTAGCAATACCGTGTGCAAGGATGTATTCTACTTCAGCGTGATCTTCAGAATGTACAAGCCCTGCTTCGTCCGCTTTTCGAACAATTGCATCTGCAACCGGATGCGGAAAATGTTCTTCCATGCATGCCGCCTGTTGCAATACAAACTCTTCTGAGTACCCATTCAAAGCACAGATACGAACAACTTCTGGCCGCGCTTCCGTTAACGTGCCTGTTTTATCAAGAACAATAGCGTCTAACCCTGCAAGCTGCTCAAGATACTTTCCGCCCTTGATAACAGCACCATTATGTGCTGCCTCAAGCATGGCAGAACGGACTGCCAACGGAGTAGCAAGCTTAATTGCGCATGAGTAATCTGCAAGCAGAACGGCCGCAGCCTGCGTTACATTTCGGGTAACGGCATACACTATCCCTGAGAGGATGAAGGAGAACGGCACAATCTTATCAGCCATCTGCACGGCCTGACTGTGGATATCCGCTTTGCGTTCGTCTGATTCCGTCAAGATACGGGCAATCTTAGCAAAGCGAGTATCATTGCCGACAGACTGTGCGTACACAATAATACGCCCTTCCTCGACAACTGTTCCCGCATAGACTTCCGCTTCAACACTCTTCTCAACGGCAAGCGGTTCCCCAGTCATTGAAGACTGGTTCACTAATGCTGTCCCGTCCGCAACAATGCCATCAACAGGAATCCTTGAACCTGATCGGACAACAACCAGATCGCCGGTAACAAGTTCATCCGATGAAATAGCTACCGGCTCATCATCACGCATAACCCATACCGGTTTCTTATCACCACTGAACAATGCAGCGATATCACTACGTGATTTTTCCTTTGTCCACTCTTCCAGCGTTTCACTGATGTCGAGTAACAAATTGATGGTTCCAGCAGTATTAAAATCGCGCATGGCAAGAGCTGCACCAATTGCAGCAGCATCAAGCACGTTGACGTCAAGCTTACGCTGACGCAACGATTTCACACCTTCCCACAGCAATGGAGCAACATTAAATGCTGTCCAGTACGGACGCAGTGTCAAAGGCATAAACATACGCGTCATGTAATGGTTCATGACTTTTTTAGAAATGATCCAAACCGGATTTTCTATTTCATCTTCCGGTTCGTCTTCCTGTACAACCACAGGAACCAACGCTCCGGTCTCATCATTCACCTGAGTTGCAATTCTGGATGCAGCCAGCGTTTGCGCCATTCCTTCAACAACATCGATAAGAAGTTGTGTCAGATCGTTATTTTTCTCAAATGTAAGCAGCCCGCGTTTTGTGCGAGGGTTGTACTCAACCGCGACTTGTGTATCTATCTGATCAAGCGCTAACTCTGCCTGCTGTTGTAAAAGCTGGACAGCCGCAGGAGTTCGCGCTGAAAACCGGATGCGCCCCGGAAAACTTCGTATAACCGTCATGTATTCTCCGCCACTCGTTGTGCTTGTGCACCAAGCCCGCACAATGGTCTAACTGAGTAACCCTACTCACCTTTCTTTTCTGAAGAATCAGTTGTGCTTTCTTCTTCAGCTTCCGGAGTGACTTCCACTTCTTCCTCAGTTTCCTGAGCTTCGATTACTGCTTCTTCCGCTATGTCTTCGGCTTCAGGCGCATTTTCTTTTGCCTGCTCTGCTTTATACTTAACTTCTGCCATGTAATCTTCGATGTCTTCCTTTACGGTCTCAACACGGGCAAGAACATTTTCAGCCAAGCCACACCCACCGTTGATCACGCCGGAAACAAGCTGTTGTCCTTTTCCACTCTTAACCATTGCAAGACCGGCAGCACCTAGCACTGCACCTGCAAAAAAGTAAGCCAATCTATTCACAGCCATTACTTAACATCCTCCTCTGGAGTATTTGCAGCGGGGACAAGATCTCCTAAATCTTCGACCTGCTGCTCAATAAGCTCTTTTCCCTTATCAAGAGCAAGATCGAGTAGTTCATGAAGTTCATCCCTGTTTTTCCAAGCCAGATACCCAACAGCGCCAACTGCGGCGCCTGCGGCTACCAGCAACAATTTTTCTGAAAGTTCTTTCATGCTGTGTACCTCCAACAACGGTAAAAAAAGAGTCTTTGCAGTACATGTTACCGCAAAGACCTTTCAGTCAAAAGCTTATCAATAAAAAAACTCTATCATTATACTCTACTACTAACAACTATACGATATAGGTTTCTTTCCATACGTGTTAGCATTCATATTTTTCATAAACACATTCAGCACACCATGACAGATTGCCTGACCGACCCCTAGATTAAACTGATTACAAACCATCACCCCACAAAGAGACAGCAGCAGTCCATAATCCCGACATCGAGAGCGTTTTTTCACATCGCAAACGGAACAAGCAGGTGCAGCAGGGTCAAAATTCATTTTGTCACACTGTGCAGCAAACCGTTTTGCTTTTTCTTGAATATGTCTATCCATGATGTGCCTCCTGTTTATTCGTACCCTCCTTTTAGTGAAAACGATTATCATCGTCAACATAATATTTTCCTATAAAAAAACCCCTGTCAAAAACAGGGGCTAAAAACTTTTCGCTACGCTTATTCGTCATAGAGAAGAGCATACAATTTTTCTACAATTTCAGTGGCAGCATCATCAGTTGGTGCGTTCACCAGGTCTTCAAGTAACGAAGGCGGAATTCGATTTGCATCATACTCAATAACGACTGACTTAGAAAAAATATTCACGCTTGTTTTCTTTACAGCGTCAGGCATTTCCGGAGCTGATTTTACCAACGCCAATGCCTTTGGATCTGTCATGATTGACCTGTCGAAGACTATACGAATTCTACCCGGAATATGATGTTTTACAGAAAGATATTTTCGTAATGCAGCAACTGTCTTAAAATCCATACTTTCCCCCAGTCTTTGTGCGCCGCCAAAACATGGTAGCTGAAAACTACTTTGTATTATTGTACGTCAGGCAATGAAGACGCAGAACGAGTTGTATCCTCATCAACGCTTTCAACCGCTACGGCAGGCTGCTCAACAGAATTTTGAGTCAAGACACCTTGCTCTGCTACAGGCAACGTTTTTGCCTTCTGAGGAAGAATCATATCTGCTACGGCATTGGATAATGAATCCAGAACAGATTCGGAAGACTGGTTGGAGCCGCCTTTCATGCCACCTTGCTGACCTTGGCCACCACGACCGCCACCTTTACCCATACCTCCACCGCCGCCGCGACCTCCTCCACCGGAAAGTCCCATCAGCATAGAAGGAAGAGCATCGCTGCCACCGCTGAGTCCCATTACAGCCATAGTTGCCAAGCCTGCACCGCCGCCTTTGCTTCCTGAAGCCATGGTTGAGACTGCTGCAACACCGCCAAACATGATACCTTGCTTAATTGCACCCGCAACTGCTTCTTTCTGTGTTGTTTCACCGCGTTTAACGCTCAACCAACCTTTTACACCGCCAATACCTGCACCAAGAAGAAGTCCCAGCCCCGCAGCTGCAACAGGAGACTTTGGAAGAAGATTTTTAACCATACTAAACTACCCCTAAATAAAAATACGCGAACATCTGTTCCCGTTACACTCTCAATAAGACTACTTCTATCTACGCACACTACAGCGCAAAAGAAATTACAAAAGCAACCATATAAACAAACTGTTCAACCATCCGTACATAGGCACAGCATACAAATCAATACGTAATATACTAAAATAGTAAACTATACTGCCAAATCAACACCACGAATCGACTGAATAAGCTCATTCACACTCTCTTTTATTTCTACAAAGGCAGCAACAATTTCAGGATCAAATTGCGTCCCAGAGCAGCGAACAATCTCCGCCACCGCATCGCTGTAAGCCATAGCATCTCTGTATGGCCGATCCTGCAACATCGCAGACAAACTGTCTGCAACAGCTATTATTCTTGCACCTAATGGAATATCGTATCCACTTATTCCCTCAGGATATCCTTTTCCATCAAAACGCTCATGATGGTGAAGAATAATTTTAACTATTTCACCATTCCCGACAGCCCCCATCACAGGCGTTACGATTTCAGCACCTAACTCCGGATGCTTTTTTATTTCCTCATATTCTTCATCTGTAAGTGCGCTATCTTTTTTCAAAATAGAATCTGGAATTCCGATCTTCCCAATATCATGCAGATGCCCTGCAATATGAAGCAAACGCGTTTCCATTTGCGACAATTCAAGTTGCATTCCGATTGCCTGAGCAATAATGGCAACTTCCTCTGAATGCATACATGTGCAGTGATCCTTAGCATCAATGGCATTACCCAACGATTCTGCAAACAAATGAAGTGAACGCAATACTTCGCGCTGCACACGGCTGTCCGTTTGCATTGCACTCCCCGAAGGTACTGGAGAAACATCCATGATTGTCATAGATCACCACAAAACGTGTGGTTAGAGAGCAGAAACAAAAGATCCCCCGCCTACTGGTAACTTACCAGATTAAATTGGATGTTCTGAACATCTTCCATAAAATCTTCACCGCACTCCAACGCCAATTCGTTATCTTCATGATAATGCCAGTTAACAACAACTTCAGTTGTCAGTGATGCTGCATCTTCTAAAAGATCAAATAATTCTACGAACACTCTGGAACTTGAGCTGTTGATATACAAAACGTCAAAAGACACCTCGACCGTGACGCTATAGACACTTCCAAGGTATACTGCCAGCCACGCAAACATAGGCTTATAAAACTCAATACAATTTTCCGGATAAGATTCTCCGGTAATCACATGTCGATGCGTAATCGGATTAAAATGAATCCGTGGTGAAGACTTTGTTTGCGTGACTATGAACTCTTCCATCAAAAATTACCTGCCTGCTCCAAAGAACAACATTCTACCCTATCGCGCCCTTTGTGCTTTGCAGAATACATAGCAAGGTCAGCTTGTTTTAATAAAATGTCCAATGTGGTTTCAGAACCTTGATAGGCTGTAACGCCAATGCTGACTGTCACAGGTAAAGGGGTATCCCCTTTATCTGCAAAATCCTGCTCACGCATGACCTGACAAACTCGTTCGGCAGCTTTACACGCTGCTTTAAGCTCTGTGTCCGGCAACATAACAACAAATTCTTCACCACCAAATCGAGCCACAACATCTACTTCACGCAATGTACTCCGGAGTGTTTCCGCTACGCCAATAAGCACCTTGTCACCGATATCATGTCCAAACTGGTCATTCACACGCTTAAAGTAGTCGACATCGACCAGCAATAACGAAAGCTTGCTCCCGAACCGCCTGCAACGAACTATTTCCTGTGCAGCGAGCTCAACAAAGTATCCCCTGTTCCATAAACCGGTAAGGCAATCTGTTCTCGCCAGTCGGCACATTTCGCGCATCATTCTTTTGCGTTCAGTAATATCTGCGATAACGCCTACAACGCCCGGAGCCTGTTTTTCTTCCGCGGATTGTGTTTCAATTGCTCCTGCATTGATTTCTGCCCAGACGGTTTCACCATCTGCACAACGGAGCTTTGCCTGCATCCCCCGCACAACACGCTTATTCATTAATGACGTTCGGTATTGTGCCAACATATGCGGATTACTAAAAATGGATGCAATCTCCGGAATACGACACAGCAACGTGTCTGTGCATGAATATCCCAGCATCTGGGCTAAGGCCGAGTTCGCCTCGAGAATAAGTCCCTCGCCGTCAGTGCGATAAATTCCTTCTGTAGCATTTTCAAAAATTCCCCTGAACGTCTGCTCACGCAGTAATAACTCCTCGTTAAGAGAAGAAAGTGCGTTTTGCATCCGATCCCCCATTTTCAATAACCGCTTACTCTGCCGAACCACCTTTTCGTATTCACTCAGCAGGTCACTGTATGCCTGCTCCGCGCCTTCCCCCTGCATTGTCCCGTCCGACAACGCTGAACGCGCTTTGCGAATTACTTTGGCTTCACGGTTAAAAACATTTTCTTTCACAGACCGTTCCTACCTTTTTATATCGCCTTTTTTGATATTGAAATCCATTATCAGAGTCAAGTTGTTAATCGTTTCTGATTATTAGATTGCGGTAATAAATGCGGGAACAGCAATGCCCTGACAGAATGAAAACGTAAAAAAGTATCTTCTGTTCCCTGCCGACAATAATGGCAGACAATGAATAACAATCTCAACTTGCTTTGTCGGGAGGTAGTGATGTCCGACTTGTCTTCTGCTGAAATGCTCTTGCTTATAAGTTCAATCGGGCTGTTCCCGATTGCGCTCTGCTATGGATTATACCCAAGAACAACCTTAAAACGGCTCTACAAGCTCGAAGTTCGCACCATAAATATGCTGAATATTTTTCGTGCGGTCATGTGTCTTTACCTTGCATTTATTGTGTACTGGATGCTTGCCTTCTGGGGTTTTGTCGACACTAAAGCCGCACTCGGCTCCCTCACAGTATTTATGCTCGGACTTGCAGTTGGGCGAACTGTCAGCTGGTGTGTGGACGGAAAAGCTAACGCGTTGCTCGTTCTGTACCTTTTTCTAGAAATCTTTCTTGGATGCACGGGACTTTTCCTTACCCTTACCACGGCATAGTCATACAGTACGGAGACGTTAAAAACTATATTGTGTTTATGTGAATTCCAATCGTACTCATCTTGTTTCTTTGATAAAAAACAAAAAAGGCTCAGCATACCATGCGAGAGCCTTTCTTATTACGTATCTCATTATCTTACCGGGCAGACAAACAATCGTCAGCCACAGACGCAATCTTGCTATCAGGAAGCAAACCGAATTCGATCTACTTCCTCTTTAATACGCATACCCGATGGAGTAGTACACAAACCACCCTTACCTGTGCAGCGTAATGTATCGGGCATAGTATTCCCAACTTCCCACATTGCGCAGATAACATCATCCAGCGGTAAATTTCCTTTAAATCCATGCATGGACAAATTAGCTGACGTAACAGCATTACTTACCGCTCCAACATTTCTTCCTATGCAGGGAACTTCAACCTGTTCGGCAACCGGATCGCAAGTCAGCCCCAATGAGTTCTGCATTGCCAGAGCCGCCGCATCACTTGCAGCCTGCGCCGTACCTCCTGCCATATCAACCAGAGCTCCAGCAGCCATACTTGAAGCCGAACCACACTCAGCCTGACACCCGCATACCTCAGTTGCAAATGTGGATTGCTCACTAATAAAGACGCCAATAAGTCCCGCTGCCATTAACCCCTTTGCGGCGACTTCCATTCGAGATTCTTCCGGAATATTTAATGAAAGAAGAGCACTGAACACTGCCGCAGGAAGTACTCCACACGATCCGGCAGTAGGCGCAGCTACAACACACCCCATGGAAGAATTCAGCTCCATGACGGCAACGGCCATTACTGTCGCCAAATCAAGCATACCTGTAGGAATAAATTTGTGTGTATCAACAGCATGCTGCAATTTTTCAGCAGTCGGAGTCAAAAATCCACGCATCATAAACTTGCCGGTCATACCGACCTCAATAGCATTCTGCATACGTGCAGCAATATCTTTCATCATTTCCAGAACGGCATCTTCATCGACGTTGCCACGCGCTGCTTCATACGCAACAGCGGCTTTCCACAACGGAGCATTATCATGTTCAGCGCACCATTTCAGCATACCTTCAGCACGAGTAAAGGGAACAGAACATGAATCAGAAGCCAGAACAGGCATCACAGGAGCGACTTCACGGAGTAACGCATCACCGCATTGCGACTGGATGGTCTGTAAAAATTTTTCAGACAAGGTATCACGAGTGTGAAGAACAATCACACCGCGCCACGAACGATCTGTTTGTCCATTATCACTAACAATCGTGCCATGAACATAAACACCATTGCTACTCAACATCGTTTTTATTTTACTGCAAAGCTGTTCAATTCCGATGGCTGGTTGTTCAGAGAGCATAATCACCAGTTCGTGGTAATCGCCGGCCATGTAGACCGGACAGCCATTGATCTCCGCCAACTCAATTCTTCCGCCACCTGTAGACAGCGCTTTGACTAAAACGCGCTCTTCATGTTCGTTTGTAATATCCAGAAGAACAACGTTTGGATGATCAACGTTAAAATCTTCCACCACAAACTTCAGATCAATACCTTCACGCTTCACCAGCTCTAAGGCATCTGACAAACGAGGATCTGGAGGAAACATCCCCAGAAGACCGGCTGCAAGTCCTTGATCGGACTTTTGTCCTCTGTACGTGGTTGCAAAAGACCCCATTGTTTCAAAAGTAATTGTAACCTTCGACAACTTTCCGCCTGCAAGCTGACCTGAAAGATTTCCGATACGGCATGGAGCAGCAGTATGTGAGCTGGACGGACCGGTCATTACCGGTCCAATAACCTCATTGAAGATACTGGATGGGAGTTTACTCATACAAGTTCCTTATGTTGCGTTGTCATACTGATATGTGATTTCGAGAAAAACAAGATCGTACATACAGTGCAATATATGGAAAATATATTATTCGATCTTCGAGTAGAAAAGGAGACTACATAAACTGTTTCCGCACTATCAGGTCCCGTTTTACTTCGCTAACGAACCCAAATACATACGGAAGACTTGTCTACACGCTCTAGAAACGCAGGAGAGTAGCAAAATTGCACTGAAATTATCAGGCTTATTTGCATGACCGTAGGAAATATCAACAGTATAAGACCTGATTCGCACCCGTTTACCACAACAACAACCATGCTGAATACATGAATAATTATAAGAGAAGGTGTACTTTTTCTAACATAGGGTAAACGAGGCGTCCTATCTTTGCCATCCTTACTCTTACTGATAGCACATAAAAAAAGGGAGCTGTTTATCAGCTCCCTTCTCATTACTTTAGTTAGAGATACAAATCTCGCTCTCCTTGTTCGATTCGCGTTAAGCGCTCTACAAGCAATTTACGATTGGCATCAGAACCTTTCCCTATCTCTTTTTGGATAAAGGCATGTCCTGCTACGCAAGTCTTTTCACTTGCGTAATCCTGAAGGTACTCACTGAAAGTAAGTAGCGCATTAGGACTACAGAATTTTTGTATAAATCCATTTTTTGCAAGCTTCATAAATTCTTCACCTGTCCGCCCCTCACGGTAACACGCCGTACACCATGACGGTACATACCCATGACCTACTATCTCTTGGATAACTTCATCCAAGCTGCGGTTATCGCCTACGCAAAACTGCTGCACTTCAGGTCGATCAAAATTCGGATCAGAATACGCTCCCGGATAGGTTCGGGAACCGGCACTTAACTGTGAAACTCCCACATCAAGAAGCTGACGGCGCATTTCTTCATTCTCACGGGTGCTCAAAATCAACCCCGTAAAAGGAACTGCCAAACGCAATACAGCCACAAGCCGCTTAAACTGACTGTCAGAAATCGGGTATGGAGGGTTGAAGGCAATATCAGAATTCAAGGCCGGCTCAAGTCTTGGGAAAGACAACGTATGGGGACCGACACCGAAGCGTTTTTCCAACTCTTGCGCATGAGTCAATAACGCAATAGTATCAAAACGATAATCATACAGCCCGAGCAATGTGCCCATTCCTACGTCATCGATACCTGCTTCCATGGCCCGGTGCATTGCATGAAGGCGCCACAGAAAATGTTTTTTGTGCCCCCTTGGATGGAGCTTTGTATATGTCTGGGGATGATACGTCTCCTGAAAACATTGGTATGTGCCGATACCAACATCATGGAGCGTACGAAAGCCTTCGACATCCAAGGGGGCGCAGTTAATATTTACCCGTCTTATCTCGCCACTTTTTTCTGTAACAGTTTCATAGACTGTTTTAACTGTCTCTGCGATCCAATCCGCGCCGAATTTAGGATGCTCGCCATACACCAGAAGAAGACGTTTATGTCCGATACCTTCCAGAATGCTTACTTCCTGACGAATTTCTTCGGGAGACAGAGTTCTGCGAACAAGATCAGTATTCGTATCTTTAAATCCGCAATATGCGCATCGGTTACTACACTCGTTCGTAATATAAAGCGGTGCAAACAAGACCACACGGTTTCCGTAAATGGCCTGCTTCACCTTTGCGGCTGTTTCAAAGATTTTTTCATTAAGCTCAGGATCATCTACCTGCAAGAGACACGCGGTTTCATCAAGCGTCAGCCCTTTTGCTTCCTCAGCTTTAGCGAGGATATCGCAAACGCGTGCAGAATCTGCATGGGCGTTACGGTGAACGATATCCCACACTTTCTGAGTCTCAATAAAATTCTCAAGTCCGTTTATGTCGGTTTTCATTTTTTCTCCAAAAGAAAACGCCACGGCTTTGCTGAAACAAAAGTCGTTAACTCTTCTTATATAATCTAATTTCTGAGCTGCTAGAGTCTGTTACTAGCGATAGACTTCAATCAAAGGGTCTTGAATTCGACAGACACTTTATTGCTCAGATGAAGTTTTTTTATGTTCTGCCAATCTGTAATACAGCATACGAATTGATATACCGAGCATAGCGGCAGCCTTTGTTTTGTTACCGGATGTTGTCAGTAGCGCATTGGTAATATCTTCATCCGTCGGACGGTTACGCTTTTTCTTCACTGCTGCCGCTTTCTGTACGGAAACAGGAACAGGCTGGACAGAAGAAGCTGTTTCCGCGGAGTCTGCCAATATAGCTTCCAGATGTTCGACAGCAAGTTCCGGAGCATCATGCATAACTGACACCCATTCCAAGGTATTTTTCAATTCACGAACATTACCCGGCCAAGTATGTGCCAGCAACAGACGGGCAGCATCCGCGGAAATGCCTGCAAACTGCTTTCCGCGTTTTTTAGCAAACTTAGTAATGAACAGCTTTGCCATCGGAACTATATCTTCAGGACGTTCCCGCAACGGTGGAACAACAATAGAACCAACCCGCAATCTGTAATACAGGTCCTTTCTAAAAAGCCCCTGCTTCATGCGTTCACCTAGATCAAGGTTCGTGGCAGCAATTATTCTAATATCGGTCTCTATTTTCTCAAGTCCACCGACTCTGTAAAAACTGTTATCTTCGATAACTCTCAAAAGCTTAGCCTGAAGCTCAACGGGAATTTCCCCAATTTCGTCCAAAAACAGTGTTCCACCCTTAGCAAGATCGATTTTCCCTTTAGCTCCGCGTGAAGAACCTCCGGTAAAAGCGCCTGCCGTGTATCCGAACAATTCACTTTCGAACAAAGAAGGAGGCAGTGCAGCGCAGTTAATTGCTACAAATGGAAGAGGAGATTTCTCCGCTCCATAATGAATAATCTTTGCGACAATATCTTTACCGACGCCGGTTTCACCCTGAATAAGAACAGGAAGCTCCCTGTCCTCATGGTAGCGTTTTGCCTGTGAAACCACCTGCCACATAGGCTCTGAAAAAATACCTATATCATCCAGCCCAGCCTGCTTTGCCAACTGTTCCTGCAAACGGGAAAGCTCAGCTCTGAAATCACTGGTTGCCTCTGCAACAACCTCGTCGAACTTTCTTGTCAGTCGATCATTTTCAATCAATAAAGACTGATGCTCTGCGACTCTATTCAAAATAGCTCTTAGCTCTTCCAAATTTATCGGCTTGGTCATGTAGTCATACGCGCCAGCACGTAGCGCACCAATTGCTAGTTCCAAATCAGAATGTCCTGTGTACAAAACAACATCAGAACGGACTGAACCGGACAGCTTTTTTATATCCCGAACCAATTCAATGCCCGTTTTACCCGGCATTTGAATATCCGAAAGCACCATCTCAAACTCATGGGTGCGGAATACTTCAAGTGCGCTTTCTGCATCTGGACACGAGGTAACAGCATTCCCAAGCAGAGTCAGATACTCAGCAAGAGAATGTCTGGTAGCCGTATCATCGTCTACAAGAAGAATACGCATGTCCTCATCCTTATTTTTATCCCGCCGCAGGCAAGGTTACCGTTATCAACGCTCCACCCTGCTCATGATTTGATGCAGTTATTGATCCTCCGGCAGCCTGCACAATTGTCTGTACAATGGATAAGCCCAATCCCATTGAACTGCCTGAAGGTTTGGTGGAGAAGAACGGTTCAAAAACTTTCTCTGCAAGTTCCTGCTTAAACCCTGTTCCATTATCTAAAACAGTAAGCGTAACCTCATCATTACCGCTTGCGGTCACATCAATCCAAATTGTTTTTTGCTCTCTGCCGGAGCCTTCCAACGCCTGCATAGCATTTGCTACAAGGTTCGCTACAAGTTCTTCAAAACGAATAGCAGTACCGCTGACTTTTGGAAGCTCCGAAGCAATCTTTACCTCAAGCCGGATTCCTTTTGCTGCAATTTGCGCGTTAATCAAAGAAAGTGCAGATTGCACAGCACTCCCTAAATCGCACCGCCCCGACGCGGTGCTTTGATTTTGGCGCAAATGCTCCCGGAGATGGTTCACGATTGAATCAATCCGATCTACCTGCGCTGCAATATCCTTCAATACCCTATTCAAATCAGCATCCACAGTTTTGGATCGCTCTGCCAGCAACTGAGCAGAAGCTGTAAGGATTCGGATCGCATTTAACGGCTGATTAATCTCATGTGCAATGCCACCACCGATCACAGCAAGAGTTGTCACTCTGCTGGCTTTTTCCATTGCTATTCTCGCTTCAGCAAGCGTTGCCTCAGCCTGCCGCTGCGCTGTCATATCCCGCCCGACAGACTGATACTCTATTACGTTGCCGTGTTCATCAAAGATGCCTTTTGTTACGTACTGAACAAAATGCATGCGCCCGTCAGCGCCACGATAACTCGGCTCTGTTATTATTTCAGGATTATCAGGTGATATTGAATACACCTGCTCAACAATGGAGTCCCGTTCCTCTTCACTCAATAAATCCACAAAATTATATTGAAGCAGCTCTTCAGCAGTTTTTCCATAAAAACGGCACAATGCGCTGTTTACAAACGTCAATCGCCCGTCCGGTCGAAAACGTCTTATGAACTCAGTCTGCTCCTCAACAACAGCCTGATAAATTGAGTTTGAAGAGGTCATGTCGTAGACTCCTTTAGTTATATCCAGCCAATTGAGAAGCGCTCTGTCGCCTTTTCGAAACCGGAATACGCTGAAGGTCTTCTCTACCGAAGACTCTTAATGCCCCAGCTGGACACACTTCAACACACGCCGGCCCTTTTTCACGCCCTGTGCAAAGATCACATTTATGAGCGACAGGCGTTTTTATTTTTCCGGGGATTACCGCAACCTGCATTGCCCCCACCGGACAAGCAGCCATGCACGCCTTGCAACCACAACAACGCTCTGTTTCGACCCGCACAGTATCGCCTTCTGAAACTACTGCTCCAGCAGGACACGCCGCCACACACGGCGCTTCTTCACACTGACGGCATTGAACCGGAGCAGTCACTTCTGCTTCATGGACAATGCTGATTCGTGGAGAAAAGGGAAGCTCTTTGTTCCCAGCTTCAACCATATCTTCATCCATATGAGCGTCCACACAAGCGATTTCGCAAGCCCGACATCCAATGCAACGGGACGGATCAGATAATACAAACGGATGCATTACTCGTGTCCCCCTGCGGCTTCACCATACGTGGTGTGGAGTAACGTGTGAGAGCGGTGCCCCAACGGTTTCTCCAGATAATTTTCATACAACGCTGTAACTGAAGGGTTTCTATGCGAAGCACGCACAGGTAATGCTTTATCATGCACATGCAGACTCTCACGACGGCGTTGAATGGCATCCTGCAAATCTACATGCGGCAACAATTTTGGCTGTCCGCCACCTGCAACACAGCCTCCGGTACAGCACATCACTTCCATAAAATCAAAGTCAGCTTTGCCTGCACGCACATCTTCCAGCAGTTTTGCCGCATGGGCTAAACCGGAAACAATCACAGCACGTACGGTCTTTCCTGCAACGTTAATTGTTGCCCGGGAAATGCCTTCTTCAGTCTTCGTAAATGTTACGCCGCTTTCGTCTACTTCTTTGCCTGTTGTAACGGCAATAGCTGTACGTAATGCAGCTTCCATAACACCGCCGGATGCACCAAAGATAGTTCCGGCACCGGAGTATAATCCAAGCGGAGCATCAAACTCTTCTTCCTGAAGGCTTGTCAGCTGAATGCCTTTACGCTTCAGCATATCAGCAAGTTCGGTAACAGTTAATACCGCATCAACATCCGGCACACTGTCCGCCTGCATTTCGGGGCGTCCTGCTTCAAATTTCTTAGCGGTGCACGGCATCACTGCAACGCTTGCAATCTGTTCCGGCTGCTTTCCTGCAATCTCAGCACCGTAACTTTTAAAAAGTGCACCAGCCATCTGCTGCGGTGATTTACAGCTGGAAAGATGGGATAACTGATCATCCCATGCTGTTTCCATATATCTCACCCACCCCGGACAACAGGAGGTAAACATTGGAAGATTTTCTCCAGATTCCAGACGTTCTAAAAGCTCAGAAGCCTCTTCCATAATTGTTACGTCTGCAGCAAAAATTGTGTCGTATACTAAATCAAATCCCAATCTTCGTAATGCAGCTGCAAGCTGTCCCGGAGTAAGTGTACCAGGTGCCAAGCCGAATTCTTCTGCAATAGAAGACCGAACCGCAGGTGCACACTGAACCATTGAAATTTTATCTGTATCCTCAAGCATGCTTGAAACAGAGCCTTTATCCACTCTAAAGTGCGCTGCAAATAAGGTTGAGGAGTCATCTTCAGGCAGTCCGCGTTCTTTACGAATTGCCGGAATATCGGAAATTGTTTCATCAAAAGGAGAAGCAAATGCAGAACACCGTAATACGCACTGCCCACACATGACACATCGTTCTGTGTCAATAGATTGCGGCTGATGCAACGTACCGACAATAGCATCTACAGGGCAAACTTCAGCACAACGACGACAGCCCGTGCATAACAGAGGGTCAATAGAAACAATGGGGGATGAAACAGACATTACAAAACCTCTCCGGCTCTTGCTCCGGTGCCTTTTAAGGCAAGTGCAGCTTGAATATTACGGCGTCGTTTAATTGCATCAGGATAAATCAAGGCAAGTGCCTGTTCAGGGCACGCTTCAACACAGGCCGGTCCGCCTGCACGATCTTTACAAAGATCGCATTTGCTCGCTAACAGTGCTGGTTCCATTTCAGAACCTTCAGGTGAATTATCATTAGCCACACGACGCATCACTGGTTTCCCGTTTTCCCAGATCTGCCCCATTTCCATTGCTCCGACAGGACAAGTCACAATACAGGTTTTACAGCCTACACAACGGCTTTCATCCACCTGAACACCACGGTCTGTTCTATAAATTGCCGCATTCGGACATACTGCTGCACATGGAGCATCTTCACAGTGCCTACACCCTACCGGAACACGCATTTCGCCAACACAAGTCAAATATAAACGTGGGGAAAGCGGCGCTTGAAGACTTCCTACGGAAACACCGCCTTCAATATGTGCAGCTGCACAGGCAAGTTCACATGCCCTGCAACCGATACATTTTGAAGCAGTAGCAAGAATAAAAGGATTTAAGCGATGTGGCATGATGCATGTTCCTCTATAGATAAAGATTCCACAGAGGTGGACTCTTCAGTAAGTTTACGAATTGCGACAGCACAGACTTTTAATTGAGGAGTACCCGTTACCGGATCTGCCGCAGAGGTTGTTAAAATATTTGCCGGACTTTCAGAAAAGTGGAATGTCATGAACACCAAACCGCGAGGAACTCTTCGAGTTACCCATGCCCGTCCTGTTGCAACGCCTCGACGGGAACGCAGTTCAATTAAGTCGCCGTCAGCAATACCATACTCAGCAGCATCGGCAGGATGCACTTCTACCAGTTCTTCTGGCCATGTTCCCGCAAGCCCAAAACAGCGCCGTGTCATAGTCGCTGTATGATAATGCGCAACGACACGTCCTGTTGTAAGAGTGAGAGGATACTCTGCATCCGGCAATTCCGCAGGTTCTCTATGCTCCAGCGGAACAAACTTGCCTGCCCCTCGCATACAGTTTCCAACATGCAAAATCGGAGTCCCTGCATGAGATTCATCAGGGCAAGGCCACTGGATACCCCCTGCTTCGAGCCGTTCATAGGTAATACCTGTGTGTGTCGGGGTAAGCATGCGCATTTCATCAAAAACATCCTTCACATCAGCATACCTTTCAGGCCGGCCTAAACGCTCAAGCAACTCTGCAAGAATCTTCCAGTCCGGTTTGCTATCTCCAACAGGAGAAACAGCTGCGCGGATTCGCTGAACTCTACGTTCAGTGCTGGTAAATGTTCCGTCTTTTTCTGCAAAGCTTGCTCCCGGAAGAACTACATCAGCAAGCTCAGCGGTTTCGGTCAAAAACAGATCCTGTACAACCAGAAATTCAACATGATGCAGGCAGTGCTCTACGTGATTAATGTCAGGATCGCTTCGCATCGGGTTTTCCCCAAAAACAAACAGCCCTTTCATTTTGTCTTCTTCAATTGCGTTGAGCATCTCAGGAATAGTTCGCCCTTTTTCAGCCGGAATGGTAACGTTCCATGCTTCCTCGAAGCTGCCCCGAACATCATCGTTTGTTACAGAACGATAACCGGTAAGAACATTCGGCAGCGCCCCCATGTCGCAAGAGCCTTGAACATTATTCTGTCCACGAAGTGGATTTACGCCGGTTTTTGGACGTCCGATGTTACCCGTAAGCAATGCAAGGTTAGATACAGCCAGCACGTTGTTAGTTCCTGTAGTGTGCTGAGTAACCCCCATTGTATAATAGAAAGCTGTGTTTCTAGCCCGCCCGATACAGCGGGCTGCTCTGCGGATATCATCCGCGGCCACTTCTGAAAGAGCTGCAACAGATTCAGCATCAAACTTTGCAAGCCCTTCACAAAATTCTTTAAACCCTTCTGTTGATGCTGCAACAGACTCAACATCCACCATACCGGCATTGTAAATTTCCCCTGCGATTGCAGAAAGAAGAGGAGTATCAGTCCCCGGTCTTAACCGGAGCCAAACATCAGCCTCACGTGCTAAATCTATTTCACGGGGATCAATAACAATAAGCTGAGCGCCATTGCGCTTTGCCTGCATCATTCCAAGCCCGATAACGGGATGACAGGCCGTAGTATTTGTACCGATAATACAAACACAATCTCCTGCCCCCATATCCCATAACTCACGAATGGAGTTGGTCATGGAGCCGCTGCCAAGTGATGTAGCCAGACCGGCTACAGTCGGGGCGTGTCAGAGTCGCGCACAGTGATCGACATTATTCGTCCCTATTCCGGCACGAAACAACTTTTGGAAAAGATAGTTTTCTTCATTGGAGCAACGGGCGCTGCTGAAGCCACCTAACGCATCAGCACCGTACAAAGAAGCAATTTCCGAAAACTTGCTGGCAATAAGCCCAAGGGCTTCATCCCAAGATGCAGGCACAAGGACACCGTCCTTACGTATAAGCGGTGTTGTTAACCGATCTTTGTGATGAACAAAATCAAAACCAAAGCGCCCTTTTGAACAAAGAGCACCTTTATTTACAGAAGGTTCCGGTCCTGGAGAAACACTAACAATCCGATCATTGTCTACTGCAAGAGACAATGAGCAGCCAACGCCGCAATAAGGACAGGTGGTAGTAGTATGTTGCATATTCAGTAGTGAGCATTATTCATGCCACAGAGTAATGTTTTTTTAACGTTGTAATATCAGCTAGATAAATAAAAAAAAGATGCACACATGCAGCTTATATTAAAATTGCATGCAAAAAATGCTCTGCAAAGGAACAAATTGCATGCAATAATGTCAAGAAGATTTAAAGACAGGAAAAAGATATTAGTCGTGAGTTGCTGCCAACCTCATACGACACGGAAGCTCATCAAAACATGCCCAAGCCGGTTTCTCGTTTTTTTAATAAGACGAATCTCAAAAATCTGTGCGAGATAAACACTCTGACTATCTAACATTGATAACAATGAGCAGATAAAGTTTACAACCAGTCCTTCCACACTACAAAAGTCCAAATAAAAGCAATTAGATTGGGAAAAGCAAATTAAATGGCATGAAATACCTACTGAATGCGCTAAGATCATGAAGAGATTATAACTCACTGTAACCTTAAGCAGTCCTCTTTGAATATTCTTCTTTTTAAACACGTTATACAACAACCAAACTATATACCCCCTAAAGCTCATAAAATAAAAATGCTCCCTGTTCCGAATGCGATACGGAACAGGGAGCATTTTTATGGAACCTCAGTGTAGTAAGAACACATATTGTTCCTTTACCCCAAATACATCAGCGTGCTGCCCTGTCTGTTGATCCAAAAGGTTCTTGTCGCGTAAAACACTCTTTTTACTTAAAAAAACAAAATACAAAAAAAGCTCTTACACTTTCGTGTAAGAGCTTAAATTGCTTGGCGTCCCCAGGGGGATTTGAACCCCCGTCGCCTGCGTGAAAGGCAGGTGTCATATCTAACGAAAACTGCTTATTCCTTTATTTGCAAAGGGTAGAAAGAAATACTAACGACATTAGCGACAAGAAAAGCAGGAAAATTTACACCTAACTTACACCTTCATGTTAATTCTAAAAGCCATTCATTTTTATCTTCAACCAATCTATGATCATGCTAAAATTTTATAAACATCCAGCTAAGCCATGTTGCTCAAAAGAGCCTACAAACTAACGACGTTTCATTTTTTGTTTTTATTCTCAAATACTTGTTCAACAATATTACTTGCTAAATCTAATTGTTCTATTTTTGAAGATCTTCCCAATTAACTTTTTTCTGTCAGTATATTGAACAGGGTATTGTAGGCCTGTATCCAACAACTCTTCAACTTCTCCCACTAGTTCATTTTTTCAGTTTCGCCCTCGGTACTTGGGAGTATTGCATATCTTTTTAGAAGAAAGAGGCATCTCTCTCATTAAAAATACATACTTAATGTTTGAGCCTTTTGGAATAATTCGTATTGAGTCATCTTCATTCATTGTTAATGCGACTCAGGTAGACTTCGCCCCATGTAGCTAGTCACTTCATTAGATTTAAAAAGTGATCGGATAACTAGCCACAGAATTACAAGAGTCATAATTGGCAAGATCACAGTATTCAGCAAAATGATTGTGAGAAGCGTTAAAAAACTTTTTGTCATAACGACTGTCTTTTCTTTTAATTGCGTTGTCAGGTTACGAACTTTCTTTTTTAGCTCAGAGTAAGAATAGCTACTCGTCGCTTCACTCCACTTACGTTTTGCTTTGCCTAAAAATGATTCTTCAGCCGAACTTGCTTGCAAGTGTGGTAGCTGGGTAAATTTTGCTAAGTAGTTTTTCGCGCTACCAACTGCTCGTTGCAACACTCCCACAGAAGGAGGTAACGAAGACGACTTTTCGGGTTTCACCTTAGGAGCAGCATTTGGGGGAACTACACCTATTGATTCTTGGTTAGGATCAATCTGTCAGAAAGAGTAGCTCACTACTGATGGCATCAATTGCTTTACTATTTTTTTGCAGTGAGTCCTGTGTATATATAATGATGTGCTCAAGAATATTATTTTCTAGAAATATTGAAAACTGAATCGAGGCTGGAACGAGAAGCAAGATGATTATACTTAATGCGACTCCCTGTCTGCCGGCAGCCCCTATGCGATGTTGCAAGTTGGCAGGGAGCCAGACTGAACATGCTAATGCTAAACATGAAACAGGTAGCAAGAATTTTAGCGTGATAGCCCCATTAATGGAAAGAAGCAGCCTTTCGAGAAGAATTGCACCTGAAGCAATCAACAACCAGTCGGATATTTTCTCTATAACGTATTTGCAGGATCAAGAACTTCAGCAGGTGAAATGGAAAACGATGCCCCTAATGAGAAACCAACATCAATGCTCTACAATAAAGAAATAGCAGCATTTAATCCTTTAGCTATGACAAAAGCCCCTGCTGCTTAAAGTTGTTACTCTTCCAAGTAAGCCGTTAAGTAAGTGTTCGCTGAAGTAGCATCAGCAGGAAAAATTAGTGGTGATGCATAGTACGATACACCTGCAGCTATGAATAACGCGCAAGTAGTAATCAATTTGCTTTTTTTAGATAGCCATGAATTTCCCAGATCCATACGCCCCCCCTGCACACCTTTAACTAATTGTTATAACCAGTTATTAGCGATAAGGAAAAAGCAATTAGACAGTATTGCAGAGCAAGAACAAAGAGGAAGTATGAAAAAACGAATCATTACGGTATGCATGATAGCCCTGTTGGCCCTCCCCAATTGTGGATACGCATATACAAGCCAACACTCGTATAGAAGTTTTTATAGGGCGGTCGGTAGTAAGTTTGGATCACTAAATAAGTACTTCCGAAATAATTTTTTGTTTGATGTGCGCTATTCACCAGATTTAGTTGCTCGTTTAAAAAGCTGGCTTGAAAATGATGAACAGTTACATTTTGAAATTGATAGATTTTTAGTTGATCGCCAATTTGTGCACGCCTTACAAAACATTGCAGGGGAATATGCAAAGAAAGAATGGCGATTTCGACATAACAAACGGATAAAAGATATTAACGGAATAAAATATAGCTCAACACAACACGAGCAAGTGCCTTTTGGTGAGACCGATAAATATTATACGCGACGCTTTAACACGCATTGGCCAAATGCCCGACCAAATGGACGTTACCCCGGAAAAAGTTTTTATTGGATGTTCCTTCTTGCTGGTGATGAGTTTCCCACAAATGCCCCTTACTATCCTATCCATCAAGCCGGAACTGGAAGCGTAGGTATCACAAGTACCGCATTGGTTCTTTCTGTAACCGTTGACTTCTATTCAATAGACAAAGGACTGCGGAGTGAAGAACGTGCGAATTCCACACGACCGTTTTACTGGCTGGTACTGCCTTCATGGAAAAAGATTTCAAGACAACCAAACGAAGCAACAGCAGCGCAATATGTTAAAGATCGGTTGAAAATTTGGTTGCCAATTTAGCTTCTTTTAGCCCTGCTGACACAATATGCGTACGACCCTTTTGCAAAGTTGCTCAAAGGAGAGGATGAATGAAAAAGGCTAACATAAGTCTTCTAGTGTTAACCCTGTGCTTCTTAAGTGGTTGTGCGACGTTATTTAAGGATCCAATAGTTCAACATTCATGTTTTAGCCAAGTATACACAAAGACAATCATTATTGACTCGTCTGTAAGCAAACAAGTTGTGTTAGAAAAAATAAAAGAGCAATTGGAGCGGGACACATCAGTTATTCCTGGCTATCACGAGATCTACTACGGAGAGAACTCTTCTTATCAGCCTTCTTTTCACACCCAGGGCGTTTACGTAAGCAGGTTTGTTACAGGTAATAGCAACGCAGAATATGATGTAACGCTAAAATACAAGCGAGGATACAAAGTTGTTGACCCTAGAAGCTCAGAGTATCCAGCTTTATACTCTGATTGGGAACTTTTTGCATACAACAAAGCCCATCTTACCATTACGATCTTTCCAACCGATTGCAGTGTCGTTTATACGATTACAACCTTACCTGAAGTGACATGGAAGGATGAGATATGGGTTATAGAAAGTGTACCGAGCTATCCAATACTGGCAGTTGAACACGATCTACAAGAACGAATTCAGGACATTAGAATCTCAGTACCAAGAACAATTCTGTATTGTGGTGAGGTAACATTAACAAATGATGACGAGACTGCATTTGCTAATGTTAAAAGGATCTTAAAAGATGCTTGTGTTTCAACAAACAATAAAAATGAGATAGAAAAAAGCGGTACGGTGCAAATCAACGGGCTAGAAGCCTCTTTTACAATTTATCCATATAAAACCGTATCTAAAATGGAATATAGCTTTATATACACTTACATTTTTACCGATGACGGTGGTAATACGTTAGATGACAACATTCAGTTCAAGATAGAAACACAATTAACCGATATTATGAATAGGTAATAAATGGTGAGATCAGTGCAGTGCCCCCTGCAAAATAATGCAGATGGCGCTAAACGCATTTCCTGTAGTGCTATAAGCTGCTAATAAACGGCCTACTATTATGCACCCCGCTTCCGTAAGTTCGCAAACCGTTAATGACACCTTTGGCTGGAGCAGATGTTTACCTGGGGAAATAAGTCCATGCCCTGGCAGTACTGCCATAAATTCTGTTCGCAGGAAGCTTACACGTTAATGGACATGGTTTTTCATCCAGTTCCTTTTTTAAGTCATACCTCACCGTCTAAAAAACGATCTACTTCAAAAAGAAATTGTACATCATTTTCTAGCCAACTTTTCAACCGCGCAACCAGATCTTGCGAGTTACTGACAAAAAAGAAAAAGTTATTTTGAAAATAAAGATCTAACTCACCAAACTTATTGCCCACCGCTTCATAACAAACTTGAATAAGTATGCTGGGTAATTCCTGCTGCAGCGATAGTTACTCCACTAATGGCAAATAACAGAACAACACAACATTTTTCGAAACTTGGCACTAATCACAAAATCAACCACAACTATTCAAAATGTTACATCGACATCCCACCATCTACCTTCTTACTAATCCCAGAACTCTTGCTTTTCCCTGAAGAATTCGCTTGATGACCAGTTATTTTACTCGAACCTTTTAATTTAGAGATTCCTTCCGCGCTAGCGCTTACATTTGCCTCATGCCCCTTACTAGTATGGGATGCTTTATTATCTTTAGAAGCATATTTTTTTAAACCAGCAAGGCCAGATTGAGGATGATTGTTGTCATGGACTTTACCATCTGTTTTTTTTGGTGAATCATTTGCAGTCACAGCATGTTTCTTTCCCTTGCCCTCAGCTTGATGACCTATTTGTGAATCACCTTTTCTAGCGCCAGCCTTCAAACCGTCCAAATTTGCTTTTGAAGCACTAGCTTCGATACGAATCTTCGGAGAGTCTGAGTTGCCTGATTTCTGTTGCGGGGCTGCACTATTCTTTACAGGCGCTTTCTGGTGGGCGCCATCTTTCGACGCTACTTCTGGAGTACTTTTGCCGTTCGTATTAGCCGCTTGAGTCTTTGGCGATGTTTTTCCTGTTGACACTTTGGAAATACTGCTTTCTTGAACTGAGGTATGCGAATTACTCTGCGCAGTTCCCTTCAATCCTTCCAAGTTGGATCTTAAAGCACTAGCTTCGGTACGAGGCTTCGG